>NZ_AP022615.1:1262644-1893966 GCF_010730745.1 Mycobacterium heidelbergense | reverse complement strand
GCGACCCGTCGCCGCTGTTCCGCACCAACGTCGAGGGCCTGCGCAACGTCCTCGACGTGGCGGTCAAACAACCCGATTTGCGCAGGTTCGTGTTCACCAGCACCTACGCGACGGTGGGCCGGCGGCACGGGCACGTCGCGACCGAAGAAGACGTCATCGACTCCCGCGGGTTGACACCCTACGTCCAATCCCGCGTCCAGGCCGAGGACCTGGTGATGCGGTACGTGGCCGAGGCCGGGTTGCCCGCCGTCGCGATGTGCGTCTCGACGACCTACGGCAGCGGCGACTGGGGCCGGACACCGCACGGCGCCTTCATCGCCGGCGCGGTCTTCGGGAAGCTGCCCTTCACGATGGACGGCATCCAGCTGGAGGTCGTCGGCGTCGACGACGCGGCCCGGGCCATGATCCTGGCCGCCGAGCGCGGGCGCGTCGGCGAGCGGTACCTGATCTCCGAACGGATGATCGCGCTCAAGGAGGTCGTGCGGATCGCGGCCGACGAGGCGGGCGTGCCGCCGCCGCGCCGCTCGATTTCGGTGCCGGCGCTGTACGCCCTGGGCGCGCTGGGCAGCCTGAAGGCCCGGCTGACGGGCAAAGACGCCGAACTCAGCCTGGCCTCGGTGCGCATGATGCGCGCCGAAGCCGACGTCGACCACGGCAAGGCGGTCCGCGAGCTGGGTTGGCAGCCGCGCCCCGTGGAGGAATCCATCCGCGAGGCCGCCCGGTTCTGGGCCGCCATGCGCACAGCCAACAAAAAGAGCAGCACCCCCGCCCAAGCCGAATAGGCTCGGGCCGCTTCCCGGGAAGCCTTGGGCGTCGGCCGGCGTTGCAACTGGTTGCGTCTCTAGGAGGGAATCAACCATGGCCCATCGGCAAGTGTTAGAACCCAACGCCGGGCACCCGATCACCATCGAGCCGACGAAGGGACGGGTGCAGGTCCGCGTCAATGGCGAGATCGTTGCGGACACGACCGCGGCGTTGGAACTGCGCGAGGCGACTTTGCCTGCGGTGCAATACATTCCGCTGGCTGACGTGCTCCAGGACCGGCTGACCCGCACCGACACCAGCACCTACTGCCCGTTCAAGGGCGACGCCAGCTACTACAGCGTCACCACCTCGGCGGGCGCCACGGTCGAGGACGCGATATGGACCTACGAACGGCCTTACCCGGCGGTGGCCGACATCGCCGGGCACGTCGCCTTCTACCCCAACAAGGCCGAAATCAGCGTCCTGGCTCAGTAGACCCGGGTGGGTGACTCGGGCAGGGCCCGGGCCTGCGCGCGGGTGTCGCTGTATTCCCGCATCGAGGCGATCAGCCCGTCGCGGATTTCGAACACGCAAACGAACGGGCTGTCGTAGACGACGCCGCCGGTGGTCCTGCCGGTGGCGGCGGCCTCCACGACCACCGTGTCTCCCTCGTTGACGCAGCGCAGCAGGTCGATCGTGAGTTCGAGGGTCTGCTTGCGCCAGTTGATCGCCCGCCGCAGCGTTTCCTTGTCGAAGGAAACACGGGTGTAGAGGCTCCAGTAGGTGAAGTCGTCACTCAGCAGCGTGAAGCCCTCGTCCAAGTCGCCGCCCTCGCTCATGCTCTGCAAGAACATCCAGGCGAGTTCCGTGTGCGGCCCATCGAACGGCGTCATCACATCGCAATATTGTCTTGGCAGACAGCTGACGGTCAATCAGTGGTCCGGAGAGCCGGCCGTGATTTCTTGGGATTGAAGAGTGATGGGATGAAGAGCGCGCGCATCGTCACGTTCCCCGGGGCGGCCAGCTTCGGGCACACGTTGGCGCCGCTGCGCCGGGGGCCCGGGGACCCCTGCTTCCAAATCCCCGGTGACGGCACCATCTGGCGAACCAGCCTGTTGCCCACCGGGCCCGTGACGGCCCGGATCGGCCGCGCGGCTCCCAACGCCGCCCATTGCGTGGCCTGGGGCAGCGGCGCGGCGGAGTTCATCGAGATGCTGCCCGCAATGCTGGGCGCCGACGACGACGCCTCGGATTTCGTACCGCGGGACCCGACCGTTGCCGCCGCGCACCGACGGGTTCCGCACCTGCGGCTGGGCCGCACCGGGCTGGTGCTGGAGGCCCTGGTCCCCGCGATCATCGAGCAGCGGGTGCCCGGCGCCGACGCGTTTCGGTCGTGGCGCCTGCTGGTGTCCAAATACGGGACGCCGGCGCCCGGGCCGGCGCCGGCCGGAATGCGGGTGCCGCCGTCGGCCGAGGAGTGGCGGCACGTCCCGTCGTGGGAATTTCACCGGGCCAACGTCGACCCGAGACGGGCGCAGACGGTGGTGGCGTGCGCGCGGCGGGCGGCATCGCTGGAACGGCTGGCATTGCGGCCGGCGGGGGCCCGCGAAGCGCTGACGTCGCTGCCGGGTGTGGGGGAGTGGACCGCCGCGGAGACCGTTCAACGGGCCTTCGGCGACGCCGACGCCGTGTCGGTGGGCGACTACCACATCCCGAAGATGATCGGCTGGACGCTGCTGGGCCGCCCGGTCGACGACGCGGTGATGCTCGAGCTGCTCGAACCGATGCGTCCGCACCGCCACCGGGTGGTTCGGCTGCTCGAGGCCAGCGGGCTGGCTCGCGAACCGCGCCGCGGGGCCCGGCTGCCGGTGCAGCAGATCAGCCGGCTTTGACGCGGCCTCACGATCGAGCCGCCGTATCCTGGCTGCCCGCACCGTTTTTGGGAATCAGGACGTTGATCCGGTCGCCCGCGGCGAGCCGCACGGCCGCGTCGGCGTCGACGAGTTGCCGGTTATGCAGAACCGACACGGGGACGTGGCCGTCGGGCCAGTCGAGTTCGCCGACGATCCGGCCGACCGCGGCCGAATCGGGCGCGAGGGTGTGTTCGACGATGCGGTATCCGGCGAGCTGGCTTCGCGGATCGTGTTCGGCGGTCGTGACTTGCGGGTCGGCCCATTCGGCGGCCTGGTGGCCGGCCGCGATGTCCGGTTGGGCGTCGGCGAGGTAGGCGTCGACCGCGCGCAGCACGTTCTGGTTGGTCAGCCAGCCCTGGACGCGCCGGGCCTCGGTGTCGATGACCGGCAGCCCGTCGCGGCCGTAGAGGACGAGCTGCCGCAGGGCCTGGGCGAGGCTGTCGTTGGCGAAGAGCGCCTGCGGTTCGCGGACGCGGGTGACCGGGCCGAGCAGGGTCGTCCAGTCGGGGTCGGCGTCGCCGGCCCGGCCGGTGAGATCCAGCGGAACGGTGAACCGGTGCATGGCGTCGGCCGCGGTGAGGTTGGCGAATGCATGGGTGGGAGTCGGACGGTCGATGTCGATGCCGCGGCGCAGCAGTTTGGTGGTGTAGATGGTGCCGTAGGAGAGCGCGCGGGACACCGTCGTGCCGACGGCGACGGCCAGCATGACCGGCAGGGTGAGGGTGAAGTCCCCGGTCATCTCGACCGTGCTGGCCAGCGCCGTGAGCGGGGCGCGCGCGGCGGCGGCAAACACGGCGCCCATGCCGACGATCGCGTAGAGCGCGGGATGTCCGACGGCGGTGCCGATTACGTGCTGAACGATCAGCCCGAAGGCCATGCCGGAAGTGGCCCCGACGAACAACGCGGGCGCGAACACTCCGCCCGAGCCGCCGATGCCGATGGTGAGGCTGCAGGCCAGTATCTTGCCCGCCGCCAGGATCACCAGGAACCACAGCGCGTAGTGGCCGGCGAAGGCGGCGTACACCACCGGGTAGCCCACCCCGTACAGCTGCGGCACCGCCAGTAGCAGCAGGCCCAGCGCGATCCCGCCGACCGCCGGCCGCGCCCAGGCCGGACGCTGGCCCCACACCCGGTCGCACAGATCCTCGGTCGCGTACAGGACCTTGGTGAACACAACCCCGATCAGCCCCGCGATCGCCGCGAGAAGGGCTACCAAAAGGTAATTGGCGATGTGGTCCAGTTCGATGCCGGCGGGAAGCTGGGTCAGGAAAGGGGCGGAGCCGAAGAAGACCCGGGCGATCACGTCGGCAACCATCGCCGAGAGCATGATGGTGAAGACCGCCTCGACCGAGAGCTCACGCAGGATCAGTTCGACGGCGAAGAACACCCCCGTGACGGGGGCGTTGAACGTGGCCGAGATGCCGCCGGCGGCGCCGCAGGCCACCAGCACCCGCAGCCGGTTTTCCGGCATCCGCACCCACTGGCCGAGGCTGGACGCCAGCGCCGCCCCTATCTGCACGATCGGGCCCTCCCGCCCGACGGAGCCGCCGGCGCCGATGCACAGCGCCGAGGCCAGCGCCTTGACCACCGTCACCTGGGGACGGATGCGGCCACCGTTCTCGGCCACCGCGATCATGACTTCCGGCACGCCGTGGCCGCGAGCCTCGCGGGCGAACCGGGAGATCAACGGCCCGTACAACAACCCGCCGAGCACGGGGACGATCACGAAAAAGCCGACCCCCAACCAGGGCAGGTGGCCGCTGGCCACCCGCCCCTGCTGCCCGAACTCGTCCTGCCCGGTCGCCAGCCAGGTGAAGCCGTAGATCAGGTAGCGGAACGCCACCGCGCCAAACCCGGCGCCAATCCCCACCACGATCGCCACGCAGAACAATCCCAGGCGGTTCGCGCGCAGCCAGCCGGCCACCCTCCCCGTCGCGTCGGCCCCCGATCGCGGCGCCCGCACCGGATTGGCGGCCGCCTCGTCCTGCTCCATCCGCGTCACCTTCCCGCCGTCGACCCTTTCAGGACCGGGCATGCGCGACAACCATCTACCACGGCAAATATTGCACTATAAAACGATCGCCCGCCGCCCTAAGGTCGCGAGGTTCGCACGGCGGCCATCCTAAGGCAACCGGGAATAACCGGACTGCGGTCCGGTTATATGGGTAGTTCTGAAATAAGGAGGTAAACATGCCTGCTATCACCGCAGACACCCTGAGATTGCCGCGGGTCGGCCCGGCCGGCCCGGCCGACACCGAGCGGCCCGTCCGGTCGATCACCACCGGTCCGCCAGGCTACGAGGGCGAGGGTTTCCCGGTGGTGCGCGCCTTCGCCGGGGTCAGCACCGCCGCCCTGGATCCCTTCGTGCACATGGACCAGATGGGTGAGGTGGAGTACCAACCGGGCGAGCCCAGAGGCACCGATTGGCATCCGCACCGCGGCTTCGAAACCGTCACCTACATGATCGACGGCAAGTTCGCCCACCAGGATTCCCACGGCGGCGGCGGCCTGATCACCGACGGCGCGACCCAATGGATGACGGCCGGTTCGGGCATCCTGCACATCGAGACCCCGCCCGCCGAACTCGTCGAAAGCGGCGGCGTCTTCCACGGAGTCCAGCTCTGGGTGAACCTGCCAAAGAAGGACAAATTGGCGCCACCCCGATACCAGGCCATCGAGGGCGGCGACGCGACGTTGCTCGCGTCGGACGACGGCGGCGCGCTGGTCCGCATCATCGCCGGCGAGATCGACGGCCACCGCGGACCCGGCATCACCCACACGCCCATCGCGCTGGCGCACGCGACGATCGAGAACGGCGCCCGGCTGAACATTCCGTGGCGGCGCGATTTCAACTCGCTGGTATACGTGCTGTCCGGGAGCGGATACGTCGGTCCGGTCGCTCACCCGATTCGCTCGGGTCAATTGGCGGTGCTCGGACCCGGCGACCGGATCACCGTCGGCGCCGACCGGACGCAGGACTCGTCGCGCACGACGGCCTTTGACGTGCTGCTGCTGGGCGGCCGGCCGATTCGCGAGCCGGTATTCCACTATGGGCCTTTCGTGATGAACACCCGCGCGGAATTGGTCGAGGCGCTGCAGGACTACCAGGCCGGAAAATTCGGCAGCATTCCGCCAAATGCGCTAATGCCACACCGCGGCGGTGGCACACTTTAGCAATGTCGCCTGCGGCGAGTCGACGGCCGGGGCGCCCGCCTGCCGCCAAGTCGGACGAGACGCGCCGGCGGATTATGCAGGCGGCTCGCCTGGTCTTCAGCGAACGCGGTTACGACGGCGCGACGTTCCAGGCGATCGCGGTCCGCGCCGATCTGACCAGACCGGCGATTAACCACTACTTTTCCACCAAGCGGCTGTTGTACCGGGAGGTGCTGGAGCAGGTCAACTCCCTTGTCATCGGCTCCGGCATCCGACAGGCGGAGCGCGAGAGCACGCTGATGGGGCGGCTGACGGCGTTCATCTCGGCCGCGGTGCGGACAAATTCCGACAACCCTTCCGCGTCGGCATTTTTGATTACCGCCGTGCTCGAATCGCAACGACATCCGGAATTAAGCGGAACCGAAATCGATTCCGTGAGAATTACCCGGGAATTTCTGACGTGGACGGTCAACGACGCAATCGATCGCCGGGAGATCGCCGCCGGTATCGATGCGTCCGCATTGGTCGAGACACTGCTCGTCGTGCTCTGCGGCGTGGGGTTCTACGCCGGCTACGTCCGCAGCTACGAAGAGATATTGGCCGTCAGCGACGTGCTGCGCCAGCTGCTGGAAGGCGCCCTCTGGCGGCCCGAGACCTAACGGGCACGGCGTCGGTCCGGGCCCAGTGACGTCGCGCACAGAGCGCATAGGCTAACTAACTTATTCGGTACCATGGTGCCGACATGACTGATGTGGATGCCTCGTCACCGCCCTCGTTACGGACCGCCGGCGACAGCTGGGCCGTCACCGAACTCGTGGGCGCCACCGCGTTGGGGGTCGCCGCGTCCCGCGCGGTGGAAACGGCCGGACCCGACCCGCTGATCCGTGACGACTTCGCCCACACCTTGGTGTCCTCGGCCGGCCCGGCCTGGGCCCGGCTGGCCGACCCTGAGCTGGCCTGGCTCGACGGCGATGAGCACGGGCGGCGGGTGCACCGGGTTGGCGTCGACTACCAGGCGGTGCGCACGCACTTCTTCGACGAGTACTTCACTGAAGCTGTAGCCGCGGTCAACGCCGGGATCCGGCAGGTGGTGATCCTGGCCGCCGGGCTGGATTCGCGTGCCTATCGCCTGAGGTGGCCGGCCGGCACCGCGGTCTACGAGATCGACCAGCCCAAGGTGCTGGACTACAAGACCGGGATCCTGGAGCGGCACGGCGCGGTTCCGACCGCTGACCGGCGCCCGGTCCCGGTGGATCTGCGCGATGACTGGGCGGCGGCCCTGACCGCGGCCGGATTCGACCCCGCCCAACCGACCGCATGGCTGGCCGAGGGCCTGCTGCCGTACCTGCCCGGCGATGCCCAGGACCGGCTGTTCGAGATGTTCACCGCGCTGAGCGCGCCGGGCAGTCAGGTCGCCGTCGAGGCGTTCGGCATGAACTCGCGGGGCAACTCGCAGCGCTGGCTGCGGATGCGTGAGCGACTCGGCCTGGACGTCAACGTCCAAGCGCTGACCTACCACGAGCCCGACCGCACGGACGCCGCCCAATGGCTGGCCGACCACGGCTGGCGGGTGGACAGCGTGGACAACCGCGACGAGATGGCCCGCCTGGGCCGTCCGGTGCCCGACGACCTGGCCGACGAGGCCGTCCGCAGCACGCTGCTGCGAGCGCGTCTCGACGGACCTTCTCACCAGCCCAACGGAAATCGGAGCACGCGATGAGCTCACTGCGCACCCACGACGACACCTGGGACATCAAGACCGGCGTCGGCACCACCGCGGTGATGGTGGCCGCGGCCCGGGCCGTCGAGACCGAACGGCCCGACGCGCTGATCCGCGACCCGTACGCCAAACTTCTGGTCACCAACGCCGGCGCCGGCGTGCTGTGGGAGGCCATGCTCGACCCGGAGATCGCGGCCAAGGTGGAAAACCTCGACGCCGAGTCCGCCGCCCAGCTCGAGCACATGCGCGGCTACCAAGCGGTGCGGACCAACTTCTTCGACACCTACTTCAAAGACGCCGTCGCCGACGGCATCCGTCAGGTGGTGATCCTGGCGTCGGGGCTGGATTCGCGCGCCTACCGCCTGGACTGGCCGGCCGGCACCACGGTGTACGAGATCGACCAGCCCCAGGTGTTGGCCTACAAGTCCACGACGCTGGCGGAAAACGGCGTGACGCCCTCGGCCGATCGCCGGGAGGTCGCCGTCGACCTGCGCCAAGACTGGCCGGCCGCGCTGCGCGCCGCGGGCTTTGACCCGGCGGCCCGGACGGCGTGGCTGGCCGAGGGGCTGCTGATGTACCTGCCGGCCGAGGCCCAGGACCGGTTGTTCACTCAGATCGGCGAGCTGAGCCCGCCCGGCAGCCGGGTGTCGGCCGAGACCGCGCCGGCGCACGCCGACGAGCGGCGGCAGCAGATGCGCGAGCGGTTCAAGAAGGTGGCCGACGAGCTGGGATTGGAGGAGTCCGTCGACGTCGGGGAGCTGATGTATCGCGACGACCACCGGGCCGACGTCGCGGACTGGCTCAACGACCACGGCTGGCGGGCTCGCGCGCAGCGCTCGACGGACGAGATGCGCCGGCTGGGCCGCTGGATCGAGGGCGTTCCGCTGGCCGACGACAAGGACGCGTTCTCCGACTTCGTGATCGCGGAGCGAGCGTAGTGCCGCGCGCCGCCGACGATTCCTGGGACATCGCCACTAGCGTCGGGGCGACGGCGGTGATGGTCGCGCTGGCCCGCGCCGCCGAGACGGCCGGCCCCGAGCCGCTGGTCCGGGACCGGTTCGCCGAGGTGCTGGTGTCCACTCCCGAACTCGAGGGGGTTCGGGAGCAGGTCGCCGCGTGGTGGACCCCCGAGCCGGACGACGACTTGGGCTTCGCCCCCGACTCCCAGAACATGATCGACTACCAGGCAGTGCGCACGCATTTCTTCGACGCGTACTTCACCGAAGCTGTAGCCGCGGCGGCGGCCGGCATCCGACAGGTCGTGATCCTGGCCGCCGGTCTCGATTCCCGCGCCTACCGGCTGGACTGGCCGGACGGCACCGTCGTCTACGAGATCGACCTGCCCAAGGTGCTGGAGTACAAGGCCGAGACGCTCGCCGCCCACGGCGCCACGCCCGTGGCCGACCGGCGACCGGTGCCCGTTGACCTGCGCCACGACTGGCCCCGGGCGCTGCGCGATGCCGGGTTGGATGCGACGCGCCCGACGGCCTGGCTGGCCGAGGGGCTGTTGCCGTTCCTGCCGGCGGCCGCGCAGGAAGCCATGTTCGCCTCGATCGACGAGCTGAGCGGACCGGGCAGCCGGGTCGCGGTCGAAATCTTCGGCGTCGACCAGGAGAAGCGGCGCGAGGCCGAGGAGAGGTGGCAAGAGCTGCGGGCGAGGCGACAAGCGCGGGGCCAGGACACCTCGTTCAACCCGTTCGACCTCTGGTTTGACGACGAGGGCCGGCCCGACTGCGCCGACTGGTTCGCCGCGCACGGCTGGGCCACCCGCACGGTGAATGCGCGCGAGGAGGCGCTGCGGCTGGGCCGCGCGCCGCAGTCCGACGAGCGGCCGTTCGCCAACAGCTTCGTGACGGCAACCAAACCCTGAAAAGGCTCGTCCCCTGGCGACTCGTGATGAGCGGCAGCGGGTCTGGTCGATCGCAGCGCCCGGTGCCGTTGAACGGGCGGCTGATCGCCGTCGAGTCCCGGTTCGATCCTTCCTACTGCTCTCCCAACCGGATGATTAGGATCGCGGTTATCACCGATGAGCGGCCACCAGCGCTGCAGCGGGCGGCTCCGCTCGGGAAGGACAATGATGACCACCGAATCGGCTGCACCGAAGACATCAGAATCCAAGAACGGTGTGGCGGCTCAGCCGGTCGACATCGCCGCGACGGTGGCCCGGCTGCGCCGGACCTTCGCCACGGGCCGCACCCGCGACATCGAGTGGCGCAGACACCAGTTGCTGCAGTTGCAGAAGTTGATGGAGGAGAACGAGGCCGCGATCGCCGCCGCGCTCGCCGACGATCTGGACCGCAACCGGTTCGAGGCCTACATCGCCGACATCGCCACGACTGCCGGCGAGGCGAAGTACGCGGCCAAGAAGCTACGCAGATGGACCCGCCGCCGGTACCAATTGCTCGAGGCGCCGCAGCTGCCCGGCCGCGGCTGGATCGAGTACGAGCCCTACGGGACGGTGCTGATCATCGGCGCCTGGAACTACCCGTTCTACCTGACGCTGGGCCCGGCGGTCGGGGCGATCGCCGCCGGAAACGCCGTCATACTCAAGCCCTCGGAAATCGCGCCCGCGTCATCGCGATTGATGGCCGAGCTGGTGCCTCGCTACCTCGACAACGACGCGATCGCGGTGGTCGAGGGCGACGGCGCGGTGAGCCAGGAGCTCATCGCGCAGGGGCTGGACCGCGTGATGTTCACCGGCGGCACCGAAATCGGCCGCAAGGTCTACGAGGGTGCGGCACCCCACCTGACCCCGGTCACCCTGGAGCTCGGCGGCAAGAGCCCGGTGATCGTGGCCGCCGACGCCGACGTGGATGTCGCGGCCAAGCGCATCGCCTGGATCAAACTGCTCAACGGCGGCCAGACCTGCGTCGCACCCGACTACGTGCTGGCCGACGCGAAGATCCGCGACGAACTCGTCGACAAGATCGGCGCCGCCCTCACCAAGTTCCGGTCCAAGGAGCCGCACGGGATCCGCATCGTCAACCAGCGCCAATTCGACCGGATCAGCGGCTACCTGTCCGGCAACGACGGCAAGGTGACCGTGGGCGGCGGCTGTGACGCGTCGACCCGGCGGATCGAACCGACCGTCGTCGTCGATCCCGATCCCGACGGGCCGCTGATGCAAAACGAGATCTTCGGGCCGATCCTGCCGGTGATCACCGTCCAATCCATCGACGACGCAATACGTTTCGTCAACTCGCGGCCCAAGCCGCTGTCGGCGTACCTGTTCACCAAGGCTCGCGAGATCCGCGAGCGCGTGATCAAGGAGGTGCCCGCCGGCGGCATGCTGGTGAACCATCTCGCCTTCCAGGTGTCGACGGCCAAGCTGCCCTTCGGCGGGGTCGGCGCGTCGGGCATGGGCGCCTACCACGGCCGCTACGGCTTCGAGGAGTTCAGCCACCGCAAGTCGGTGTTGACCAAACCGACCCGGCCCGACCTGTCCAGTTTCATCTATCCGCCGTACACCGAGCGGGCTTTCAAGATGGCCCGCCGGCTGTTTTGATAGTCCCGCGCCGATCCCGATAGAGGTAGAGAGGAACCTGATGCCCGGAGTGCAAGATCGTGTCATCGTCGTCACCGGAGCCGGTGGGGGGCTGGGCCGCGAATACGCCCTGACCCTCGCCCGGGAGGGTGCCAGCGTCGTCGTCAATGACCTCGGCGGGGCCCGCGACGGCACGGGCGCCGGATCGGCGATGGCCGACCACGTCGTCGCCGAGATTCGCGACGCGGGTGGCCGCGCGGCCGCCAACTACGACAGCGTCGCCGAGCCCGAGGGCGCGGCCAACATCATCAAGACCGCGCTCGACGAGTTCGGTGCGGTGCACGGCGTGGTGAGCAACGCCGGGATCCTGCGCGACGGCACCTTCCACAAGATGACGTCGGAGAACTGGGACGCCGTGCTCAAGGTGCACCTCTACGGCGGGTACAACGTGTTGCGCGCGGCCTGGCCGCATTTCCGTGAGCAGAGCTACGGCCGCGTGGTCGTCGCCACCTCCACCAGCGGGCTGTTCGGCAATTTCGGCCAGACCAACTACGGGGCCGCCAAGCTCGGCCTGGTCGGCCTGATCAACACGCTGGCCCTGGAGGGGGCCAAGTACAACATCCACGCCAACGCCGTCGCGCCCATCGCGGCGACCAGGATGACGCAGGACATCTTGCCGCCCGAGGTGCTGGAGAAGCTCACGCCCGAGTTCGTCGCGCCCGTGGTGGCCTACCTGTGCACCGAGGAAAACGCCGACAACGGCTCGGTTTTCGTCGTCGGCGGCGGCAAGGTGCAGCGCGTCGCGCTGTTCGAGAACGACGGGGCCAACTTCGACAAGCCGCCGTCGGTGCAGGACATCGCCGCGCACTGGGCCGAGATCACCGACCTCTCGGCCGCGCAAAAGGCCGGCTTCAAGCTGTAGGAGCCATGAAAGCCTGTGTGGTACAAGAGCTGTCCGGCCCGGACGGCATGGTGTACACCGACATCGACGATATCGGTGACGGCAACCACGTCGTCATAGACGTTCGCGCCGCCGGTGTTTGCTTTCCGGACCTGCTGCTGACCAAGGGCGACTATCAGCTGAAGCTGCCGCCGCCGTTCGTCCCCGGCATGGAGGCCGCGGGCGTGGTGCGTTCGGCGCCGACGGGGTCGGGATTCCGCGTGGGAGAACGTGTTTCGGCGTTCGGAATCCTGGGCGGCTATGCCGAGCAGGTGGCCGTTCCCGTGCCCAATGTGATGCGCAGCCCCGCCGAACTCGATGACGCCGAGGCGGTTTCGCTGCTGGTGAACTACAACACCATGTATTTCGCGCTGGCCCGTCGCGCCGCGATGCGGCCGGGCGACACGGTGCTGGTGCTGGGCGCCGCCGGCGGGGTGGGCACGGCGGCGATCCAGGTCGCGAAGGCGATGGGCGCCAAGAAAGTCCTGGGGGTGGTGCATCGGGAGGCCGCGGCCGACTATGTCGGTGCGGTCGGCGCCGACGTGGTGATACCGCTGACCGACGGCTGGGCGGACCAGGTGCGCGAGCACACCCGGGGCCGGGGGGTCGACATCGTCGTCGATCCCATCGGCGGCCAGGCCTTCGACGACGCGATCCGCGTGCTGGCCATCGACGGCAAGCTACTGGTGATCGGCTTCGCCGCGGGCGGCATCCCCACCGTCAAGGTCAACCGGCTGCTGCTGCGCAATGTCAGCGTGATCGGCGTCGCATGGGGCGAGTACCTCAACAAGGTTCCCGGTTCGGCGGCCCTATTTTCCTGGGGCCTAAGCCAATTGGTCTTCTTGGGGCTGAAACCTCCTCCGCCGCAACGCTATCCGCTGTCGGAGGGTGCCGTCGCGTTGCAGAGCCTTGCCGACGGCGGTGTGCTCGGCAAGCTGGTGCTCGAACCGTAAACCGCGCCGGGCCCGCGTTGCGCGTCAATTCCCATGCGCCACATCGGTCACTGGCTGGCCGGCATACACCGATGTGCCCACCTCAGCGCGACAGCCGCCCTCGTTTGTCGCTCGAAGGTGGGCACAAGAGTATGTGCCGGCCGCGCCGAGACGCACGTGACGCATGTGACCACCACGAGGTGACCCAGCCTATTTCGTTCTGACCCGGGAGACGCCCAAGGCCCGACGGGTGCCGTTTAGGCGAGGCTGTTCAAGTCGGCGACGATCGTGTCGGCCGCGTGCTCGAAGACGCGGAATTCGAAACCGCCTGCGAGCGTGGCCAAGGCGACGTCGGCGGCCACCGGGGCGCCGAACGCATAGGTCAGTCCCCCGGTGGGATCGCCATTGATCACCTGCTGCACCCCGTCCAGGAAGAGGTTGGCGTCATAGGACGGGGCGGAGGTGAACAAAGCCGTCGCGATGTCGGCCGTCGGAAGCAGCGTCGCATAGGCCGTCGAGCCGGCGTCCGTGAGCGCGTCGGTGATCCGGCTGTTGGCCGACTGCAGGGAGGCGATGAAGCTGTCGGGCGAGGACAGCGCCGACGCCAGCCCCGCGGGCAGGGAATAGGCCCCGCCGGTCCCGATCGAACCCGCTATCGAGGCCAGGCTGGGCGGCGAGAGCGACGGGATCCCGGCGATCCCGGCGTTGATGTCGCCCGTGAAGGCGCCGATTCCTTGCTGGGTGCCGCCGGCCAGAGCGGCAAGCACGGCTCCCGGGCTGACGGGCGGGATCACCCCGAACGGAGTGGGGACATTGGGCGCGCCGGGCGACCAGCCCTGGGTGGTGCTTCCGTAGCCGAGGTCGACCAGGACTTTCAGATCGGGTTGGACCAGGTCCGCGACGGGATTGCCGATGACCGGTATCGCCCGCAACGGATCCAAAAGCGGCAGATTCTGGGTTGGCAGGATGAAGTACTGGGTCAGCGGATTGCCCACCGTGTTCGTCAGCTGGATGGCCGAATTGATCTGATCGAGTGTGTAATACGGGTAAGTGCCGTGCAACGCCACGATGCCCATAAAGGCGTTGAGATCGGACAGCAAGTTGATGGGGTATTGCGGGAAGTCGGCGAAGCCGTCGTATTCGATCGTGAAGATCTTGGTCGGGAAGGAATTGTCTGGAGTCGCGGTGCCGAACGTCAGGCCCAGGCTCGGCAGGCTCAAGCCCGGGAAGCGTGAGAGCAGGCCGCCGTTGGGGTTCGCCGGGTCACCGATCAGCGAGAAGTTCAGGCCGACACCGGGGGGCAGCAGGCTTCCGCCCGGCGTGTTGGTGGGGTTGAGCATCTGCATCTCCAGGGAGGAGATGATGGCGCTCTGCGAGTAGCCGAAGACGTTGATCGTGTTGGTGCCCGAGCTGACCAACGACTGAATCTGGTTGTTCAGGATCGTGAGGCCTCGGGCGAGTGAGATGTCGAGGGTCAGGTCCTTGATGCCGGTGAGCGGATACAGGCCCTCGGGCGTGGCGAGGCCCATCGCGGTGCCCACGGTGTAGAAGGGCTTGACGAACAACATGGTGAGCTGGTTGATGTAATCGGGCGCCGGTATCGGGTATCCGCTGGCGCCCATGACGACGGTGACGGTCGCGGCCGCGCTCGACATCGCCTGGGTTATCGGGGCCGCGACCCGCGTCGCGCTCACCGCCGCGGTGGTGCCGCCGAGCAGCGAAAAGACGTTCGCTTCCAGGGGACCCAGCGCGTTCGACGCCGCGGTCTCGGCGCCGGTGTAGGCGGCTTCGGCCGACTGCAACGCCTCGACGAATGCGGTCTGGAACGCCGTCGCCTGCTGGAGCAGTGCCTGATACTCCTGCCCGTACGCGCCGAAGAAAGCGGCGGTGACCGTTGACACCTCGTCCTGGGCGGCGGCCATCATTCCGGTGGTCGGTCCGGCGGCGGCCGCCTGGGCGGCGGCGATCGCCGAACGGATTTCCGAGGCGTCCGCCGCGGCCGCGGCCAGCAATTGCGGCTGAACAGTCAAGCCCGTCATCGGCCATTCCCTTCAGGACGGCGGGGTTTTCCCTATGGTGGTCAGCGACCGGAGATGGCGGTCAGTTGGGGCCCGGGTTCGGCGTCCCGGTCAAGATTGTATCGGCCGCGTTCTCGAGGGTTATGAGCTCGAAGCCGCCCGCGAGGGTGGTCAGTCCGACGTTGGCCGCGATGGGGTTGCCGAACGCGTTGATGAGCCCCTGAATGGGTTGGCCGTTGATCGCCTGCGTGATCCCGTTCAGGAACAGGTTGACGTCGTAGGACGGAAGGGAGACGGCGACGGCCGTCGCGATGTCCGCCGTCGGAAGCAGCGTCGCGTAGGCGGTCGAGAAGTCGGTCGTCAGGGTGCCGACGATGTTGCTGTTCGCCGACTGGATGCCCGAGATGATGCCGTTGATCGTCGACGGAATCGACGCCGGGGCCGGCAGGGCCAGCGCGCCACCGCCCGCCGCGGCCCCCGGAAGCAGGCTGGACAGGGCGGGCAGCGACGCGGGCGTCAGGGCGGACAGGTCGCCGACGAAGGCGCCGAATCCCTGCTGTGCGCCGCTGATCAAGTCGGGCCCCAGGGCGGTGGTCGCGCTCAGCGGCGGCAGGAACCCGAACGGTGTCTGCACGTCGGCCGGTCCGGTCGAGAAGCCGTACGCCGGGTTGCCGTAGCCCCAGTTCACGAGGTACTTCAAGTCCGGTTGCATCAGGTCCGCCAGCGGGTTCCCGATGACCGGGATCGCGCGCAGCGGGTCCAGCAGCGGCAGGTTCGCGGTGGGGATCATGTTGTAGGTGGTCATGGAGGGGGCCCCGGACTGCGGCAGCTGGAAGGCCGTGTTGAGTATCGCCTGCGTCAGGTGCGGGTAGGTGCCGTGCACGAACACAATGCCCGCGAGCGCGTTGAGGTCGGCGAGGAAGTCGATCGGATACTGCGGGAAGTCGGCGAAGCCGTCGTACTCGAGCGTCCAGATGGTGGTCGGGAAATCGTTGCTCGGCGTCGAGGCGCCGAACGTGACACCCAGGCTCGGGAGGCTCAGGCCGGGGAAGCGCGAAAGCAGGCCGCCGTTGGGATTGGCCGGATCACCGAGCAGGGTGAAGAACGCGTTCGACGAGTTGTAGCCCTCGGCGAGCAGCTTCGGCATTTCCAGCGAGGCGATGATCGAGCTCTGTGAATAGCCCAGAATGGAAACCACGTTCGCGGTGGGGGCGGTTCCCAGCGCCGCGATCACCGCATTGTTCAGCTCCGTGACGCCGCGGGCCAGGGATATGTCCAGGGTCAGGTCTTTGACGCCGGTGAACGGATACAGGCCCTCGGCCGTGGACACGGCCTGGAGGGGGCCCGTGAAATTCTGCAAGTAGAGGCCGGCGACGCTCTGCAGGTAGGCCATCGACGGTGTCGCGGTGCCGCTGCCGGTCATGATCAGGTTGGCGACGACGGCCGGGTCCGCCGCCTGTGTCACCGCGGCGAATACCGGGTTGGCCGTGGCGCCGCCGAGCCCGAGCGTGCCGGCGATCTCGGCTTCGGCTTGGGTGTAGGCGTTTCCGGCGGCGGCCAGTGTCGCAACGAACTGGTCGTGGAATGCGGTCGCCTGCTGCAGCAGCGCCTGGTACTCCTGGCCGTACGCGCCGAAGAACTGCGCCGCGACGGCCGACACCTCGTCTTCCGCCGCCGCCACCACGCCGGTCGTCGGGCCGGCGGCGGCGGCCCTGGCCTCGTTGAGCGCCGAGCCGATCGCAGAAGCGTCCGCTGCGGCCGTCGCCAAGATCTGGGGCTGGGTGATCAAGCTCGTCATCGGATTTTCCCTTCCGGACGCAGGCACTCTCGTGCCGGTATCGACGACGCTGCCAAGCCGATGACCCGGCGCATCGCTGGAACCGGCACCCCGCTAGCTTAGAGCGATCGCGGGTTCTTGTTGCCGTTTTGCACTATATGTTTTGTTCAGTGCGACGCGTGGCAATTCGCCCGGCGCCGCCCCGCGCAGAATCCGTTGCGGCCGTGGCGGTTCGGGACACCGGCCGGCCGGGCATTCTCCGGCACGCCCATTCAGGCGAGCAGCGCGCCGCGCAGCTTTTCCACGTCGGCCGCCGTGATACCCGCGTCGCTCAAATAGCCGCCCAGCGAACCGAATTCCTCGTCGATCGTTTTGCGGGCGGCGGCAAGGTATTCGGGCCGCACGCCGAGGACCCCGTCGGACAGCCGGGCTTCGGTGAAGGTCATCACTTCCGGGGTCAGCTCGGTGTCCCCGCGCTGCTGGATCATCTCGTAGATTCGCGCCCGAAGCTCGGGCACGGCGTCGTTGCTGTGCAGGAAGTCGGCGACGATGGTGTCGCGATCGATGCCGATCGTCTCCAGGATCGTCGCTACGACGAAGCCGGTGCGGTCTTTGCCCGCGAAGCAATGGGTGAGCACGGGGCGCCCCGCGGCCAGCAGCGTGACGACGCGGCGCAGCGCGCGCTGGGCTCCGTTACGTGTCGGGAATTGCCGGTACTCGTCGGCCATGAAGCGGGCGGCGGCGGCGTTGACGGATTCGTCGGAACCGTCGGATTCGCCGGTCAACAGCCGCTGGAATGCCTCTTCGTGCGGGGCCGCGCCGTCGGTCTGCTCGTCGTCGGCGAGGTCGGGGAACGGCAGCAGGTGGACCTGGACGCCGTCGGGAACCAGCCCCGGGCCGCGCCGGGCGACCTCCCGCGTCGCGCGAAGGTCGGCGACGTCGGTGATCCCCAGCCGGCGCAGCGTCGCCCGGCCGTCGTCGTCGAGCCGGCTCAGCTCGCTGGACCGGAACAGCCGCCCGGGGCGGAGCGCCGCGGCGCCTTCGGAGACGTCGCGAAAGTTCCATGCGCCCGGCAGTTTCCGGACGGCAGCCTCAGCCATGCGCGGTGACCGCCGCGGCGAGCGCGGATTGCTCGCGGCCGATTTCGGCGCGCGCGATGGTCCGCATGTGCACCTCGTCGGGACCGTCGAAGATCCGCATGGCGCGATGCCAGCCGTACAGCCGGGCCAGCACCGTGTCGTCGCTGACGCCGGCGGCCCCGTGCACCTGGATCGCCCGGTCGATGACGTCGCAGGCCACCTGCGGCGCCACCGCCTTGATCTGCGAGACCAGGAGGTGGGCGGCCTTGTTGCCGTGCTGGTCGATCGTCCACGCCGCCTTCTCACACAACAGCCTGGCCTGGTCGATCTCGTTGCGGGACTTGGCGATTGACTCCCGCACGACGCCCTGCTCGGCCAGCGGGCGGCCGAACGCCACCCGGTTGCGCGCGCGGTCGACCATGAGGGCCAGCGCGCGTTCGGCCCCGCCGAGCGCGCGCATGCAGTGGTGGATCCGGCCCGGCCCCAGCCGGGCCTGGGCGATCGCGAAGCCGGCGCCCTCCTCCCCGAGCAGGTTGGTGGCCGGCACGCGGACGTTGTCGTAGACGATCTCGCAGTGGCCGTGCTGGTCCTGCCAGCCGAACACCGGCGTCGAGCGGACCACCGTCACGCCTTCGGTGTCCATCGGCACCAGGACCATCGACTGTTGCTGGTGGCTGGCCGCCTCGGGGTTGGTGCGGCCCATCACGATCAGGACCTTGCAGCGCGGGTCCGCCGCCCCGGACGTCCACCACTTGCGGCCGTTGATGACGTAGTCGCCGCCGTCGCGCACGATCGTGGTCTCGATGTTGCGGGCGTCGCTGCTGGCGACGGCGGGCTCCGTCATCGAAAAGGCGCTGCGGATCTCGCCGGCCAGCAGCGGCCGCAGCCACCGCTCGCGCTGCTCGTCGGTGGCGAACAGGTGCAGGGTCTCCATGTTGCCGGTGTCCGGTGCCGCGCAATTCAGCGCCTCGGGTGCGAGTTCGAGGCTCCAGCCGGTGATCTCGGCCAGCGGGGCGTATTCCAGGTTGGTCAGGCCGGACTCCGCCGGCAGGAACAGATTCCACAGGCCCCGTTCCTTGGCCTTGGTTTTCAGTTCCTCGATGATCGGCGGAACGGTGTGGTCGTGCGGGCCGGCTTCGTGGCGGTATTTGTCGGCCTCGGCCTCGGCTTCGAAGACGTGCTCGGTCATGAAGTCGGACAGTCGCTTGTGGTAGTCGCTGGCCTTGGCCGACATCGCGAAGTCCATGTCCGCCACGATAGGGCACGTGCGATGCGCCGGCGCGGGCAATGTGGCGCGAGCAGCGCGGGCAATGTGGCGCGAGCAGCTATCTGGGGGGCTGAGGCCCCGCCGTGGGGGATGAAAATTTGGTGGTGTCGTTCGGCGTGGCTAGGTGGTTGCTTGGCGTGCTGGCGGGGTTGACGCTGGAGGGGTGTTTCGGTGGATCCCGTTGCGTCTGTGTTGTCGTGAGCACGCCGAGCAGCTTGGGACGAAGGGTACCCCGTGGTTGTGCGGGGGCCGTGGTTTGTTGCCTGTGAGCACGCGAGTGAGACTCCTGTTTGTTTTCACTCTTCCCGGAACACGCTGATTAACAACAGGTTCTAGATGATGAGGTGATTGATCATGGAGGTGGTCCATCGGCGGTGTGCAGGCCTTGATGTTTCCAAGAAGGACGCCAAGGTCTGTGTCCGGGTTCAGGGTCAGGGTCGGCGCGCCACCACGACGACGGTGAGCACGTGGGTTCGACCACCAGCCAGATCCTGGCGTTGCGCGAGCATCTGCTGGCTGAGCAGGTCAGCTGTGTGGTGATCGAATCGACGTCGGATTATTGGAAGCCGTTTTACTACCTGCTTGAAGATGCGCTGCCGGTGATCTTGGCCAACGCTAAGGCGGTGCGTAATGTGCCTGGCCGCAAGACCGATGTCTCGGATGCGATGTGGCTGGCTGACCTGGGCGCACACGGGCTGGTACGCGCCTCGTTCGTGCCGCCGCAGCCGATTCGGGAGTTACGCGATCTGACGCGGGCGCGCACCATGATCACCCGGGCGCGTACCAAGGAGATTCAGCGGCTAGAGAAACTGCTCGAAGACGCCGGGATCAAACTGTCGGCGGTGGCCTCTGACATCGTCGGGGTCTCCGGGCGGGCGATGCTCGAGGCGCTGATCGCCGGGCAGCGCGATCCGGCGGTGCTGGCTGATCTGGCCAAACAACGGCTGCGGGAGAAGATCCCCGCGCTCACCGAGGCGCTGCGCGGGCGGTTTAACGACCATCACGCGTTCATGACGCGGTTGTATCTGGATCGCATCGACGCCCACGACGCCGACGTCGCCCGCCTAGATGAACGCATCGAGGAGGCGATCCAACCCTTTCAAGCCATCCGGGAGTTACTCATGAGCATCCCGGGCTTTTCGACGATCGTGGCCGATGTGTTCATCGCCGAGACCGGCGCGGACATGAGCGTGTTTCCCACTGCGGCGCACCTGGCGTCGTGGGCTGGGGTGGTGCCCGGTTGCAACGAATCAGCGGGCCGGGTCAAATCAGCGGCCACCCGAGCGGGCAACCGCTACCTCAAAGCCGCCCTCGGGGTCGCGGCCCTCGGCGGCCCGCAGCAAAGACACCTACTACAACGCCCGCTACCGACGCATCGCCGGCAGCCGCCCACCCCAGCCAAAACGCAGGAACAGAACCAAAGCCCAGCACAGCTCACCAGCGGGCATGATCGCCCTGGTCGCCCTGGAACACAAGATGCTCACCGACGCCTACAACATGCTGATCAACGGCGCTTTCTACCGCGACCCCGGCCCCGGCTACTACACCCGCCACCACCCCAGCAAGACCAAGGCCAACGCCATCAAGCAGCTCGAAGCCCTGGGATACAACGTCATCCTCGAACCACTCACCGAAGTCGCCTAACACCAGGGGCCAGCGACTCACCCGCTTCGGGTCACCACATTTTCGAGTGAGACACAGAATCGCCCTAAAACCCGTGGTTTTGGGCGATTCTGTGTCTGCTCGCGGGGGAGGATGGGCGTCATGACCGAAAGCCGCCCCCCGTCGCCGCCTTTCACGCTCGAAACAGCAACCCAGAAGGTGCAGGCCGCCGAGGACGCCTGGAACACCCGCGACCCCGAACGCGTCAGCCTGGCCTACACGCCGGACTCACACTGGCGAAACCGCGGCGAGCACATCGTCGGCAGGGACCAGATTGTGGCGTTCCTGACCCGCAAGTGGCAGCGCGAACTCGACTATGCGCTGCGCAAGAGCTTGTGGGACTTCCACGACAACCGCATCGCGGTGCGGTTCCAGTACGAGTGCCACGATCACACCGGCCAGTGGCACCGCAGCTACGGCAACGAGCTGTGGGAATTCACCCCGTCGGGGTTGATGGCGCGCCGCGAGGCCAGCATCAACGACGTGCCGATCGACGAATCCGAGCGCCGCTACTTCGGGCCCCGGCCGGCGTCGGAGCGCGGCCAGGATATCCCGCTCTGGTGACGCCGGTAGGGTACGCGCCATGACAGGTCCGCAGACGACGGTCGGGGTGGTCGGCGAGTCCGGGGAGGGTGAGCGACGCGTCGCGCTGGTCCCGAAGGCAGTCGCGTCGCTGGTGAACGGCGGTCTGGCGGTGGTGGTCGAATCCGGCGCGGGCGAAGGGGCGCTGCTTCCCGACGAGCTCTACACCGAGGCCGGCGCGAGCATCGGGGACGCGTGGGCCGCCGACGTGGTCGTCAAGGTCGCGCCGCCGACGGCGGACGAGGTTGCCAGGTTGCGCAGCGGGCAGACGCTGGTCGGCTTCCTGGCGCCGCGCAACGCGGACAACTCGATCGGCGCGCTCGCCCAAGCGGGGGTGCAGGCGTTCGCGCTGGAGGCCATCCCGCGCATCTCGCGGGCGCAGGTGATGGACGCGTTGTCGTCGCAGGCCAACGTCGCCGGGTATAAGGCCGTGCTGCTGGCGGCTTCGGAATCGACCCGCTTCTTTCCCATGCTGACGACGGCGGCGGGAACGGTGAAGCCGGCCTCCGTGCTGGTGCTCGGCGTCGGCGTGGCCGGGCTGCAGGCGCTGGCGACGGCCAAGCGGCTGGGTGCGCGGACGTCCGGCTACGACGTGCGTCCCGAGGTGGCCGACCAGGTGCGGTCGGTGGGGGCGCGGTGGCTGGACGTCGGCTCCCTGAACAAAGTGGACGCGTCCGGCGAGGGTGGGTACGCCCGCGAGCTGACCGACGAGGAACGCGCCCAGCAGCAAAAGGAACTGGAAAAAGCCATCAGCGGATTCGACGTGGTGATCACCACGGCGCTGGTCCCGGGCCGGCCCGCGCCGCGACTGGTGACCGCCGCGGCGGTCGAGGCGATGAAGCCCGGCAGCGTGGTGGTGGATCTGGCCGGGGAAACCGGGGGCAACTGCGAGCTCACCGAACCGGGCCGGACGGTGGTCAAGCACGACGTCACCATCGCCGCGCCGCTGAACCTGCCGGCGACGATGCCCGAGCACGCCAGCGAGCTGTACAGCAAGAACATCACGGCGCTGCTGGACTTGTTGATCAAGGACGGCGAGCTGGCCCCGGACTTTGACGACGAGGTTGTGGCGGCGGCTTGCGTGACCCGTGAACGCGGACAGTAAGGACTCCCCGATGTACGACGAGCTGTTGGCCAACCTGGCGATCCTGGTGCTGTCCGGATTCGTCGGGTTCGCGGTGATCTCCAAGGTGCCCAACACGCTGCACACGCCGCTGATGTCGGGGACCAACGCCATCCACGGCATCGTGGTGCTGGGCGCGCTGGTGGTGTTCGGCGCGGTGGAGCACCCGTCGCTCGCGGTGCAGATCATCCTGTTTGTGGCGGTGGTGTTCGGCACGCTGAATGTCATCGGCGGATTCATCGTCACCGACCGGATGCTGGGCATGTTCAAGGGCAAAAAGCCTGTGCCGCAGGGCAAGTCGGACGAGGCCGTGAAATGAGCTACCTGGTCACCGTCCTCTACATCATTTCGTTCGCGCTGTTCATCTACGGCTTGATGGGCCTGACTGGGCCCAAGACCGCGGTGCGCGGCAACCTGATCGCGGCGGTCGGCATGGCCATCGCGGTGGGCGCGACGCTGGTCAAGATCCGGCACACCGACCAATGGGTGCTGATCGTCGCCGGCCTCGTCGTGGGCGTCGTGCTCGGCGTCCCGCCGGCCCGGCTGACCAAGATGACCGCCATGCCGCAGCTGGTGGCGTTCTTCAACGGCGTCGGCGGCGGCACCGTCGCGCTCATCGCGTTGTCGGAATTCATTGAGACCACCGGGTTTTCGGCCTTCCAGCATGGCGAGTCGCCGACGGTGCACATCGTGGTGGCGTCGTTGTTCGCCGCGATCATCGGGTCGATCTCGTTCTGGGGATCGATCATCGCGTTCGGCAAGCTGCAGGAGATCATCTCCGGATCGCCGATCGGCTTCGGGAAGGCCCAGCAACCGGTCAACCTGCTGCTGCTGGCCGCGGCGGTGGCCGCCGCGGTGGTCATCGGCCTGCACGCGCATCCCGGCACGGGTGGGGTATCGCTGTGGTGGATGATCGGCCTGCTGGCCGCCGCCGGTGTGCTGGGCCTGATGGTCGTGCTGCCCATCGGCGGCGCCGACATGCCGGTGGTCATCTCGCTGCTCAACGCCATGACGGGGCTCTCGGCCGCCGCGGCGGGGTTGGCGCTGAACAACACCGCGATGATCGTGGCCGGCATGATCGTCGGCGCGTCGGGCTCGATCCTGACCAACCTCATGGCCAAGGCGATGAACCGGTCCATTCCCGCGATCGTGGCGGGTGGTTTCGGCGGCGGCGGCGTGGCCCCCAGCGGCGATGGCGGCGGCGACAAGCACGTCAAGTCGACGTCGGCCGCCGACGCGGCGATCCAGATGGCCTACGCGAACCAGGTGATCGTCGTTCCGGGCTACGGCCTGGCCGTCGCGCAGGCCCAGCACGCCGTGAAGGACATGGCGTCGCTGCTGGAGAACAAGGGCGTCACGGTGAAGTACGCGATCCACCCGGTGGCCGGCCGGATGCCCGGGCACATGAACGTGCTGCTGGCCGAGGCCGAGGTGGATTACGACGCGATGAAAGACATGGACGACATCAACGACGAGTTCGCCCGTACCGATGTCGCGATCGTCATCGGCGCCAACGACGTCACCAACCCGGCGGCCCGCAACGAGGCGTCCAGCCCGATCTATGGCATGCCGATCCTCAATGTGGACAAGGCCCGGTCGGTGATCGTGCTCAAGCGGTCGATGAACTCCGGCTTCGCCGGCATCGACAATCCGCTGTTCTATGCCGAGGGCACCACGATGTTGTTCGGCGATGCCAAGAAATCCGTCACGGAGGTCGCCGAGGAACTCAAGGCCCTATAACCGGCGTCGGGCCGGTTGACGTGGTCTCGCCGATTCTTTAGACGGGCGGGTAGGCCTGCGGCGGGTACCCGTTGCCGTCGACGACGCCGCGCAGACCCCAGGGGACGTACTTGAAGAAGAACTCGATCTCGTCGCTCATGTCGTAGTCCGGACTCGGATCCATTTGTCCACCCCTTAAGGTCGCGACTTAGGCCGTCAGACGAGTCTAATCCGATCCGAGTCGCCGCGACACCCGGCATCATGCCTAAACTGTCCAACCAGTTGATTGATAATTAGCCTCGCCCGGGGTCCATCCGCCCCCGCCGGCAGTGACGATAGAGAGTACCGATGCCATCCGAGAACGGGTTGACGCGCCGCGATGAGTTGCTGGCCGTTGCCACCAAACTGTTCGCCGCCCGCGGCTATCACGGCACCCGGATGGACGACGTCGCCGACGTGATCGGCCTGAACAAGGCGACCGTCTACCACTACTACGCCAGCAAGTCGCTGATCCTGTTCGACATCTACCGCCAGGCCGCCGAGGGCACGCTGGCCGCCGTCCACGACGATCCGTCGTGGACGGCCCGCGAGGCGCTGTACCAATACACGGTCCGGCTGCTCACCGGGATCGCCGCCAATCCCGAGCGGGCCGCCGTCTACTTCCAGGAGCAGCCCTACATCACCGAATGGTTCACCAGCGAGCAGGTCGCCGAGGTCCGCGAGAAGGAGGCTCAGGTCTACGAGCACGTGCACGGGCTCATCGACCGCGGCATCGCCAGCGGCGAGTTCTACGAATGCGACTCCCACGTCGTGGCCCTGGGCTACATCGGGATGACGCTGGGCAGCTACCGCTGGCTGCGGCCGAGCGGACGGCGCACCGCCAAGGAGATCGCCGCCGAGTTCAGCACCGCGCTGCTGCGGGGTCTGATCCGCGACGAGTCGATCCGGCAGCATTCCCCGCTCGGGCCCTGAGGGCGTTGCTCGCTGGGCCTTGGGCGGCCCCGGCCGGTCACTCGCGAAATAGGCTGGTGTGCCACCTCATTCAGGGAAAGTGAACCACCGCGGCGTCGCTGTTGTGCGGTGGCCCGCAACCCCGGGCAGGCCGGGTCACCTCGTGGTGGTCACACGCGTCACGTGCGTCTCGGCGCGGCGGGCACATACTCTTGCGCCCGCCTCCGAGCGACAAACGCGGTTGGTTGTCGCGCTGAGGTGGGCACATCGGTGTATGCCGACCGGCCAGTGACCGATGTGACACCTGGGAATTGACGCGCGACGCGGGCCCACCACGCACCGGCCGCGACAGGCTGCATCAATTCAACACCGGCGGAATGAGTTTGAGTACGTCCCCGGCGGCACCGCTGAGCACCGACAGCAGCGTCGTGCTCGGCTGGCCGAGGAAGAAGTTCAATCCCGGATCGATCGAGGGGACCCACGGGTAGGCGTTGGGGAACAGGGACGGCGACAACAACCCCGCCTCCACCCCGATTTCCACCGCGGCGCCATAGGGTCCCTGCACGGCCCCCAGGGCCAGGTCGGGGATGATCGTGAACGGGTTGCCAATCGAGAACAGCCCGGCCGGGGTGGGGACGTTCGCATAGTTGAGGCCGGGGCCGAAGTCGGCATAGCCCATGTCGACCAGCACCCGCAGATCGGGCTGGAAGATGTCGGCGATCGGGGGACCGGCATAGGGGATGGCGCGGATCGGGTCCAGCAGCGGCAGGTTTTGGGTCATGAGCATGTAGTA
This sequence comes from Mycobacterium heidelbergense, assembly GCF_010730745.1. Taxonomy (NCBI): domain Bacteria; kingdom Bacillati; phylum Actinomycetota; class Actinomycetes; order Mycobacteriales; family Mycobacteriaceae; genus Mycobacterium; species Mycobacterium heidelbergense. Next base: position 1,868,109 of record NZ_AP022615.1, on the reverse strand, counting down.
GTCGGTGCCGGTGTAGCCCGGAGACGTCGGCAGGGGCACGGCGTTGGCGATCTGGCCGGCCGTCATGAGCGGATACGTGTTGTGCACGAAGAAGTAGCCCATGAAGGCGTTGAGGTCCGAGATGACGTTGAGCGGATACTGGGGCAGGTCGGCGATGCCGTCGTATTGGGCCGTGAAAATCGTGGTCGGATATGGCGAATTCGGCGGGGTCGCGCCGTTGAATGCCACATCCAGGAACGGAATGTAGAAGCCGGGGAAGCGCGAGAGAATGCCGCCGACGGGATTATTGGGATTACCGACCAGCATGAAGGACAGCTGGCCCTGATAGGGCGAGCCGGCCGCCATGAGGGCGGCTATCTCGTTGGTGGCGATCGTGGCGCTCTGCGAGTAGCCGAAAACGAGGGCGCTATTTCCCTGCGCGAGCACCCCGGTGGTGGGATTGAGCAGCGCATTGTTCAGGATCGCGACGCCCTGGGCGACGGACTGGCCGAACGTCATATTGCCAAGCTGCGGGGTCACCGGCCAGAACTGCTCCGGGGTGAACAGGCCCTGCGGGATGGCCGACGAGAACAGGGGATTGGACCTGATGTACGAGTTGAAAATGGCCGCCACATAGTCGGCGTCGGGTAGCGGGTTATTGGTGCCGCCCATGATCAACGCATAAAGCGGGTCCCCGGAGGCCAACTTCATGATCGACGTCAACGCGCCGCCCGAGCTGCCGGCGACCGGCGCCTGCCCGAACAGCTCGTTCGAGACGTGAGACATCAGGGCCGCGTTGGCGGCCTCGGCCTGCGCGTAGGTGTTCGCCGCGGCCGCCAGGGCCTGGGTGAACTCGGCGTGAAACGCCGCGGCTTGCGCGACGGCCGCTTGGTATTCCTGGCCGTATGCGCCAAAGAGATTCGCGACGGCCGCCGACACCTCATCCTCGGCCGCGGCCAGCAGGCCGGTCGTCGGGCCCGCCGCATTCGCGCCGGCGGTGCGAATCGCCGAGCCGATGCTTTCCACATCGGCGGCCGTCGACACCAGCGCCTCAGGGGCGGCGGTGAACAAATACGACATCTCCCCGTCCTTCCCCACGGGCCGCGACCCCGTCCCGGCCCACACGGGACTTACCCGCAACCGTGGGTATTAGGTACTGACAGAGGGTAGAACCGTCCCGCCGGGAAATCCGGCGTTTCGCGCAAGTTTGTGCGGAGTCAAACGGAGTAAGAACGCTCACGCTTTCTTCAGGTGCCTGTCGAGAAAGGCGAGTTGGTCGGCGACAACACGCTCGAACGCGTCGTCGACATAGATCGCGAAATGCCCGTCGGGATACGTCCTGACCTCACCGCGCGGAGCCTTGGCCGCATAGCGCAGCGTCGGCGCCGCGGGGGCCACCGAGTCGGTTTCGCAGACGCAGAACAGGATGGGGCAGCCGATCTTCGCGGCGAGGCGGCCCGGGCGATAGGCGATGGCCTTCAACCCGATTCGGGCGGCGACCGCGTTGGGCACGGTTTGGCCCGCGGGCACCAGCCTCATGTAGCCCGGGTACACGTCGGGCGCGTTCATCAGGGCGACCTCGCCCGGCCTGCCCGCCGTGGCGACCATCACCGGCGGTTTGCCCAGACGGGCCGCGACGACGTCGCGCACCGCTCGAGCGGTGACGCGTGCGACGACCGACGGGTTCAGCGTGCGCGCGGAGGCGACGCCGTCGGTGAACGGGCATTGGGCCACGACGGCCGCGATACCCGGCAGCCGGGCCGCCGTAGCGATCACGTGCCCACCACCAAAAGACGTGCCCCACAAGCCGATCCGGTTTCGGTCGATGCCGTCCAGGGTGCGGGCGTAGGCCACCGCGGCGGCCCAGTCGGCGAGCTGCATGCCGATGTCGAGCAGCTGCCGCGGCCGCCCTTCGCTGTCACCGAAGTTGCGGTAGTCGAACACCAGGCAGGCGTAGCCGGCCGCGCTGAACCGCTCGGCGTAGGCGTCCAGCCGCATGGTGCGCACCGCGCCCAGGCCGTGGGCCATCACCAGCAGCGGCGCGGGATCGTCGCCCGCGGGGCGGTAGAGCCACGCGCTGACGCGGTCGTCGCCCGAGGTGAATTGGACATCCGCGCGTTGTGCCATAAGCGATTCCATTCCGTCCGCGCAAACCCGGGTCGGGCCCGGTAGGCGCCTTGAGGGTCATGGACTAGTGTCTAGAAAAGTTTGTGAGCGTTCAAGGGACGGAGACTCTCATGGCTATCCGCGTCGCGCACGTCGGTACCGGAAATGTCGGAGGGCTGGCGTTGGCCGAACTGATCACCAACCCGCAGTTCGAACTGACGGGCGTGTGCGTGTCGACGCCGGAGAAGGTGGGCAGGGACGCCGGGGAGCTGTGCGGCGTCGGCCTGGACGCCCCCACCCTGACCGGCGTCGCCGCCGTCAACGACCTCGACGCCGTCATCGCCGCCCGGCCCGAGTGCGTCGTCTACTGCGCCATGGGCGACACCCGGCTGCCCGACGCCATGGGCGACGTCATGCGCATCCTGGCCGCCGGCATCAACGTCGTCGGGTCCTCGCCCGGGCTGCTGCAATACCCGTGGGGCGTGATGCCCGACAAGTACATCAATCGCGTGGAAGACGCCGCCCGGCAAGGCAATGCGAGCATCTTCATCAGCGGCGTCGACCCGGGATTCGCCAACGACCTGATCCCGTTCGCGCTCGCCGGGACCTGCCAGCGCGTCGAGCAGGTGCGCTGCATGGAGATCCACGATTACGCGTCGTACAACGGCGCCGAGGTCATGCACTACATGGGGTTCGCGCAGCCCCTGGACGAGGTGCCGATGCTGCTGCAACCGGGCGTGCTCAGCATCGCCTGGGGCACCGCGATCCGTCAGCTGGCGGCCGGCCTGGGCATCGAGATCGACGAGATCGCCGAGTCCTACCAGCGCGAGCCTGCGCCCGAAGACTTCGACATCGCCGTGGGCCACGTCGCCAAGGGCACCGTGGCCGCGCTGCAGTTCGAGATCCGCGGCATGGTGGACGGCCGCCCGGCCGTCGTCATCGAGCACATCACCCGCCTGCGCCCCGATTTGCGACCCGACTGGCCGCAACCCGCCTCGGGCGGCGGCTCGTACCGCGTCGAGATCACCGGGGAGCCGTCCTACGCCGTGGACATCGTCCCGAGCAGTCGCAAGGGCGACCACAACCACGCCGCGATCGCCGGCGCCGCCGGGCGCATCGTCAACGCCGTCCCGGCGGTGATCGCGGCGCCGCCGGGCATCCGGACCACGCTCGACCTGCCGCTGGTCAGCGGTAAAGGTCTTTACGCGCCAAGCGATCTCGTGGCGAGTTAGTCGATCACCCCTCACCGAAAGGAGCCCCGACCACATGGGACGGGTAGACGGAAAAGTTGCACTCATCAGTGGCGGTGCCCGCGGGATGGGCGCCGCACACGCGCGCCTGCTCGTCCAGGAGGGCGCCAAGGTGGTGATCGGCGACGTCCTCGACGACGAGGGCAAGGCGCTGGCCGACGACATCGGTGACGCCGCGCGCTACGTGCACCTCGACGTGACACAACCGGAGCAGTGGGACGCCGCCGTCGCGACGGCGACCGGCGAGTTCGGGAAGCTCAACGTGCTGGTGAACAACGCCGGCATCGTCGCCCTCGGGCAGCTGAAGAATTTCGATCTGGCCAAGTGGCAGAAGGTGATTGACGTCAACCTGACCGGCACCTTCCTGGGGATGCGCGCCGCCGTCGAGCCGATGACCGCGGCCGGGAGCGGCTCGATCATCAACGTGTCGTCGATCGAGGGTCTGCGCGGCGCCCCGGCCGTGCACCCGTACGTGGCGTCGAAGTGGGCGGTGCGTGGCCTGGCCAAGTCGGCGGCGTTGGAGTTGGCGCCGCTGAACATCCGGGTCAACTCGATCCATCCCGGCTTCATCCGCACCCCGATGACCGCCAAGCTGCCCGAAGACATGGTCACCGTCCCGCTGGGCCGCCCGGGCGAGGCGCACGAGGTGTCGACCTTCGTGCTGTTTCTCGCCAGCGACGAGTCGTCGTATGCCACCGGCAGCGAGTTCGTCATGGACGGCGGACTGGTGACCGACGTGCCGCACAAGGAGTTCTGAGGGTCGAACACGTTGCGCCGCAACCGGATTGGCTAGCGCTGGGGTAGCGGGCGGGAACGCACCAGGGTCGGCCACCAGAACCACGGCCCGAGGATTCGCAGGATGCACGGCACCACGAACGACCGCACGATCAGCGTGTCGAGCAGCAGGCCGATGCACACGGTGGAACCCACCTGACCGATGGTCCGCAGGTCGCTGGTGAGCATCGCCAGCATAGTGAACGCGAACACCAGACCCGCCGACGTCACCACGCCGCCCGTGCTCCCGAGCGCGCGGATCAGGCCGGTGTGGATTCCGGCGTGCAGCTCCTCTTTGACACGGAGGATCAACAGCAGGTTGTAGTCCGAACCCACCGCCACCAGGATGATGAACGTGAGCGGCAATATCAGCCAGTGCAGCGGCAGGCCGATGAGGTGCTGCCAGACGAGTATGGAGAGCCCGAACGCCCCGGCGTAGGAGAAGGCCACCGTGCTGGGGATTACCAAGGCTGCCATCAGGCTTCTTGTGAGGAACAGCATGATCAGGAAGATCAGCACGAAGGCGGCGATCGCCACGATAAGCAGATCGGACGCGGCGTATTCCTTGATGTCCTTGTTGGTTGCGCCGGAACCGCCGATATAAACTTTCGCGCCGGCCAGCGACGTCTCTTTGAGCGCCACCGTTATAGCTGTGGGGAATTGCTCGACATGCTGGACGCCTTCCGGGCCATTGGCGTCCCCCTCGTGGGTGACGATGATCCGAGCGGCCTGGCCGTCCGGCGACATCAGCAGTTGCATGCCGGTCTTGACGTCGTCGTTGTCGAAGCCCTCGTGCGGGATGTAGAAGAAGTCGTCGCTGCGGGACTGGTCGAAGTCGAGCCCCACATTGACCTGGTCGAAGAATGTCTGGTCGGTCTGTGTGGACTGCAGAGAGGACTGGCCGTAGGTGCTGACCAAAAGAGCGGCCAGGGCCTCCGAGTCGTCGGCCGTGAGTTTCAGCTGCGTGATTATTTGCGGCAAAATCCTGTCGATGGCCTCGAGGGAGGTTTTGGTATCGTTGATATCGGCGGCCAAATGGTCGATATTGTCGAGCGCATCGAATAGGGATCTAAACGTCCAGCAAATGGGGATGTCGAAACAGTGGCGCTCCCAATAGAAATAGCTCTTGATCGGCCGGAAGAAATCGTCGACATTTGAGATTTGCTGATTCATCTGATCGGTGATCTTTTGCAGGTCCTCGACGGTGACAACTGTCTTGTGCAGCTCGTCCGACATCTGTTGGAAAAAGTCGATCTCTTTCCGCAGGACCGCGACGGTGTGCGTCGTGATCTGTGCCTGCTCGTTGGTATTAGCGTTTTGCTGCTGGTTGAACGGGAGCTGCTGACCGCTCCCGCTGCCTTGTGTGGTGAACAGGTAGGGGATGGTGGCATGTTCCAAAGCTCGGCCCATGGGCCTGGTGATGCTCTGCACCATCGCGACGCCGGGAAGGCGTTCGAGAGCCTTGGCCGCGCGGTCCAATGAGATGAAGTCACCCGAGTTCCGCATGTCATGGTCTGACTCGATCATCAGCATCTCGGAGAACAGCTTGCTCTTCGGGAAGTGCCGATCGGCCGCCTGGAAGCCCAGATTGGCGGGGGCATTGTGGGGCTGGTACTGACGGTCGTCGTAGTTCTGGCGGTACGTCGGCACGAAGATCGCCCCGAGCATGACCGCAGCGGCACTGGCGAAGAGGATCGGCACCGGCCACCGGACCACGCTCGTCCCGATCCGCCGATACAGGTGTGCCTTGGCCTTGCTTTTTGGGTCGAAGAGCCCGAAAAGGCTGCCCACGGTCAAGAAGGCCGGGCCGAGAGTCAGCGCCGCCGCGATCGTGAACAGCATGCTGATCGCGACGGCGGGCCCCATGGTGTGGAAGTAGTTGAGTCGCGCGAAAGTCAGGCAGTAGCATGCCCCCGCGATCGTCAGCCCCGAGCCGAGGATGACGGGCGTGACACTCTTATATGCGGTGTAAAACGCCTCCTCCCTGCTTTCGCCGTCGTGTCGCGCCTCGTGATAGCGGCCCATCAGGAAGATGCCGTAGTCCGTCCCCGCTCCCAGGGTCAGCGCGACGACGATGTTCACGGCGAACGACGAGAGTTCGATGTACCCGAGATGCCCGAGGGTTGCGATAACCCCCTTCGCGACCAGCATCTCGAACAGAACGCCGGCCAAGGGCACGAACAGGGTGACGATGGAGCGGTACACCAGCAGCAACATCCCGATGATGAGGAAGATCGTCACGATCGTGATGTCGTTCAGGCTCGAATTCGCAATGGCCACCGTGTCCGAGGCAAGCGGGGCCGCGCCGCTGACGTAGACCTTGAGCCCGGGCGGCGGCGTGTCCTTCGCGACGATGTCCCGGACGGCGGCAACGGACTCATTCGCTTGCATCTGGCCGATATCGCCCGCGAGACGCAACAGCACGTATGCGCACTTGCCGTCGAGGCTCTGCGCCCCGGCCGCGGTGATCGGCTTCCCCCACAGATCCATGACGTACTGCACATGCTTGGGGTCTTGGTTGAGCCGGCGCATCAAATCGTCGTAGTACTGATGATCCGCATCGCCCAATGGCCGGTTGGCTTCCAGCACGATCATGGCCAAGCTGGTCGAATCGGACTCGTGGAACTTCGCGCCGATGGACAGCAACGCCCGCTGCGACGGCGCGTAGTGCGGCACCACCGGCCCCGCGAGTTCCTCTGCGACCCTTTCGACCTGCGGCATGAAGGTGTTCGTCGACACGGCGAGCAGGGCCCAGAAGCCGATGATCGGTATCGCGAGGATGCGGACCATTCTGGGGACGAAGGGGCGTCTTATCCGATGCTCCGCCCGATGCTCGCTCATGCGGATTTCACCAAGCAAAAGACATGTGCATCCTGATGGGTATCGGACTGTTCAGCGCGGACAACGCCATTCACCCGCAGCCGGCAGCCGACTTCACCACCATGAACCTGCGCCGAGATGCTGCCGGACACTACGGTGAGTGTGGTCGCCTCCGTGTGCGACCACGGCAAGGTCGTGAGATTGACCTGATGCGGATGCCCGTCGATGTCCACCCAGACGAGCATCCCCCCTTGCCCGACGGAGCCGAACAACTCATAGGTGAGCCGTTTGATACTGAACTCCGGCGGTGCCGCCGGCTGATTGACGGTGATGACGGGCGGGGGATTGGAGAACTCGTGCACCTTCCACATGGCCACCCCACCCACACCGAGCGCGACGACGGCGACCAGAGGCATCCAGACCCGGGCCAAGACTCTTCTGCCGGCCGAACGAGGGCTCATTCGATCACCTCTCCGACTCCGGTTCCGGATCTCGCACGCTCATCCCGCCCCCGCCCTCACGCCCATGCAGATAGTAGACGGTCATGTGCCTAATGGGAACATGACGGCCCGCTTGGCACCGGCGAAGACCGCCGGTGCCGTCGGCTACCACCACAGCCTTGTGGTGCGTCAGGACATTTTCTGCAGGCGTCGCTTCAGCCTTGCGCTTCGGAGAATCTGAACGGTGAAGTTCGTGGAGGCCAGCATGGGGAACACCCCGAGAAACGTCCGCTCGGAGGGCGTCGCTCCATGCAAGTGGTAAAGGCTGCCAAACACATAAAAGCATCCCACCATGAACAGGGCGCCGGGGATGCACAGCGCCATCAAGGAGCTACGAGCGGCGACGAGTTGCTTCGCAAAGTCCAACTCGTCCTTCGACATCGGTTCGCGTTTGCGCACTTTTCTCGTAACCGCTCTGGCGCCGCCTATTTCTTCGCTTGCCGGGGTGGGCGCTCGGTCGCCGAGGCGTTTGACGAAGACGGCGGCGAAGGCCAGGAACACCAGCGCCAGCACGAGGGCGACCATGGTCAGACCGGCGAACAAACCCGAATTCATTGTTCCGCTCCTTCGCTCCCGTCGTCGAACTTAGCATCATGCGGCCCGATGGGTTGGATGGCGCTTGTGGCGCCCGGGCGTCGGACGATCCACCGTCGAACACGTTGCGCAGCAGTCAAATTCGGCGCTACGGCGACGACGCCCACCCCGCCCGGCGCGGGCCGGCCGCTCCCGAGAAGGGGCCCCGCCGGCTTGGTGGGTGCCCGGACCGTGGCGGGCGGTGCTATAACGGCGAGCATGCTGCGCAGCCTGGCGGATGTGGTCGGGGCGAACCACGTCGTCACCGACCCCGACGTGCTGGCCGGGCGCAGCGTCGACCACACGGGCCGCTATCGCGGACGGGCCAGCGCGCTGGTGCGGCCGGCGTCCGCCGAGCAGGTCGCCGAGGTGTTGCGGGTCTGCCGCGACGCCGGGGCGCATGTGACGGTCCAGGGTGGCCGCACCTCTTTGGTGGCCGGCACCGTTCCCGAGCACGACGACGTGCTGCTGTCAACCGAACGGCTGTGTGCGCTAAGCGATGTCGACACCGTCGAGCGCCGCATCGAGGCCGGCGCCGGGGCCACGCTGGCCGCGGTGCACAGCGCCGCGGCCGCGGTGGGTTTGGTGTTCGGCGTGGACCTGGCCGCCCGCGACACCGCGACCGTCGGCGGCATGGCGTCGACGAACGCCGGCGGCCTGCGCACCGTTCGCTACGGCAACATGGGCGAGCAGGTCCTCGGGTTACAGGTGGCGCTGCCCGACGGTTCGCTGATGCGCCGGCACAGCCTGGTGCGCCGCGACAACACCGGCTACGACCTGCCGGCGCTGTTCGTCGGCGCCGAGGGCACCCTCGGCGTCATCACCGCGCTGGACCTGCGGCTGCACCCCACGCCGTCGCATCGGGTGACGGCGGTTTGCGGGTTCGCCGACCTCGAGGCGCTGGTCGACGCCGGCCGGACTTTTCGGGACGTGGACGGGATCGCGGCGCTGGAGCTGATCGACGGCCGGGCCGCCGCGCTGACCGCCGAACATCTCGGGGTGGGCGCGCCGGTGCGGGGTGACTGGCTGCTGTTGGTGGAGCTGGCCGCCGACCACGATCAGACCGACCGGCTCGCCGACCTGCTTGACGGCGCGCGGCTGTGTGGCGAACCGGCGGTGGGCGTGGATGTCGCCGCGCGGCAACGGCTGTGGCGCGTTCGTGAATCCCTGGCCGAGGTGCTGGGCGTGTACGGGCCGCCGCTGAAATTCGACGTGTCGTTGCCCTTGTCGGCGATCGCCGGGTTCGCCGCGGACGCGGTCGCGTTGATCCGCGCGCAGGTCGGTGGGGCGCTGCCGCTGCTGTTCGGCCATGTCGGCGAGGGCAACCTGCACCTCAACGTGCTGCGGGTGCCGGTCGAGCGGGAGGAGGCGTTGTACGGGCCGATGATGGACCTCATCGCGCGGTGCGGCGGCAACGTCAGCTCCGAGCACGGCGTCGGCAGTCGCAAGCGCGCCTACCTCGGGATGTCAAGGGAGCCGGCCGATATCGCCGCGATGCGGACGGTCAAGGCGGCGTTCGACCCCACCGGCTACCTGAACGCCGCAGTGCTGTTCTGACTGATCACCTTTGCCGCGAGCGTGCGTGTTTGCACACGACACGCCGCGCAACGGCGTACAACTGCGCACGCTCGGCCGAGAGGGTTAGTTGCTCTTGATACCGACGGCGTGACGCAGCTGCGCCAGGAATTGGTCGGCGTCATCGCTTCGAACGATGTAGTGCGATATGGCGATTCGGATCACCGTCGCCGCCTTTAACGCGGCATTGGGTCCGGGAAGGTGCCGTTGCAGACCGTCTCGCATCTGCGGGATGACGCGGGAGACATGGGCGATGGTGTGCTCGGGCTCGACATCGACCATGCGCACACCGGAGTAGGAGTGCTGGTAGTCGACGATGAATCGCAGCACGGCGTCGAGCTTGTCGACCCCTTTGAGTCCCGCCGTCGCCTTGACCAGGCCACCCTCGAAGAACTGGCGCTCGTAGTTCGAAAACGCGGACAGCAACTCTTCTTTGGAGGCGAACCAGCGATAGAGCGTGGGGCGCGACACCCCGGCCTGGGCGGCGACCTCGGACAGGCTGAGTTTGGTTTTGCCGTTGCGGCCGAGCACCTCGGCGGTCGCCAAGAGGATCCGCTGGCGCGTGGAGGTGTCGGTCTCGGCCCGGGCCGGCTGGGTCATATCTGAGACTTTACGAAGTCTTGCCGACGTCACCATGTTTCTTCCGCTCCCGTCTCAGGCCGATCCGGGGCGGCGGCGCACCAGCACGGACTGCTGGATGGCGCCGACCGCGCCCTGCTCGTCGAACAGCGTGCCGACCGTCGTCCCGATGCCGTCGGGCCCGTAGTGGGTTTCGGCGCGAATCCCGATCCAGTCGCCGTCGGGGACGCGGAACACGTGCACGGCCAGGTCGGTGTTCAGGAACGTCCACTTGGTGATGTCCAGTTTGCTGCCGATGCCGTTGGCGCAGTCGGCCACCGCGAACAGCCGCTCCAGCTGCGTCATGGTCTCGCCCTTGACGAGGTCGACGGTGGGCTTGATCCAGGATTCGCCCGGGCCCTCGCTGAGTGGTTCGGTCAGCCACAGCCAGTCCAGGCTGTGCACGTAGTTACGGTCCCAGTCCCTCGCCCTGAGGTTGCGGTCGCGGGCTTCGGTCCTCGGCCTGGGCGGGTCGGCCGCCGCGTGGACCACCGCCCGGGTGTCTTGCTGCTGCAGCCGCCAACCGCTGGCCCGGGCGACCGGGCGGGGCTGCCCGTCGGGACCCGGGGCCAGCAGCTCGGCGCCGACCAGCTCGATCTGTTTGCCGCCCCGCTGCAGCCGCGAGCTGACCCACAGGTCGCCCTCGGCCGGCACCCTGCCCAGCAGGTCGATGACGACCCGGGACAGCCGGGTGTCGTCGCGCCGTTCGCATCGCTCCAGCGCCCGAACCAGCAGCGCCGACACCGGGCCGCCGTGCTGAATCGACGCCGACCAGGTGCCGCGCGCCAGGTCGGTCGCCCTGAACTTTTCGCCCAACGCCGTGGCGCTGCCGTCGTCGATCAGCTCGTAGTAAGAATCGGTCACTCGTCCACCTCCGGGGTGCCTCAGGGTAACCCGGCACCGGGCGCGGCGACCTGCACGGCGTCCAGTCGGGAGAGCCGCGTGCCGGCCAGGCGCTTGGGATACGCGTCGGTGCTCGACAGCAGAAACAGGATGCGGCGTTCGGGGCCGCCGAGCGCGCAGGCGATGGCGACGCGTTCGCCCATGTCGATGCGGTCGGTCACGGCGCCGCCTTCGGTGATCCGCTCGAACTGGTGGGCCAGCGTCATCGACGTCCACACCCCGCCCTCGGCGTCGAGCGCGATGCCGTCCGGCGGCCCGTCCAGCCCGTCGGCGAACACCCGCCGGTCGCGCAGCGCGCCGTCGTCGTCGATGGTGAACGCGGTGAGCCGCCGGCCGATCGATTCGGCGACGATCAGCGTCTTTCGGTCCGGTGTGATGACCATTCCGTTGGGGAAGTCGAGGTCCTCGGCGACGACGGCGGCGGTGCCGTCGGGATCGAGGCGGACGATCACGCCGCCGGAGAATGCCTGGGAACCGATGTAGGCGCGCCCCGCGTCGTCGACGACCATGTCGCCCAGGCTGGCCGGCGCGAGGTCGGCGAGATCGGCGGCGACGACGACCGTCTCGCCGTCGTAGCGCAACACCTGCCGGTCGTTGGTCGAGGCGATCAGCAGCGACCCGTCGGGACGGAAACCCAGACCCGACGGGCAGCGTCCGGGCAGCGGCAACGTGGTCAGCGAGCCACGCATGTCCACGGTGTGCACGGCCTCGCCGAGCATGTCGGAGAACCACAGCAGTCCTTCGAACCACCGCGGGCCCTCGCCGAAGCAGAATCCGTTGGCCAGGGGCTTGGGGATCATCCGCTCACGCCTTCGACAAATCTTCCACTTTACAAAACACCGCAAAAGTGTCACGCAATGTCGGCGCTGATGTCAATCCGATGCTCGGTGCCGCGGGAGAGTCGACGCACTGCGACACCTGAAGCTTGTCGGTGCGCTGACACCCGCCGCGTGAATCCAGCGGGTCGCCTCGCGGGATCGTTCCGCGGCGTCTACCGGCCGGTCCGCTAACTTTACAAACCCTACCCAAAGTGTCACGCTGAGCCGTGACCTGCTACTGCGGAGAGGTGGGGCGGACTTGACCACAGAATCTGAGCAGACCGAGTGGACGGTGCAGGGCCTGCTGGATCTGTTCGACGTGCGGGCCGACGGGCAGGACCGGTTCGCCGGCGTCACCGGCATCGCCGGCGCCGACGAACGGCAGGTGGTGGAGGGCACCCAGGTGCTCGCCCAGGCGATTGTCGCGGTGGCCAAACGATTCCCGGACAAGTCGGTGCGCTCGGCACACGCGGTGTTCTCCCGCGCCGTCACCGTCGGCCCGCCGATCGAACTCGTCCTCGACGTCGTGGCCGAGGGCCGGTCCACCGGCACCGCCGTCGTCGCTGTCCATCAGAACGGCCGGCGCTGCCTGAGCATCACCGTGCTGGCCGACGTCCCGACCGCCGACGTGATCCGTCATCACCTGCCCCGTCCCGACGTGGGTGCGCCCGCCGACGCCAACCACTCCGAGATGCCGATGATCGGGCGGGAGCTGCGCCTCGTCGACGTGGTCGACGTCAACAGCCCCGACGAGGTCGGGCCGCCGGAGCTCTACGCGTGGCTGCGCTACGACCCGATCCCGACGCGCGACGATCTGGCCAAGGCGCTCGTCGCGTATTTCACCGGCCACCTGGGGATTTCGACCACCATGCGGGCGCATCCGGGCATCGGCACCAGCCAGGCGCACCTGACCGTGTCCACCGCGCCGATGAGCATCTCCGTCGCATTCCACGAACCCGTGCGCTGGGACGGGTGGCTGCTCTACACGCACGAGAGCACCCAGGTCGGCGCGGGAATGTCGTATGTGCGCGGCACCGTGCACACGCAAGAGGGCGAGCTGCTCGCCTCCTTTGCCCAGGAGGCGCTGATCCGGCCGCTGCGCACCACCGACGCCGCGATCGATTCCCGCGCACGGTTTTAGCGGCGGGGAGCCCAGATGCGCTTCACCATCACCCACCCGATGCACAGCCATCCCTACAACCCGGAGCTGGTGAGCGGGGACGGCATCGGGAAGGTGGCGGCGGCCACCGAAGCGGCCGGGATTCACGGTTTCGGCTTCACCGACCACCCGGCGCCCTCGCAGCGGTGGCTGGAAGCCGGCGGGCACGACGCGTTAGATCCTTTTGTCGCACTGGGTTTCGCTGCGGCCATGACGACCACGCTGCGGCTGATCCCCAACATCGTGGTGCTGCCGTATCGAAACCCGTTCGTGGTGGCCAAGTCTGGCGCCACGCTCGACCTGCTCTCCGGTGGCCGCTTCACGCTGGCCGTCGGGGTGGGCTACCTCAAACGCGAGTTCGCGGCGCTGGGTGTCAGCTACGACGAGCGCGCCGAGCTGTTCGAGGAGGCGCTGCGGGTGATCCGGGCAATCTGGACTGGCGACGACATGTCTTTCGAGGGAAAGCATTTCAGCGCCCGCGGCATCACCGCGCACCCCCGGCCCGTCAGCAGCCCACATCCGCCGATCTGGATCGGCGGCAACACCGCGGCGGCCCGCGAGCGGGTAGCGCGGTACGGCGACGGCTGGTGTCCGTTTCCCGCCCCGCCCCAACTGGCCCGGACGGCCGGCACCGCCGTCATCGACTCCGCGCAGCGCCTCACCGCGGGCATCGAGGATCTGCGACGCCGATGCGATGCGGCGGGCAGGGACTGGTCGGCGATCGACATCGCCTTCACCAACGGCGAGGGCGGCAACCCCGCCAAGGACGCGTTCAACGCCGACGCCTACCTCGACGGCCTGGACAAGCTGGCGAAACAAGGGGTGACGTGGGTGAGTGTCGGCCTGCCCGGCGACAGCATGGCGCACGCGCTCGAGACCCTCGACCGCTTCCGGTCCCTCGTGATCGACGCTCACTGACTTTTGCCGCGAAAGTGCAACCACCGACGGTGGCAAGTCGGGAAATGCGTTGCCAGTCGCACTTTCGCGGCGCTAAACAGAAGGCAGCGCGGCCACCACATCCACACGGTCGTCGTCGAAGCTCAGGAAGCCTTGGATGGGAAGGCTTTCCGGCGGCGGGTCGTCGTAGCTCCAGGCGATGTCATCGACGACATGGCCGTCCACGGTGGCGGACCAATACGTGGCGAAGCCTTTGTAGTTGCAGTAGCTCGTTGTCCCCGAGCGTCGCAGCAGGTCGGTGCGCACGTGCGCCGGGTCGACGTAGAGCCGTGGCGCGAGCGCGGTCTCGAAGAGGATCACGGTGTCGTCGGTGTCCACCAACGTGGTGCCGGACACCGAGACGCGCAGGCGCCGCTTTGTCGGGCGGCAGTCGACGCGGTGATACGGGTTCGGCGGGTAGTGGACGAGTTCGCGGCCTTCCTCCAGCCAGGTGTCGACGGCGTCCCAAGGCACGTGGACGAAGCCGGGCGCCTCCGGTTCGGGTTCGGCCGGTAGGTCGCCGATCTCCTCGACGGGGAACACGTAACTCAGCGGGCGCCCCCGCCGGTGCACCATCAGCGCCCGCTCGGTATCGATCACCGCACGCCCGGCCCGGAACGCCTGCACGCGCCGCGGATGCGGCTCGACGTACACGACCTCGGCGGGTATCGCCGGGAAGAACCGCCCGGCCGGATCGGCGCCGAGCGGACCACGTCCGGCCACCAGGCTCATGGCTCCACCTCCGAAGGGCCGCAACGGTTTCCAGGCCGTTGAGCACTGACATGGAACGCCGGTCCGACACCGGTTCCGCTCTGCATTACAAATGCTCTGCATAGTGTAAATGGGGGAATGCGGGATTCCGCTAACAGGGGATTTCTTTGGCTGGCGTGCGCGTTTGGCGGAACGCTGAAATATCGGGTGGGAATCCGCGTATCTTCACGTCATCCGATCTGTCTCCGATTTGTCGATGTGTCGACGGCCCGGTGGGAGGAAGCGATGTCGTATCTGACGGCGGCTCCGGAGTTCCTGGCGCGAGCGGCAACGGATCTGTCTAACATCGGCTCGGAGCTGATCGCGGCGAACGCGGCGGCGACGGCCTCGACTACCGCAATGGTGCCTGCCGCCGGTGATGAGATATCGGCGGCCATCACGTCGGTAGTTTGCCGGCCACGGGCAGGCCTTTCAGGCGCTGAGTGCGCAGGCGTCGGCGTTTCACGCCCAGTTCGTGCAGGCGTTAAGCGGCGCGGGCGGCTCGTACGCGGCCGCTGAGGTGGCCAACGCCTCGCTGGTGCAGACCGCGGAGCAAGACGTTTTGGCGATGATCAATGCGCCCACCAATTTTTTGTTAGGGCGCCCGTTGATCGGTAACGGTGCCAATGGGACGGTAACCAACCCGAAACGGCGGGGCGGGTGGGTTGTTGTTCGGCAATGGCGGCAACGGCTTTTCGCAGACGGGCAGCACCGGTGTGGCCGGCGGCGCCGGTGGAGCCGCGGGGTTGATCGGCAACGGCGGTCTCGGCGGCGCCGGTGGGGCCGGCGCAGCTGGCGGGGCCGGCGGCAACGGCGGGTTCTTGTACGGAAACGGCGGCGCCGGCGCCGGTGGCGGGGCGGCCTCGCGGGCCGATGGCGTAACCGCCTTCACCGGCGGGACAGGCGGAGTCGGTGGGGCCGCGGGGTTGTGGGGCGCCGGCGGCAGCGGCGGACAGGGCGGCAACAGCGGACCCAACAGTGCGACCCTGTCCACCGGCCAGACCACACCCCTCGTACTGAACGGCGGCAATGGCGGCGACGGCGGGCGCGGCGGGTGGCTATACGGGCAGGGCGGGGCTGCCGGGCAAGGCGGGACCGGCAGCGGTCAGAGCCCCTCACTCGCGAGCCTCACCGTCGGATCGAGCTTCACGCTCCTCAACAACACCCCCGGAAGCGCTACCGTCTCCTTCCTGCTCGGGTCCAATGTCACTTCCGTGAGTCCGTCCGGTGCGGTGATGGCTACCGGCGGCACGGTCCCAGTGACGGTCACCTTCGCGGGCACCAATACCAGCGGCAACGTCTTGTTCGGACCCCTACCCCTCGGGACCGCGGGCCAGGCCGGCAACAATGGGGCCAACGGGTTGCTGTAGGGCCAAACACAGGGCGACCAGATCGGGCCCGCCCGGCGACGTTTCTCTGCCTGCCGCGAAAGTGCAACCACCGACGGTGGCTCTCGGGAAATGCGTTGCCAGTTGCACTTTCGCGGCGCTAAACAGAAGGCAGCGCGGCCACCACATCCGCACGGGCGTCGTCGAAGCTCAGGAAACGGACCGGACCCCAAGGTCGACCCCCGGGGCCGGATAGTATGTACATTGTATGTACTCAACCAGTGAGGCAATCATGGGCAACACCGACGCCGCCACCACCAAAACCGCTCGCGACCAGCGCTTGAATTTCCGAGTCAGCGCCCAGCAGCAGCAGCTGATACGTCAGGCCGCAGAAGCGACAGAAAGCACGGTTACGGACTTCATTCTGGACAGCGTCTTGGAGAGCGCCGAGCGGGTTCTTGCCGATCGCAGATGGTTCGTCGCCAGCGAAGAACAGTGGGCAAAGTTCCAGGCCCTGCTGGACGCTCCGCTAGAGCCGATGCCCAAACTTCATCGACTTCTGCAGCGCGAGAGTCCATTCGCCGAGCGCGATTGACCGCGACCGTTGACGGAAGGCGGCCAAGCAAAGCCGGGCGAGCCGGAGAAACTTGCCAAAGCTCACGATCGGACCGGCTTCGAGTCAGGTGCGGCCGAACTCGACGAGTGGCTCAAGAAGTACAGCTGGCAGAACCAACGCGCCAACAACGCGACCACCTACGTCAGTACCTTCGACGGTCGCGTTGTTGGCTACTACGCGATCACGGTCGCGGGCTACGCACGGGGCACTGCTCCCGAAGCGGTTGCAAAGAAGGCCCCCGAAACGGTCCCGTGCTTTCTGCTGGCCCGGCTGGCCGTCGATCTCGAATGGCAGGGCCGTGGCCTGGGCTGGGGTTTGTTGCGCGACGCGATGCGGCGAGTCCTCCTGTTATCGAGATCGGTGGCAGCGCCCGCCCTGTTGGTCCATGCTCGCGACGACACCGCTCGCGCGTTCTCTCTCCATCACGCCGAGTTCCTGGAATCACCGGTCGATCCGCTTCATCTTTTCTTGCCGATGAAGGCGATTGCCAGCTTCTTGTCGGCAGATCACGATTTCGCGTGACACAACCCCGCACTCGCCGGTAGAAATCCAGCCATGGCCGGACCGGTAGAAGGCATCAAAGTCGTCGAGCTCGGGGTGTGGGTCGCGGGACCGGCCGCCGGGGGCATCCTGGCCGACTGGGGCGCCGACGTCATCAAGATCGAGCCGCCGACAGGCGACCCGGGCCGCCTGTTCGGGCGGATGCTGGGATGCGATCTCGGGGTCAATCCGCCGTTCGAAATGGACAACCGGTCCAAACGCAGCATCGTCTTGGACCTCGCCACCGACGCCGGCCGCGACACCGCCTTCGAATTGCTTTCTGACGCAGACATTTTCGTGACCAATGTGCGCCCCGGCGCGCTGCAACGCCTCGGGCTGGACTACGAGTCCGTGTCCGCCCACAACCCGCGCCTGATCTACGGCCTGATCACCGGGTACGGGGAAACCGGGCCCGACGCCGACCGCGCCGCCTACGACGTGGCGGCGTTCTGGTCCCGCGCCGGCGTGGCCCACCTGCTGACGCGGCCCGGCGACACGCCGCCGTTCCAGCGCGGCGGCATGGGCGACCACTCGGCCGGCATGACCTTGGTCGCCGCCATTTGCGCGGCGCTGGTGGCCCGCGAACGCACCGGGACCGGTCAGCTGGTGACCACCTCGCTGTACCGCCAGGGCGCCTACACCGTGAGCTTCGACCTGAACACCTACCTGCTGACCGGCCTGCCGATCGCCATCGGGCAACGCGAGACGATGGGCAACCCGTGCATGAACAACTACGCCGCCGGCGACGGGCGCCGATTCTGGATCGTGGGCCTCGAAGGCGACCGGCACTGGCCCCCGCTGTGCCGCGCCGTCGGCCGTCCCGAATGGCTCGACGATCCTCGCTTCCGCGACGCGCGGTCCCGCGCCGCCAACGCGACGCAGCTCGTCGCCGAGTTGGACGCGATCTTCGCGACCCGCACGCTCGACGAATGGGCCCAGATCTTCGCGGGTGAACCGGATTTCTTCTGGTCGCCGGTCAACACGCTCGAGGACATCGTGGCCGACGAACAGTTCCACGCCGCAGGCGGCATCGTCGACGTGCCCGACGGACAAGCCGGCGTCGCGATGGTGGCCACGCCGGCGGATTTCCACGGCACGCCGTGGGGGCCGCGTTCCGTCGCGCCCCGACTGGGACAGCACACCGACGACGTGCTCGCCGAACTCGAGGCCCGGCGCGGCCGCTGACCGGCCGTGCGAAAGCCGGGCACCTTTACAAATTTTTCCTGAAGTGTCACGCTTTCCGGTGACAACCAGCCCATGACAAGCGCTGCAGGTAACGCCAACGCACCCCTCCGATGCGGCGGTGAGGAACGGATTGATGGTCACTCCAACCTTCGACATCAGCCAGAACGGCCGGGTTACCGCCGAACGAGTGGCCAGTGACTGTCTGCGGTATCGGCTGGACGTCGTCGCGGCCAGCGCCGCCGACGTCGTGGCGTCGGCCGGGGGCTGGCTCTACGACCGCGTGATGGCCGGCTGGGAGGTGACCGCGCTGCTACCGCACGGCTGCGACACCCGCGCGCTGCGGATCCTCGGGGTGCAGGCGCTGGACCCGGACGCGCAGTTCGCCCCGACGGGATCGACGGGTCACAGCCTGGCCGTCAGCGCCGAGGCATTCACCGCCGACGCGCGCGTGCGCGAGAAGGTGCTCGAGTCCCTGCACGATCGGTTGACCGAGGTGGCTCTGTGGGGTGACGGATGGCCCCTCGGGGTCGATCGCACGATGACCAGAACCCACCACGTGCTCAGCGCGGCGGCGCGCAGATTCAAGGGCCATGCGCTCGCCGCGGCCGGGATCGCTTGCGGCCCGGTCGATCCCACCGAGACGCTGATGTGCGACGCGGCGACCTGTTCGCGGCTCGACTAGCCCATGAAGAAGTACTACGGCCACACACTGCTCTACCTGCACGAGACGATTTCGCTGGGTTCCGGCCGAAGCGACCACTTCACCGAGGCGTTCACCGGGTCCTACCAGCCGATGATGGACGAGCTCGGCGCCCGGCTGTTCGCGATCTGGGAAACCACCCCGTACAACGGCCACTGGCCGCAGGTGACGATCGTCTGGGAGATCGACGGTTTCGCCGACTACGCCAGGATCGGCGCGGCCCGGGCGCCGGGCGGCAGCCACCACGCGGCTGCCGGTAAGTGGTCGGCGTTTCTGGCCGACATCGGCGCCTCGGGGGAGGGGCGCATCATGTACCCCGGGCCCAGCAACAAGACGCTGGCCCAGCTGCGCGAGGCCAATGTCACTGCGCCGCTGGTGATCCAGGAGATCATGCGGACCAAGCCGGGGCGCCAGGACGACTACATCCGCGAGCTGGAGCGCCTCTACGTCCCGTGGTCGGAACGCACCGGCAAGCGCTGGCTGGGCTCGTTCACCACGACCTTCCGTTATAACGAGGTCATCCACTACTGGGCGCTGGACGGCGGCTGGGAGTGCTTCGCCAATCACTACCCCTCGTGGAAGGAGAGCCCACCGGCCGAGATCGTCACCTGGATGAGCGTGGCGCCGGCCCTGCGCGACGGCTGGGAGGACTCCATTCTGCAGGCCCTACCGCCGTCGCCGCTGCAGTGAGCTTCTCCTACGACCCGTTCGACGCGACGGTGATGGCAAACCCGTTGCCGTACTACCGAATCCTGCGCGACCACCATCCTGTGTACTACATGCCGCGGTGGGACACCTTCGCGCTGTCCCGCTTCGACGACGTCTGGCGGGTGCTGGAAGTCAACGACGGCACGTTCGTCGCGTCGGAGGGGACGTTGCCCGCGGCATCCGTCTTGGCCAGGCACAACACCGGGCCCGTCGACGATCCGCCGTTGCACCCGTTGCCATTTCACGCCGTGTTCGACGCCGGCCTGTACGGCGAGATCCGGCGCGCGCACTCCGCGCCGCTGCGGCCCAGGGCGGTCGCCGGGCTGGAGGCCAGGATCCGCGCGCTGGCCAACGAGCGGCTCGACCTGCTGCTGCCGCGCGGCTCGTTCGACCTGACCCAGGACTATGGCGGCATCGTGGTGGCGTCCGTCGTGTGCGAATTGCTCGGCATCCCAACAGATCTGGCGCCCCAGGTGCTGGCCGCGGTCAACGCCGGCAGCCTCGCCGAGCCCGGCGTCGGCGTCGACACCGCCGAGGCGCGGCCCAACTATCTGGAATTCCTGGTGCCGGCGGTGCGGCGCCGCCGGGCCGAGCCGTCCGGGGCCGCGCTCGGCGTGGTCGACGGCCTGCTCGGCTACCGCCTGCCCGACGGCAGCGCCCTGTCCGACGTCGAGGTCGCCACCCAGATGCTGTGCATCTTCATCGGCGGCACCGAAACCGTGCCGAAGATCGTCGCCCACGGGCTGTGGGAGCTCAGCCGGCGGCCCGACCAGCTGGCCGAGGTGCGCGCCGACCCCGGCAACACCGTGCCGATCGCGCGCGAGGAGATGATCCGGTTCTGCGCGCCGGCCCAGTGGTTCGCGCGGACGGCGCGCAAACCCTTCACCATTCACGACGCAACGATCCGGCCCGGCCAGCGCATCATCACGCTGCTGGCCTCGGCCAACCGCGACGAGCGGGAGTACCCCGAGCCCGACGAGTTCGTCTGGAACCGGCCCATCCGCCGCTCGCTGGCCTTCGGCCGCGGCCAGCACTTCTGCATCGGCTACCACCTGGCCCGCCTGGAAATCGATGTGCTGCTGGCCGAATGGCTGCGCAGGGTGCCTGACTACGCGATCCGGGGCGAGGCCGCCACCCGGCTGCCGTCCAGCTTCCAATGGGGCTGGAACACGATCCCGGTGGAGGTCTGACGTGTGGTCCTACCGGATCGTCGCCCCGTACCTGTTCGAGCGCGCGTCGATCCCCGACAACACACCCGAGCATTTGGCCGACGGCCAAGTGCTGCTGCGGTTTTCGTCCGCTGGCGTGTGCGGCAGCGACCTGCCGGCCTTCCGCGGCGCGCGCGGCCGGCTGCCGGGGGACGACGGACGCAGCGCCGCCGGCAAGGACGGGTTCCCGATCCACGAAGTGGCCGGCGAGGTGATCGCCAGCCGGCATCCCGAACACCGCCCCGGCGATCGCGTGGTGGGCTGGGCGTCCGGGTTCGACGGTTTGATGGAACGCGTCATCAGCGACGGCGACGGGCTGGCGCCCTACGACCCGGCGCTGAGCCCGGCGGAGGCGATCGGCCTGCAACCGCTGGCGTGCGTGCTCTATGCGTGCGAGCAATTGCCGGACCTGGCCGGCCGGCACGTCGCGATCATCGGCCAGGGCTCGATCGGCCTGCTGTTCTCCTACGTCGCCAAGGCGGCCGGCGCCCGGCGCGTCACCGGGGTCGATCCCCTCGACCGGTCGGGTTGCGCCACGGCATTCGGGGTCGACGACGCGGTGCGCGCCACCAGCGACCGGTGGGTGAGCCACCTGGCCCCGGCCGATCGCGCCGACGTCGTCATCGAGGCCGTCGGCCACCAGGTGGCAACCCTGGGCCACGCCATCGAGGCCGCCGCCCCCGGCGGCACCGTCTTCTATTTCGGGGTTGCCGACGACGACGCCTACCCGATTAGTATGCGCCTCATGCTGCGCAACAACCTGACGCTGAAATCCGGTGTGACGCTGGACCGGCGGCGGGTGCTGGAACTCGCCGGCAAATTCGCCGCCGAGCACCCCGGCCTGCTCGGCGCCTACCTCACGCACGCCTTCGGCGTGCACGACGTTCGAGACGTGCAGGGCGCGTTCGAGCTGGCCTGCCGGCCGGTCCCCGAACGCGTCAAGATCGCGATCGCGGAGTGACGATGACGGACAGCAACCTGCGGCAGGCACTGAACCGGGCAACCCCGGCATGGGGCGGCTGGATCACCGGGCCGACGCTACTCGGTCCGGAGGAATTCGCCAGGGCCGGTTACGATTACGTGGGCTTCGATGCCCAGCACGGCTACCTCGACGACGCCGACATCGCCGGCATCCTGCGACGCCTCGAACACGTGCCGCTCGGCACCCTGGTGCGGCTGCCCAACGCCGACGCGGCGCCGATCGGGCGGGTGGCCGACGCCGGCGCCGACGCCGTGGCCGTCGCGATGATCGAGTCGGCCGACCAGGCCGCCGCGGCCGTGGCCGCCACCCGCTACCCGCCGGCGGGCATCCGCAGCTTCGGCCCGCTGCGCCCCGGCCTGGGTCTCGACCCGGCCGCCCTGGAGTCCCGGGTGAGCGTGTTCGCGATGATCGAGACGGCGGCGGCGCTGTGGGACATCGCCGCGATCTGCGGCGTCGATGGCCTGGCCGGAATCTACATCGGGCCGGCCGATCTGGCCATCTCGATGGGCGTCGACGCCGTCGGCGCGACCCAACACCCCGCGGTCCTGGACGCCATAACGCGAATCCACCGCGTGGCGACGAATGCCGGGCTGGTTACCGGCATTCACGCCGGGAACGGCAAGACCGGTTACGCCATGGCGCGGCTGGGATTTCGGATGATCACCCTGGCGGCCGAGGCGCAGGCGCTGCGGCGCGGAGCGGCCGAACACCTGCGCGAGGCGACCAGCGACGGCGCCTCCGACGACGAAACCGGGGCCCCGCTATCATGAGTCAACGCGTCGCGCTGGTGACCGGCGCAGCCGGCGGCCAGGGCTGGGCCATCGCCAAACGGCTACGCGCGGCGGGCTATTCGGTGGCCGCCTGCGACCGGCGGGCCGGCGAACTCGCCGCCGCGGTCGGCGAACTGGGTGACGATGGTGTGATTGCGGTCGAGCTCGACGTCACCTCCCCGGCGCACTGGGACGCGGCCGTCGAGCGGGTCGTCGACCGGTTCGGGGTGCTGAGCGCGCTGGTCAACAACGCCGGCGTGCTGCACCGGGCGTCGCTGGCCGACGAGACGGCCGAAGGCTTCGAAAGGGCCTGGCGCGTCAACTGTCTGGGCGCCTTCCTCGGCATGCGCGCGACGCTGGCCCGGCTGCGGGAGGCCGAACGCGCGTCGATCGTTAACATCTGCAGCACGGGAGCGATCCGCCCCTTCCCGCGGCACTGCGCCTACGGTTCGTCGAAGTGGGCGCTTCGGGGCCTGACCCAGACGGCGGCGGCCGAACTCGCCCCGTCCGGCATCCGCGTCAACGCTGTCTTCCCCGGACCGATCGCGACCCCGATGCTCGACGAGGCCACGCAGACGCGGCTGGCCGCGGCGTCGATGGTCGGCCGGATCGGCAGGCCGCGCGAGATCGCCGACGCCGTGACGTTCCTGGTCTCCGACGAGGCGTCGTTCATCACCGGCTCCGAACTGGTCGTCGACGGTGGGCAATGCCTACAGATCCGATGAACACCACCGGCGGTCTGGACGGTTTCGACCGGCTCGATCCCGCCCTGCGCGCGGTCGCGACGACGCGGACCGACTTCTCGCCGGCCTCGATCCGGCTCATCCGCGAACCGTTCAACCAGCGCCGGCGCGAAGCCGCCGAACAGGTTGATGCGCAAGGCATTCGGATCGTCGAGGACAACGCGGCGGCCGAATCCGGCGACGTGCCGGTGCGCGTCTATCACGGCGGCGAGTTCCCGGCCCCGGCGGTCGTCTATTGCCACGCCGGCGGGTTCGCGCTGGGAAACCTGGACACCGATCACCGGCAGTGCGTCGAACTCGCGCGCCGCGCCCGCTGCACGGTGGTGTCGGTCGACTACCGGCTGGCCCCGGAGCACCCGTATCCGGCCGCCCTCGACGACGCGGCCGCCGCGCTGCGCTGGACGGCGGCCCGC
This sequence comes from Mycobacterium heidelbergense, assembly GCF_010730745.1. NCBI lineage: Bacteria > Bacillati > Actinomycetota > Actinomycetes > Mycobacteriales > Mycobacteriaceae > Mycobacterium > Mycobacterium heidelbergense. The sequence continues at coordinate 1,844,155 of NZ_AP022615.1, read as the reverse complement.
GCGGCCGACCTGGGCATCGATCCGGCGCGGCTGGCCGTGGCGGGCAGCAGCGCCGGCGCCACGCTGGCCGCCTGCCTGGCGCACGGCGCCGCCGACGGGTCGCTGCCGGCGGTCGCGTTCCAGCTGCTGCACCAACCGGTGCTCGACGACCGAGAAACCGCGTCGAAGGCGGAGTTCTGCACCAGCCCGGCCTTCGACAGCGAGGCGGCGGACCTGATGTGGCGCCACTACCTGGGCCCGGCACCCGGATCGGTGGCCGCCGTCCCGGCGCGCCGGGATCGATTGGGCGGCCTGCCGCACGCCCTGATCACCTGCGCGGAGATCGATCCCTTCCGCGACGAGGCGGTCGACTACGCGCTCCAGCTGCTTCGCGCCGGGGTCTCGGCCGAACTGCACGTGTTTCCGGGCACCTGCCACGGATTCGACACGCTGCTGCCCGACTGGCCCGTCTCCCAACGGTTGTTCGCGCTGCAGGGCGAGGCCCTGCGCCGCGCGTGGGACGGGGCCTGACCGGCGTCGAACGTCCGGCTCTACTGTGAGCAGCATGGCGTGCTGCGACCTTCCCATTGCCGCCGAGGACTGCGACCGAGCCTTCACCGTCGACGCGTCGCGGGTGACCTTCGGGCGCGGTTGCCTGGCGGAGGTGGGTGAGCGGGCCAGCGCCCTCGGGCTGCGGCGGGTGGCGTTGTTCTCCGACGCCGGCGTGGCCGGGCTGCCCATCTTCACGACGACGCGCGACTCGCTCGTCGCGGCCGGACTGGACGTCGCCACCTACACCGACGTTCACGTCGAGCCCACCGACGCCTCGTTTCTGGATGCGGCGCGTTTCGCTCGGGAGTTGAACCCCGACGGTTACGTATCGCTGGGCGGCGGCTCCGTCATCGACACGTGCAAGGCCGCCAACCTGTGCGCCACCCACCCGGCCGAGTTGCTGACCTATGTCAACGCGCCCATCGGCGAGGGCAAACCCGTGCCCGGCCCGCTCAAGCCGCACATCGCGTGCCCCACCACGGCGGGCACCGGCAGCGAGGTGACCGGCATCGCGATCTTCGACCTTCTGTCGCTGAAGGCGAAGACGGGCATCGCCTCCCACGCGCTGCGTCCCACCGAGGCGCTCGTCGACCCCGACTGCACCGCGAGCCTGCCCCCCGAGGTCGTCGCCTCGGCGGGGCTCGACGTGTTGTCCCACGCCTTGGAGTCCTACACCGCGCGACCCTACGTCCGGCGCCGCGCTCCGGAACGGCCCAGCCTGCGACCGATGAGCCAGGGCGCCAACCCGTGGAGCGACCTGGGCTGCCGCGAGGCGCTGCGCCTCCTGGGGCGGTTTTTGGAGCGCGCGGTGCACGACGCCTCCGACGACGAGGCGCGTGAGCAGATGATGTGGGCCGCAACGCTTGCGGGCATCGCGTTCGGCAACGCCGGCGTTCACGCGCCGCACGGCATGGCCTACGCGGTGGCGGGGCTGGTGCGCGACTTCCGCCCCTCGGGCTACCCCGCCGACGAGCCGCTCGTGCCGCACGGCATGGCCGTCATCCTCAACGCGCCGGCGTCGTTCCGGTTCACCGCGGAGGCAAGCCCGCAGCGGCACCTGGAGGGCGCGCGCCTGCTCGGCGCCGACACGCGGGGCGCCGGCGCGACGGACGCGGGCGAGGTGCTCGCGGGCGAACTCGTCCGCATCATGCGGGCGGTGCGCATGCCGAACGGCCTCGGCGGGGTGGGCTACACCGAGGACGACGTGGCGGCCCTGACGGCGGGCGCGTACCCGCAGCAGCGCCTATTGCAGAACGCTCCGCGAGAGATGAGCAAACCGGTTCTGGCGGACCTGTTTCGGCGAGCCATGCGCTACTGGTAGTCCGCTGAGCGCCCAGGCGATCCACCATGCCGACGCTCACCCGATGGGTCAAGCACAGGCACGTGGTGTAACAGGTCGCTCCATCGCGTGACCCTTCGGGGTGGAGTTTAGCTTGAGACCGGCGCTGCTCGAAACCGCATGCACGAGCCTAGGTTATTTGGCTCGCCGTTCGAGTTGCGGTGGCTCCCGCGCATGTTGTCGTGTTCGCGGATCACATTGTGAGCTGGTCAGCAAGTGGATAGGTGCGCCAGGTCTACCGCGATAGCCTCAGCGTGAATAGCGTGGCATCGTGGCGGATGTCGCTTGCTCGGCTGAGCCGAACCAGCGGGTGAGCGCTCCGCGTAGCGGACCGGCATCGGCCGGTCTTGCGTTGTCGGCGGCTCTTAGGCGTTCATGGGCTGTGGAGCGCCGGGTCCGCCCCCGAACTCGTGGTAGAGCCCACGCATGTCAAGGATCCGATCACCTGCCCGATGACGCTGTTCGCCTTGAGCTCACTGCTCGGCTCGGCGAGCCGATCCAACACGATCGGACGCACACCGGCGAGCGCAAGTTCATGCGCGACCATCAACCCGTTCGGTCCGGCACCGGAAACAACACGTCTTGTGCGTATTCAAGCATCACAGAACCTTTTCAAGGTCACCCGGTTCGCGTGCGGTAACACTTTTGCTAGTTCGCTGAGGGTGACGCCGAGATAATCTGGGCTTTTGGTGCCGCCTAGAAGCAGTACGCGCCCCCACAGCGCTTCGTACTGCCGCGCCGTGTCGGCCATTTCTTCCCTCGTCCGCGCCAGCGCCGTCTTCCACAAGGGCAAACTACTCGAACGGCCCACCGACATCACCCCACCACAACCGCCCTCAGACGGTGCTCAGCAAGCCGGAACGGACGTCGCCTGAAAACCCCCGATCCACAGGTCTTGACAATTTCTCTGGGCCACCAGCCTCTCGGCAGATACCCGGATCGGACTCTCACCGGCAGATGACGAGCTTTCCCGCCATGTAGATCTGAATCGCCTGGCCTTGTCTCGCGAATCGCTCTGTTGTCACCTGTCCTGAAGTGGTTGCGCGGCAGTCTTTTGGGATCTGGCGGGTTCTCTTAACACGCGAGAAAGCGTCGTGGGATGGCGAGAAGCCGGCACCTTCATGGCCGCTGTGACGGCATAGCAGACATGGCGACTGCCCCAGACCGCCCGCTAATGATCCATAGCGATGTCGGCGGGTGGTTGGGGTCCTCCATAGCCACAAGCAGTCGAGTGAGTCAGGGTCATTGCCGGCGATCGATACACGCGCATTGGCGGGCTCAGGGGCCCATGGTTCAGTTGCCTGTCGCCCAACGGTGTTGGTGTTTGCTGGGTTTTTGGTGTTGTGGGGTGGGTGTTGGTGCTGGTTGTTGTGGGTGGGTGTGTTGCGGTGAGGGCGCGTTGCATGTCTGTGGTGTTGGCGTGGAGGGCACTGGGGTTGGTGTGGAGGAGGTGTTCGAGGTCGCGGCGGTGGGGTGCGAGTTTGTGGAGTCGGCGTAGTCGTGCGCGTTGGCAGGTGTGGATGACGTCGTGGGTGTAGTGGGCGTTGCCGGCGGCGTCGAGGAGTGTGCCGTGGCCGTGGGGGATGGATCGCAGTCGGGTTGCTTCGGCGCGCAGTAGTTCCCATGCGGTGTCTTCGATGGTCAGGTTTTCTTTGCTGGCGAGGCGGTGCCCGAGAGCGATGATGTCGTTGGGGGTGGGGCTGGTGAAGGCCACGGTGTGGGGGAAGCGGCCGGCCAGCCCGGCATGGGTGGTGAGGAAGTTCTGCATGGGGGTGGGGTGGCCGGCGAGGATGACGACTAGTTCGCCGGGGTAGTGCGCGACGTGGGTTTGCAGGGCGGCGATCACGTCCGCACCCCGGGAGGGGTTGTCGGTGTGGGGGGCTAGTTGGTGGGCTTCGTCGAGGAACAGCACCCCACCACGGGCGTCGTCGCACACGGTTTTCATTCTGGCGGCGCTGTGTGAGGGGTCGTCTGCCACGATGTCGTGGGCGGTGGTTTCGGTGACCTCTGGGCGGGTGATTACATCGAGTCCGAACAGCACTTCGGCGATGACTCGGGCGAACGTTTTTTTCGCTGTGCCCGGTGCGCCGAGGAACACCATGTGGTTTTCCCGGCAGGAGGTCACCGCGCCGCCGTGCTCGAGACGATGGTGGGGGTTGTTTTGTAGGGCGGTGCGCCATGTCGTGAAGTGTTCTTTGGCTTCGGCTAGACCGATCAGTTCGTCGATGCGTGCTTGGGCCCAATCAAGAACCTCCCGACGCTCGCAGGCCAGGGCGGTACCCGCATATGCACCCGGTCGGCACCAGTCTTCTGTGAGTGCCAGGGCCGCCGCCGTACTGTTGACATTGCTCATCGGTACCTCGCTACCGGGTCTCACACACAGCGGGCCTGCCCCCACGACACTCACCCCGGCGCGCGCAACATCTGTGTCTTCACCCGCCAGGTCATCAGGCATATCGGTGGTCGTCGCCGACGCCACAGCCCTCGCTTGCACGCAGCACTATCCGGGGGCGGGCCCACCCGCCCAGCACCGGCGTGGTTGCCACCGGCGCTGGGCGAGCAGACCCGCACTGCAACTCAGAACAGCGACGTAAGGAGGTGAGCCGCCAGTGTCCCCAGCTGAGGCGCCAGCGTCCCAGCAAGGTTCGTCGCCAGCGACGGAGCTATACCACCGATCTCAGCCGCGAGCGACGGGGCAATCCCCGAGAAATCGGCCGCAATCGACGGAGCCAGACCGGAGAGGTTAGCCGCGAGCGACGGAGCCAGACCGGCGACGTTGGCCGCGCTTGCACCAGTGGCCGCACTAGTCAAACCACCGACACCGGCGTACGTATGGAAGAGATTAACCACGTTATTGACGATGATCGCCGGGGTCGGCCAGCCAGACAAGGAACCATAAATGTTCGGGGTAAAGTTGGACACCTGGGCCAAAAATTGCTGAACCACCTCGGCGAAATTGCCGCCCTCCACGATATTGGGCGCACCGGGATAAACCAGAGAGTTCGCGAGGCCTTGAGAGACATACGTGGTGAAAAACGACAGCAAGCCCATAGTATCCGTGGTACTGGGAGTTCCCGGTGTGAGGAATCCGGGCCAAAAACCGTGGCTACTCCACAGGCCGCCATTAAGGAATTGCCCGGTGAATGCGCCCGGGATGTTGAGCAAGTTGGTCACCCCCGCGAGCAGGTCACCAGAAGCAAACCCATCATAAGCGTTTTGAACATCCGTACCCAGCTCCCACCCGAGAGCCTTGGGCCAAGCAAGCCAGTAGTTTATGGCAAAAGAGTAATAAGCGTCGCTGAGCAGGAACGTAACAGCGGACGGCAGGCTCTCCAGCTCGTCCGGGAGCACGGGCAGCAAGGGTTGCAGCGCCAACCCAGCGCTGGACGCCAGGCCCGGGATGCCCGCCGAGGCTATAGTCTCAAACCCATTCTGGAAGTCCCCCGCCCCGACTTGGGAGAGTCCCAGAAATAGGTTTCCCCAGAAACCGCTTATAGTACCCACGACACCGCTGTTAGGCCCCTCGGTGTACCACTGAACACCGGCGAGCGCCGCGTTTTGAAACGCAGGGATTACCTGGGTTCCGTCGATAAAGGCCTGGTTGGCGAGTTCCTGTTCTAGAACGGGGAAAAACCCGTAGGTGGTCGCCATCGCGTAATCGGCTTGCAGGTTGGCGGCCGCGCCGGTGAAGACGTTGATCCAGGTTTGGATCGGGTTGACCACCCCGGGATCGTCGGTGCTCAGCAGCTGCACCGCCCGCTGTTGGATGTCTGCGGCGCTGCGGTGCAGGTCGGCTGCGACATTGTTGGAGACTGCCGGTGTGAGGGCGATCAGGCTGGCACCCACTGCCGCGGCACCCGCGGCGACCAGGGGCCGAAGGGCTGTTAGCTGTTGCATGTGTGTTGCTCCTTTACTGTTCGTGGTCTAGGTATTCATGGACGTGCCGAGGCCATCACCCGCTGATCGAGCTGCCCGCCGCACCGTTTAGGCCAAGAAGCCCGCCATAGCCGCCAACACCACCAAGGAGGGGGTTGGAGTAGACCTCAGGGCCGTTCCACGAGCTGCCGCCGTTACCACCGTTGCCGGCCAACAACCCGCTGAACCCGCCAACACCACCCGCGCTGCTCGTCGAGCTGGTTGGGCTGCTGCCAACGCCGCTAGCGCCGCCAGCGCCGCCGTTGCCGACCAGCCAGGCACCGTTACCGCCATTACCGCCGGTGCCCCCATGCTGGGTCCCGTTAGCGCCGACACCACCGGCGCCCCCGTTCCCGAATAGGAGGCCGGCGGCACCGCCGTTACCGGCCGCCGCTTGGAAGGAACCGCTGCTCACACCGCCCCCGGCGCCACCAGCGCCACCGTTGCCCATCAGCAAACCGCCATTACCGCCGACGCCGCCGAAGGCGGCGCGGCCGGCGGCACCACTTATGGAACCGAAGTACCCGGCGCCGCCGATACCGCCGTTGCCGATCAGCCCGGCCGAACCGCCCACACCGCCGGCGGGGCTGGTGGCGGTACCGGCGGCGCCGGCGCCGCCGTCGCCGAACAAGAATCCGCCATCGTGGAGGCTGCCGACGGGCAGCCATTGCCCCAAGGGCGAGGTGTTTTGGATCGGCGCGCCGTTGATGCCGTTGCCGATGAGGTCGCGTCCGAACAGGTAGAGGAAGGGGGCGTTGATGGCTCCGTCGATTTGTTGGCCGGTGGGGCTGGCGATCCAGGTTTGCCCGGCGGTATAGACCATGGTGTAGACGTTGCTGAACGCCCCGTACACCAGGTTGTTCAGCGCGGCCTTAGGTGAGTTCGCCGCAGCGACCGCCGCGTCTAGCCCGCCACCACTAAGGGCCGCGGCCGCGCTGGCATGCATGCCTTCGATGGCCGCGTTCAGGCCGCCGGTGTTGAAGGCAGCGGCGCTGGCGGTGAGGCTGTTGGTGATGCTGGCCAGGGCGGCCGAATGCACACCCTGGAAGGCCGCCGCGCTGGCGTTGAGGCTGTTGGTGAGGCCTTGGAGGGCACCGGTGTGCAGGCCCGCGAGTGCACCCGCGCCGATACCGTTGATCGCGGTGGTGCCCGCGGCGGCGGCCGTGCTGGCGGCGCCCATCATGGGTTGGAGGATGGGGTTGATGATCAGGTCGAGCACCCCGGCCTGCGCTGGGGGTGCGGCAACCACCGGTGTCATGGTGGCGGTCAGCAACGCACCGGCGGCGGTACCCAGGCCGACGACACGGCCACGGTTCGCCTTGGTGTTGCGGCGGTCTCGCCTCATGTTGTGCTGTTTACGCTTCATCTGGGCGCCTTCCTGTCATGACCGATAAAACGAGGTGTCCGAGCCCGTACTTGAGACCGGGTGCTGGTGACTTTCGTTCTGGGTTCGCAGTGTGTTGTGGATAACGACATGCTGAACATACTTAAGAATTATTTTGAGAAAATGGCGCAATAAAAAGGGCAATAAGCTGCGGTGAGAGGAAATTGGCAGCAAAAAGCTCCGCTCAAAATAACCTCCAAAATTTTTGTCATTCTGAAATGCTTGACGGCGCCGCCACACCCCACGACTGGGCGGCAGTCTGCCCGTTGCCCTCACGGGATTGGGGCATCGTCGAGTATCGACCCGACGGCAGGTCGGCCGTGTCGACGATCACCCGCGAGGCTCTCGACGCGGGAAGCAAACGTCGCCATCGGGGTGGGGGCCGCGCCCGGGAGGGTCTGGTAGGCAGGTGCACCGGGCCAGCGAGGTGTGTGGCGATCTCGTCGGCGTTGACGAATCACTTCTTAGCGATCGTCTGCTGCGATTCGGCGATCGTCGTCGATCACAACGTAATTAGGGGGTTCTTGCCCTGGTACCCAGGTGAGCGGCGGCCCGCTTTATCGGCGTCCCCTACTGGCCGGTGTGGGCACTGGATGCCTTGTTCTCGCGGTGGCCGGCGCAGCAGGGATGACGCGAGAATCGACGGAGACGGTTATCGCGGGGCTGGTCCGGGGGTGACTGGTGCTGTTGGAGGTGTCTACCGCACGGTGACACGGGTCGCGTCCGTCAGAAGATGGCTACGGTCCGAGGTAAACCTGAGAAAAAGCGAGATTGCCTCCTGATGACAGCGAGCAATCAGGAGGTGTCCGATACATGCTGGCGAAGTGCGCTGCAGCAAAATCAGAAATTCACTATATGCCTTGCCAAATGACCCTATGGAAATGAACGTAGCTATCGTGAGTGAGGCGCGGGCGCGGGTCCGGCTTGTTACCGGTAGGTACTTTCAAACTGAACTATCACAGTATCGGAGAGATGTTGCTGATATACGCAGCAACACCGCACTTGCCAGTGCTTTTGCAACTTCTCGGAGATTGCTGGACTGTGTGTTTTCGAAGTGATCGGCAAATGTCTACCGAAAACCCTGTGGACTCAGGTTCTTCTTAAGTACGTACAGCTCGTCGGCCGGTAAGGACCGGCCCTGCACCGGGAACCACCCAAGCCTGGCTCTCCCTCGGCGAATCGCTCCGTTGTCACCTGCCCTGAAGTGGTTGCCCAGCAGCCTTTTTAGATCTGGCTGGCCCTCTCAACACACCAGAAGCATCGCGGGGATGGCGAGCAGCTACCAGCAGCCGGCACCTCATGGCCGCTGTGACGGCATACCAGGCTGTGACGATGACCCCCAGTCCGTCCGCAATGGTCACTAGCGATGCCTGTGGGTGTCGGTATGTCGCTTCATATTCCTGTGGGTGGGTGTGTTGCGGTGAGGGCGCGTTGCATGTCGGTGGTGTTGGCGTGGAGGGCGCTGGGGTTGGTGTGGAGGAGGTGTTCGAGGTCGCGGCGGTGGGGTGCGAGTTTGTGGAGTCGGCGTAGTCGTGCGCGTTGGCAGGTGTGGATGACGTCGTGGGCGTAGTGGGCGTTGCCGGCGACATCGAGCAGTGTGCCGTGGCCGTGGGGGATGGACCGTAGTCGTGTTGCTTCGGTGCGCAGCAGGTCCCACGCCGGGTCTTGGACCACCAGTTGTGCCCTGCCGGCTAGGTGGCGCCCAATGGCGACGATGTCGTTGGGGGTGTAGCTGGTGAACGTCGCGGTGAACGGGAACTGCACGCCCAGTCCGGCATGGACTGCCAGGAAGTCCTGCATCGGGCGGGCGTGACCGGCCAGGATGACCACGAGCTCGTCGCGGTAGGCCGCCATACACGTCAACAGCGTGTAGATGGCCTCCACACCCCCACAGTGGTCTTCGGTGTCGGGGGCCAGCCGGTGGGCCTCGTCGAGGAACAGCACCCCACCGCGCGCCCGGCCGCACACGTTCTTCATCCTGGCCGCGCTGTGCGAGGGGCTGCCGGCGGCGATGTCGTGGGCGCTGACCTTGGTGACCTCCGGGCGCGTGATCGTGCCTAACCCGAACAGCACTTCAGCGGCCACCCGGGCGAACGTTGTTTTCGCCGTGCCCGGCGCACCCAGGAACACCATGTGGTGTTCAGAACACGAGGCCACGACACCCCGGTGCTGGGCATCGTGCTGGCCGAGCCACACCGCGAAACGGTCTTTAGCGCTTTGCAAACCGATCAGTTCGCCGATACGCGCTTGCGCCCACTCGAGCACCTCGCGGCGCTCGGCGGCCAGTGCGGTACCCGGATACGTACCCGATTCGCGCTGGCACCAGTCTTCTGCCAGGGCCAGGGCCGCCGCCGTACTGTTGACATTGCTCATCGGTACCTCGCTCCCGGGTCTCACGCACAGCGGGCCTGCCCCCACGACACCCACCCCGGCGCGCGCAACATCTGTGTCTTCGCCCGCCAGGTCATCAGGCATATCGGTGGTCGTCGCCGACACCACAGCCCTCGCTTGCGCGCAGCACTACCCGGGGGCGGGCCCACCCGCCCAGTACCGGCGTGGTTGCCACCGGCGCTGGGCGAGCAGACCCGCACTGCAACTCAGAACAGCGACGTAAGGAGATGAGCCGCCAGTGTCCCCAGCTGAGGCGCCAGCGTCCCCGCAAGGTTCGTCGCCAACGACGGAGCCAGACCGGAGAGATCCGCCGCGATCGATGGAGCAATGCCACCGAGGTTGGCCGCGAGCGACGGGGCAATGCTGGCGACACCGGCCGGAGCGGCGAACGCCGCACCCCCCAGGCCGCCCTGGCCGCCGAATAACTCGAGGTAGTACTGGAACGCATTAATTAAGCCATTGACCCACATGTTCGGTGTCGGCCAACCGGTGGTTATCTGGCTTGCTAATTGCGAGAACGCATTAGCCAGACTGCCACCTGCCAGAATGTTGGGTGTGAGTATCGTGCCTGTCACCTGATTGTTAACAACAATCTTCGAGGCGAGTGTCTGGGGGGCCCAGACCGCCAACGTGTCCAACAGACCACCACCTATCAAGCTGGCCTGGGGAGTAAGAAGACCGGAATGCCCGGTGCTTGTGAGTCCAGCTCCATTGAGGACTGCTCCTGCGAGTAGACCCGGCATATTGAGGAAATTGGTCACCCCCGCCGGCAGGTCACCAGCGGCGAACGCGTCGTAAACATTCTGAATACCGTTGCCAAGCGCGTAAGCAAGGCTGTTGTTCACACCTTCGACAAAAAAGGCACCCAGCATTGACACGATCGATTGACTGAGAAGGCCAGGTTCGTTAAAAGCCACGTTTCCCAGAGCCGCGAAGTTGGTCGACATGTAGGCGAGGATCGTCGGGATCGTTTCCATCGGCTGGAATATGGTCGAAACCGGCCCTCCCCAGAACGCGAATTCCAGGTTGCTGACGGCATCGACGAAATCACGTGCCTGAAGCAAAGTGACCGCGTTGGTAAGAAGAGTGGCAAGGTTGGTGTTTATCGGCGGCGGCACATTAGTCAAGTAGGAGAACGCGCCGAGATCGGCACTCTTGTACGCCGTGACGTAGATGCTCGCGTAGGTGACCCAGTTCGCGGCCAGTTGCTGGGCGAGTGGGAGCGGGATCGCGCCCCCGTGGCTCATGTTGCTTCCAATTGCTTGCAGGTTGGCGCCCGCTTGTTGGAAGACGTTGATCCAGGTTTGGATGGGGTTCACGACCCCGGGGTCGCCCGTGTCGGCGCTCAGCAGCTCGACCGCGCGCTGCTGGGCGGCGGCAACGCTGTGCTGCAGGGCGGAGGCGGCGTCGTTGGAGACTGCGGGTGTGAGGGCGATCAGGCTGGCGCCTAATGCCGCGGCGCCCGCGGTGACGAGAGGCCGGAGGGCTGTGAGTTGTTGCATGGGTGTTGTTCCTTTGCTGTCTGTGGTCTGGGTGTTCGTGGGCGTACATGAAGCCATCGCGTCCAAGGGACGTGTTAGCCGCTGGTTCCGGGTATGCCGGCCGCACCGATTTGGCCGAGGAATCCGGCGAGGCCGCCGAGTCCCCCCTTGCCGCCGGTGTAGCCGTAGCCGGGGGTGGCGTTGCCGCCGTTGCCGCCATTACCGCCGTTGCCGGCCAGTAGCCCGCTGAAACCGCCGGCACCACCGGGTCTGCCAACGTCGTAATGTCCGGAGCCGTAGATGTTGTTGGGGGCAGAGCCACCTTGGCCGCCGTTGCCGACCAGCCAGGCGCTGTTACCGCCGGCACCGCCGCGGCCGCCGTAACCGCCGTTGGGGTTGCTGGCGCCGCCGGCGCCGCCGGCGCCGCCGTTACCGAACAGGATGCCGGCATTACCCCCGGCACCCCCGACGCCGCCGTTACTAGCGTTGACACCACCGGCACCGCCGGCGCCGCCGTTGCCCATCAGCAACCCGCCCACGCCGCCGGCACCGCCGTTACCGCCAGCACCGCTGGCAGGGCTGAATCCGGCACCACCGACCCCGCCGTTGCCGATCAAGCCGGCAGCGCCGCCGGCGAATCCGGTGGTGTGGGTGGCGGTGCCGGCTGCGCCGGTTCCGCCGTTGCCGAAGAGGAAGCCGCCATCGGCGAGGCTGCCGTTGGCGCCGATACCGCCGATTGGCGAGGTGTTGGCGCCGGTGAAGCCGTTGACGCCGTTACCGATCAGGTCGCGCCCGAACAGGGCGACGAACGGGGTGTTGATCACCCCGTCGACTTGTTGGCCGGTGGGGCTGGCGATCCAGGTTTGGCCGGCGGTGTAGACCATGGTGTAGACGTTGCTGAACGCCCCGTACACCAGGTTGTTCAGCGCGGCCTTAGGCGAGTTCGCCGCAGCGACCGCCGCGTCTAGCCCGCCACCACTAAGGGCCGCGGCCGCGCTGGCATGCAGGCCTTCGATGGCCGCGTTCAGGCCCCCGGCATTGAAAGCGGCAGCGCTGGCGTTAAGGCTGTTGGTGATGCTGGCCAGGGCAGCCGAATGCACACCCTGGAAAGCCGCCGCGCTCGCATTGAGGCTATTCGTGAGGCCCTGGAGGGCGCCGGTGTGCAGGCCCGCGAGTGCACCCGCGCCGATACCGTTGATCGCGGTGGTACCCGCGGCGGCGGCCGTACTGGCGGCGCCCATCACGGGTTGGATGATCGGGTTGATGATCATGTCCAGCACCCCCGCCTGCGCCGAAGGTGCGGCAACCACCGGTGCCATGGTGGCAGTCAGCAACGCACCCGCGGCGGTACCCAGGCCGACGACACGGCCACGGCTCGCCGCCTTCGCGTTGCGGCGGTCTCGCCTCATGCTGTGCTGCTTACGCTTCATCTGCGCGCCTTCCTGTCATGACCGATAAAACGAGGTGTCCGAGCCCGTACTTGAGAAAAAGCCAGGTACTGGCCGTTGTTGATCTGGTTCACCCTGTGTTTCTGGCTGGTAACAGAGGTGAACATACCTAAGAATTACGTCGAGAAAATCGCCCAATACACTCGGTAATTAGTTGTGGTGAGAGGAAATTGGCAGCAAAAGAATCCGCTCAAAATAGCCCCGAAAATTATTGGCCTTTCCAAAATGCTTGACGGCGCTGTCGCACCCCGCGACTGGGGGGCCTCGTCGAGTATCGATCCGAGAGCAGTGCGGTCGTGTTGTCGGTCACCCGCCGAGGCGCGCGGCGGGGGAAGGGAACGTCGCTATCGGGGTGGGGGCTGCGATCGGGAGGGTCTGGTTGGCAGGTGCGGCCGGGCCGGCGAGGTGTGGCGATTTCGTCGGTGTTGATGAAGACGTTTCTCGGCGATCGTCTTTGGGGACAGCGTGATTAGGGTTCTTGCCCTGGTGCCCAGGTGAGTGGGCGGCCCGCTTCTCGGCGTCCCCCGCTGGCCGGTGTGGGTGCTGGATGCTTTGTCCTCGTGTGGGCCGGCGCAGTGTGGATGACGCGGGAATCGATGGCCAGGGTCGCTGCGGGCTGGGCCGGGTGACCGGCGGTGACATGGGTCGGGTCGGGCAGAGGATCGCCACGATCGGGGTGATCCTGAGAAAAAGTGAGATTACTTCCTGATGGCATGGGGTTCATGACGATGTGTCAGATGCATGCTGGCGAAGCCAGCCACAGCAAACTCAGTTATGCGCTGTATGACGTGTCAAACGGCTACATAGTAATGGGTGCAGCTATCGTGAGTGGGGGGTGGGTACGGGTCGGGCTTGTTACCGGCAGGTACTTTCACACTGAACTATCGCAGTGCCGGAGAGATGTTGCTGATATACGTAGCAGTAGCATGTCTACCGGTGCTTTCGCAACTTCTCGGGGATTGCTGTTCTGCGTGTTTTCGAAGTGATCGGCAAATGTCTATCGAAAACCCTGTGGGCTCAGGTTCTTCTTAGGTACGTACAGCTCGTCGGCCTGTAAGGACCGGCACTCTCATGGTCGCTGTGACGGCATAGCAGACAGGGCGATGACCCCGGTCCGTCCGCAATGGTCACTAGCGATGCCGGCGGACGGTTGAAGTCCTCCGTGGCCGCGGGCAGTCGTTGGTTTAGGCCATCACGGCTGGGTGTGAGGCGGTGAGGGCGCGTTGCATGTCTGTGGTGGTGACGTGGAGAACACCGGGGTCGGTGCGTACGAGGTGTTTGAGGTCGCCGCGGTTGGGTGCCACTCGGTTTAGTCGGCGAAGCCGCGCACGCCGACACATGGAGACCACATCGTGTGCGTAGTGGGCGTTGCCGGCGGCGTCGAGCAGCGTGGCGTGGCCGTAGGGGATCGACCGTAACCGGGCCGCTTCGGTGCGCAGCAGCTCCCACACCACCTCCCCCACGACCAGGTTCTCCTTACCGGCTATACGGCGCCCGATGGCGACGACTTCGTCGGGGGTGTAGCTGGCGAAGCTCATCGTGACCGGGAATCGGCCGGCTAGCTCGTGGTGAGTGGTGAGGAAGGCTCGCATGGGGTCGGGGTAGCCGGCGAGGATGACGACCAGCTCGTCGCGGTACTCCGCCATACACGTTTGGAGCATGGTCAGCGCATCCACACCCCACGAACAGCGTTCGGTCTGTGGGGCTAGCCGGTAGGCCTCCTCGATGAACAACACCCCACCGCGGGCGTCGTCACACACACTTTTCATCGCCACCGCGCTACGCGAAAGACCCCCCACCACAACATCCTCCGCAGCCACCACAGTGACCTCCGGGCGCGCGATCACCCCTAGCCCGAACAGCACCTCACCGATCACCCGGGCAAATGTCCTTTTCGCCGTGCCCGGTGCGCCGAGGAAGACCATGTGGTTGTCCGCGCACGACCTCACCGCGCGGCCGTGCAGGGTGGTGCGCCACTGCGCGAAGTGTTCTTTGGCCTCGACCACACCGATCAACTCATCAACACGGGCCTGTGCCCACTCCAGGACTTCCTGATGTTCGCGAGACAGCACCGTCCCGGCATGCGCGTCGCGACTGGTGTCGGGGGTGACGACCCGACACCTGGGCTCCACCACCAGCGTGGGGGCCCGGGGAATCAACCAGACACCGGTAGCACCCAACACCTCATCAGCGGCGTCGCCTTCATCCCATTCCCGCGAGCCCACAGACATCAGCAACCACCGGCTATACCCACAAGCAGCAAAGAATCAACACCACACCACCACACGGGTGTCGCCGACCAAATCCAGGTCATCGAAAGCACCTCTCACACCCCGGGGGGTAGGCCGGCGACCGTTGATCGGGTCGCCGGCATACACACAACAACCAACGCAGGGGCTTACAGCGCCGACAGAATGTGCAGCGCAATCTTGGACAGGTCGACCGACAGCGTTGTCGCCAACGAGCCCGCCAGATTCGCTCCCAACGACGAACCCAACGATCCCGCGACCTCCGCCGCCAACGACGGACCCAACGACGCCGCGATATTGGTCACCGCCGCCGGATCAAACGCCTTCACCACACCAACCGACAAACCAGGCAAAGCACTCGCCGCCGGGGCCAGGGCCGCGAAGTTGCCCACATTAACGGCGGCCGCCGCCGCACCCGGATTGGCGAAAAGATACTGCAACAAATTCACCGCATTGTCGACGACGGTCTGCGGGTTGGGAAAGCCAGTCGTCACCAAATTGGCTAAATACCCCAACGCATAGGAGAGACTGCCTCCACTCATGATGTTCTGCGCATTGGGAGCAACGACCTGTGTAGCAAGCCCTTGGGGAAGGGTCAATAACACTATTTTGGCAAGTCCATTGGTGCCGTCACTGAGTATGCCGCTACTGTAGGTGCCGTTAAGGCTTGGGAAACCGTTGATGATTGAATTCGTCAATTCGCCGGGGATATCAATCGTATTGATCAGAGCCCCCACCGGATCCCCGGCGATCAACGAATCGTAAACATTTTGCAGTCCAGTGCCGATCGGGGTGAAGATACGGGTAGCGAGGGTGAGTGCGAACCAACCGCCGAAGTCCTTTAGGCCAGTGGTCGTGAGATATTTGGACGTATTCGCGAGGTTCTGCGTGATAGGGTTGAGGATCGTCGGAATCCCTTCCAACGGTTCTCCGATTTGGACGGCCGGCGCGGTCCAAAGGGCTGACTGCAATTCGGTAAATGCCAGAGAGATATTGCCCGAAACTGCATCAGCCGCGGCACTCTGGAGCAGTGGCACGAAATCGCCTCCGCCAGTCCCGAGGAAGTAGTTGACGGCGGCGTTTGTGGCCGTTTGGTAGGGCGTCACATATTGGACTCCGTACTGCAAAAAGTTGGCGGCGACCTGCTGCGCCAGCACGAAGGGATACTGTTGCCTGAGTTTGGACATTTGGCTTAGTACCCGGGTTTGAAGCCGAGGTCGGTGAGGATCCTGCGCTCGGGGTCGGGGATGTCCGGTGGGAAAGTCTGGGTGGCGCCGTTGATGTTGATGGTGGCGCTGCGCAGCGGTCGCAGCGCCTTGACGGCTTTGGCGATGGATATGCCGGTGCGCGACTGGATGACGTGAGAGACGGCCAGGGCGGCGAACACGACGGTCAGGTGCGCTTCGATCGCGTCACGCACCCGGTTGAACATCGGCCGCGCCTGCAGGTCGCTCTTGGACATCCGAAACGACTTCTCCACGTGCCACAGGTCGTGGTATTTCGCGATGATTTCGCTGGCCGTCATCACGGTGACCGGCACATTGGTCACATACCCCTTCAAGCCCACCAGCGATTGGGCACGGGCCAAGCTGGCCTCGTCGATGGCCCGGTCATCGCCGCGGACCTTCACGAACCGGGCGGTCTTGGCCTGCTTGGAGCCGTCGACGATGGCTCGCGCGCGGGTTTCTTGGGCGGCCAGGGTTTTCTGGTCGCGGCGGGCCCGTTTGGCCGAGTACGCCCAGACCGCCCGCCAGGCGCCCGGGTGGGCTTCGGGGTCCCAGACCGGCTCAGCACGTTTGTTGCAGTCGTTGACGGTGCTGTTTCCGTGCCGGGGTGTGACGGTGTCGATGATCTGCCCGTCGGTGAAAACATCGCCGTTCCAATGGAAATGGGACTCCAGATCCCCAGGCGCCTTGGTCATTCGGGAGCCGACGATGAACGACAACTCCAACTCATCGAGGGCTTTGAGGTTGGCCGCTGAGAGCATCCCGGCATCAGCGGCCACCACCATCGGCGTCCCTTGCAGTTGGTGGCGTTCGACGAATCCGCGGATGATCGGCACGATGGTGGTCGTCTCGGCGGTGTTGCCCTCGAAACAGCCGATCTCCAAAGGCATCCCGGTGCGGTCCACCAGCAGTCCGACGACGATCTGAGGGTCGACCTTGCGGTCCTTGCTATAGCCAACCCGGCGCAGCGTGTCTTCTTTCTCGGCTTCCCAATGCAAGGTCGTGACGTCATAGAGCAGCAGTGACAGACCGCCGCAATCACGGGAATGCGCAAAGCATTTCGCGGCGAGCACATCCCGGGCCGGGCCGGCATGGAGGCTGCGGACGTGGCGGTCGATCGTCTTGTACGACACCAGTGTTGCTCCGAGGTCGGCCAGCACTCGCAGCGCGTCGATCTTGCTGGTCGGCTCCACGATCCGGGCGATCACCAGGTCCCGCAACACTTCATCGCCGACCTCGCCGAAACCGAGCCAGTCATACACGTGGGCCAGCACGTCATAGAGCAGTCGTGAACTGGTGCCCAGCGTGCGCCCCGGTGCCACCACCGCTGCTGGGTTGCTGGGCCGGACCGGCGCAACGAGCAACGCGCGCTCCCGGAAGTCGGCCACCCGAGCCATCGACTGAGCGCGAGCACCGACCTCAAAGTCAAGAGCGGCCTGACCGTCAAGCACCACCTGGTGGGCCACATCGAGCAGAATGCCCAGCTCAGCATCGGTATGCGCCGAGCCCAGATCCGCCAGGATCACCACCTTGCCCTGGTCCTTGCGCGCTACCTGCACCGCCACCGCACCCGAGGCAGTGCGCACCTTCCGCACGTACGCCACCGCACGAACCTACCCGGTTAGTACCCCAAAACACCCACCCGCGCGACAGAAACAGCAGGTCAGAGAACTACGCCACGTCAGAATCGCCGAGGGTGTCCAAACTCAGGCCAGCACGAAGGGATACTGTTGGAATTGAGCGGCGAGCGATTGGATGTTGATGCCTGCCGCCTCGAAGACGTCGATCCAGGTTTCGATCGGATTGGCGACGTAGTCGGTCAGCTCTACTGCGCGCTGCTGGATAGTAACTGCGCTGTGCTGGATATCGGCGGCGAGATCGTTGGAAACCGCCGGTGTGAGGGCAATCATACTGGCGCCTAATGCCGCGGCGCCCGCGGTAACGAGGGGCCGAAGGGCTGCTTGCTGTTGCATGCGCTGAGTTCCTTTGCTGTCTGTGATCTGGCTGTTCATGGGGGCTAACCGCGGGCTCCAGGTGTGCCCGCCACGCCGATCTGGCCGAGGATCCCGACCAAACCGCCCACACCGCCCGGGCCACCCTTGGCGGTGCCGCTGGGGCCGCTGGGGCCGCCGTTGCCGCCGTTGCCGCCGTTGCCGGCTAGCATGCCGCCAAGACCGCCGGCACCACCTGCGCGACCGGCACCGGTACCGGTCGCGGTACCGCCGACACCGCCGACACCGCCGTTGCCGACCAGCCAGGCCCCGTAACCGCCGACACCGCCGATACCACCGGCACCACTGCCGGTGGAGGGGCCGACGCCACCGGCACCACCTGCGCCCCCGTCGCCGAACAGGAACCCGCCAGCGCCACCAGCACCACCGTTGCCACCGAAGCCAGTGGTACCTCCGGCGCCGACACCACCGACACCGCCGTTACCCATCAAAATGCCGCCAGGACCACCAACCCCACCGGCCCCACCAGCGCCGCTAGTAGCGTTGAATCCGGCGCCGCCGGCGCCGCCGTTGCCGAACAGCCCGGCGGTACCACCAGCCCAACCGGCAGGATGTGCGACGCTACCGGCCGCGCCGGCCCCGCCATTGCCGAATAAGAACCCGCCGTCGCTCAGGTTGCCGGTAAGGCCAGTACTACCTATCAGCGAGGTGTTGGCACCCGTAAAGTTGTTGACGCCGTTGCCGATCAGGTCGCGCCCAAACAAATAGAGGAACGGCGCGTTGATGACTCCGTCTATTTGTTGGCCGGTGGGGCTGGCAATCCACGACTGTCCGGCCGTGTAGATCATGTTGTAGACATTGCTGAAACCGCCATACACGAGGTTGTTCAGCTGCACATTCCCAGCAGAATTAGCCGCAGCAGCGCTGAACCCCCCACCACTGAGGGCAGCGGCAGCGCTGGCATGCAGGCCTTCCAGGGCGGTGCTCAGTCCGCCGGTGTTGAAGGCGGCAGCACTGGCGGTGAGGCTGTTGGTGATGCTGGCCAGGGCGGCCGAATGCACACCCTGGAAGGCGGCGGCGCTGGCGTTGAGGCTGTTGGTGATGCCTTCGAGGGCTGCGGTATGCAGGCCCGCGAGTGCACCCGCACCGAAACCATTCATCGCGGTGGTGCCCGCGGCGGCAGCGGTGCCGACGGCGCCCATGATGGGCTGGATGATCGGGTTGATGATCATGTCGAGCACCCCGGCCTGAGCGGACGGTGCGGCGATGACTGGGGTCATGGTGGCGGTCAGCAACGCGCCGGCCGCGGTGCTGAGGCCGACGACACGGCCACGACGAGCCGCCATGGCGTTGCGTGAGCGGCGGTCCCGCCTCATGCTGTGCTGTTTACGCTTCATTGGAGCGCCTTCCTGTCATGACCGATAAAACGAGTCGGAGCCGTACCTAAAACCGGCTGCTGGCGACTTTCGATCCGGATTCACAGTGTGTTGTGGATAACGACATGCTGAACATACTTAAGGATTATGTTGAGGAATTTGCGTAATAAAATGGGGTAATTAGCTGCGGCGATAGGAATGGGCAGCAAAAAAGCTTGCACAAAATAACCCCGGAATCATTGTCATTCCGAAATGCTTGACGGCGCCGCCACACCCCAGGACTTGGCGACATTTCCGCCCAGCCGGCAACTAGCGATGCTGGCCGACCGCAAAGCCTTTCTCGGGTTTCAAGCCATCCAAGATCGATACGAAGATGGGTGCCACGCCTCACCGATGATGACCTGCGGTGAATGCTGAAAGCCTGCGCCGGCAGCCAACTCTACGACCGCCGCGAGGAAGCCTGCCTACGCCTACTCGTCGAAAAACCCACAACGTCAACCCCACCACCGGCATGGTCAGCATGCGAAAGGCAAGGGCGGCAAAGGAGGTCACCTCGACCGACTCAGACACACCCTCGCCAGTGCCGCCCCACGCGCCCTCACCGAAACCCGACACCAAACACACCTCACTCCGGTCACGGCCCCAGGAAAACCTGGCTCGGCTTGCGGGGTTTGGTTCGGGCGGGCTGAAAAGTGTGCACGGGGTTCGGCGCGTAGGGTGCCGTGCGGTCCGAGCGGCGGGGGTCACGTCGCCGCGAGGCGGTGGCTGCGGTCCGGGGTGATCCTGCCTTTTCTCAGTGCGTTCCTGATGACAGAGGGGTCACCCCGACCTGTCAGAGGCACGCTTTCGAAGCCAGCAGCAGCAAACTCAGCAATACGCTATATGCCTTGCCAAGCAGCCCTACGGCAATGGTTGCAGCTATCGTGAGTGGGAAGCGAGCATGGACCCCGCTTGTTACCAGTAGGTACTTTCAAACTGAACTATCACAGCGTCGAATTGATGTTGCTGTTATAGCCGATATAGCATATCTACCAGTAATTTCTTGACTTCATGGAGATTGCTGGACTGTGTGTTCCTGAAGTGATCGGCAAATATCCCTCGGAAATCCCGCGGACTCAGGTTCTCCTTAAGTACGTCTAGCTCGCCGGCCGGTAAGGGCCGGCCCTCACCGTGACGCCCAGCTCGGCTCTCCGCCTCCAGACCAGACCGCCAGCCCACCACCAGCCTTCCCGAGGCGGACTTATTGTTGTTGCGCCTGGTGGTTTGGGGTCAGCCGGTTTTTAGGTTGTTACGGCTGGGTGTGAGGCGGTGAGGGCGCGTTGCATGTCTGTGGTGTTGACGTGGAGAACACCGGGGTCGGTGCGGACGAGGTGTTTAAGGTCGCCGCGATTAGGCGCCAGTCGGTTTAGTCGGCGAAGCCGCGCACGCCGACACATGGAGACCACATCGTATGCGTAGTGGGCGTTACCGGCGGCATCGAGCAACGTGGCGTGGCCGTAGGGGATCGACCGTAACCGGGCCGCCTCAGCACGCAGCAACTCCCACACCACCTCCCCCACCACCAGATTCTCCTTACCCGCTAGACGGCGCCCGATGGCGACGACTTCCTCCGGGGTATAGCTGGCGAAGCTCATCGTGTGGGGGAATCGGCCGGCCAGCCCGTCATGAGCGGTGAAGAATTCCTGCATCGGGTCGGGGTAGCCGGCGAGGATAACGACCAGCTCATCACGATACTCCGCCATACACGTTTGGAGCATGGTCAACGCATCCACACCCCACGAATGGCCTGCGGTCTGCGGAGCCAGCCGATAGGCCTCCTCGATAAACAACACCCCACCCCGAGCGTCATCACACACACTCTTCATCGCCACCGCGCTCCGCGAAAGACCCCCCACCACAACATCCTCCGCAGCCACCTCCGTCACCCCCGGGCGCGCGATGGTGCCTAACCCGAACAACACCTCACCGATCACCCGGGCAAACGTCCTTTTCGCCGTCCCCGGCGCACCCAAAAACACCATATGGTTGTCCGCACACGAGGTCACCGCGCCGCTGTGCTGGCTGGTCTGCAGGACGGTGCGCCACCCCGCGAAGCGTTCCTTGGCTTCGACCACACCGATCAACTCATCAACACGGGCCTGCGCCCACTCCAGGACTTCCTGATGTTCGCGAGACAGCACCGTCCCGGCATGCGCGTCGCGACTGGCGTCGGTCGTGACGACCCGACATCTCGACTCCACCATCGTGGGGGCCCGGGGAATTAACCAGACACCGGTAGCACCCAACACCTCATCGGCGGCGTCGCTCTCATCCCATTCCCGCGAGCCCACAGACATCAGCAACCACCTACATTCAGGCCATGCCGCGCGTAGTAATACCGGCTGGTAGTGAGGGACTAGCGCCACACCACCACACGCGCGCCGTCCACCAAATCCCGGTCATCGAAGTACCTCCCACACCCCACAACAACCAAAGGAAAGGGACTTACAGCGCCGACAGAATGTGCAACGCGACCCTGGACAGGTCCACCGACAATGTTGTCGCCAACGACCCCGCGAGATTCGCCCCCAACGACGAACCCAACGATCCCGCGACCTCCGCGGCCAACGACGGACCCAACGACGCCGCAATATTGGTCACCGCCGCCGGATCAAACGCCTTGAGCACACCCGCCGACAAACCAGGCAAACCAGCCAAAGCGGCCGCCGGGACCACGCCACCAACGTTGGCCGCGCTCGCCAAACCAGGCAAGCCGGCGTAGGTCTGGAAGAGATTAAGGATGTTGTTGACGATTTCGTTCGGAGACGGCCAACCACCGGCCGCCATGTTCAAGAATGATCCCCACGCCGTGGCCAGGCTGCCGCCGTTCGTAATGTTGGTCCCACCGGGAACAACGATCGCCTTCGCTAAATTTTGGGGGGCCAGGTTCGCGAATATCGAGAGCAAACCACTCTGCAACACACCGTTCTCCGGTGAAAGGAGACCCTGACTGCCGTTGTAACCGTTGATCACACCGTTGGCTACCGCGCCCGGCGTATTGAGTAAATTGAGCACCCCATCTACCGGATCCCCAGCAGCAAACGCATCGTAAGCGGCTTGAAGACTATCACCGAGCGAATGTTCAAGGGTGCCGCTGAACCCGAAGAGCGCGTACGCACCGACCGACTCGATGACGCCGCCATTACTGGTTTTAAGGAGAGCATCCGTAGCGTTCGCAATATTCTGCGTGAAATATATAGGGATCTGCAGAGTATTTTCCATTGGCTGAAGAACAGCTGATATGGGGCCTTGAAGCAACGCGAAGCCCACTTGATCAATCCCACTCGCGATCTGACCCGACTGGAAGTCAGCAAGTCCCTGTGCTAATACCGGCCAAAAATTGGTCGGGACGCCCGGGTGGCTAGTTACAGTTGAGGTGTAGAACTGAAGAGCGCCGTTGGCGGCGGATTGGTATGAGCCGACGTAGAGGTTCGCGTACTGGATCAAGTTCGCGGCGAACTGTTGTCCGAGCACTGCGGGAATCTGGGCCCAGTCGGCGCCAATGGTCTGTAGGTTGGCGGCCGCGTTCGTGAAGACGTCGAGCCAGGTTTGCAGCGGGTTGACGGCGTAATCCGTGCTCGCGAGTTCGACCGCGCGCTGCTGAGCGGCGGCAACGCTGTGCTGGAGGGCGGATGCCGCGTCGTTGGAGACTGCCGGTGTCAGGGCGATCAGGCTGGCACCTAGTGCCGCGGCACCCGCGGTGACAAGGGGTCGAAGGGCTGTTAACTGTTGCATGGGTGTTGTTCCTTTGCTGTCTGTGGTCTGGGTAGTCGTGGGCGCACAGAAGCCATCACGCCCAAGGGGGTATTAGCTGCTTGCCCCAGGAGTGCCGGCCGCACCGATCTGACCGAGGAATCCGGCGAGTCCGCCGACACCACCGCGGCCGCCGCTATAGCCGTAGCCGGGGGTGGCGTTGCCGCCGTTGCCGCCAGCGCCACCGTTGCCGGCCAGGAGCCCGCTGAAACCGCCGGCACCACCGGCGTTACCTGAGTCGTAAAGTCCGGAACCGTAGATGTTGTTGGGCGCAGAACCACCCCGACCGCCGTTACCGACCAGCCAGGCACCGTTACCACCAGCACCACCGCGGCCGCCGTAACCACCGGCGGGATTGCTGACGCCACCGGCGCCGCCAGCACCGCCGTTACCGAACAGGATGCCGGCATTACCCCCGGCACCACCGACGCCGAAGCTGTAGCCAGCGTTGACACCACCCGCACCGCCGGCACCACCGTTACCCATCAACAACCCCCCGAAACCGCCGGCACCGCCGTTACCGCCGCGACCGCTGGCAGGGCTGAATCCGGCACCACCGACCCCGCCGTTGCCGATCAGCCCGGCAGCACCGCCGACAAGACCGTTGTGACTCGCGGCGGTCCCGGCCGCACCGGCCCCGCCGTTACCGAACAAGAACCCGCCATCGTGCAGGGTGCCGTTGAGCCCGAGACTGCCTAACAGCGAGGTGTTTTGGCCGGTGAATCCGTTGACGCCGTTGCCGATCAGGTCGCGCCCGAACAGGTAGAGGAAGGGTGCGTTGATGACTCCGTCTAGTTGTTGGCCGGTGGGGCTGGTGATCCAGGTTTGGCCGGCGGTGTAGACCATGGTGTAGACGTTGCTGAACGCCCCGTACACCAGGTTGTTCAGCGCGGCCTTAGGCGAATTCGCCGCAGCGACCGCCGCGTCTAGCCCGCCACCACTAAAGGCAGCGGCGGCACTGGCATGCAGGCCTTCGAGGGCAGCGCTGACGCTGCTGACGTTGAGGGCAGCCGCAGCGCTGGCATGCATACTCTCTAGGGCGGTGCTCAGTCCGCCGGCGTTGAAGGCGGCAGCGCTGGCGTTAAGGCTGTTGGTGATGCTGGCCAGGGCGGCCGAATGCACACCCTGGAAAGCCGCCGCGCTCGCATTGAGGCTATTCGTGATGCCTTGGAGGGCGCCGGTGTGCAGGCCTGCGAGCGCACCCGCGCCGATACCGTTGATCGCGGTGGTGCCCGCGGCGGCGGCGGCGGTGCTGGTAGCGCCGATGATGGGTTGGATGATCGGGTTGATGATCATGTCCAGTACCCCGGCCTGGGCAGCAGGTGCGGCGGCCACCGGGGTCATGGTGGCGGTCAGGAACGCGCCGGCTGCGGTGCTGAGGCCGACCATACGGCCACGGTTCGCCTTCGCGTTGCGGCGGTCCCGCCTCATGTTGTGCTGCTTACGCTTCATGGGAGCGCCTTCCTGTCATGACCGATAAAACGAGTCGGAGCCGTACCTAAAACCGGGTGCTGGCGGTTTTCGTTCTGGATTCGCAGTGTGTTTGGGATAACGACACGCTGAACATACCTAAGGATTATGTTGGGGAAATCGTGTAATGAAATGGGTAATTGGCTGCGGTGATAGGAAATTGGCAGCAAAAGAATCCACCCAAAGTGAACCCGGAATTATTGGCCTTTTGAATTCTTGACGGCGCCGCTACACCCTAGGACTTGGTGGTATCTGTACCCGGCCGGCACCTGGCGATGCAGGCCGATCGCAAAGCGCATCACACCATCGACTCCTACCTACGGGGTGCGCGCTACTACCTCACCTGGCGTGCGGCCAAACCCGATGCACACCCCTTCACCCGGGCTGCCCGGCAACGCTGGATCGCCCACTTACTGGACTCCGGCGCCCAACCAGCCACCGCACGCATCCGCCACCAGGCCGTGCGCCGCTTCGCCGCCTGGCTAGCCGACAAACAAAGAATCGACCACGACCCCTTCCTCGACCCCACCCCACCCCAAATCGACACCGAAATCGTGGAACGCCTGACCAACAAACGAACCGTGGTTGATGCTCAAAGCCTGCGCCGGCAACCACCTCCACAACCACCGCGGACGAAACCTGGCTACGACCACTGGTGGAACTGGAATGCGCACAAGGGAGCTCCTCGCGCTATCCCCACACGCCCTCAACCCACCGGCGCCATCATCATCCGAAAAGCCAAAGGCGGCCAAGGTCGTCACGTTCCTTTCCCAACACAGACCGGTGCCGTCATCGACCGCTACCCATGCCTGCGCCACCACCATCGACTCAGACACCCCTTACTTCTCCTTGGGCGGTGTCGAAGGCTCCCTCATGCAGGTCGCCGGCTGGTGCACCCGACAAATGGTCGACCGCCACAGCAAAGACACCCCCGCCGCACGCGCCCTCACCGAAACCCGACACCGAAAACTCGGCGACCGAGATAACACCCACCCCGGTCACGGCCCGAGGAACACCAGGGCTCGACCTGCGGGGGTTCCTTCGCGTCACACCGCCCCAGAGACGACGCCCACGGTCCGGGGTGATCCCGCCCTTTTTCTCGCGTGCGTTCCTGAGGACATAAGACCCCGACCTGTCGGATACCCGCTTCCGAAGCCAGCCGCAGCAAACTCGGTAATTCGCTATATCCCTCGCCGGGCAGCTATATGATCAGGGGCACAGCTATCGTGAGTGGGGAGCGGGTACGAGCCCCGCTTGTTACCGGTAGGTACTTTCAAACTGAACTATCACAACATCGGATAAATGTTGCCAACGTACATGGTAACTACGCTTCTAGCAGGTGTTCCTTGACTTCACGACGATTGCTGGACTGCGTGTTCTTGAAGTGATCGGCAAATGTCCCTCGAAAACCGCGCGAACTCAGGTTCTCCTTAGGTATATCCAGCTCGCCGGCCGGTAAGAGCAATGATCAGAACTTGCGGGTGCGATGCGATGTCGCGCATGTGAGCGAGCTCGTGGATTAGAGGTCGGCGATGCCGGTCGCGTAGTTCTCGGTTGGTGTTCGTGACCGATCCCCGCCCTGACGTGTGTCGACGGGTCCTGCCCGTGGGGGGTGCGAAGCTCAGGGAAGAAGCCCAAGGGCCCCCGTTCCGTCCGGGGAACGACCGGGCGAGGGGAAGGCCGGACGGGCGAATGCGAATGACCCCTTGGTGACGCCTCGTTATTTGAAGCTGGGAAGACGGGTTGAGAACCCGGGTGATAGGACCTGGCCGCTGGCAGTGGCGGCAAGCGGCGACCGGAGGCCACAGGCCGGTCGTGCGAACATCGCTGGTCTCAGGGTATAGAGGGCGCCCTCCTCGGCCGTTTCTCGTGTGCGCGGAACGTGGAAACCCTGTCGGGTCCGGCCTTCGGGCCGGTAGGCCGATCGTGAGAGGGGCGGAATCCCTCGGCGGGAACAGGATGCTCAAGAAGCGAATGCCGATGGCCGAAAGGCAGCGGGACCTGTGGTCCTGGTGCCGTCGGCGTCGGTGCTGGCAGATTTCCTCGCCGCACGACGCGCCGCGGGTTATCGGTTGTGGTTGTCTCCCAATGCGTTAACGCCTTTACTCGGGTACCTGCGCGGGGTGGGTGTGGCGCCGGTGGAGCCAGACCCGGAGCCGGGAGGGGCGGTGGAGACGCTGTTGGCCCACTACCGCGACTACTGGTGGCTGAGCGGGGATGGTCGGCTGCCACTGCCGCGTTGCATGCCCATCTGACGAGGCCGCTGCTCGCGAGCCGGATGGGGGGTGGTGAACTGGATTTGGCGACGCTGACCGTGGCCGAAGTCATCGGGTTCGTGCGGGTGTCGTGCCCTGGACGTGCGGTGAGAACGGCCAAGCTGATCGTGACCGCGGCGCGGTCGCTCCTGAGCTTTCTGCACGTGGAGGGCGTGGGCGGCTACCACAAGGCGCCAGCCCCCTGTGGTGGGCTCACCGTCTCACCGTCGTGCGGAGGTTCGCCGCCTATCTGCATGTCCTCGACGAGGCGCACGAGGTGCCGGCCACCGATGTGTTGCGCACTCCCACCACGCGACTGTTCTCGCGGACCTTGAGCACCAGCGCATCGGCGGCGACGAAGGTGTACGGACTGGCATCGAGTGGCCGCGTGCGAAACGCCTCCACGGCCTCATCGGGTTCAGAAGCCATCATTGATACTTGCGACTTGGAAAAGCTTGTAACACTGAGAGATTCGACGAGCCGCTCCATGCGACGTGTAGACACCCCAAGCAAATAGCAGGTGGCTACCACACTGGTAAGTGCCCGCTCAGCGCGCTTGCGCCGAGTCAGCGGCCGGCTACGACACGCCGTCACCAGCGGAAACCCGTACAGCACTTCCATGGATGCAACTCCGATGTGCTCCAGGGGCCGCGCCCCGGACATGAACCATGTTGGAATACCACCATGAGTTCTGTGCCGGTAGTTCCGCCCGCGCCGAACGAGCTGACCAGCAAAGACTTTCCGGTGCTGTGGCCGGTCGGCACCCGATGGGCGGACAACGACATGTTCGGTCACCTCAACAACGCCGTGTACTACCAGCTGTTCGACACCGCGATCAACGCCTGGATCAACACGAGCACAGGCCTCGACCCGCTCACCACGCCGTCGCCGGGCATCGTCGCCGAGTCCGGCTGCCGCTACTTCTCCGAACTGCGTTTCCCCGAAGCGCTCGTCGTCGGCCTGGCGGTGACCCGGCTGGGGAACAGCAGCGTCACCTACCGGCTCGGCGTGTTCCAGTGCGGAGAGGGCGACGAGGAACACCCGGCGCGGCCCATCACCGCGCTGGGACACTGGGTGCACGTCTACGTCGATCGGACCAGCCGCAAGCCCGTCCCGATTCCCGCCGCCATCCGTTCCCTGCTGTCGACGGCCCGCGTGGGCCAGTAGCTGAGGCGCCGAGACTGCGGTGGGAGCGACGCTGAGCGCTCAAACGCGATCTGAGTGCAGTCTGGATGCCACCAACGCAGACTCGGTGCCGGCGACCACTAGGTTTCGGCGGGACCGGGGCCCGGCCGCGCCCGGCTATGCTTCGCCAATGCCAGTTTTGAGCAAGACCGTGGAGATCGGCGCCGACGCCGCGTCGATCATGGCCATCGTCGCCGATTTCGAGCGCTACCCGGAGTGGAACGAGGGGATCAAGGGCCTGTGGGTGCTCGCCCGCTACGACGACGGGCGCCCCAGCCAGGTGCGCCTCGACACCGAGGTCCAGGGCGTCCAGAGCACCCTCATCCAGGCGGTCTACTACCCGGGGGAAAACCAGATCCAGACCGCCCTGCAGCAGGGCGACCTGTTCACCA
The DNA here is from genome assembly GCF_010730745.1 of Mycobacterium heidelbergense. Taxonomy (NCBI): domain Bacteria; kingdom Bacillati; phylum Actinomycetota; class Actinomycetes; order Mycobacteriales; family Mycobacteriaceae; genus Mycobacterium; species Mycobacterium heidelbergense. Next base: position 1,815,769 of record NZ_AP022615.1, on the reverse strand, counting down.
AGCAGGAGCAGCTGTTCAGCGTGGTGGCGACCGGCGCGTCGAGCCTGCTGACGGTGGACGTGGACGTCGAGACGTCGATGCCGGTGCCCGCGCCGCTGGTGAAGCAGCTTCTCAACAACGTGCTCGACCGCCTCGCCGAAAACCTCAAGCAGCGCGCCGAGCAGCTGAACGGCAACGACTAAGGCCCGGCTCAGCCGAAGACGCCGGTGCGGTCGAGCGTCTCGGTCAGCCGGTTCGCCGCGTCGGTGAACTGCCAGACCGTGCACTCGATGACGGCGGCGGCGTCGCGCCGGCGCAGGGCGGCCACCAGCTCCCGGTGGTTCCCGACCGCGGCCACGCCCCATTCGGGATCGGCCGCGTACACCAGCACCGGCATGTAGCGCGCGGCGTTCAGCAAAAACCACGCCAGCTTGATCCGGCCGCTGGCCTGGTTGAAGACGCGATGAAAGGCGAACTCGATGCCCGCGATGGTCTCGGCGTCGCTGGATCCGACGGCCGCCGCCAGCGCGTCGTTGATGCGTTCCAGCTCGTCGATCCCGGCGTCGGTGATGTGGTCGGTGGCCGCGGCGGCCAGCTCCCTGGCGATCGTGGCCTGCAGCCAGAAGATGTCCTGGATGTCCTGCCGGGTCAGCGGCGACACGACGTGACCGCGGTGCGGCTCGAGCTGCACCATGCCCTCGCCGCGCAGCTTCAGCAGCGCCTCGCGCACCGGCGTGACGCTGACCCCGAGTTCGGCCGCGGTCTCGTCGAGGCGGATGAACGTTCCCGGGCGCAGCGTCCCGGACATGATCGCCGCCCGCAGGTGGCCCGCGACCCCGTCGGACAACTGCGCGCGGCGCAGTGGCCGCCGGGTCCTCGGTTGCATGGATGTCGGTGCGTTCACGCGGGCTGCCAGCGCTTTCACGGGCTTGACGGGGCTTGGCCGGGTCTTGTCAGGGGGGCCGTCAAAGCCATAGTGTGATCTACACAACACTATGTTTTATCAAATATCAACCTGGCGCAAGCGGTGTGGAGGTGAAGGGGAGGCGTTAGTTGACCGCGCAATTGGCCAGCCATCTGACACAGGCCCAGAAACTAGCCCAAGAGCAGCCGTATCTGGCTCGGCGGCAGAACTGGGTGAACCAACTCGAGCGCCACGCGCTGATGCAGCCGAACGCGACGGCGCTGCGGTTCCTGGGCAGGACGGTGACGTGGGGTGGGTTGCGCCGCCGGGTCACGGCGCTGGCCGACGCGTTGAGCCGCCGGGGAGTCGGCTTCGGCGACCGGGTCATGATCCTCATGCTCAACCGCACCGAATTCGTCGAGTCGGTGCTGGCCGTCAACTCCCTCGGGGCCATCGCCGTCCCGCTGAACTTCCGGCTCACGCCGGCCGAAATCGTGTTCCTGGTGGAGGACTGCGAGGCGCGCGTGATGATCACCGAGGCGGTGCTCGCCCCGGTGGCCACCGGGGTCCGTGACATCCGGCCGTCGCTGGACACGGTCGTCGCGGCCGGCGGCTCGACCGGCGACGGCGTGTTGGGCTACGAAGACCTCGTCAACGAGCCGGGCGAGGCTCACGAACCCAGGGACATCCCGAACGATTCGCCGGCGCTGATCATGTACACCTCGGGCACCACCGGTCGCCCGAAGGGCGCGGTGCTCACCCACGCCAACCTGACCGGCCAGGCGATGACCGGGCTCTACACCAACGGCGCCGACATCAACGGCGACGTCGGCTTCGTCGGTGTCCCGTTTTTCCACATCGCCGGCATCGGCAACCTGCTGACCGGCATGCTGCTCGGCACCCCCACGGTGATCTATCCGCTGGGCGCGTTCGATCCCGGGCAGCTGCTCGACGTGTTGGCGGCCGAGAGGGTCACCGGCATCTTCCTGGTCCCCGCGCAGTGGCAGGCGGTGTGCGCCGAGCAGCGGGCGCGGCCGCGCGACCTGAGGCTGCGGGTGATGTCGTGGGGGGCCGCCCCGGCGCCGGACGCGCTGCTGCGGGAGATGTCGGCGACGTTCCCCGGAACCCAGATACTGGCCGCGTTCGGCCAGACCGAGATGTCGCCGGTCACGTGCATGCTGCTGGGCGAGGACGCGATCCGCAAACGCGGGTCGGTCGGCAAGGTGATCCCCACGGTGGCCGCCCGCGTGGTCGACGAGAACATGAACGACGTGCCCGTCGGCGAGGTGGGCGAAATCGTCTACCGGGCACCAACATTGATGAGCGGCTACTGGAACAACCCGGAGGCCACGGCGGAGGCGTTCGCGGGCGGTTGGTTCCATTCCGGGGACCTCGTCCGGATGGACGGGGACGGCTACGTGTGGGTGGTGGACCGCAAGAAGGACATGATCATCTCCGGCGGCGAGAACATCTACTGCGCGGAGGTGGAGAACGTGCTCGCCGGCCATCCCGGCATCGCCGAGGTCGCCGTCATCGGCCGGGCCCACGAGAAATGGGGCGAGGTGCCGATCGCCGTCGCCGCCGTCGCGCGCGACCCGCTGCGGCTCGAGGACCTCCACGAGTTCCTGGCCGAGCGGCTGGCGCGCTACAAGCATCCCAAGGCGCTCGAGATCGTCGACGCGCTGCCCCGCAACCCCGCCGGCAAGGTGCTCAAGACTGAGCTACGGGTGCGCTACGGCGCCGCCTACACGACCGAAAGTCGTTCCACCGCAAACGATTCAACGACCAGAGGGGAAGGATGACGCGAAGTGTAATGTTTGCCCGCTGTTGACGAAGGGTTAATTGTGCGGATGCGGTTCACACGTGCACGGCCATCGGGTACATTCCTGTGGTCTCCGTTACTACTCGCGAGTAGGGAGCCGATGGTCACTGACGTAGGGTCGGGGCAAAGGGGAGGCGTGCGACGCGTTCCGTCGCGGAACCGTCAGGCGCGCGACCCCGGGGTGAGGGGGAAGCGGTGACTTCGACGTCGACGGGTCCGCACCTGCTCGGCTACCTCCGCGACCAGCTGGAGACGCCGCTGACCCTCATCGGCGGATTCTTCCGGATGTGCGTGCTGACCGGAAAAGCCCTCTTCCGCTGGCCATTCCAGTGGCGCGAGTTCATCCTGCAGTGCTGGTTCATCATGCGGGTGGCGTTCCTGCCGACCATCATGGTCTCGATCCCGCTGACCGTCCTGCTCATCTTCACCCTCAACGTCCTGCTGGCCCAGTTCGGCGCCGCCGACCTGTCCGGCGCGGGCGCGGCGATCGGCGCGGTCACCCAGCTGGGCCCGTTGACCACCGTGCTGGTGGTCGCCGGCGCGGGTTCGACGGCGATCTGCGCGGACCTGGGTGCCCGCACCATCCGCGAGGAGATCGACGCGATGGAGGTGCTCGGCATCGACCCCATCCACCGGCTGGTGGTGCCGCGGGTGATCGCCGCGACCCTGGTCGCCACCCTGCTCAACGGCCTGGTGATCACCGTCGGGCTGGTCGGCGGCTACCTGTTCGGGGTGTACCTGCAGAACGTGTCGGGCGGCGCCTACCTCGCGACCCTGACCACCATCACCGGGCTGCCCGAGGTGGTCATCGCGACGGTCAAGGCCGCGGTGTTCGGCCTGATCGCCGGGCTGGTCGGCTGTTTCCGCGGGCTGACCGTGCGCGGCGGCTCCAAGGGGCTGGGCACCGCCGTCAACGAGACCGTCGTGCTGTGCGTGGTCGCGCTGTACGCGGTCAACGTGGTGCTGACCACGATCGGTGTGCGATTCGGGACGGGGCACTGACATGTCGACCGCCGCCGTGCTGCGCGCCCGCTTCCCGCGGGCCGCCGAGAACCTCGATCGCTACGGCGGCGCCGCCGGCCGCGGGCTCGACGACATCGGCCGGATGGCCTGGTTCGGCGGGGTGTGCCTCGCGAATATCCCGCACGCCCTGCGCAACTACCGCAAGGAGACGCTGCGGCTGATCGCCCAGATCGGCATGGGCACCGGCGCCATGGCCGTCGTGGGCGGCACCGTCGCGATCGTCGGTTTCGTGACGCTGTCCGGTAGCTCCCTGGTCGCCATCCAGGGGTTCGCGTCCCTGGGCAACATCGGGGTGGAGGCGTTCACCGGCTTCTTCGCCGCCCTGATCAACGTCCGCATCGCCGCCCCCGTCGTGACGGGCATCTCGATGGCGGCCACGGTCGGCGCCGGCGCCACCGCGGAGCTGGGGGCCATGCGGATCAGCGAGGAGATCGACGCCCTGGAGGTGATGGGGGTCAAGTCGATCTCGTTCTTGGGGACCACCCGGATCATGGCCGGGCTGGTGGTGATCATCCCGCTCTACGCGCTGGCGATGATCATGTCGTTCCTGTCGCCACAGATCACCACGACGGTGCTCTACGGGCAGTCGAACGGCACCTACGAGCACTACTTCCGGACGTTCCTGCGCCCGGACGACGTGTTCTGGTCGTTCGTGGAGGCCATCATCATCACGGCGGTCGTGATGATCACCCACTGCTACTACGGGTACAACGCGGGCGGCGGGCCGGTCGGCGTCGGCGAGGCCGTCGGCCGCTCGATGCGCTTCTCGCTGGTGTCGGTGCAGGTGGTCGTGTTGGCCGCCGCGCTGGCGCTCTACGGTGTCAACCCCAACTTCGCGCTCACGGTGTAGCCGCCATGTCGTCGCCCGTGCAGATCAACCCCTCGCGAAACCCGCCGTACAAGGTGGCCGGGATCGCGATGCTGGTGGTCGCCGCGGTGATCCTGGTGCTGGTCTACGGGCAGTTCAGGGGGAACTTCACCCCCAAGGCGAAGTTGACGATGGTGGCGTCGCGGGCCGGGCTGGTGATGGACCCGGGCTCGAAGGTCACCTACAACGGGGTGGAGATCGGCCGGGTGGCCACCATCTCGGAGACCGTGCGTGACGGCAGGCCGGCGGCCAAGTTCAGCCTGGACGTCTACCCGCGCTACCTCCAGCTGATCCCGGCCAACGTGAACGCCGACATCAAGGCGACCACGGTGTTCGGCGGCAAGTACGTGTCGTTGACGACACCGAAAAACCCGTCGCCGCAACGGATCACACCGCAGACCGTGATCGACGCCAGGTCGGTGACCACGGAGATCAACACGTTGTTCCAGACCATCACCTCGATCGCGGAGAAGGTGGATCCGGTCAAGCTGAACCTGACGCTGAGCGCCGCCGCGCAATCGCTGGCCGGGTTGGGTGACAGGTTCGGGCAGTCGATCGTCAACGCCAACGCGGTCCTCGACGACGTCAACCCGCAGATGCCGCAGGCCCGGCACGACATCCGGCAGCTGGCGGGCCTGGGCGACACCTACGCCAACGCCTCGCCGGACCTGTTCGACTTCCTCAACAACGCGGTGACCACGTCGCGCACGCTCAATCAGCAGCAAAAGGACCTGGACCGGGCGTTGTTGTCGGCGGCCGGGTTCGGCAACACCGGCGCGGACATTTTCGGCCGCGGCGGGCCGTACCTGGCGCGCGGAGCGAAGGACCTGGTGCCGACGGCCCAGCTGCTGGACACCTACAGCCCGGAGCTGTTCTGCACCGTGCGCAACTATCACGACATCGAACCCAAGGCCGCCAGCTTCCTCGGCGGCAACGGCTACTCGCTGAACAGCCATACCCAGGCGTTGTCGGGCGCGGGACTGCTGCTGAACCCGCTGTCGTTCGTGGCCCTCAACGCGCTCACGATGGGACTCGGCGGGCTGGCCGGAGTGGTCGGCGGGGCGCCCAATCCCTATATCTATCCGGAAAACCTGCCCCGGGTGAATGCCCGCGGTGGACCGGGCGGCGCGCCGGGTTGCTGGCAGACCATCACCCACGACCTGTGGCCCGCGCCCGAGTTGGTGATGGACTCCGGCAACAGCATCGCGCCGTACAACCACCTGGACACCGGTTCGCCGTATGCGATCGAGTACGTCTGGGGCCGCCAGGTAGGGGACAACACGATCAACCCATGAAAATCACCGGTACCCTCGTCCGACTCGGCGCCTTCTCGCTGGTGCTGCTGCTGTTCACCGTGATGATCATCGTGGTGTTCGGCCAGATGCGCTTCGACCGCACCTACGGCTACTCGGCGGAGTTCAGCAACGTCAGCGGGCTGCGGCAGGGCCAGTTCGTCCGCGCCTCGGGGGTGGAGATCGGCAAGGTCAGCTCGGTGCACCTGATCGACGGCGGCAAGCGGGTGCGGGTGGATTTCAACGTCGACCGCGCGGTGCCGCTGTACCAGTCGACGACCGCACAGATCCGCTACCTCGACCTGATCGGCAACCGCTACCTGGAGCTCAAACGCGGCGAGGGAGAAGGGGCCGACCGGGTCCTGCCGCCGGGCGGCTTCATCCCGCTGGCGCGGACGTCGCCCGCGCTCGACCTCGACGCGCTGATCGGCGGCTTCAAGCCGCTGTTTCGGGCGCTGGACCCGCAGAAGGTCAACACCATCGCGTCGGCCCTGGTCACCGTGTTCCAGGGGCAGGGCGGCACCATCAACGACATCCTCGACCAAACCGCGCAGCTCACCTCGCAGCTCGGTGAGCGGGACCGGGCGATCGGCGAGGTCGTCAAAAACCTGAACATCGTGCTGGACACCACGGTCCGGCACCGCAAGGACTTCGATCAGACCATCAACAACCTCGAGGTGCTGATCACCGGGCTGAAGGACCACGGCGATCAGCTGGCCGGCGGGACCGCACACATCAGCAACGCCGCCGGAACGGTGGCCGACCTGCTGGGTGAGGACCGTTCCCTGCTGCACAAGACCCTCAACTACCTCGACGCGGTCCAGCAGCCGCTCATCGATCAGCGCCAACAGCTGACCGACTACCTGCACAAGGTGCCGACCGCGCTGAACATGATCGGGCGCGGCATCGGGTCCTACGGGGACTTCGTCAACTTCTACGCCTGCGACGTCACGCTCAAGATCAACGGGCTGCAGTCCGGCGGCCCGGTCCGCACGGTCCGGCTGTTCCAGCAGCCGACGGGCAGGTGCACGCCGCAATGAGAACGCTCGAACCTCCCAACCGGCTGCGCATCGGGATCATGGGCATCCTCGTGACGGCCCTCGTCATCGGCGTGGGCCAAAGCTTCACGAGCGTCCCGATGCTGTTCGCCAAGCCCAGCTACTACGGGCAGTTCACCGATACGGGCGGAATCAACACGGGCGACAAGGTGCGCATCGCCGGCATGGACGTCGGCAAGGTCGAGGGCCTCAAGATCGACGGGGACCACATCGTACTGAAGTTCTCGATCGGCGCCGAAACCATCGGCACCGAGAGCCGGCTGGCGATCAAGACGGACACCATCCTCGGCAAGAAGATCCTCGAGATCGAGGCGCGGGGCGACCGGCCGCTGGAGCCCGGCGCCACCCTGCCGCTGGGTCAAAGCACGACGCCCTATCAGATCTACGACGCCTTCTTCGACGTCACCAAGGCGGCCAGCGGCTGGGACATCGACACGGTCAAGCAGTCACTGCACGTGTTGTCGCAGACCATCGACCAGACCTACCCGCACCTGAGCGCCGCGCTCGACGGGGTGGCGAAGTTCTCCGACACGATCGGCAAGCGCGACGAGGAGATCAAGCACCTGCTCGCCCAGGCCAACCAGGTGGCCAGCGTGCTGGGTGACCGCAGCGACCAGGTCGACCGGCTGCTGGTCAACGCCAAGACGCTGCTGGCCGCGTTCAACGAACGCGGCCAGGCCATCAACGCGTTGCTGGCCAACGTCGCGGCGTTCTCGCAGCAGGTGAAGGGGCTCATCAACGACAACCCGAACCTGAACCACGTGCTGGAGCAGCTGCGCACGGTCAGCGACATCCTGGTCGAGCGCAAGGACGACGTGGCGGCCGGGCTCGTCGAGGTGGGCAAGTTCCTCCCGTCGCTGAACGAGGCCATCGCGTCGGGGCCATTCTTCAAGGTGGTCCTGCACAACCTGGCCTTCTATCAGATTCTGCAGCCGTGGGTCGACGCGGCGTTCAAGAAGCGCGGCATCGACCCGGAGAACTTCTGGCGCGGCGCCGGGCTGCCGGAATACCGCTGGCCCGACCCCAACGGCACCCGGTTCCCCAACGGCGCGCCGCCGCCGGCGCCCCCGGTGCTGGAAGGCACCCCGGATCACCCGGGACCCGCCGTCCCGCCCGGGTCGCCGTGCTCCTACGCGCCGGCGAATCCCGGCGGCAACGTCACCGTCGGCGACGAGGGCCTGCCGCGGCCGTGGAACCCGCTGCCCTGCGCGGGGGCGACGGTCGGCCCGTTCGGCGGCCCGGGCTTCCCCGCGCCGATCGACGTCGACGCCTCGCCGCCCAACCCCGCCGGCCTGCCGCCCACGCCGGGCATCCCGATCGCGGGGCGGCCGGGCCAGCCGGCCCCCAACGTCCCGGGCACCCCGGTGCCGCTTCCGGCGGAGGCGCCGCCGGGCGCGCGCACCGAGAACCTGGCGCCGGCCGGCCCGACCCCGCCGCCGTCGACGTTCGCCCCGGGCCTGCCGCCCGGCCCACCGGCCCCGCCCGGGCCCGGGAACCAGCTGCCGGCGCCGTTCATCAACCCCGGCGGCACCGGCGGTAGCGGCGCGGCGGGAGGGGGTAGCCAGAATTGAGCACCATCTTTGACATCCGCAACATCCGGCTCCCCAAGCTGACCCGGGCGACGGTGATCGTCGGGTCGCTGGCGATCGTGCTGGCCCTCGTCGTCGGGTACGTCGGCTGGCGGCTGTACGAGAAGCTGACGAACAACACGGTGGTCGCCTACTTCCCCGCCGCGAACGCGCTCTACCCGGGCGACAAGGTGCAGATCATGGGGTTGCGGGTGGGCGCGATCGACAAGATCGAGCCGACCGGCGACAAGATGAAGGTCACCTTCCACTACGAGAACAAGTACAAGGTGCCCGCCAACGCCTCCGCGGTGATCCTCAACCCCACCCTGGTGGCCTCGCGCGCCATCCAGCTGGAGCCGCCCTACAAGGGTGGCGCGGTGCTCGCCGACAACGCGGTGATCCCGGAGGAGCGCACCCAGGTGCCGGTGGAATGGGACGAGCTGCGCAACAGCATCACCAACATCATCTCCAAGCTCGGCCCGACCCCCGAGCAGCCGAAGGGGCCCTTCGGTGAGGTCATCGAGTCGTTCGCCGACGGGCTGGCCGGCAAGGGCAAGCAGATCAACACGACGCTGACCAACCTGTCGCGGGCGCTGACCGCGCTCAACGAGGGCCGCGGCGACTTCTTCGCGGTGGTGCGCAGCCTGGCGCTGTTCGTCAACGCGCTGCACCAGGACGACCAGCAGTTCGTCGCGCTGAACCAGAACCTGGCGGACTTCACCACCCGGCTGGCGCACAACGACACCGACCTCGCCAACGCGCTGCAGCAGTTCGACAGCCTGCTTTCCACGGTGCGGCCGTTCCTCGACAAAAACCGCGAGGTGCTGACCCACGACGTCAACAACCTGGCGACCGCGACGAACGCGCTGCTGCAACCGGAGCCGCTGAACGGGTTGGAGACCGCCCTGCACGTCATCCCGACGGCCGCGGCGAACATCAACCAGATCTATCACCCGTCGCACGGCTCCGTGGTCGCCATCCCGGCGATCACCAGCTTCGCGAACCCGATGCAGTTCATCTGCAGCTCGATTCAGGCCGGCAGCCGGCTCGGGTATCAGGAGTCGGCGGAACTGTGCGCGCAGTACCTGGCGCCGATCCTCGATGCGATCAAGTTCAATTACCTGCCGTTCGGCCTGAACCTGTTCAGCACCGCCGAGACGCTGCCCAAGGACGTCGCCTATTCCGAGCCCCGGCTGCAGCCGCCCAACGGGTACAAGGACACGACCGTGCCGGGGATCTGGGTGCCGGACACGCCGTTGTCGCACCGCAACACCCAGCAGGGGTGGATCGTCGCCCCGGGCATGCAGGGCCAGCAGGTGGGCCCGATCACGGCGGGCCTGATGACGCCCGACTCGCTGGCCGAGCTGATGGGCGGCCCCAACATCGCGCCCGTCCAGTCGAACCTGCAGACCCCGCCGGGCCCGCCGAACGCCTACGACGAGAACCCGGTGCTGCCGCCCATGGGCCTGAACGCCCCGGTGCCCATCGGCCCGCCGCCGCCGGGCCCGGCGGTCGCCCCGGGTCCCGTCGCGCCGACGCCGGTGCCGGTGGCCGCGCCCGCACCCAACGCCGGCGGCCCGCCGGTGCCCGCCGACGTGGGAGGTGGCCAGTGAGCGCGATCCGTCACCGGGCCTGGCAGGGGCTGGCGCTGCTGGTGGCCGCGCTGGTGCTGAGCTCGTGCGGCTGGCGCGGGATCTCCAACGTGGCGATCCCCGGCGGCCCGGGCGGCGGGGCGGGGTCCTACACGATCTACGCGCAGGTGCCGGACACGCTGGCGATCAACGGCAACAGCAAGGTGATGGTCGCCGACGTCTACGTCGGTTCGATCAAGGCCATCAACCTCAAGAACTGGGTGGCCACCCTGACGCTGGGCATCGACAATTCGGTCAAGCTCCCGAAGAACGCCACCGCCAAGATCGGCCAGACGTCGCTGCTGGGCTCGCAGCACGTGGAGCTGGCCGCGCCGCCGAACCCGTCGCCGCAGCTGCTCAAGGACGGCGACACCATCCCGCTGAAGAACTCGTCCGCGTACCCCACCACCGAGCAGACCCTGGCCAGCCTCTCGCTGATCCTGCGCGGCGGCGGCATCCCCAACCTGGAGGTGCTGCAGAACGAGGTCTACAACATCTTCAACGGGCGCGCGGACAAGATCCGGGCCTTCCTCGGCAAGCTGGACACCTTCACCGACCAGCTGAATCAACAGCGCGACGACATCACCCACGCCATCGACTCGACCAACCGGCTGCTGACCTACGTGGGTGGCCGCGCCGACGTCCTGGACCGCGTGTTTACCGAGATCCCGCCGCTGATCAAGCATTTCGCCGACACCAAGAACCTGCTCATCAACGCCGTCGACGCGGTGGGGCGCCTCAGCCAGGCCGCCGACCAGTACCTGTCGGAAGCCCGCGGCCCCCTGCACACCGACCTGCAATCGCTGCAATGCCCGCTGCGGGAACTCGGCCGCGCCTCGCCGTATCTGATCGGCGCGCTGAAGCTGATCCTCACCCAGCCGTTCGACATCGACACCGTTCCCAAGCTGTTCCGCGGTGACTACGTCAACGTGTCGCTGACGCTCGACCTGACCTACAGCGCCGTCGACAACGCGTTCCTCACCGGCACCGGATTGTCGGGGTCGCTGCGCGCGCTCGAGCAGTCGTTCGGGCGCGACCCCGAGACGATGATCCCCGACGTCCGCTACACGCCCAACCCGAACGACGCGCCGGGCGGACCGCTGGTGGAAAGGGCGGACAGAGGACAATGCTGACTCGCTTCATCCGACGCCAGCTGGTGCTGTTCGGCATCCTCACGGTGATCTCGCTGCTGGTGCTGGGCGTGTACTACCTGCAGATCCCGAGCCTGGTGGGCATCGGCCGGTACACGCTCAAGGCCGAGCTGCCGGCGTCGGGCGGCCTGTATCCGACGGCCAACGTGACCTATCGCGGCATCACCATCGGCAAGGTCACCGACGTCGAGCCCACCGAAACCGGCGCCGAGGCGACCATGAGCGTCGACAGCCGCTACAAGATCCCGGTCGACGCGATCGCGAACGTCCACTCCGTGTCGGCGGTCGGCGAGCAGTACCTGGACCTGGTGTCGACCGGGAATCCCGGCAAGTACCTCTCGCCCGGGCAAACCATCGCCAAGGGCACGGTGCCCGCCGAGATCGGGCCGGCGCTGGACACCGCCAACCGGGGGCTTGCCGCGCTGCCGAAGGACAAGATCGGCTCGTTGCTCGACGAGACGGCGCAATCCGTCGGCGGGCTGGGTCCCGCGCTGCAGCGGCTGGTCGACTCCACCCAGGCGATCGTCGGTGACTTCAAGACGAACATCACCGACGTCAACGACATCATCCAGAACTCCGGCCCGGTCCTGGACAGCCAGGTCGATTCCGGCAGCGCGATCGAGCGCTGGGCGCGCAACCTGGACAGGTTGGGCGCGCAGAGCGCGGCCAACGACCAGCACCTGAAAAGCCTGCTGACGCAGGCTGCACCAACGGCCGATCAGGTCAACGAGGTGTTCAGCGGCGTCCGGGACTCGCTGCCGCAGACGCTGGCGAACCTCGAGGTCGTCATCGACCTGCTCAAGCGCTACCACACCGGGGTCGAGCAGGTGCTGGTCTTCCTGCCGCAGGGCGCCTCGATCGCCCAGACCGTCGCCGCGCCGTTCCCGAACCAGGCCGCGCTCGACCTCGCGTTGTCCATCAACCAGCCGCCGCCATGCCTGACCGGTTTCATTCCGGCATCGGAGTGGCGGTCCCCGGCGGACACCAGCATGCAGCCGCTGCCGACCGGCACCTACTGCAAGATCCCGATGGACACGCCGGCCAACAGCGTGCGCGGGTCGCGCAACATCCCGTGCACGGACATCCCCGGCAAGCGCGCGGCCACGCCCCGGGAGTGCCGCGACCCCAAGCCGTACGTTCCGGCGGGGACCAACCCCTGGTACGGCGACCCGAACCAGATCCTGACCTGCCCCGCGCCGGCGGCGCGCTGCGATCAGTCGGTGCGGCCGGGCATGGTGATCCCGGCGCCGTCCGTCGACAACGGCATGAACCCGGCGCCGTCGAACCGGGTCTCGGGGACGCCGCCGCCGGTCAGCGACCCCCTGTCGCGGCCGGGAACCGGGACGGTGCAATGCAATGGGCAACAGCCCAACCCGTGCGTCTACACCCCCGGCGGGCCGCCCGCCGCCGTCTACAACCCCCAGAGCGGTGAACTGGTGGGGCCCGACGGGGTCAAGTACTCCGTCGAAAACTCGACCAGGACCGGAGACGACGGATGGAAGGAGATGCTGGCGCCGGCCGGCTGAACCCCCACCGATGCCGATGTTTGGTCGCCTGCGCGGGCTTTCCCGGAGATCGGGCCCGAAGAACCAGCAGGAGCCGGCGCCCGCCGCCGTGGACGCCGGCGCCGGGCGCGGTCCGTCGCGCCTGGGGTGTGGCTGGGTCGCCGGTGTTGTTGCGGCGCTTGTGCTGTGCGCGGCCGCCCTGGGAACCGGTGGCTACTTCGCGCTGCGTTCCCACCACGAAAGCCTGGCCATCGCGCGCAACGACGCCGCCGCGCTCAAGGCGGCGGTGGATTGCGTTTCGGCGACCCAGGCGCCCGACGGCACCGCGATGGCCGCGAGCGAACAGAAGATCATCGACTGTGGCACGGACGCTTTCCGCGCCCAGGCCCTGCTCTACACCAACATGCTCGTCCAGGCGTATCAGGCCGCGAACATCCACGTCCAGGTGTCCGACGTGCGGGCGGCGGTCGAGCGCAACAACGCCGACGGTTCGGTCGACGTGCTCGTCGCGATGCGCGTCAAGGTGTCTACCGACCAGTCGCAGAACGAGACCGGCTACCGCCTGCGGGTGCGGATGGCGCTCGCCGAGGGCCAGTACAAGATTTCCAAACTCGACCAGGTGACGAAGTGACGGTGGTGGTCGAGGAGGCTCACACCCGGACCCGAACCGAGGCCGCCGTCCCGGAACCGCCGCGGGAAGCCTTGGCGCCCTGGCATTCCCGCGTCGGCGCGTTCGCCATCGACGTCCTGACCGCGGCCGCGGTGGTGGCGACGATGGCCCTGGTGTCGGTCACCGTGCCGGCGCGCGGCGCGTGGTGGTGGGCGTGCGTGTCCGTCATCGGCGTCGCCGTCCTGGCGATGCTGGCCAACCGGTTGTTGTTGCCGGCGGCGACCGGTTGGAGCCTGGGGCGCACCCTCTTCGGGATCGCGGTGGTGCGCCGCGACGGGACGGCCGCCGGCCCGTGGCGGTTGCTGCTGCGCGACCTGGCGCACCTGCTGGACACCGCGTCGGTGGTGGGATGGCTGTGGCCGCTGTGGGATTCGCGGCGCCGCACCTTCGCCGACCTGTTGTCGCGCACCGAGGTGCGACGCGTCGAGCCGGGCGGGTCGCGGCCCGACGCGCGGCGGTGGATCGCGGCGGCGGTGCTGTCCGCGGCGGCGGTCTGCCTCGCGGGCGCCGCCGTGAGCTACCTGGCGGTGTACTCCCGCGATCGGGCGACCGATCAGACCCGCGCACAGATCGCGGTGCAGGGGCCGAAGATCGTCGCTCAGATGCTGACGTACGACCCGAAATCGTTGAGCGACGATTTCGCGCGCGCCCGATCGCTGGCCACCGACAAATACCGGGACCAGCTGGCCGCCCAGCAGGACGTGGTGCGGAAGGGGAACGCGGTCATCAACGAGTACTGGCCGGTCGACTGGTCGGTCCAGTCCGCCGCGCCGGATCGGGCGACGATGCTGCTGTTCCTGCAGGGCCGGCGGGGCGCGGCGCCCGACGAACGCTACATCAGCGCGACCGTGCGGGTGGATTTCGCGAAGGGCGGCGACGACCGCTGGCGCGTCGACGACCTCGCCGTGCTGACCAAACCGAAACCCCCCGGGAACGGAAAATGAGCCCCCGGCGCAAGTTTCGGCCCGGCGAGGAACCGCTGCTCGTCGCGCGCCCCGTGCCGGAGCGGCGACCGTGGGGGTTGCCGCTGGCCGGCGCCGTGGCCGCGGTGCTGATGGCCGCCGCGGTCACGGTGTGCACCCTGATGCTGATCTCCCACGAATCCCGGGCGCGCGCCGCGTCGAGGGACCGCGAGGTGATCAGCTACGTGTCGGGGTTCATGACGCAGTTCACCTCCATCGACCCCTACCACGCCAACGACTATGTGGCGGGGATATTGGCCCAGGCGACCGGCGATTTCGCCCGGCAGTACCAGGAAAAGGCCAACGAGATCCTGCTCCAGGTCGCCCGGGCCGAACCGGCGACCGGCACGGTCCTGGGCGCCGGCCTGGAACGGTGGAACGACGACGGCAGCGCCAACGTGATGGTGGCCACCGAGGTGACCTCCAAGTCGGCGGACGAAAAGCAGGTATTCGGGAACGCCAATCGTTGGACGGCGACCGCCACGCAGGAAGGGAAGCAGTGGAAAATCAGCAACCTGCTGCAGGTGATCTGACCCCGACCACCGAGGGCCCCGCGGAGCCTGACGAAAGCGCCGACGCCCCAACGGAATCCGCCGAAGACGCGAAGCCCGAAGAGCAGGCCGAGGAGGCCGGGCCGGGCGGCCGCGGGAGGCGGCCGGCCGGGAAGCGGCTCGCCGTCGCCGTCGCCGTGGCCGCGGTGCTCTTCGTCGGTTCGGCGGCCTTCGGCGGCGCGGCGGTCCAGCCGTACCTGGCCGATCGCGCCACCGCCGCAACCAAATTGAAAGTCGCGCGGACCGCGACCCGCGCGATCACGACGCTGTGGACCTACACGCCGGAGAACATGGACGGCCTCGCCGACCGCGCGGCGGCCTACCTCGCCGGCGACTTCGAGGCGCAGTACCGCAAATTCGTCGACGCGATCGTGGCCCCGAACAAGCAGGCCAAGGTGACCAATAACACCGAGGTCACCGGCGCGGCGGTCGAATCGCTCGATGACCCGAACGCCGTCGTCATGGTCTATACCAACACCACGTCGACCAGCCCGCTGACCAAGAACATCCCGTCACTAAAATACCTGTCCTACCGGCTGTTCATGAAACGCGCCAACGGCCGCTGGCTGGTGACCCGGATGACGACCATCACCTCGCTGGATCTGACGCCGCACGCGTAGCGCCGGCCGGCCGAGCCCACCGAAATATACTGCAGCCCATGTCCGTCGACTCGCCGGTGTCCGACCGGATGACCGTCGCGGCGTTGCTGTTGCTGACCTTCGCCACCGGCCTGGCCGACTCGATCAGCATCCTGGCGCTCGGCCACGTCTTCGTGGCCAACATGACCGGCAACGTGATCTTCCTCGGCTTCTGGCTGGCCCCGAAGACCAACATCGACCTGACCGCGGTCGCGGTGGCCCTGCCCACCTTCGTGTGCACCACGATCCTCAGCGGCCGGCTGTCACGGCATTTCGGTGAGCGGACGCGGCGCTGGATCACCACCGTGTTGGCAACGGAAATCGCCCTGCTGGTGGCGCTGTCGATCATGGCCGGCGCGGGCGTGCTGCACTATCACGACAACACCAAGCTGATCATGATCGGCATCCTCGCGACGACGTTCGGCCTGCAGCACTCGAGCGCCCGCCAGTTCGGGATCCAGGAGCTGTCCACCACGGTGTTGACGTCGACGATCGTCAGCCTCGGCCTGGACAGCCGGCTGGCCGGCGGCACGGGCGCCCGCGAAAAGCTGCGGTTCAGCGTGGTTTTCACGATGTGCGCCGGCGCCCTGGTCGGCGCGACGATGTCGCGGTTCGTCGTGGCCCCGGTGTTCGTGCTCGCGGCGTCGGTGGTGGCGTTGAGCCTGCTGATCTTCCTGGCCGGGCCCGCCAAGGCCAAAAGCCCTGCGGATAAGGCTAATTGAACGCCAGCCAGCTGGGCAGCGCCCGTTCACGCGAGTCGCAGAGGACCTCGCGCGTGTCGCACGACCCCCGCGGCGACCCGGCGCCGGCCCACATCCCGCCGGTGTCTCGGCGCAGCACGATGGCCGACGACCCGCCGCCGTCGAGCAGGACCGCGGTGTCGCTGCCGAGGCCGCGGAACAGGTCCTGGATGTTGTCCGGGGTGTAGCTGCCGCCCTCGAAGATGTACATCTCGTCCTTCTGCTTCGCGTAGGCGAGGGCCGTGCGCGCCGCGCTGGGACCGCCGTCGTGGAGTTGGCCGGTGTTGCCGGGCGACAGCAGCCCGATCCCCGAGACCGCGACGAACTTTTCGTTCTTGTTGAGCAGGTCCTGGACCACCGGGGTGGCCGCGTCGTAGTCGTTCTTGGCCCGGGGCCACACCACATACGGCGCCCCACCGGTCGGCATGATCATCGTCGACAACGCGCTCCAGCTCTCGCCCCCGCCGGAAAGCCCCTGCTTGCCCGGATAGGCGACGGTGCCGGTGACCGCCTGGTTCGCCCGGCCCCGGCCATTGGTGTTGTCGACGAAGGCGCCCAGCGGCGAGCTGCATCCGGTCTGGCGCCAGGAGCCGCCCCGCTGGGGCCGGATGTCAAAGAAGTTGGCGTTGATCGCGATGGTCGGCTGCCCCAGCCGCTGCCACGCCTGCAGCGGCGGGTAGATCTCCGATGCCTGCCACAGTCCCTCGCCGGTGCGGGCCCGGGGATTGTTCTCGCAGCGCGCCTGATTGCCCTGGTGGGTGTCGACCAGCAGGTGCGGCGCCAGGCGTCCCGCCGCGTTCTTGATGATCATCAGGTGGCCGCCGTTGTTCATCTCGTACCAGCCGCCGCCCGCGTTGAGCATCGGCGTGGGGTGGCCGGCGCCGAAGTTGTAGACCAGGTAGGAACCCTTGGTGGTGTTGATGGCGTTGGCCAGCAGGTCGCGGCCGTCGGCGGCGTGGGCGACGGGTCGTCCGGTGGTGACCGACAGGACCGCGCAGGCCGCCACCGCGGTGCAGCAGGCCGCCAGCCGGCGCACGCTGGCGGTTGGCGTCAGCACGGTGGACCTTTCGGCGCTGAGGTGAATGCAACATGCACAGCATCAGTCAGACAGGCCACACTGTCAACTTTGATAACAAACGCGTGACGCTTGGGTGGCACTCGAATTACGTTTGCTCGCTTAGGCTTTCGTTTGGCGTCTCGCTTGGCGTCTCGCGCTTGCCCGCGCGCGCCTGGTGTTGCGTTTGGTGCGCCTCGGCGATCGCCATCTCGGCCGCCCCCGGGATCCGGTGGAAACCCTTGCGGTCGTAGAGGTGCGTGATGATCCCGCCCAGCAGCAGGCCGATGACCAGGCCGACCGACGTCAGCCACAACGCCTGCGACATGCCGGCGTCCGCCCGGCCATCGAGATACACCAGCGACCGCACGCCCAGGAACACCTGGTGCATCGGCTCGAATTCGGCCAGCCAGCGAAAGAACGGCGGCGTCGCCTCGAGCGGGACCGTGGCGCCCGCCGACGGCAATCCGAGGATGACGAAGATCAACATGCTGACCAGCAGGCCCATCGAGCCCAGCACCGAGATGAGGGAACTGGACGTGACGCCGACCGCGGCGATCGCGAAGACCCCGTAGAGCCACAGCTGCCAGCCGAGCGGGATGGGCATGCCGAGGCCGTCGGCGATCGCCAGGTACACCGCCGACGTCAGCAGCCCCAGCAGCACCATGATGGCCCACTTGAGCAGCAGCGTCTGGAAACGCGAGATCTTCACCTGCTCGGCGAACCGGTACACCGGGCCCCATTCAGCCGGCACGTAGCCGAGCAGCGCGTCCACCAGCGTGCTGACCACCACGCTGCCGGTGAAACCGGCCAGCAGCAGCAACAGCGCGTAATAGAACGCCGACAGCCCGTTGCCGGTGCCGTTCGGCAGCGGGTTGTACACGGTGGCCTTGACCTCGATCGGGTTGGCAAGACCCAGCGCCGAGGCTCCGGTCAGCGGCGCGCCGCCCGTCTCGGCCGCGACGTCGGCCGTAAGTCGTTGGCCCACTTTGCCGTTCGCGACGGCGATCACCTGGGTCAGGGTCTGGCCGGCGATGCTGGAACCGAGTGTGCCCGCCCGCGGGTTCGTCGAGATCGTGATCGAGGGCCGGGCCGCGCGCTCCGGCGCGACCGCGCTGGCCCCGAACTCACGCAGGTTGGACGAGAAGGTCGGCGGTATGACGGCCTCCCCGTACACCTGGGCCGTGTCCAGCAGTCGCCGCGCCTCGCCGTGGGAAACCACCCGGACGTCGAACTTGTTCTTGTCCAGCCCGGCGACCAGGCCGTCGGCGATCTGCGCCCCGAACGGTCCGGCGTCCTCGTTCACCACGGCGACGGGGAAGTGCCGCAGGTTGGTCATCGGGTTCAGGATGCCCCCGAGGTAGAGCGCGCACAGCGCCGACATCAGGGCCAGCGTGACGACGACGGGCAGCGCCCAGAACCGCACGGTCCGCACCGCCTTGATGTTCCGCTTGGGGTTCGGCGCCGCGTGCCGCGGCTGCGTTTGAGACATGCGGGCTCCTGTCTGTCGTGCCCACTCTATGCAATCTCAGTCGCCCAGCTTTGCGTGCATCTCCCAGACCAGCAGTTCCGAGGGCTCCCCGGCCGTCACCCGCCGCCCGTCGGCGTCGGTGAACCGGACCGCGTCGCCCTCGTCCAGGTCACCGACGCCCTCCAGGGTGACCCGGCCGCGCGCGACGAACAGGTGCAGGTAGGGCGCCGGGGGCAGGCCCACCGCGTCGCCGGGCCGCAGCCGGGCGGCGTGCAGCGCGGCGTTGCGGTTGTGCAGGGCGATGGCCGCGTCCCGCCCGGGCAGGCCCGAGGCGACGGTCACCAGGCCGCCGCCCGACAGGTCCCCGCCGATCTCGTGCTGTTGGTAGCTCGGCGGGATGGCGGCCTCGTCGGGGACCACCCACATCTGCACGAAATGGACCGGCTCGGTGGCCGAACCGTTCTTCTCCGAGTGCAGGATTCCGCTGCCCGCCGACATGCGTTGCGCCAGACCGGGATAGATCACCCCGTGATTGCCGGCCGAATCCCGGTGCGTCAGCTCGCCCCGCAGCACCCAGGTCACGATCTCCATGTCGCGGTGTGGGTGCGTGTCGAAACCCGCGTCCGGCCCCACCCGGTCGTCGTTGTTGACCAGCAGCAGGCCGTGGTGGGTGTTGTCCGGGTCGTAGTGGTCGCCGAACGAGAACGAATGCCGGGAGTTCAGCCACGGCGTGGTGGTGACCGCCCTGTCGGCCGCGCGCCGAACCTCCACGGTGGCAGGCATGGGCCCAGCCTAATGGCCCGCCCCGGCGGCGAGCAGTCCCTGCGCGTGCCGCAGCGCGGCGTCGAGCGCGGGCAGGGTCAGCGCGGCCGAGCGGCCCAGGTGGATCTCGATCTGGTATTCCGGCTGGCCGTCCGGCCCGAAAATCGGCAGCACGACGAATTCCGTTGACGCCAAATCTGTTTCGAGCGCGTCGGTGACCGACCGCAGCGTCACCATGGTCATCAGGGTGGTGAGCTGGCGGGTCACCCGCGCGGTCGGCTCGAGCGAGGCCAGCACGTCGGCCAGCCGGTGGTGCAGCGATCGGTGGGTGTCGTCGAACCGCCATGCGCCGTAGCCGCGGGCCCGGATGTCGGCGAGCACCCGCCGGTGCTCGGCGATTTCGGCGCGGGTCAGCCGCGGCACCACGCGGTGCAGCCAGGCCTGGACGGAGTCGTCGTCGCGCCAGGCCATCGCGACCAGGCCGAACGGCGGGTCGATGGGGAAGCGCTGCCCGACGGCGTGCTCGCCGTCGGTGGCGTGGCCGACCGCGTCGACGGTGGTGAGGTGCCGGCCGCCGATCCTCGACATCGAGCAGCCCGCGCCGAGCGTGTCGTGCAGGAACCGCAGCGCGTCGCGCCCGCGATCCAGCAGCGGGAACTGCGTCCGCAGCCCGTGCACCAGGCCGAACAGCCCGCTGCCCAGCACGTAGCGGCGGTCCTCGCGGCGCGTCACCCAGGCGCGGCGTTCCAGCTCGGCGAGCACCAGGGCGCAGGTCGAGGTGCTGATGCCGCACACCTTCGCCAGCTCGGCCGATGCCCGCCCGTTCGGTGAATCCGCCAGGGCGGCAAGCACATCCATCACGCGGGCGGTGGGCGGCGACTTGGCGGCCGACGGGGCGGTCGGCCTGGCGGTCGGCTTGGCGGTTGACGTGGCCACGACCACCTCCTTACGATCCGTCCAAAATCTCAGAATATACGTCCTAATATTAGGAGACTTTGGTGTTCAAGGTGGGAGTTTGGGGTCCCGGTTCGATGGGCGTGATCGCCCTGCGCGGGGTGATCGACCACCCGCGGCTGGAGCTCGTCGACGTCGTCGTGCACAGCGACGCCAAGGCGGGCCGCGACGCGGGGGAGCTGTGCGGCATCGCGCCGGTCGGGGTGGTGGCCACCCAGGGTCCGGCGGCGATGCTCGCCGGGGACGCCGACGCGGTGGTGTATGCCGCCGGCGCCAACCTGCGCCCGCTGGAGGCGGTCGAGGACATGGTGTCGATCCTGCGGGCCGGGAAGAACGTGGTGTCGTGTTCGGTGGTGCCGCTGGTCTTCCCGGACGCCGTCGACGGCGCGTTCACCGATCCGCTGCGACGGGCCGCGCTGGACGGCGGTGCGTCGTTCTTTACCACCGGCATCGACTCCGGATTCGCCAATGACGTTCTGCCGCTGGTGCTTACCGGCGTCTCCCGGGTCGTAGACTCGGTGCGGGTGACGGAGATGTTCAACTACGCCACCTATCCGGACAAGTCCGCCGTCTACGAGATCCTCGGATTCGGGCAGCCGCCGGAGTACCAGGCTTTCGCGGCCCAGCCGGGAATATTCACCTTCGGCTGGGGGCCCGTGCTGCACCAGCTGGCCGCCGGGCTGGGCGTCGCGATCGACAACATCGAGGAGAGCAACGAACGCGTCCCGGCGCCCGAATCCTTCGACACGCCAACGGGTCACATCGAGGCCGGGACGATCGCGGCGATGCGTTCGACGCTGACCGGTTACGTCGGCGGCAAGCCGACCTTCGTCCTCGACCATGTGACGCGCATGCGCGACGACATCGCCCCGGACTGGCCGCAGCCGCACATCTGCATCGAGCCCAAGGACCTGGGCTACGGGTCGGCGACCGGCCGGGGTCTCTATCGCGTCGAGATCGAGGGATCCCCCAGCATGCGTTGCGAATTCGAGATGGCCGAGGACCACGACCACGATCTGGGCGCGCGCATCGCCGGCGCGTCGCGGATGGTCAACGCCATCCCCGCGGTGTGCGCGGCCCCGCCCGGTCTGCTGTCGGCGCTGGACCTCCCGCTGGTCACCGGCGCCGGCCTGGTGCGCCCGGTGCCCGGGCCGTCGCCGGACAGCCGGCTGTTCTAACCGCCGGGGTACGTCGCCGCGGCCAGCAGCAGGATCTCGGCGCGATCGGCCGGCAGGATGAAGCCCGCGTCGATCGCCTCGTCGAGCGCGGCCGTGAACCGCTCGAGGTACTCTCCGGCGCCGCCCGGGTAGAGCCGGCGCAGCGTCGCGGCGTCGAAGGGTTCGCCGGAGCCGAAGAGCATGGACATGATGCTCTCGTCGTCGGTGACGCCGGATGTCCGGGCGATCGGCACGTCCACCCACGGGGTCCGGATGCCGCCCTCGGCGAGGCCGTGGGAATCGAGAAGAGGCCGGGGGTGGTCGATTTCGCGCACCGCGATGGGCGCGGCGGTGGGGGCCGGCTCGCCGGTTCGGACCCACTTGGTCAGCGCGGCGAGCGCGGCCTGCACGACGTAGTGGTGTTGCGGCGCGAAGTTGATGAAGTGGCCGAGCTGCTGACCCATCAGCAGCTCGGTCGGCGCGTAGGCCGCCACGATGTCGTCGAGCGGCGCCGAGCCCGAGTCGATCGGCGCCACCTGAATGGTGTAGTTGTCGGCGTGCGCGGCGCCCGGGATCTCCCAGACCCGCAACCACTCGTTGTCGGGTTGCCGCGCAAAGTAATAGCCCAGCGGCACGCGGCCGAAAAGGTCCGTCTCGGTGATGATCGTGATCAGCGGGACGCGCAGGTCGCGACGGTACTTCACCGCCGCCTGCGACCCGGCCGACGATTCGAGTCCTTCGATCAACGAAATGCCGTCCAGTGGGGCGGCCGGCCCGAATCGCGAATGCACGAGGAAGCCGTCGTAGACCTGGGCGAGCGGATCGACGGCGTTGATGTAGGTGGTGAGGAACACCGCCGATTGGGACTCGCCGATGGCGACGACGTGTTGCGGGCGCAGCTCGCCCAGAATGCCCGCGTCCCTGACGATCTCGCCGATCTGGGAGAAGATGTCGAAGGCGAAGGCGTCGCCCGGGTGGTTCAGGCTCGCGTATCGTGTCGGATCCTGGCTCTTGAGGGACAGGTCGATCCCGAGCAGATTCGCGCCGCCGTCCACGCCGACCTTCTGGGCCGAGACCGCGACGTAGGCGTAGCCCGCGCGCAGTATTTCGCGGTGCGCCATCATCCAGACGGCCGGGGCGTCCAGGCCGCCGCTCACGTTGAGCCACTCGACCAGCGCGGTCCCATTGAACCGTGCGCGATCCGCCGGGGTCAGCGCCATCGCCCTGGTGGTGTAATCGGCTGCGCCGGAACGCGTCACGTCCCAGCGACCGTCGGCGCCCTGCTCCCCGACCGGGGCGTAGCACGAGGCCGTGCCGGAGACGAAGAACTCCTCGGCGCGATAGCCGACGCCGTCAATGTCGAAGGCGCCCAACAGCAGAACCGGCTTGCCGGGCGCGGGCGTGACGACGGGGGATTCGGTCATAGCGACTCCGGCAGACCGAATTTGGCGAACAACGTGTCGTCGAGGAACGCCACCACGCGCGACACCCCGTCGGCGCGCATGTCCAGCACGTGCAACTGAAAGGGCAGGTGCGCGTCGCCCGCGCGCATGTACATGGCCGCGGCCGGCTGGTCCGCCAACTCCGGCAGCGGCTCCAGCCAGGGCACCTCGGGGCGTTCCACCAGCTCCGCGGTCGGGTCGGAGCTGGACGCCCCGAGCCCCGTCGGCAGCGGGCGGCGCTGCCGTCCCTCCAGCGCCGTCAGGCAGGCGTTGGTGGCGATGCGGTGCAACCAAGTCCGCATCGACGACCTGCCTTCGTAGCGGCCGTAGGCCTTCCAGGCCCGCAGCAGCGTCTCCTGCACCAGATCCTCGGCGTCGTGCAGCGACCCGGTCATCCGATAGCAGTGCGCGAGCAATTCGCGGCGGTAGGGCTCGGCATGGGCGGAGAAATCCCGGTCGGAGCTTTCTGCCGGCACGCTCACCCGAACGAGCCTACGCACCGCCTCTGACGGTGGCGCTCCAGGAGCCGATACGCTGCCCCTTGATGACTACCCGCACCGAACGGAGTTTCGACGGCGTCGGCGGCGTGCGCATCGTCTACGACGTGTGGACGCCGCACATCGCGCCGCGGGCGGTGGTCGTGCTGTCGCACGGCCTCGGCGAATACGCCCGCCGCTACGACCACGTCGCGCGGTGCTTCGGCGACGCGGGGCTGGTCACCTACGCGCTGGACCACCGCGGGCACGGCCGCTCGGGCGGCAAGCGGATGCTGGTGCGGGACATCTCCGAGTACACGGGCGATTTCGACACCCTGGTCGGGATCGCCACCCGGGAGCACCCCGGCCTCAAGTGCGTCGTGCTCGGGCACAGCATGGGCGGCGGGATCGTGTTCGCCTACGGCGTCGAGCGCCCGGACAACTACGACATGATGGTGCTGTCGGCGCCGGCGGTGGCGGCCCAGGATCTGGTCTCGCCGCTGATGGTGCTCGCCGCCAAGGTGCTCGGCGTCCTCGTGCCCGGCCTGCCCGTGCAGGAGCTCGACGTCGACGCGATCTCGCGGGATCCCGCGGTGGTGGCGGCCTACAAGGCCGATCCGCTGGTGTACCACGGGAAGGTCCCGGCCGGCGTCGGGCGCGCGCTGCTGCAGGTCGGCGAGACCATGCCGCAGCGGGCGCCGGCGTTGACCGCGCCGCTGCTGGTGGTGCACGGCTCCGACGACCGGCTCATCCCCGTCGCCGGCAGCCGCCGCCTGGTCGACTGCGTCGGGTCCACCGATGTCGCGCTGAAGGTCTACCCCGGCCTGTACCACGAGGTCTTCAACGAGCCGGAGCGCGACCAGGTGCTGGCCGACGTGGTCTCCTGGATCGTGAAGCGGCTCTGACCTGCGATGAACGACGTGTCGTACCGCTCCCGTAGTTTGGCGCCATGACCCGCGCCGGCGACGATGCGGCGCGAAGCAACGGGGAGGAGCGGCGCAGATGACCGACGCCGGCGACGATGCGGCGCGAAGCAACGGGGAGGAGCGGCGCAGATGACCGACGACAAGATGCTCGCCCGCATCGGCGCGCTGCTGCGCCAGGCCGAGGGCACCGACAACCCGCACGAGGCCGACGCCTTCCTGAGCGCCGCGCAGCGGCTGGCGACGGCGGCCTCCATCGACCTGGCGGTGGCGCGCTCGCACGCGGCCAGCCGCTCGCCGACGCAGGCCCCGTCCCAGCGGACCGTCACCATCGGGACCGCGGGCAGCAGGGGGCTGCGGACGTATGTGCAGCTTTTCGTGCTGATCGCGGCGGCCAACGACGTGCGCTGCGACGTGGCGTCGAACTCGACGTTCCTCTATGCGTACGGGTTCGCCGAGGACATCGACGCGACCCACGCCCTGTACGCCAGCCTGGTCGTCCAGATGGTGCGGGCGTCGGACGCCTACCTGGCGTCGGGCGCGCACCGGCCCACGCCGACGATCACCGCGCGGCTCAACTTCCAGCTCGCGTTCGGCGCCCGCGTCGGTCAGCGGCTGGCCGAGGCCCGCGAGCAGGCCACGCGGGAGGCCACCAAGGACCGAGGTCGCCCGCCGGGCACCGCGATCGCCTTGCGGGACAAGGAGATCGAGCTGCGCGACTACTATCGCGGCGCGTCGAGGGCGCGCGGCACCTGGCGGGCCACCAGCGCCACGGCCGGGTATTCGTCGGCGGCGCGGCGCGCGGGCGACCGGGCCGGCCGGCGCGCGCGGCTGCAGAACAGCCCCGAGCTGCCCGGGGCGCGGGACGCATTGCGCCGGTGACTCAGGCCCGCGATTCGCAGCGCTCCAGGGTCTATGCGGCCGAGGAATTCGTCCGGACGCTGTTCGACCGCGCCGCCGAGCACGGATCACCCGTCGTGGATTTCTTCGGCGCACAGTTGACCCTTCCCCCCGAGGGGCGATTCGGGTCGGTCGCGTCGGTGCAGCGCTATGTCGACGACGTGCTCGCGCTGCCGGCGGTGCGGCGACGGTGGCCGGGGACGCCGCCGCTGCGGGTGCGGGCGCGGCGTGCCACCACCGCGGCGCACTACGAAAGCCACGACGGTGCGGGCGTTATCGCGGTTCCCGACCGCGGTGCCGCCGACTGGGCGCTGCGCGAGCTGGTGGTGCTCCATGAGGTGGCGCATCACCTCTGTGGGGCGCAGCCGCCGCACGGTCCGGAGTTCGTCGCGACGATCTGCGAGTTGGCGGAGCTGGTGATGGGGCCGGAACTCGGCCACGTGCTGCGCGTCGTCTACGCCAAAGAGGGTGTGCGATGAGCGAACTGGACGACCCGGACGCGCGGGCGCGCGACGTCGAAACCCGGATGACCGACGACGAGCGGTTCTCGCTGCTTGATCGGGGTGATGGGGGCCGGCGACATGTGGCCGGTGCGCGATCCACGCATCCCGCCGGGCGTCCCGATGAGCGCCGGGTACGTGCCCGGGGTTCCGCGGCTCGGGGTGCCGGCGTTGCTGATGAGCGACGCCGGCCTTGGCGTCACCAACCCCGGCTACCGCCCGGGTGACACGGCCACGGCGCTGCCGGCGGGACTGGCGCTGGCCGCCGGCTTCGACCCGTCGCTGGCCCGCGCCGCCGGCGAGGTGATCGGCCGGGAGGCGCGCGGCCGCGGGTTCAACGTGCAGCTCGCGGGCGCGATGAACCTCGCGCGCGACCCGCGCAACGGCCGCAACTTCGAATACCTTTCCGAGGACCCGCTTTTGACCGCGACGATGGCCGCGGAGTCGGTCAACGGGATACAGCGGCAGGGCGTCATTTCGACCGTCAAGCACTACTCGTTGAACTGCAACGAGACCAACCGGCACTTTTTGGACGCGGTCATCGATCCCGACGCGCACCGCGAATCCGACCTGCTGGCCTTCGAGATGGCCATCGAGCGCTCGCGGCCCGGCGCCGTGATGACGGCCTACAACAAGGTCAACGGCGACTACGCCGCCGCGAACGACGACTTGCTCAACGGGGTGCTGAAAGGCGCCTGGGGATACCGCGGTTGGGTGATGTCGGATTGGGGCGCGACGCCGTCCTGGGAGTGCGCGTTGGGTGGCCTCGACCAGGAGTGCGGCGCGCAGCTCGACGCGCTGCTGTGGGGGTCGGAGGCGTTCGGCGGGAGCCTGCGGGCCGCCCACGCCGACGGCAGGCTGCCGCCGGAACGCCTGTCTGACATGGTCCGGCGGATACTGCGGTCGATGTTCGCGGTCGGAATCGACCGGTCCGATGCCGCGCCCGCGCCGAACATGGACGCGCACAACGCGATTGCGTTGCAGATCGCGCGGCAGGGCATCGTGCTGCTGACCAATCGCGGGGTGCTGCCCCTGGGGCGCGAGTCGACCGCGCGCATCGCCGTCA
Source organism: Mycobacterium heidelbergense (assembly GCF_010730745.1). NCBI lineage: Bacteria > Bacillati > Actinomycetota > Actinomycetes > Mycobacteriales > Mycobacteriaceae > Mycobacterium > Mycobacterium heidelbergense. The sequence goes on along the minus strand of NZ_AP022615.1, from coordinate 1,788,702 downwards.
TCGGCGGCCACGCCCACCTGGGCGTGGCGGCCGGTTACGGCTCGAGCGCCGTCGTTCCGCCGGGCGGCTATGCGGCCGTGGTCCCGATCGGCGGCCCCGGCCTGGAGGCCGGCCTGCGGAATCTGTACGTGCTGCCGTCGAGCCCGCTCGATGAGCTGCGAAAGCAACTTCCCCACGCGCACATCGAATTCGATCCCGGCGTCGGCCCGGCCGAGGCCGCGCGGGCCGCGCGGCGGGCCGACGTCGCGATCGTGTTCGCGCTCCGCGCCGAAGGGGAGGGCTTTGACGGCGCCGACCTCTCGCTGCCGTGGGGCCAGGACGCGCTGATCGCCGCGGTGTCCGCCGCGAACCCGAACACGGTCGTGGTGCTGGAGACCGGCAACCCGGTGGCCATGCCGTGGCTGGGCTCGGTGAACGCCGTCGTGCAGGCGTGGTATCCGGGTCAGGCCGGTGGCCGCGCCATCGCGGAAGTCCTTGCCGGCCAGGTGAACCCGTCGGGCCGGCTGCCGATCACCTTCCCGGCCGATCTCGGCCAGACCCCGCGCCCGGAGCTGCCCGACCTCGGCGCGCCGTGGGGGACGCCGACCACGATCGACTACTTCGAGGGGGCCGACGTCGGCTACCGCTGGTTCGCGGCGAGCGGCCAGGAACCGCTGTTCGCGTTCGGGCATGGCCTGTCCTACACCGGTTTTGAGTACCGCGACCTGGTCGTCGACGGCGGTGACACCGTCACCGCCAGCTTCAGCGTCGTCAACGTCGGCGACCGCGGCGGCGCCGACGTCCCGCAGCTGTATCTGACCGCGGCCCCCGGCGAGCAACGCCTGCGGTTGCTGGGATTCGAGCGGGTCGAGCTGGAACCGGGCGCCACGCGCCGGGTGACCATCGAGGCGGATCCCCGCCTGCTGGCCCGCTACGACGCGAACACCTGGCGCATCGCACCGGGCGGCTACACGGTGGCCGTGGGCGCCTCGGCGGCCGCGTGGCGGCTGGCGGCCGGGGTCGAGCTGGCCGGCCGTGCGTTCGGGCGCTGATCGGCATGGCCCGAACGCACGACCGGCGTTCCGGGCCTACTCGACGGGCGACAGCTCATCGCCGCACGTGCAGCGGTACGACTCGGCCGCGCCGGAGCAGTGGCAGGGAACCTCGATGCGAACGCGACATCCGCAGCCCTTGTGGCCGCAGGTGAGCAGCGCTCCTGTGTCGTAGTTTGCCATGTCGAATCACCCTCATTCCTGTCGTGGACTCTCAGTGCCGTGGTTTGACCACGCCCTCACTATATACCCCATACGGGTATCAGGTAAACGGCCGGCGGGGCGCCCATCGGCGCGCCGGGCTACCGTTGGCCTATGACCGAGAAACCAACCCCCCAGGACGTCGACGCATTCTTGGACAGCACCGTGATTGGCGACGATCCGGCACTGGCCGCGGCGCGAGAGGCCAGCGACGCGGCGGGGTTGCCCCAGATCGCCGTCTCGGCGCAGCAGGGCAAGTTCCTGTCCCTGCTGGCCGGGGCGATTGGGGCGCGCCGCATCCTCGAGATCGGCACGCTGGGCGGCTTCAGCACCATCTGGTTGGCGCGCGGCGCGGGCCCGCAGGGCCGGGTCGTGACGCTGGAATACGAGCCCAGGCACGCCGAGGTCGCGCGGGCCAACCTGCAGCGGGCCGGCGTGGCCGACCGCGTCGAGGTGCTGGTCGGCGCCGCGCTGGACACGTTGCCGACGCTGACCGGCGACCCCTTCGACCTGGTCTTCATCGACGCCGACAAAGAGAACAATGTCGCGTACCTGGAGTGGGCGGTCCGGCTGGCCCGTCCCGGCTCAGTCATCGTGCTGGACAACGTCATTCGTGAGGGCAAGATCCTCGAGCCGGAGTGCGACGACGCCAGGGTGCGGGCCACGCGCCAGGCCCTGCAGGCGATGGGCGAGCACCCGCGGCTGGACACGGCGGTCATCCAGACCGTCGGGGCCAAGGAGTGGGACGGCTTTGCGCTCGCGGTGGTGCGGTAGCGGGCCCCAACTCCACCCCCCTTGCCGCGAGCGTGCGCAGAATGCCACCGTGAGGCGGCGTGTCGTGTGCAAACACGCACGCTCGCGCCAAAGAGGGGTGTTGCGGTAGCGGGCCCGATTTTCGTTGCTGGCCTGCGGTGGCGGGCGTAGCCTTGACGGCAGATGGATGGGTTGCGGCGAGCCCATAGTGCTTGTTGCGCAACGGGGTTGCCGCATAACAGAAAGGTCACAAAATGAGTACAGTCCATTCATCAATCGATCACCACCCCGACTTGTTGGCTCTACGCGCCGGCTACGAGCGCGCCGCCGAGTCGATGGGCGCGCACGTCACCTTCGGCCTGGCTCTGCTGACGGGCCTGTATGTGGCGGCCTCACCGTGGATCGTCGGGTTCAGCGCGACCAGAGGCCTTGCCCGCTGCGACGTCATCGCCGGGATCGCGGTCGCGATCTTGGCGTACGGGTTCGCGACGGCACTGGACCGCACGCACGGTATGACGTGGACGCTGCCGGTTCTCGGCCTGTGGATCGTCTTCTCGCCGTGGATTCTGCCGGGCCTCGCGCTGACCGCCGGCATGATCTGGTCGAACGTCGTCGCGGGTGCGGTGGTGACCCTTCTGGGCGTGACCGCCACCTACTTCGGCATGCGCACGCGCGCCGCGGCCTAACCCCAACCCCCTTGGCGCCACCCCCCCTTTGCCGCGAGCGTGCGCAGAATGCCACCGTGAGGCGGCGTGTCGTGTGCAAACACGCACGCTCGCGCCAAAGGGCGCCATAGGGCGCCAAAGGAAGATCAGCCGCAGACCGCGCCGATCGCCGCCGAGCTGACCAACTTGACGTACTTGGCCAGCACGCCGGTCTGGTAGCGCGGCGGGGGAGGAGCGAAATCCTTTCGCCGGGATTCGAATTCGACGGGGTCGGCCAGCACGTCGAGTGTGCGGCCGGCGACGTCGAGCCGGATCCGATCGCCGTCGCGCAGTAACGCGATCGGCCCGCCGTCGACCGCCTCCGGCGCGATGTGTCCCACGCAGCAGCCGGTGGTGCCGCCGGAGAACCGGCCGTCGGTCAGCAGCAGAACGTCCTTGCCGAGCCCCGCGCCCTTGATGGCGCCGGTGATGGCGAGCATTTCGCGCATCCCGGGGCCGCCCTTGGGGCCTTCGTAGCGGATCACCACGGCGTCGCCCTTGGCGATCGTGCCGTCCTCGAGGGCGTCCAGCGCTGCCCGCTCGCCGTCGAAAACCCTTGCGGTGCCCTCGAACACGTCGGACTCCAGGCCGGCCGTCTTGACCACGGCACCGTCGGGAGCCAGCGAACCGCGCAGAATGGTGATGCCGCCCGTCGGGTGGATCGGGTCGTCCAGGGCGTGCAGCACCTTGCCGTCCGGGTCGGGCGGCGCGATGGCCGACAGGTTTTCGGCCATGGTCTGGCCGGTTACGGTTAAGCAGTCACCGTGCAGCAGGCCGGCATCCAGCAGCGCCTTCATGATCACGGGAACCCCGCCGATGTGGTCGACGTCAAACATCACATGACGACCAAAAGGTTTGACGTCGGCCAGGTGCGGCACCTTCGATCCGATCCGGCTGAAGTCGTCGAGCGACAAAGCGACGTCGGCCTCGTGGGCGATGGCCAGCAGGTGCAGCACCGCGTTGGTCGAGCCGCCGAACGCCATCACCACCGAGATCGCGTTCTCGAACGCCTCCTTGGTGAGGATGTCGCGGGCGGTGATGCCGCGCCGCAGCAGCTCGATGACGGCCTGCCCGCTGCGGCGCGCGAACCCGTCGCGGCGGCGGTCGGTCGCCGGTGGTGCCGCGCTGCCCGGCAACGACATTCCGAGCGCCTCGGCGGAACAGGCCATGGTGTTGGCGGTGTACATGCCGCCGCATGCGCCCTCGCCGGGGCAGATCGCGCGCTCGATGGCGTCGACGTCCTCGCGCGGCATCAGCCCGCGGGCGCACGCCCCCACCGCCTCGAACGCGTCGATGATGGTGACCTCGCGCTCGCTGCCGTCGGACAGCTTGGCCACGCCGGGCAGGATGGAGCCGGCGTAGAGGAACACCGAGGCCAGGTCCAGTCGCGCGGCGGCCATCAGCATGCCGGGCAGCGACTTGTCGCAGCCCGCCAGCAGCACCGAACCGTCCAGCCGCTCGGCCTGCATCACGGTCTCGACGCTGTCGGCGATCAACTCTCGTGACGGCAGCGAGAAGTGCATCCCCTCGTGGCCCATCGAGATGCCGTCGGACACCGAGATCGTGCCGAACTCCAGCGGGTAGCCGCCGGCCGCGAACACCCCTTCCTTGACGGCCTTGGCGAGCCGGTCCAGGGACAGGTTGCACGGCGTGATCTCGTTCCACGACGACGCGACGCCGATCTGCGGCTTGGCGAAGTCCTCGTCGCCCATGCCTACCGCCCGCAGCATGCCGCGGGCGGCGGCCTTCTCCAGGCCGTCGGTGACGTCACGACTACGGGGTTTGATGTCGGCGTCCCCTAAAGCGGGCGCCGAATCGGTGGTTGTGGCCATCGTGCAAGTATGCCGGGCACGTCGCGCCCGCAAACGCGCGGGTCATACCCCATCGGGGTATGGGGTAGGCTCGAAGGGTGACGAGTGCACACGGATATTCGCAGCAGAAGGACAACTACGCCAAACGGCTGCGGCGCATCGAGGGCCAGGTGCGCGGCATCGCGCGCATGATCGAGGAAGACAAATACTGCATTGACGTCCTGACCCAGATCAGCGCGGCCAACAGCGCGCTGCGCTCGGTGGCGCTGAATTTGCTCGACGAACACCTGAGCCACTGCGTCACCCGTGCCGTCGCCGAGGGCGGCGGTGACGCCTCCGGAACGGCCCACGACAAGCTGGCCGAGGCCTCCGCCGCCATCGCGCGCCTCGTTCGTTCCTGACCGTCGAATTTGTTGCTGGGCGTGTTGAAACCGCAAACGCGCGAACCTCTTGTTGCGGTGCGTACGGTTAGGTGCAGCGCGATCTCGCCGGCGGCGTTGACCGGCTGATCGCGTACCCGACCGATGACCGCCATGACTGTGCAAGCCGCCAACACTGCCGCGCGAACGTGGACGCCACGGGTCGCCGCGCAGCTCGCCGTGCTGGCCGCGGCGGCCTTCACCTATGTCACGGCCGAAATCCTGCCCGTGGGGGCGCTGTCGGCGATCGCCCGCAACCTGCACGTCAGCGTGGTCCTGGTCGGCACCCTGCTGTCGTGGTATGCGCTGGTGGCGGCCCTGTCGACGTTCCCCCTGGTGCGCTGGACCGCGCACTGGCCGCGCCGTCGCGCGTTGATGTTCAGCCTGGTCTGCCTGACCGTCTCGCAACTCATCTCGGCGCTGGCGCCCAACTTCGCGGTGCTGGCCGTCGGGCGGGTGCTGTGCGCGGTCACCCACGGTTTGCTGTGGTCGGTGATCGCCCCGATCGCCACCCGGCTGGTCCCGCCGAGCCATGCCGGACGCGCCACGATGTCGATCTACGTCGGAACCAGCCTGGCGCTGGTGATCGGCAGCCCGCTCACGGCCGCCATGAGCCTGATGTGGGGCTGGCGGCTGGCCGCGGTCTGCGTCACGGTCGCCGCGGCCGTGGTCACCGTGGCGGCCTGGCTTTTGCTGCCCGAGATGGTGCTGTCCGCCGACCAGCTCAAGTGTGTGGGTCCGCGGGCGCGACACCACCGCAACCGCGCGCTGATCGTCGTCAGCCTGATCACCATGGTCGGCGTCACCGGCCATTTCGTGTCCTACACCTACATCGTGGTGATCATCCGCGACGTGGTCGGCGTGCGCGGGCCGACCGTCGCCTGGGTGCTGGCCGCCTACGGCGCCGCCGGGGTGATCGCCGTGGGGTTGGTGGCGCGGTCCATGGACCGGCGGCCGAAGGGCGCCGTCATTCTGTGCATGGCGGGCTTGACCGTCGCGTTCGTGGTGCTGGCCGCGCTCGCGTTCGGCGGCGCACCCGCCGCGGCCCACTACTCGATGGTGCTGATCGGGACGGGCGCGATCGTGCTGTGGGGCGCGATGGCCACCGCCGTGTCGCCGATGTTGCAGTCCGCGGCGATGCGCAGCGGCGCCGACGACCCCGACGGCGCGTCGGGCCTGTACGTGACGGCGTTCCAGGTGGGCATCATGGCCGGGTCGCTGGCGGGCGGACTCCTGTATGAGCGCAGCGTCGCGCTGATGCTCACCGCCTCGGCGGGATTGATGGCCGCCGCGCTGGCCGGCATGGCGGCCAACCGCCAGACGCTGGACGTTGCCCGGGCAAGCTCACGCAATTCATAGCTGCGCAGGTCAGCTGGCAGATTGGGTCGCGCATCGGCCCGTCGCCGTCGGCGGAGGAGGTAGCTAGGGCGCGCGTTGTGCCACACTATTTGCAGAAAGCGACTGGAGGGGATGCGTATGTCGGGCTGGACGAGGGCCTCGACCGGGAAGGGCCTCCGCGCGGCCCTGAAGGCAGTCGGATCGGCGTCGATGTTGGGGTTCGTGCTGGTGGTGAGCGCCGGTGCAGCGCTGGCCGACCCCGACCCGGCCCCCGGCGACCCCGGGGTCGTCGCGCCGGGGCCGCCGCCGCCCGACCCGTTGGCCGCGCCTCCGCCCCCGGCCAACCCGCTGGCGCCACCGCCGTTCGCTTTCCCCGGGGCGCAACCGGTGTTCGCGGGCCCCGCCGCCGGGCAGAACCCGACGCCGTTCACGGGCACGCCGCCCTTCGGGCCGCCGTCGTTCGTCCCGAAGAGCGGCTCGACGGTGGGGGTGGGTCAGCCGATCATCATCAACTTCCCGGGGCGCGTCGATGACGCCGGCGCGGCCATCGACGCCGTGCACGTCTCGTCGGTCCCGCCGGTGCCGGGCAAGTTCTATTGGATGACCCCGACCCAGCTGCGCTGGCGGCCGTTGAGCTTCTGGCCCGCGCACACCGCCGTGACGGTTGACGCCGGCGGCACGGTGTCCAGCTTCCAGACCGGGGACACCCTGATCGCCACGGCGGACGACGCGACCCACCAGCTGACCGTCACGCGCAACGGCACCGTGGAGAAGACCATCCCGATGTCGATGGGCATGTCGGCCGGCAATCACCAAACCCCCAACGGCACCTATTACGTGCAAGAGAAGATGCCCTCGGTGGTGATGGATTCGTCCACCTACGGGGTCCCGGTCAACTCGACATACGGCTACAAGGTGACCGTCGACCTGGCCGTCCGGTTCGACAACGTCGGCGACTTCGTGCACAGCGCCCCGTGGTCGGTGGACGATCAGGGTAAGCGCGACGTCAGCCACGGCTGCATCAACATCAGCCCCAGCAATGCGAAGTGGTTCTTCGACAACTTCGGCGCCGGGGATCCGATCATCGTGAAGAACTCCAGCGGCGGCGACTACAAGAAGAACGACGGTTCCAACGACTGGCAGACCTAGCCTGCCCCTGCCCCTGGCGAGCAGACGCAGAATCGCACGCCGCCAAGCGGATTCGTGCGATTCTGTGTCTGCTCGCCAGGGGGCGCGACCCTAGTTCCAGATGCGGACCCTGCGTTGCGGCTCCAGGTACAGCGCGTCGCCCTCGGCCACGTCGAAGGCATCGTAGAAATCGTCCAGGTTACGCACGACTCCGTTGCACCGGAACTCCGGCGGCGAATGCGGGTCCACCGCCAACCGCCGGATCGCTTCTGCCTCACGTGATTTGGTTCGCCACACCTGAGCCCAGCCGTAGAACACGCGCTGCACGCCGGACAGGCCGTCGATCACGGGGGCGGGCTGACCGCCAAGCGACAGCTGGTAGGCCAGCAGCGCGATCGACAACCCGCCCAGGTCGCCGATGTTCTCCCCGACGGTGAACGCGCCGTTGACGTGGTGCCCGTCGCCCAGCCCACGCGGCACGAAGCCGTCGTACTGTTCGATGAGAGCCTTTGTGCGGGCGCCGAACTCGGTGCGGTCGTCGTCGGTCCACCAGTCGACCAGGTTGCCGTCGCCGTCGTACTTGGCGCCCTGGTCGTCGAAGCCGTGCCCGATCTCGTGCCCGATCACCGCCCCGATCCCGCCGTAGTTGGCGGCGTCGTCGGCCTCGGCGTCGAAGAACGGTGGCTGCAAAATCGCCGCGGGGAAGACGATTTCGTTCATCCCCGGGTTGTAGTAGGCGTTGACGGTCTGCGGCGTCATGAACCATTCGTCGCGGTCCACGGGCCCGCCGAGCTTGGCCAGCTCGCGGTCGTGGTTGACCGCGTACCCGCGCTGGTAGTTGCCGTACAGGTCGTCGCGGTCGATCACCAGCGTCGAGTAGTCGCGCCACTTCGTCGGGTAGCCGACCTTGGCGGTGAACTTGCCCAGCTTGGTCAGCGCGCGCTCGCGGGTCTGCGGCGTCATCCAGTCCAACTCGCCGATGGACAGCCGGTACGCCGCCTGCAGGTTGTCCACCAGCGCGTCCATCCGGGTCTTGGCGTCCGGCGGGAAATGCCTTTGCACATACAGCTTTCCGACGGCGTCGCCCATCAGGCTCTCCACCAAGGACACCGCCCGCTTCCAGCGCTCCCGGATCTGCTCGGCGCCGGTCAGCAGGCGGCCATAGAAATCGAAGTCGGCGGCCACCAGGTCGTCGGTCAACCAGGCGGCGCGGGCGCGGATCAAACGCCAACGCGCCCAGCGCTTCCAGTCCTCGAAATCCCCGCCGCCCCATAGCTCCGCGAACGCGGCGAGGTAATCGGGTTGGCGCACAACCACTTCCGCGAGCTGGTCCGCGGTGCCGCCCACGGCCGTCGCCCAGCCGGCCCAGTCGAAGCCCACCGCGTCGGCCTGCAGCTCCACGAAGGTGCGCAGGTTGTAGCTGAGGTCGGCGTCGCGGCGCTTGACCACATCCCAGTGCGCGGCAGCGAGTTTCGTCTCCAGCGCCACGATGCGCGCCGCGGTCTCGGCGTGGTCCGCCGGGTCGCCACCGAAGACCAAACCGAACATCCGCGCGATGTGTCCGGGATAGGCCGCCAGCACCTCGGCGTGCCGCTCCTCGCGGAAATACGACTCGTCGGGCAATCCGATGCCCGACTGGGTGAAGTGCACCAGATAACGGGCCGAATCCTTGGCGTCGGTGTCCACGTACATCGCGACGCCGCCGCCGACCCCGGTGCGCTGCAGCGCGCCCATCGCGGCGGCCAGGCCCGCGGCGTCGGCGGCGTTGTCGATCGTCGCCATCTCGTCGAGCAGGGGCCGCAGGCCGCGGCGCTCGACGGTTTCCTCGTCGAGGAAGCCGGCGTAGAGGTTGCCGATGCGTTGTTCGTCGGTGCCCGCGGCCGCGCCGCCCCGGCTCGCCTCGATGATCAGGTCGCGCACCTGTTCCTCGGCCCGGTCGAACAGGTGGCGGAAGGCGCCGTCGGTGGCCCGGTCCGCGGGTATCTCGTATTCGGCCAGCCAGCGGCCGTTGACATGGCCGAAGAGGTCGTCCTGGGGCCGGGCATCGGGATCGACATGGCTCAGGTCGATTCCCGAGCGAATGGCCGCATACGTCACCCCGCCATCCTTCCATCTTCTTTTGGGTGCAACGATCTGGCCATGTCCGACGGGGAGCAGACCGAGCCAGCGACCGAAGACGAGCCAGCGACCGGCCCGATCTTCTCCGGTTACGGCATCGCGTCGACCGTTCTCGGCGTGCTGTCGGTAACCGCGGTCGTGCTCGGCGTGCTCATCTGGTCGGCGCACCGCGACGAGGCGGGCGAACGCACGTACCTGACCCGCGTCATGCAGACCGCCGCCGAGTGGACGGGCGTGTTGATCAACATGAACAGCGGCAACATCGACGCCAGCCTGCAGCGGCTGCACGACGGCACGGTGGGAGAGCTCAACACCGACTTCGACGCGGCCATGCAGCCTTACCGGCAGGTGGTGCAGAAGCTGCAGTCGCAGAGCGCCGGCCGGATCGAGGCGGTGGCCATCGAAACGGTGCACCACGACCCGGACGCCCAGCCCGGCGTCGCGAGGCCCGCCACCACGTCGCCGGCGTTCGCCACCCGAACGGACTCGGTGATGCTGGTCGCGACGTCGGTCAGCGAGAACGCCGGCGCCAAGCCGCAAACGGTGCACTGGAACCTGCGGCTCGACGTGTCCGACGTGGACGGCAAGTTGATGGTCTCCAGGCTGGAATCGATCCGATGAGAAACAGGTGGCGGCTGCTGGCCTTCGACGTCGTGGCCCCGCTGGCCGCGATCGCCGCGCTGCTGGCGATCGGGGTGGTGCTCGGCTGGCCGCTGTGGTGGGTGTCGGCCTGCTCGGTGCTGGTGCTGCTGATCGTCGAGGGCGTGGGCGTCAATTTCTGGCTGCTGCGCCGCGATTCGGTGAGCGTCGGCACCGACGACGACGCGCCGGGGCTGCGGCTGGCCGTGGTCTTCCTGTGCGCGGCCGCGCTGGCGGCCTCGGTGTGGACGGGGTTCACGCACTGGACGACGCCGGACCGCGACTTCAGAAAGGACTCCCGCGAGGTGGTTCGGGTCGCCACGGGCATGGCCGAGGCGATGGCGTCGTTCACCCCGGGCGACCCGACGAGCTCGATCGATCGGGCCGGCGCCATGATGGCGCCGGAGCAGGCGGGCGCGTTCAAGGAGCAGTACAAAAAGTCCAGCGTCGACCTGGCCCAGCACAACGTCACGGCCCACGCGGCCACGCTGGCGGCCGGCGTCGAGGCCCTCGGGCCGTCGGCGGCCAGTGTGGCGGTGATCCTGCGGGTCACTCAGGACACGCCCGGCCAGCCCGCGGCTCAGGCGGCGCCCGCGCTGCGGGTGACGCTGACCAAGCGCGACGGCAGCTGGCTGGTGTCCGACGTGGCGCCGATCAACTCGCGCTGACGAGAGTCAGTTGGAATCGGCCGGGCGCGCCGACTTCACCTTGACGAATCGATCCGACAGGCGGCGCATCCGGATCATCAGCGCGGCCGACGGGCTGGTGGCGCCGTCGAGGTACGCGGCCAGCTCCTCGGACGCCACCCCGATGCGGGACGCGAATTCGTGTTGGCCCAGGCCGGACCGGTCGATCAGCAGTCGCACGTGGCGGGCCACCTCGGCGCGTTCGTTGGCCTGCAGGTGGCTGCGGGCGCGCTCCAGCACCTCCCACAGGGCCTTGGAGATGCCGTAGGGCCGGGTGCCGTCCAGGACCTCCTCGACCTGGCGGGCGGTCCGCCCGTAGGGGTCGCGTTTGAGTGCGGCGGCGATGCGCTTCCAGGTGGCGATGTCCCCGCCCTGCAGCGCCGAACGGATGGCCGACGTCGGCCAGAACTCCACCGCCTGGTCGGGGTCCGGAAGGGGTCCGGAAGGCCCGCGCTGTTCATCCGCGGGCCGCTCGGGCGGCGGTGCGGGGCGCCGGTCGGATGCCAACGTCACCTCGCCTCCTCCAGCATCGCCACGGCAACCGACAGGCAGCGCTGCCTGACCTCGTCCCAGCCCGCCTTGGCGTCGGGTTCCGACCACCGATCGTCGCCGAAATCGCAAGGATGCGGGTCCGCGAGCCGGCGGACCAACTGGGTGGCGATCCACTCCCGCTTCGGCGTTTGACAACAGTAATACCTATCCATCCCGGACAGCACCACGGCGGCGGTCTCGGGTTCCACCGTCTCGACCATGTCAGCAAAGTCGGCATAATCGCGGCTGCTGTTACGGCACATGATCAGGTAGCCCTTGAGTCGCAGCGCTTCGGCACCGGTCGGGACGAGCAGCCGGTCGCCGGTGGGCAGCTGCACGTGGGTGGTCTCCACCGGGCTGCGCCGCTCGTACCTCGGACCGTCGGCGGCCCCCGCCGTCGCGGTGTCGGCCTCCAAGCCGGCCTCGAGGGCGTCGATGGCGACCGAGAGCCGCCCCCGCCACAACGTGACCGGATGCACCGGCCGGTCCGAGCCGGCGATCGCGCGGGCGATGCCGTTGCGCGACGCCAGCCCGCCGACCAGCTTCTTTGCGCCCGGGTGGCCGTTGGTGCCGGCCTTGTCGCCGACGGGGCCCGCCGGGGTCCCCGCGGTGTCGTCGCCGATGTCGACCTGGTGCGGGATCTGTCCGGGGCCCTGGCCCCGATCCTCCCCGCCGTTGCGCCCGCAACCGGTGAAGGCGAGCGGGTCGGCCACGCAAATGGCGTCGGGCGCCAGGTCCTTGAGCTTCGCGGCCGACTTGAGCACCATCCGCAGGTCGGCGCTGGGCGCCGTCAGCGCCGAGATGTCGTCGGGGATGACCACGACGTCGCCGAGGTCGACCTCGGGCAGCGGCCGGTCGAAGTCGACCGACGGCAGCACGCGGCGCAGCCAGCCGGGCAGCCACCAGTTCCACTGGGCGAACATCGCCATCAACGCGGGAACCAGGACCAGCCGCACCACCGTGGCGTCCACCGCGATCGCGACGGCGCACGCCACGCCGATCTCGGCGACCAGCGGCATGCCGGCGAACGCGAAGCCGATGAACACCGCGATCATGATCAGCGCGGCGCTGGTGATCGTGCGGGCGCTGGTGCTGACGCCGTAGGCGACCGCGTCGCGGGTGTTCCCGGAGTGCAGGAAGCGTTCCCGGATGCGGGTGAGCAGGAAGATCTCGTAGTCCATCGACAACCCGAAGGTCATCGCCAGCACCAGCGGGGGAACGGTGCTGTCGATCGAGCTGATCTGCGCGAAACCGAGGTCCCGCAGCCATCCCCACTGGAAAACCATCACCAGGCTGCCGTAGGCGGCGGCGACCGACAGCAACGTCATCAGCACGCCCTTGAACGCCAGGAACACCGAGTGGATGGAGATCAACAGCATCACGAAAGCGATCAGCGCGACGAAGAGCAGCACCAGCGGCTCGGTCTGCGACACCCGGTCATCGAAGTCCTTGATCAGCGCGGTCGGGCCGCCGACGTCGACGCGCGCCGTTCCGGCGTCGGGAATCCGGGGTAGCTGCGCGCGCATCCAGCTCACGGCGTCCCGGGCGCGCATGTCCTCGGGATCGACCGATAACACCGCGGACAGCAGGGCGCTGCCGTTGTCCTCGGCGAATTGGGGCGGCGACACCGAGACGATGTTGGGCGCCTGCGTCATCCGCTGACGGATGGCGGCGATCATCTGGCCGTGCTCGGGTGCGGCCGCGCCGCCGTCGGGAAAGGTGATCAGCACCCGAATGGGGCCCAGCGCGCCGGGCCCGAGCGCCTCGGCCGCCGCGCCCACCCCGGCGCGGATCTCGTGCGACGAGTCGAACTGGCGAAGCAGGCTGTTGCCCAACACCATCGACGCCACCGGTACCGCCATGACGAGCAGCACCAGCGACGCCGCGACCGCCGATATCCATGGCCGGCGCATCACCCATCCGATCCAGCGGTTCCAGAACCGGGACTGGGTGCTCTCCGGCCGGCGCGACCAGTGCAGCAGCGCCGACCTTTTGGCGGCCGCCCGGCCGAACGTCGCCAACACCGCCGGCGTCAGGGTCGCCGACGTCAGCATCGCCACCGCGACGGCCAGGATCGCCCCGGTGGCCATCGACTTCAGCGCGGGGGTGTTGATGAGGTAGATCCCGGTGAGGGACGCGACGACGGTCATCCCCGACAGCACGACCGCGAGGCCGGACGTGGCCATCGCGGCGTCCACGGCTTCGTTCGGCTGGCGGCCGCTGCGCAGCTCCTCGCGGAAACGCATCAGGATGAACAGCGAATAGTCAACGGCGAGCGCGATCCCGAACATCGACACCGTCGACGTCACGAACACCGACATGGTCGTGTACGCCGACAGCAGGTAGACGAGGCCCATGGTGACCACGACCGTGCAGACGCCGAGGGCGAGCGGGATCGCCGCGGCGGCCAGCGAGCCGAACACCGCCAGCAAGACGATCAGGATGATGGGCAGGTTCCAGCGTTCGGCGGCGGCGATGTCGCGCTTGGTGTTTGCCGCCGCGGCGGCGCTGAGCGCGCCCTGCCCGATGACGTACAGCCGCACCCGGCCGTTGGCGGTCTGGCCGGACTGATCGCCCTTGATGCCAACCTTGTGGCGCAGCTGCTTGGCAACGTCGCTGGTGTTGGCGTTGCGGGCGTCGAGCCGCAGCGACAGCACATACGGCCGGTCGGGCTGCGGCGGCCGCTGGGCGGGGTTGGGCGCCTCGGTTACGCCGGGGAACTCGCCGGCGACCCGCCTCAGGAACGCGACCGCGTCGTTGATGTCCTGGTAGCTGGCGTCCGGCCGGGGCGCCGCCACCAGCGCCAGCGCGGACGCGCCCTGGTCGTGGTACAAATCCTCGAGTTGGTCGTGCACCGCCAGCGACTGGGAGCCGGCCACCTCGAAACCACCGCCGGTGAGGTTTCCGGACTGCGTCATCGCCAGGTAGACCGCCGGCACCAATGCCAGCAACCAGCCTGTGAAGACCAACCAGCGGTGCTTACGCAGGCTGCGGCTGAGGCGCATCATGAACTGCTGGATTTCTTCACTCCCCGGTTTCTCGCGCGATGCGTGCAGGCGAGGATACCGCAGCAGCCTGTGGATTATGTCGGCTATCGGCATCCTGAGCTGCAAAGACGCCGATGTTGCCAAGACGCTGCCAAGTCGTTGTGAACCGGTGATCAACCGGGATTTCGGTCACAAGGGGCGGCGGCGGCTTGGCGCCGACCAGGTCGGTGATGGCAGGATGTCGGATGGCCGCGCGGGCACGGGGGACCCCGCCGTCGGGCCATCTCTTGCGTCCGTTTGCCAGGTGCGGGGTGCGCCTTGCGAACTTTAAGGAGTGATCCATGACGACAGGCAGCGTGACCAGGCGCCGCAGACTCATCGCGGGGCTGATCGCCGCCGCGGTGCCCGCCGCCGCTGTCGCTGTGTTGGCGGGGCCGCCGGCGACAGGTTCCAACGACCCGTGCGCGGCCAGCGAGGTCGCGAGGACGATCGGGTCGGTGTCCAAGTCGATGGGCGACTACCTGGACTCGCATCCCGAGACCAACCAGACGATGACCACGATGCTGCAGCAGCAGGCGGGGCCGCAGTCGTTGACGGGGCTGAAGTCCTACTTCGAGGCCAACCCCAAGGTTGCCGGTGACATGACGTCGATCGCGCAGCCGCTGACCAACATGTCGATGCAGTGCAAGCTGCCGATCACGATCCCCCAGGCGATGGGCCTTATGCAGCAGGCCCAGGGCGCGGCGGGCGCCCCGCTCGCGGCGGGTCCGGTCCCGCCCGCGGGCATTCCGCCGGCCGCGGGCGCGCTGCCGGCCGCGGGCGCGCTGCTGCCCGGCGTGACGGTGGGCGGTGCGCCGAAGCCGAACAACGCGGGCTGAACTCCGTTTGGCGCCGACGGCGTCTTAGCGCCGCCCGCGTCCCCGGGCGGCTGCGCTCTGGCCCCGACGCTACGTCAAACGCCGCCGCTAAGACCCCGCCGCTTTGGGTCGGCCGTCGATTGTGAAGCCTGGGCTTTTGATTGTGAGGCGTGGGCTTCGATTGTGAGGCGTGGGCGCGAAACTGGTCCGCCGGAATCCCGCCCTGGGCTCACACCCAAAGCCCTGGGTTCACACTCGAGCACCCAACCGGCCGACAAGCGTCCAACCCGGCCGACGGCACCAAACCCCGCCTACGGGTTCGGCTCGGGCGGCGGTAGCGGACCCTGCAGGGCGTCGTCGGCCGGGTCGTCGGAGGGGCCGCTCTGATGCGGCAGCAGCGGCAGCGGACCGGTGATCGGGTCGTCGTCCGAGTCGGCGGTGTTCTCGGTGCGGAACACGAAGAAGAACACCACCCAGCCGACGGCGGCGATCAGCAACCAGCTGATCAGCCGGTAGAGCAGCATGGCCGAGATCGCGCTCGGCAACGACATCCCGCTGGATATCAGCCCGGGCACGAGCACCGCCTCGACCACCAACAACCCGCCCGGCATCAGCGGTATCGTGCCGACCGCGCGAGCGGCCGCATACGCCACCGTCAACCCGGCGACGGACGCGTGGTCGCCGGCGGCGTACGCGGCGAAGCCGAGGCAGGCCACGTCCGCGATCCAGTTGAACATCGACCAACCGAACGCCACCCCCAGGTCGCGGCGGCCCAGGCTCACCGATTCGAGCTGCATGAGCGTCTCGCGCCACTTGTCCAGACCGGTGTCGGCCGGTTTGCCGCGAATCGAGTTGACCCACGCCAAAACTCGCGTGCCGATGCCGTCGATCAGCTCCGGCCGCGACGCCACCGCCTGGGCCAGGAGCAGCAGCGCGACGAAGCCGCCGAGCGTGAACAGCAGCGAGAACGGGTTGTTCTTCGCGCCCAGGAAGAAGGCGCCCCCCAGGCCGAGCAGCGCCAGCCCCACCGCCTGCAGCACGCCCGACATCACCAACTGCCACGACGCCACCACCGTCGAGGCGCCCCAGAGCCGCTGCTGACGGAACAGGAACGTCGCCGACAGCACCGGCCCGCCGGGCAGCGTCGTGCTCAGCGAGTTGGCGGCGTAGAACGCGGCCTCGGACCGCAATTGCTTGACGTGCACACCGGCGGATCTGAGCAGGGTGCGTTGGATCTGGGCGAAGCTGTGCATCGACGCGGCGGCGGCCAGCACCGACGCGAGCAGCCACCACCAGTTGGCCTCATACAAACTCATCCAGGCCTTGGCCAGCTGGTCCCAGCCGAGTGCGATCTCGACGGCAAGCACGACCGCGACGATGCCGAGGACCACCCATCGCACCCACCAGTACTTGCCCCGCGGCGTGTGGGGGAGTCCCCCCACGCGCGGGTGGAGTTTGTGGGCGGGCGCGTCGTGCGACACGTGCTTTAGGGTAACCGCGCAGGTGGCGCGGCTATCGAGACGCAGCACCGACCGTGTCGTCGTCGTAACCGGATCGTGCCGGCGACAGGGGCCCGGGAAACCCGAGCCGGGCCTTCGGGCGACCCTCGGGGCGGGCCGGCGCCAGATAGGCTGGCCGAATGTCAGCAAACCTCGACGACGCGTCGGTCGAACCCCTTGTCCGCAAGGCCGCGGCCTGGGCGTGGCGTTTGCTCGTCATCGTCGCCGCGGCGACGGCCCTGCTGTGGGTCGTGAAAAAGCTCGAGGTCATCGTCGTACCGGTGTTGCTGGCCTTGATGATCAGCGCTTTGCTGGTGCCGGCGGTTGACTGGCTGGACAAAAAGGGCCTGCCGCGCGGCGCCGCGGTGACGCTGGTCCTGCTGGGCGGGTTTGCCATCGTGGGCGGCATCCTGGCGTTCGTCATCATCCAGTTCGTCTACGGCTTGCCCGACCTGACCGAGCAGGTGACCCGCAGCATCGATTCCACCCGCAGGTGGCTGATCGAGGGGCCGGCGCATTTGCGCGGGGAACAGATCGACAACGCGGGCAACGCCGCCATCCAGGCGCTGCGCAACAACCAAGCCAAGCTGACCAGCGGCGCGCTGGCCACCGCGGCCACCATCACCGAGCTGGTCACGGCCGCGGTGCTGGTGCTGTTCACGCTGATCTTCTTCCTCTACGGCGGCCGCAACATCTGGCAATACGTCACCAAGCTCGTCCCCGCCGACGTCCGGGAGAGGGTGCGCGAGGCGGGCCATGCCGGATACGGGTCGCTCATCGGGTACGTGCGGGCGACGTTCCTGGTGGCCCTGACCGACGCGGCGGGCGTCGGCACGGGGCTGGCGATCATGGGCATCCCGCTGGCGCTGCCGCTAGCGTCGCTGGTGTTTCTCGGCGCCTTCATCCCGCTGATCGGTGCGCTGATCTCCGGCCTGCTGGCCGTGGTGGTGGCCCTGCTCGCGAAGGGCTTCGTCTACGCGCTGATCACGTTGGGTTTGCTCATCGCGGTCAACCAGCTGGAGGCCCATCTGCTGCAGCCGCTCGTGATGGGTCGGGCGGTCTCCATCCACCCGCTCGCGGTGGTGCTGGCCATCGCCACCGGCGGCGTGCTCGCCGGGATCGTCGGCGCCCTGCTGGCCGTGCCGACGGTCGCGTTCCTCAACAACGCGATCCAGGTGCTGCTCGCCCGGGATCCGTCCGCCGAAGCCGAGGAGCAGGCCGGGGAGGCCGACGACGTCGGGGCGATCGTTCAGGCGAAACCGGACGAGCCCGGCTGAGTCGCGGGGCCTATAGCCGTCCTTCGCGGCGCAACAGGTCCTGGGCGCTGAGGCCTCCGCCGCCGCGGCGGCGCCTGTCGCCGTTGTCGCCGTGGCCGCCCTGCCCGCGGGCGTTGAGCTGTTCCGTGGCCGCCTCGGTGTCGTCGGCGTCGGCCCGCATGACCGGCAGCGCGGCGGTGGGATCGACCTGGTCGCTCTTGCCCTCGACACCGGAACGGTTGGTCGGGATCGGCATGGCGCGGGTTTGACCGCCGGACGGCGTCGACGGTGCCGGGGGCCGGGTCATGGCCGGCGGGGTGGGGTTGGCGGGGCCGCGCACGTCGGCCGGTCGCTCGCGGCCGGGTGCGACCTGGTTGCCGGGGGCCGCGTTGCCGGGGACGGAGAGGCGCGCCGTTTTGGCCTGCGTCGGTGGCCTCGGCTGCCTGGCCTCGGGCGGGGCGGCGGGGCTCGGGCGCGCCGGGCGCGGCGGCTCCAGCGCGCCGGGATGCGTGGGGTCGTGCGGCGGTCGCGGCGGCGCCGCGACCAGGCTGGCCGCCGCGACGGGAGGCCGGGTGGGCCGCCCATTGAGGGCGGGGCGCTTGCGCTCGTCGGGGAGGTCGATCTCGCCCAGGCCGATCCGGTTCTGCAGGCGCCTGGCCCAGCGCGGGGCCCACCAGCAGTCGTCGCCGAGCAGCTTCATCACCGACGGCACCAGGAACATCCGCACCACGGTCGCGTCCAGCAGCAGCGCCGCCATCAGGCCGAAGGCCAGATACTTCATCATCACCAGGTCGGAGAACACGAACGAACCGGCGACCACGGCAAGGACCAGGGCGGCCGCGGTGATGAGGCGGCCGGTCGTCGCCGTGCCGATGCGGATGGCCTCCGCGGTCGACATGCCGCGCTCGCGTGCCTCGACCATCCGGGACACCAGGAACACCTCGTAGTCGGTCGCCAACCCATATCCGACGGCCACGACCAGCGCGATGATCACCACCATCAGCGGTGTCGGGGTGAAGTTCAGCCACGTCGCGAAGTGCCCGTCGACGAAGATCCACGTCAGGATGCCCATGGTGGACCCCAGCGTCAGGACGCTCATCACCGCCGCCTTGATCGGCAACACGAACGACCCGAACGCCAGGAACATCAACAGCATGGTCGCGGTGATCAGCAGGACCACCATCGACGGAGCCTTGGCGACCAGGCTGTGAATCGAATCCTGAATCAGGGTCGGCGTACCACCGACCAATATGTCGATCCCCTTGGGCGGCGTGATGCTGCGCAGCTCACCGATCTTCTTCGCCGCGTCGTTCGGGTTGACGAGTCCGTTCTGCAGCACCCGCACCGAGGGATCCTTCGAGGCGCCCGGCGCGTAGCTGCGCTCCTGCCACATGTTCGCCGGCTTGTTGTCCTGCTCGCTGAAGCCGCCGATCGTCATCGCTTTGCTGCGCACGTCCGCGACCTGCGCGTCGGTGACCGGCTGATGGTTGGTCGATTGGATCACCAGCGTCAGCGGGTCGGTGCGGTAGCCGGGGAAGAGGCTGTCGAAGTGCTCCTGCGCCTGGCGCACCGAGTTGTCGGGCGGCAGGTATTTCTCGCTCATCGCGCCGAATGACAGGTTGCCCAACGGGATTACCAGCAGGATCATCCCGATGACGATCGGGATGGCGAACGTCAGCGGCCGCTTCATGACGAAGTTGACCAGCTTGCCCCAGAACCCGGCCTCGACCTCCTCGCGGGTCTTGGTCTTCTGTAGCCGATCGGCGAGCCAGTTGAGGTAGGAGCGCGACACCTTCCAGTTGCGCAGGAAAGGCACCCGGAACAGGGTCCGGACGCCGAGCGCGTCGACGTTTTTGCCCAGGATTCCCAGGCACGCGGGCAGCAGCGTGATCGACAGCAGGGCAGCGAGCGTCACCGCCGCGATCAGGGCGTAGGTCAGCGAATGCACGAAGCCCTGCGGCAACAGCAGCAGACAGGCGCCCGACGCGACGATGATCACGGCCGAGAACGTCACCGTGCGGCCGGCCGTCATCACCGTGCGCCGCACCGCCACCTCGGTGTCGTAGCCCTCCGCGATCTCCTCGCGGAACCGGCTCACCACGAAAAGCCCGTAGTCGATCGCCAGGCCCAATCCGACCAGCGAGACCACCGGCTGGGCGAAAAAGCTCACCGGCCCGAAGAGCGTGACGAACCGCAGGATGCCCAGGGAGCCGGCGATGCTCAGCCCGCCCACCATCACCGGCAGGACGGCGGCGACCACGCCGCCGAATACCAGGAACAACACCACCGCCACCAACGGCAGCGCCAGCACTTCCATCCGCTGCTGGTCGGTGGCGATGGTGCCGGCCAGCGCGTTGGCCACCGGCTCGAGGCCGGCGAGCTGAACCGTGCCGCCGTCGAGCTTCTGCAGGTCCGGTTCGATGGCCTTGAAGTTGTTGAGGATGGTGTCGTCGTCGTCACCCTTGAGCGGGATGGAAACGAACGTGTACTTCTTGTCCTGGGTGGCCATGCCCTGCACGATCGGGCTGGTCGTGTCGGGCGCGCGGAGGTAGCCGGCCCATCCCATGACCTGGTCGGGGTGGCTTTGCTGGAACTGGTTGAGCTCGTCGGTGATCCGTTTGGCCCACGCCGGGTCGTTGACGGTCTTCCCGTCCGGAGCCTTGAAGATCGCGACGATGTGGCCGCTGCGGTCCCTGCCGTAGACCTTGTCGCCCAGCACCGATGCCTTCACCGACTGACTGCCGTCGTCGTAGAAACCGCTCTGCGTGACGTGCTTTCCCAGGCTCAGCCCGAACGCGCCGCCCGCGAGGCACAGAGCCACCATGACCCCGATCACGATGTACCGGTATCGGTACACAGTTCGACCCCACCAGGCGAACACGTAAGCTCCTTACTGGATCAGTAACGACCCGCGCAGCGTTTTTCGGTTTTTCAAGCCAGTGTCACACACGCGCGGTCAACAGGGCGGACAGCGGCCGGAACGGCTGCAGCCACGCCCCCCGGTCGGGCAGCGAATCCAGGCCGATTCGCGGCAACGGTTCCCGGAAAACGCCCGCGATGTCCTCCAGGTCGACGAAGTCCAAGGTATCCGACGCTAGCGCCCAACTCGCGTGTTCACGAAATCCGATCACGTGAACGCCGACCCCGGTGCGGGCGATCTCTTCGAGCGGTTGACGGAACGCCTGGCCGTCGGCCGAGGCCACCACCAGGGCGGCGAGCCCCTCCTGACGGCGCCACTCGATGTGGGCGAGCATGTCGCGGTCGACGTCGCTGTCCTCGTCGATCTTCGGCTTGGCGAAGACCGCGAACCCCACGTTGCGCAGCGCGTCCACCCAGGGTCGAACCACCTCGGCGGTGCCGGGCGCGATATTGGTGAAAACGGTGGCCTCGGGCTCGATCACCGCCCCCGGGCGGCCGGCGCTGACCTCCGCCGTGTGGACCAGCAGCCAGCGACCGAGCGCGTCGAAGCGCGGGCGTTCCAGGGCCGTGGGGCGACGACCCAGGATGGAGCCCAGCCCCATGTCGAGGTTGGGGGCGTCCCACACCAGCAAGACGCGCCCGCCCGGCGCCTGAAAGCTGCTCAGCCCCTCGGCGGACAGCACCGACGGCGAGTCGAGGGGTTCCGGTTCCGCTGTGGTCTCTTCGGCCAGCGTGGTCATTGCCTTCTCCAGACGAATTCGGTCACGGCGCTGCCCGCTTCTTGGGCCTTCGTTTCGTATTTGGTCGTGGGGCGGACCACCGAGATCGGCAGTCGGCTGCCCGCATCGACGCGACGCAGCCGCGGTTCGCCCATGCCGACCTCGGCGATGTGCTCGGCGTAGCCGGGGTGGTCGGTCGCAGCGTGCAGGACACCACCAGGGAGTAACCGGTCGGCGATCAGGCCAATCGTGCGCGGTTGCAGGAACCGGCGTTTGTGGTGGCGGGCCTTCGGCCACGGGTCGGGAAAGAAGAGGCGAACCCCGGTCAGCGAGCCCGGCGCGATCAGGTGCTCCAGCACGTCGATCGCGTTCCCGCGGATCAACCGGATGTTGCCGACCTGCTCGCGGTCGATTGCGGACAGCAGCTGGGCCAGGCCGCGCCGGTAGATCTCCACCGCGATCACGTCGATGCCGGGCTCGTCCTCGGCCATCGCCAGCGTGGACGCGCCGTTGCCGCAGCCGATCTCGAGCACCAGCGGCGCCCGGCGGCCGAACCAGGCGTGGGTGTCCAGCGGCTCCAGGCGGCGGGGTATTTCGGACAGGCCCAGTCGCGGCCACAGCCGCTCCCAGGTCTGGCGCTGGGCGCCGGAAAGAGCGGAACGCCGCGAGCGGAAACTCGTGGCCGGGAGGTAGTGCTCTTCGGGACGGTCCGAATCGGGGGCCTCGCGCGCCGGGGCCATGCGTTCTCCAGTCTCCAGGCCAGCCTCCCGCCCCACCGGTGCATCGGGACACGTCCCGAGCCCGGGTTGCGCGTGCATTCGTCCATGGTGGCCCATGAACCCCCGATGTAGCCGCCCCTGATCCAGATTGATACCCAACAGTTGCCTTCGACTGGTAACAGATAAACGGTGGCTCGCATCTCGGTGACGTAGGTGCCACCATTCGATGAGACCCGGTCGTCCGTCCGGCAAACGGCGATAGCCTCGGCGACGGCCCCTCATCCGGTGGCGGCAACGCGGACAGGTCGATCGGGACGATCGGATCGAACGGGTAGGACATGACGGGACAAGGGCACCGAACCTTCGCCGACGAGCTGGCGCGCTTTGCTGCCGGCCGCGGCGACCCGCGCGTGACGGCGATCGCCGAACGGGCCGCCGCGCCGCTGCGGGTGGCCGTCCGCGGCCGCCCGGGCGTGGGGCGCGGCACGGTGGCGCGGGCGCTGGGCCGCGCCGGGATCGCGTCGGGGATCTCGATCACGACGGACGCCGCCGACGTCGTCGCCTACGTCACCGCCGAGGTGGTCAAACCCGAGGACGGCGCGGCGATCGCCGCCGGGCGCCCGGTGGTGGCGGTGCTGAACAAAGCCGACCTGGCCGGCTCCCTTTCGGGCCGGGCCGGCGACGGGCCGATCGCGGCGGCACGCCAACGCTGCGCCGAGTTCTCCGCGCTCGTCGGCGTCCCCATGGAGCCGATGATCGGGTTGCTCGCGGTCGCCGCGCTGGACGACCTGGACGGCGCGCTGTGGGCGGCGCTGCGGGCGCTGGCCGACGATCCGGGCGGCGCCACCTGCCTCGACGGTTCCTATGCCGGGTTCCTGGCGGCGGACATCCCCGTGCCGACCGAGTCGCGGCTGCGCCTGCTGGACACCCTGGACCTGTTCGGCACCGCGCTCGGCATCGCCGCGGTCCGGCGGGGCGGGACGCCCGCACAGGTCCGGGCCCTGCTGCGCCGCACGAGCGGCGTCGACGCCGTCCTGGCCAGGGTCTGCGTCGCCGGCGCGGAGGTGCGCTACCGGCGGGTGCTTGCGGCCGTCGCGGAATTGGAGGCCCTGGCCGTCTGCCACGACGAGATCGCCGGGACGATCGGCGGGTTCCTGTCCCGCGACGACACCGTGGTCGCCCGCATGGCGGCCGCCGTCGACCTGGCCGAGGCGGCCGGGCTGGACCCCGCCGGCCTGGACGGCGACGGTCCGGACGCGCACCTGCCCCGCGCGGTGCGCTGGCAGCGCTACAGCCGTGAAAGGGTGGGGCCGGTGAGCGACCTGCACCGCGCCTGCGGGGCGGACATCGCCCGGGGATCGCTGCGGCTGTGGTCGCGGGCCCGCGCGTCGGCGCCGGGGGTGTCCCGGTGAGCCGCGACGCCGGCGACGACCCGGCCGCCCGGGTGGACGCGCTGGTGGCGACCATCGGGCCGCGGCTGGATTCGCCCGCCGTCCACCGCCGCGACGTGGTGTTGGTGGCCGGCCCGTGGATGGCCGGCGTCACCGCGGTGGTCGCGGCGCTGCGCGAACGGCTGCCGCAGCACAAGTTCGTCGAGTCGACGGACCTGGGACCCGGCGACGCACCCACCGCGGTGGTGTTCGTCGTCTCCGCGGCCGCCCAGCTGACCGGGTCCGACTGCGCGCTCCTGGATGCCGCGGCCGAACACACCGACGTGGTCATCGGCGTGGTGTCCAAGATCGACGTCCACCGCAACTGGCGCGACGTGGTGGCCGCCGACCGCGACATCCTGGCCGCGCACGCGCCCCGCTACGCCCAGGTGCCCTGGGTCGGTGCGGCCGCCCTGCCCGACCTCGGCGAGCCCATCGTCGACGACCTGGTGGGGGCCGTCGCGGCGCGACTCGCCGATCGCGATATCCCGCGACTGAACAGGTTGCGCGCGTGGGAATCCCGGCTCCGCACGGTCGCGCAGCGGTTCGACCGCGACGCCGAGGGCGCCGGCCGGCGGGCCCGGGTCGACGCGTTGCGTGAGGAGCGCAGCGCGGCCCTGCGGCAGCGGCGCCAGGCGAAAACCGAACGCACCATCACGCTGCGCGGCCAGATCCAGCAGGCCCGGGTCCAGTTGTCCCACTTCGCGCGCAACCGGTGCTCGTCGGTGCGCACCGAGCTGCAAGAGGACGCGGCGAATCTGTCCCGGCGGAACATGGCCGGCTTCGAGGCGCACACGCGCGGCCGGGTCGACGAGGTGGTCGCCGACGTCAGCGAGGGAACCACCACCCAGCTCGCGGACGTCGCCCAGGAGCTGGGCGTGCCGGCCCTCCACAACGCCGAGGACGAGCTGCCGACCGTCGAGATGCCGCCGCCGCCCCTGAAATCGCGGCGCCAGGAAGCCTGGCTGATGATGCTGCTGGGCGCCGGGTTCGGGTTGGGTGTGGCGCTGACGCTCGGTCGCCTGGTCGGCGGGCTGGCCTCCCGGCTGGGTCCCGGGCTGGCGATCGCCGGGGCCGTGGGGTGCGCGGCGATCGGGCTCGCGGTCACGTTCCTGGTGATCCACATCCGCGGACTGCTGCGCGACCGGGCGTTGCTGGACCGCTGGGCGGGCGACGTGACGTCGTCGCTGCGGTCGGTGGTCGAGGAGTTGGTCGCCACCCGCGTGTTGGTCGCCGAATCGGTGCTGAGCACGGCGCTGATCGCCCGCGACGAGGCGGAGAACGCGCAGGTGGCCGATCAGGTCAGCACCATCGACAGCGAACTGCGCGAGCACGCGATCGCCGCGGCGCGGGCCGCGGCCGTGCGCGACCGGGAGATGCCCACGGTCCGGGCCGCGCTGGACGCCGTGCGCGCTGAGCTGGGAGAACCGGGCGCGGACGGCGCTCCTGCCTGACGCGCGGCGAGGTTTCTGAATCGTTGTTGTGAGAAGGCTTATACCCGCCCGAGACTTCCCCGACAAGTCGATCACGATAACCTGTAGCTAACGCCACCATGTCAACAGTTGTGTGGGCGAACGCATACGCAAGCGAGAGACGCCGGTAAAAAGGCAAAAGAATTCAGGAGAGTTCGATGACTTCAGCGACCATTCCCGGTCTGGACACCGCTCCGACAAATCACCCGGGCCTGCTGGCGTGGGTGGAGGAGGTCGCCGAGCTGACCCAGCCGGACCGGGTGGTCTTCGCCGACGGCTCCGACGAGGAGTTCAACAGGCTCGCCGCCCAGCTGGTCGAGGCGGGCACGTTCACGAAGCTGAACGAGGAGAAGCACCCCAACTCCTACCTGGCGTTGTCCGACCCGTCCGACGTGGCGCGGGTGGAGTCGCGGACCTTCATCTGCTCCGAGCGCGAGATCGACGCCGGGCCGACCAACAACTGGATGGACCCCGCCGAGATGCGGTCCACCCTGACCGACCTGTACCGCGGCTGCATGCGCGGCCGCACCATGTGGGTGGTGCCGTTCTGCATGGGCCCGCTGGGCGCCGACGACCCCAAGCTGGGCGTGGAGATCACCGACTCCGAATACGTCGTCGTGTCGATGCGCACCATGACCCGGATGGGCAAGGCCGCCCTGGAGAAGATCGGCGACGACGGGTTCTTCGTCAAGGCGCTGCACTCCGTCGGGGCTCCACTGGAGCCGGGTCAAAAGGACGTGGCCTGGCCGTGCAGCGACACCAAGTACATCACCCACTTCCCGGAGACCCGGGAGATCATGAGCTACGGCTCCGGCTACGGCGGCAACGCGCTGCTGGGCAAGAAGTGCTACTCGCTGCGGATCGCCTCGGCGATGGCCCACGACGAGGGCTGGCTCGCCGAGCACATGCTGATTCTCAAGCTGATCTCCCCGGAGAACAAGGCCTACTACTTCGCGGCGGCGTTCCCGTCGGCGTGCGGCAAGACCAACCTGGCGATGCTGCAGCCGACCATCCCGGGTTGGCGCGCCGAGACGCTGGGTGACGACATCGCCTGGATGCGGTTCGGCAAGGACGGCCGGCTGTACGCGGTCAACCCGGAGTTCGGCTTCTTCGGGGTCGCGCCGGGCACCAACTGGAAGTCCAACCCCAACGCCATGCGCACCATCGCCGCCGGCAACACGGTGTTCACCAACGTCGCGCTCACCGACGACAACGACGTGTGGTGGGAGGGCCTGGAGGGCGAGCCCCAGCACCTCGTCGACTGGAAGGGCAACGACTGGTACGCCGGTAAGACGGAAACCCCTGCGGCGCACCCGAATTCGCGGTACTGCACGCCGATGTCGCAGTGCCCCATCCTGGCGCCGGAGTGGGACGACCCGCAGGGCGTGCCGATCTCCGGGATCCTGTTCGGCGGTCGCCGCAAGACCACGGTGCCGCTGGTGACGCAGGCGCGCGACTGGCAGCACGGCGTGTTCATCGGCGCCACACTGGGTTCCGAGCAGACCGCCGCCGCCGAGGGCAAGGTCGGCACGGTTCGCCGCGACCCGATGGCCATGCTGCCGTTCCTGGGCTACAACGTCGGCGACTACTTCCAGCACTGGATCGACCTGGGCAAGAACTCCGATGAGTCCAAGCTGCCGAAGGTGTTCTTCGTCAACTGGTTCCGCCGCGGCGACGACGGTCGCTTCCTGTGGCCGGGCTTCGGCGAGAACAGCCGGGTGCTGAAGTGGATCGTCGACCGCATCGAGCACCGGGCCGGCGGCCGGACCACACCGATCGGCACGGTGCCCGCGGTCGAGGACCTGGACCTCGAGGGCCTGGATGTCGCCAGCGGCGACGTCGCCGAGGCCCTGGAGGTCGACGCGAGCGAGTGGCGCGAGGAACTGCCGTTGATCGAGGAGTGGTTCGAGTTCGTCGGCGAGAAGCTGCCCACCGGCGTCAGGGATGAGTTCGCGGCGCTCAAGCAGCGGCTGTCCGAGTCGACGTAGCGCCCCACCC
This sequence comes from Mycobacterium heidelbergense, assembly GCF_010730745.1. Lineage (NCBI taxonomy): Bacteria > Bacillati > Actinomycetota > Actinomycetes > Mycobacteriales > Mycobacteriaceae > Mycobacterium > Mycobacterium heidelbergense. The sequence continues at coordinate 1,761,487 of NZ_AP022615.1, read as the reverse complement.
CGCGCGGCATCTCACGCGCCGCGCGAGCCGCGCCGCCGCCGACCGGCCCTGATCGGCGTCACCGTCGCCAGGGTGTCCCGCTCCTCCTGCGCGTGGAGCGAGGGGTGCGACGTGCCGTACTTCTTGATCAGCCGATCGCGCTTCTTGTCGAAAAGGTCGATCACGACCGCGGTTGGTGCCCCGTCCCGTCGACCCTGATTGTGGTTGAGCACCGGAGACCTCCTCGAGCGTTCGGCCGCCTGCCGCGGCGCGTGAGGCCACGCTATGGCGGTGATCCCCGCGCGCACATCCGTAGTCGGGTACGCGATTTCGCCCGTCCCGGCCGCCACCGGCGCGGCGACCTACTCGGTTCCCGGATACGCGCCCGCGCCGTCCGGGACGGCCACCGCGTAACTTCCTACGCGGTCACGCGCGGGCGGCCCGTCGCATGAATTCCGCCAGGGCTTTCCGGTCCCCGACGCCGAGCTTGGTGCAGGCGTGCAGGATGTGGCCCTCGACGGTTCGCGCCGAGACCACCAGCCGCTCGGCGATCTCGCGGGTGCTCAGTCCCGTCGCCAGCAGGTTGGCGATCTCACGCTCCCGCGCGCTGAGCGGCAGCGGCTGGGCGGCCGCGCCCAGCGCCGGGGTCCGCAGGCCGCCGCAGCCCTGGGCGATGCGGTCGGCGTTGGCGGCCGCCTCGGTGGCCCGGCGGCGATCGTCGCGGGCGCGGAACATCTCCGCGGCCTGGGCGGCCGCGTCGGCGGCGCACAACAGCGCCCCGATCTGCTCGAAACGCTCGCTCGACGCGCACAGGGCCACGGGATCGCCATCGCGTAGCGCCGCGCCGTAGTCGGCGTACGCGCGCGCCAGGCAACCGTCGACCACCGCGGTGGCGTTGACCAGGCGTGGGAGTGAGGCTCGGTCCCCGAAGCGGGCCGCGGCGACGAGGGCCAGCGTTTCGATCGCCCGCTGACCGGACTGGCGGGCCAGGTCGGCGGCGTCGATCGCCGCCGCGATGGCCCCGGTGACGTTGCCCTGCGCCGCGGCGAGCCAGGCGTCGACGATGCGCAGCTGCGGGCGAAACGCCGCATGCTGCGCGGCCGATCGGCTGTGCAGTTCGGCGATGGTCGCGGCGGCCGCCTCGACGCGGCCGAGCCCGCAATAGGCCTGGGCCAGAGACATTCTGGGCATGCTCCACCAGGCGGCCGACTCGGTGGTCAGCGCCGCGACGGTCTGTTCCATGCGCGACGCCGCCACCGCGAAGCGCCCCCGCGCGACGTCGACGGTGCCGGCCGACATGTTGTCCAGTCCCCAGTCGAGGTATTGGTGGGTTGAGAAGATCCGGCCGCGGTCGGCCAACCGGGCGTCGGCGGCGTCGAGTCTCCCGGTCAGGACCAGGGCGCAGACCTCGGCGTAGGCCATCAGGTGTCGCAACACCCCGTCGACCTCGCGTTCGACCCGGCGGCCGCGCTCCGCCAGGGCGGCGACCTGATCGCCTTGCCCGGTCAGCGCCAACGCGAGGCCGCCGCCGAACACCGCCCACCCGAGGGCGGCCGGCGGCGCCGCCGGATCGGCCAGCACGCCGCGGGACAGCTCGGCGGCCTCCTCCAACCGGTTCGCCAACGCCAGGGAACCCGACGCCAGCCCGTCCACCACCGGCCTCAGCCTGGGATCACGGACGCGGCGGCGCAGCAGCGCGAGCACGTCGTCGGCGGCGTCGGTGTCGCCCATCGACAGTTGAAGGTTGACGACGCGCGCGACGCCCCAGCCGAGCAACTCGGCCTCGTCCATCGTGTCCGGGTCATAGGCGCTCAGGGCGAGGTCGGCCTCCACCGATTTGCCTTGCCACAGCAGCGATCTGGCCAGCAGTTCGCCGGCGGCCAGGCCGCCCCCGCCGTCGACGGCGGCGCGGGCCAGGCGCTCGCCCAGGGTGACGTTGGTCAGCGCGATCGCGTCGTCGGCGGCCTCAACGAGCATGTCCGAGGTGGGGCTCGTGTCGCTGTCCAGCGTCAGCTCGGCCAGCCGGATCCGCTCGCTTGGCCCGCGGATCGGCTTGGCGGACAACGCCCGGACGAGTTCGCCGCGCAATCGGCGGGCGGCGGCGACGCCGAGGCGTCGCCGCATGACATCGCTCAGCAGCAGCTGGTTGAACTGCACTTCGCTGCCCTCGGTGATGCGGATCAGGCCCCGCCTTTCGGCCTGTTCCACCGCGCCGGCGCCCGCCAGGCCGATCAGCGTGTCCAGGTCGAGCGGTTCGCAGAACGCGAGCAGCCCCAACGCGCGCGCGACCTCGTCGGGCAGCTGCGCGATGCGCTCGTCCACCAACGACGCCAGTTCCTCGCGCACCACGGCAGGCCCACGCAGCTGCCAGATCCCGCGGACCTGCCGCAGCGTGCCGGCCTCCACCGCCCCCTCCACCAGTTGGCGCAGCAGCAGCGCGTTGCCGCCGGAGTCCCGCCACATCACGTCGGCGCTCAGCCCCTCGACCGGCCCGCCCAGCACCCGTTCGACCAGCTCCACACACTGCTCCCGGCTGAACGGCCGCAGCTCGATGCGCCGCAGGTAGCTGTCCTTCCACAGCGAGGTGATCGCGTCGGGCACCGGCTGGTCGGCCCTGATGTTGGCCACCATCGGCACCGATCGCTCCAGCGCCAGCTGGTGCACCAGCGTGGCCGACAGGTCGTCGAGCAGGTGCGCGTCATCGACACCGAGCACCGTGCCGCGATCGGCGGTCAGCGCGTCACGGGCCGCCGCCAGGCAGGCCACGGGGTCGCGGGTGGTCGCGGCCCCGACCAGGTAGGTGAACGAGCCCAGGGGGATGCTGCGCGACGATTCCGTTCCCGCCACCCAGCGCACGCGATTGGGCAGTGACTCGGTGACGTCGCGGGCCAGCGTGGTCTTTCCCACGCCGGCCTCCCCGACCACCACGACGCCGGCGGTGCGGCTTTGTTGGGTGAGGGCAGCGCGAACCGCCGCGAACTCCGGCTCGCGGCGTACCAGCGGCCAATCCTCGACATCCACCAGAGCCAGAACTCTACAGATCGTCGTCCGCGTCCGGGTAGCGCGAGCAGACGCGGAATCGCACGTCCGGGCCCCGGATCGTGCGATTCTGCGTCTGCTCGGCCGGCGCTACAGTCGGCGTATGGAGATCCGCCCCCATATCGGCGCGGGCAAACCCGCCGTCATCCTCCACCCCTCCGGCACGGTGATCACGTTCGACGAGCTGGAGGCGAGGGCCAACCGACTGGCGCACCGGTTCCGCGGGGCCGGCCTGCGCGAGGGGGACACCGTCGCGATCCTGATGGAGAACAACGAGCACATCCACGCGGTCATGTGGGCGGCGCGGCGCAGCGGGCTGTACTACGTGCCGATCAACACCCACCTGACCGCGGCCGAGGCCGCCTACATCGTCGACAACAGCGGCGCCAAGGCGATCATCGGGTCGGCGGCGCTGCGCGCGACGTGCGCCGGGCTGGCGGAGCATTTACCGGGCGGGCTGCCGGGCCTGCTGATGATCGCGGGCCCTTTTTCGCGGGGCGACCTCGACGGCTGGGAGCGCTACCCGGAATGCGTTGCGGACCAACCGGATACCCCCATCGACGACGAGCGCGAGGGCGACCTGCTGCAGTACTCGTCGGGCACCACCGGCCGGCCCAAGGGGATCAAACGCGAACTGCCGCACGTCCCGCCCGCCGAGGCGCCCGGCATGATGTCGGCGCTGGTCGGCTTCTGGATGACCCCCGAGTCGGTCTATCTGAGCCCGGCGCCGCTGTACCACACCGCGCCGTCGGTATGGTCGATGAGCGCGCAGGCCGGCGGCATCACGACCGTCGTCATGGAGAAGTTCGATCCCGAGGGCGCGCTGGACGCCATCCAGCACTACCGGGTCACGCACGGCCAGTTCGTGCCGGCCATGTTCACCCGGATGCTGAAATTGCCTCAGGCCGTTCGTGATTCGTACGACCTGTCCAGCCTGCAGCGGGTGATGCACGCCGCCGCGCCGTGCCCGGTCGAGATCAAGAAGCAGATGATCGACTGGTGGGGGCCGATCGTCGACGAGTACTACGCGTCCTCCGAGGCGATCGGATCGACGTTGATCGGCGCCGAGGACTGGCTCGCGCATCCGGGGTCGGTGGGCAAGCCCATGGCGTGCCAGATCCACATCCTCGGCGAGGACGGCACCGAGCTGCCGCCGGGCCAGCCCGGCGAGATCTACTTCGAGGGCGGGTTCGCCTTCGAATACCTCAACGATCCGACGAAAACCGCCGCGGCACACGACAAGCGCGGCTGGGTGACGGTCGGCGACGTGGGCTACGTCGACGACGAGGGCTACCTGTACCTGACCGACCGGCGCCACCACATGATCATCTCCGGCGGGGTGAACATCTACCCGCAAGAGGCCGAGAACCTTCTGGTCACCCACCCGAAGGTGTTGGACGCGGCCGTGTTCGGCGTCCCGGACGACGAGATGGGCCAGCGCGTCGCGGCGGCCGTGCAGACCGTCGATCCGGCCGACGCCACCGACGAATTCGCCGACGAGCTGCTGGGCTGGCTGCGAGACCGCTTGGCGCACTACAAATGTCCGCGGTCGATCGCGTTCGAGGCGCAGCTGCCGCGCACCGACACCGGAAAGCTCTACAAGAACGGGCTCATCGAGAAGTATTCGGTGTGACCATGCTCCGCGTGGTCCACGTGTCCGACGGTCCCGATGCCCCCGCGGCATCGCCGCCGGGCGTAGTCGTCGCGGTCGGCTCGGCCGCGGACATCGCGACGGCCGAATACTGGCCGCGGGCAGCGACTTTCACGCTCACCGAGGACCCCTGCGCCGACCGCAGGGCGGTCACCGTCGATTCGGTGCCCGAAGCCCTGGCCGAGCTGACCCGGCGCTGCCAACGCTGGCCGCACGCCAGCGCCGTGTGCGACGACGTGCTGCGCGCGATCGACCCCGAGGGCCCGACGCTGGCCGGGGTGGTCACCGAGTCGTTGGCCTACTCGACCCTGCAGGCCGGGCCGGAGTTCGCGCGCTGGCTCGACGAGCGCGGCCCGGCCCGCATGCCCGACATCGCCGACCCGGTGCAGGCGGGGCGCGACGGCGACACCCTGCGCGTCGCGTTCAACCGGCCGCGGCGCCACAACGCGTTTTCCACCGACGCGCGCGCCGCGCTGCTCGAGGCGCTGACCGTCGCGCAGCTGGACCCGTCGGTGACCGGGATCGTGTTGAGCGGCAACGGGCCGTCGTTCTGCAGCGGCGGGGATCTCGCGGAATTCGGCACGTTCGCCGACCCGGCCAGCGCTCACCTGGCCCGCACCCGGCACAGCCCCGCCCTGGCGCTCGACGCGCTGGCCGCCAGGCTCGGCCGGTCGTGCCGGGCCGAGGTGCACGGCCGGGTGCTGGGCAGCGGATTAGAGATGGCGGCGTTTTGCGGATGGGTTGAGGCGCGCGACGATTCGGTGTTCGGGCTGCCGGAACTGGGTCTGGGGCTGATCCCCGGCGCCGGCGGCACCGTCAGCGTCACGCGCAGGATCGGCCGCTGGCGCACGGCGTATCTGGTGCTGTCCGGGCGCACCGTCGATGCCGATACCGCACTCGCCTGGGGGCTGGTGGACGCGACTTACGTTGGCGCCCAGGGCGTTGCTCAGTAGCCGGGGAACGTCGTGGTGGTGGTCGACGGGAGGTTGGAGACGGCCACCGCGAAGATGAAAACGTACAAGATGCCGATGATCACGTAGACGACGGCGCCCACGATCGCGGCGATGATGGCCCACTTCTTGGCGCTGTCGGCGGCGGACTGGGCCTCGGGGTACCGCCCCTGGGCCCACAGCCCAGACACCTTGGTGGAGTAGACGATCGAGACGATCCCGAGCGGCAGGCAACACAGGACCGTGGACAGGATCGCCCAGACGAGGTAGTTGTCGGGCTCGCGCTGGCCTGGCCAACCCGGCTGCGGGGCCGGCCAACCGGGCGGCGGCTGACCCTGCCAAGCGGGCGGCTGTTGCCCCTGCCATTCCGGGGGCTGCTGGCCCTGCCATTCCGGGGAACCCTCGTACGGCCCAGGGGGATAACTCATGGCGACTTGCCTTCCCTTGGTTCCTTTCGGGACCAATAACGTTCACTCCCGCGCCGCTTTGCTGGTATGAGAAGTCAGGCAAATATACAGCACACGCCGACGCCGGACCGGGAGATCCGGGGTGTTGCTGCCCTAGATCCCGCCCCGGGCGACCAGCTGCCCGGCGATCACGTTGCGCTGGATCTCGTTGGTGCCCTCGCCGACGATCATCAGCGGCGCGTCCCGGAAGTAGCGCTCGACGTCGTATTCGCATGAGTAGCCGTATCCGCCGTGGATGCGCATGGCGTTCAGGGCGATCTCCATGGCCGCCTCGGAGGCGAACAGCTTGGCCATCCCGGCCTCCATGTCGCAGCGTTCGCCGCTGTCGTAGCGCTCGGCGGCGTAGCGGGTGAGCTGGCGGGCGGCGGTGAGCTTGGTCGCCATGTCGGCCAGATAGTTTCCTATCGACTGATGTTTCCAGATCGGCCGCCCGAAGCTCTCCCGCTGCTGGGCGTAGGCCAGCGCGTCCTCGAGCGCCGCCGCCGCCACGCCCAGGGCCCGCGCGGCCACCTGGATGCGGCCCGTCTCGAGCCCCTTCATCATCTGCGCGAAGCCCTCGCCCATCCGGCCACCCAGGACCGCCGACGCCGGCGCGCGGAAGTCGTCGAACGACAGCTCGCAGGCTTCGACGCCCTTGTAGCCCAGCTTGGGCAGGTCCCGCGACACCGTCAGGCCCGGCCCGTGTTCGACGAGCACGATCGAGATCCCCGCGTGCCGCGGGGTGGCCTCGGGGTCGGTCTTGCACAGCAGCGCGATCAATCCCGAGCGGCGCGCGTTGCTGATCCAGGTCTTGGAACCGTTGATCAGCAAGGTATCTGGGCCGTCCGGTAGCGCGGTCGTCGTCATGTTCTGCAGGTCCGAGCCGCCGCCCGGTTCCGTCAACGCCATGGTGGCCCGCAGCTCGCCCGTCGCCATCGAGGGCAGGTAGGCCCGCTTCTGCTCCTCGGTGCCGAACAGCGCCAGCAGCTTGGCCACCACGGTGTGCCCGCCCATCGCGCCGGCCAGGCTCATCCAGCCGCGGGCCAGCTCCTCGGTGACCCGCACGTAACACGGCATCGACACCGGTGACCCGCCGTACTCCTCGGGAATCGCCAGGCCGTAGACGCCGATCCGCTTCATCTGCTCGATCCACGCCTCGGGGTAGGCGTTGGCGTGCTCGACCTCGCGGACGCTCGGTTTCACGTCGCGGTCGACGAATGCGCGCACCGTGGCGACCAGCATGTCCTCTTCTTCGTTCAGCTCACTGCTCACCTGTGCCATATTGGCCCCGTGACTTATGCGCGTGTACGCGAGGGCGGCCCCTACTTCGACGACCTCTCGGTGGGCCAGGTGTTCGACTGGGCGCCGGCGGCGACGCTCTCGGCGGGGCTGGCCGCCGCCCATCAGGCGATCGTGGGCGACCGGTTGCGGCTGGCCCTGGACACCGACCTGTGTGCGGCGGTGACCGGCTCGCCGGGGCCGCTGGCGCATCCGGCGCTGGTGTGCGACGTGGCGATCGGGCAGTCGACGCTGGCCACCCAGCGGGTCAAGGCCAACCTGTTCTACCGCGGCCTGGTGTTTCACCGCTTCCCGCTCATCGGCGACTCGCTGTACACGCGCACGGAAGTGGTTGGGCTGCGGGCGAATTCGCTCAAGCCGGGCCGGGTGCCGACGGGGATGGCGGCGCTGCGGATGATCACCATCGACCAGGCCGACCGATTGGTCCTCGACTTCTACCGTTGCGCCATGCTGCCGGCCGGCCCGGACTGGAGCCCCTCTGGCGCGGCCGCCGACGACCTGTCGGCCGTCGGCGCCGACGTCCCCGGCCCCGCCCACGATCCGACCGCGCAATGGGACGCCGACGCGTTCCGGAACAAGGTGCCCGGCCCGCACTTCGACCCCGGGCTGGTGGGCGCGGTGCTGCGCAGCACCGGGGACGTGGTCACCGGCGCGCCCGAACTCGCCAGGCTCACGCTGAACATCGCCGCGGTGCACCATGATTCGCGTGTCGGCGGCCAGCGCCTGGTCTACGGCGGGCACACCATCGGGCTGGCGCTCGCGCAGGCCAGCAGGCTGCTGCCGAACCTGGCGACGGTCCTGGGCTGGGAGTCCTGCGATCACACCGGCCCGGTGCACGAGGGGGACACCTTATATAGCGAGCTGCACGTGGAAACCGCCCGCCCGACCGACCACGGCGGCGTGCTGGGGCTGCGGTCGCTGGTCTACGCGGCCGGCGATCCCGACCGTCCGGTGCTGGACTGGCGTTACAGCGCGCTGCAGTTCTAACCGGCGCCGCGGGCCCACGCTTCCAGCGAGCCCGGCAGGTCATGCCGGTCGGCTTCGTGCGGGATGCCCAGGGCGGCAAGGACGTTGAGCAGCATCCCGGTGGACAGGAACCGGGTGACCTCCGTCGGGTCCTCGCCCGTGACGTCGGCGACCATGCGCCACAGGCTGGCCAGGTGGTGACGGCCCAATTCGCGGCCGCACGGATCGTCGGGCGCGGCGGAATACAGCTGCAGCTGAAACTGGACGTATGCGGAGTCGGTGATCAGCTCCCGGTAGCGGCGGCCCATCGCGGTGATCGCGTCCGGCCCGGTGAGTCCGCGTGCCGATTCCCGCAACGAGTCCTCGGTGTGCCGAAAGGACCGCTCCACGCACTGGAGGAAGAGGTCGCGCTTGCCGGCGAAAAGCCGAAACAGGTACGGCTGGGACACGTCCGCGCGCCGGGCAATGGCCTCGGTCGAGGTCGCACCGAAGCCGCGGTGCGCGAACTCGATGATCGCCGCGTGCAGCACCTCCTCGCGCCGGTCCTCGGCGCTCATCCGCACCGCGACTAACCGCCGTGCGCCTCGGAGCGGATCTGTTCCCGCAGAGGCGTTGTGGCCTCCGACGGGCTCCAGTCGGGCGCGAGGCCGCGGTGGACCACGCCGTCGATCTCGACGGCGCTGTAGATCTCGTCCCCGTCGTGCTGGGTGAATTCCACGTTGAAGTAGCGGTCGTCGGCGCCGAGGACCTGCACCGCGACGTCGACCAGAGCGTCGGCCAACCGGGCGCGTTGGTCCGCCGTCCGTCCCCGCCTGATGTCGCACGACAGCACGGCCGACGGATGCGGTTCGTCCCCGCACCGCCACACCCCGCCCGGGCCGTGCTCGCGGATCGTCACGTCGACGATGTCGGCGGAGGTCTGCATCTGCCGGGCATAGACCTCGCCGAGCCGACGGGCGAATTCGCGCTTGACGTCGACCGAATAGAAACCCGCGGTGTCCAGCTGCAAGTGCGGCATGGCTTTCCCTTTCCACGAGGCGTGATGTCGTCACTATATTAGTGATTGATCACTAACTCAAGCCCGGGTTGCCACGCGGCGTTCCGCCGCGAGCCGCGCGCACAATGGTGGGCGTGAGCTCGGCCGTGTCGAGGTGGGGAAGCAGCGGGCTGGCCTACCTGACGGGACTGCCCGACGGGCCGCCCGACTTCTCCCGCGCCAACGTCCTGGCCCGCGCCGAGCGGGTGGCCGCCGCGGTCGGTCGGCGACTGGATATCGCCGTCGACGCGGCCGGCGTGCTGACCGGCCGGGCCGCATTGCTCGGGCTGACCCGCCGCGGCCGCGTGTCGGCCGGCGGCGCCACCCGGTTGCTGGCGGCCCGGGACGGCTGGTGCGCGATCACGCTGTCGCGCCCCGACGATGTCGCGGCCGTGCCCGCGCTGCTGCAGGCCGACGAAGTCGCCGCCGACCCCTGGCCGACCCTGCGGCGTTGGGCCGCAACGCATCCGGTGTCCGCGATCACCGAGCGGGCCGCCCTGCTCGACATCCCGGCGGCCGGTCTCGGTGAGGCCGCGCCGCGAGGGCCGCGGATAGACCGGCTGGGCCCCCGGGCGACGACGCGGGGGCCCGCGGGCCTGCTGGTGGCCGATCTCTCGTCGATGTGGGCGGGCCCGCTGTGCGGGCGCCTGCTGGCCCGCGCCGGAGCCACCGTCGTCAAGGTCGAAAGCCCGCGCCGCCTCGACGGCACCCGGGCCGGCAACCGCGCGTTCTACGACTGGATCAATAGCCAAAAGCTGTCCTACTGCATCGATTTCGACGACCAGGCCGACGAGCTGCGCGAGCTGCTCGCCGCCGCCGACATCGTGATCGAAGGCTCGCGCCCCACGGCGCTGGCACGGCGCCGGCTGGGGCCGGACCACGTCGCACCCCGGCCGGGCCGAATCTGGTTGCGCATCACCGGATACGACGACCACAGACCCGCGTTCGGCGACGACGCCGCGGTGGCCGGTGGCCTGGTCCGCGCCGCCGCCGGTGCCGATGTAAAAGGGCCGGTGTTCTGCGGCGACGCCATCGCCGACCCGCTGGCCGGGCTGGAAGCGGCCCTGGCGGTGGCCGACTCGCTGAGCCGGGGCGGCGGCGAATTGATCCACGTGTCGATGGCCAACGTCGCCGCGACCTACGCGGCGCTGCCCGTCGGGCCGTCGGTCTCGGGGGACCCGGCCCCGCCACCGCAGGCGCCGCCCGCATGCCATCCGGCGGCCGAACTCGGAGCCGACAACGGCGCCGTGCGCCGCATGGTATCCGAAAGGCACTGCCTGTCATGCTGATTCGGCGAGCCGCGCTGCTGGACGGGAGGATCACCGACATCCGGGTCGGCGCGCGGATCGAGGAGCTGGGTGACGACCTGGCCGCCAGCCCCGGGGAGGGCGTGCTCTACGCCGGCGGCGGCACCGTCCTGCCGGGGCTTTATGACCACCACGTGCACCTGCGCTCGGCGGCCTCCGCGCTGGACTCGTTCTTCGTCGGGCCGCCCGGCGTCAGCACCAAAGCTCAACTGACACAACTGCTCTCGAACGCCACGCCGGGCCCCGACGGGTGGATTCGCGCCGTCGGCTACCACGAGTCGGTCGCCGGCGAGCTGGACCGCACCACCCTCGATGCCGTCGTGCGCGACGTCCCGGTGCGCATCCAGCACCGCAGCGGTGTGCTGTGGATCCTCAACTCCGAGGCGCTGGGCCGGGTCGGCATGGCCGAGCATCCAGACGGGCGACTGCGCAGCGCCGATCGCGCCTGGTCGGACGCGCTGGCGCGGCGCGAAACCGACCTGGCCGAACTGGGTCGCCGCATCACCGCGACCGGCGTCACCGGGGTCACCGACGCCACCCCCGACCTCGACGCCGACGACATGGTCGCGCTGTTGGTGGCACACCGCCGCGGCGAATTCCGGCCGCGGCTGCGGTTTCTGTCGCCGGGTAAGAAGATCCTGCAGGACGATCGCCTCGACCTGGAGGGCCTCGCCCAATGGATCACCGATCACCACGACGCGGGCCGGCCGGTCGCCGTGCACTGCGTGACCGCCGCCCAACTCGTCGTCACGATCGCGGCCCTGCGCGCCGCAGGTGGCCATCCGCTGGATCGCATCGAGCATGCCGCCGTGGTGCCCGACGACAGCCTGGCCGATCTCGCCGACCTCGGAGTCACGGTGGTCACCCAGCCCAACTTCGTCGCCGAGCGCGGCGATCAGTACCTCGCCGAGGTCCCCGTCGCCGAGCACCGCCAGCTGTGGCGCGTCGCATCCCTGTTGAACGCCAGGGTGCCAGTCGCCCTGTCCACCGACATGCCGTTCGGCCACGGCGACCCGTGGACGGCGATGCGCGCCGCCGTGCACCGCACCACGCCGAGCGGCGCCGTCCTCAACGCGAACGAATGTGTTTCGGCGCTAACGGCTTTGACGATGTTCCTGGGCCGCCCGGATCAACCGGGGCGGGCGCGGACCGTCGAGGCCGGAGAGCCGGGGGACCTCTGCGTGCTGACCGAGCCGCCCGTGGTGGCGCTGGCCGAACTCGACGCCGGCATGGTGGCGGCCACCATCATCGGCGGTGAGCTCGCTTACTTCGCCATGTGACCGGCGATCAGCCCGCCGGGGCGAGCGCTGCGCCCAAACTTGCGCACTGGCTGTCGAAAAACCGCTGTGACACTTGGGCTTTCGGCGCCAACAAGTCGAAGCCGTGGAAGGCGCCCGGAACGACTTCGACCTGGCACGGGACGCCGGCCTTGGTCAGGCGTTCGGCGTAGGTTAGGTCTTCGTCGTGAAACAGGTCGTTGGTTCCGACGCCGATCCACGCCGGCGGCAGCCCGCTCAGGTCGTCGCGGCGTCCGGGGACGGCGACCTGCGGGTCGGCATCGCCGAGGTAGGCCGTCCAGCCGAAGTGGTTGCTGCGCGCGTCCCACAGCCGGTAGTTGGCGTTGCCGGCGGTCGACGAACTTCGGTCGTCCAGCATCGGATACGCCAACAGCTGCAACGCCGGGATGACCTCGCCGCGGTCTCGCGCCAACAGGGCCAGTGCCGCCGCAAGGCCACCGCCGGCGCTGGCGCCGCCGATCGCCACCCGGCCCCGGTCCACCGCGGGCAGGCCGGCCAGCCACGCCAACGCCGAATAGCAGTCTTCCAGCGGAACGGGATACGGATGTTCGGGCGCCAGGCGGTATTCCACCGACGCGACGGTGATGCCCAGCTGTCCGCTGAACCGTCGGCACAGCCTGTCGTCCTGCTGGGCGGTGCCGATCACGTATCCGCCGCCGTGGATCCACAGCAGCGCGGCCGTGGGTTCGCTCACGCCGACGGGCCGGAACAGCCGAACGCCGGCCCCGGATCCCAGGGTGACCACCTCGACGTCGCCGTCCACGCCGGGCCTACGAAGCCGACCGGTCAGCCCGCTCAATGCCCGCATGACCGGCAGGCTCCGGGGACCGATCATGCGTCGCGGGGCGATGCGGGCGATGCGGCGCAGGTCGGGGTGAACGTCATTGTCCGGCATCGATCCAGTATTGCCGACGCGAAGCACACCGACGCGGGAAGGACCGCGGTGGTCGCCCAGAGCTTCGGGCGGCGGAGGGTCGGTCGGCTTATCGGCTCAAGGTCGGGCGATCGACCACGTCCCCAGCCCTACCGATGCCACTCACCACCAAGACCACAGTCGATCGGTGGATCCAGGCTTAGAGACGCGGTGTTTGCATAGTCCCTCGGACACCTGCGGTTCGCGGTGGGGGAGGGTGTCCGGCGAGGTGAGGCTCTTGCTCGGCTTGTCTGGCATGGCGTCTGCGCGCGGTGTGGAGTCGACGTCAGACAGGCCCGTGAGCTGGACGTACCTGTGAAGAACCTAAGCCCGTGGCACTTTCGAGAGGCTTTGTGTGATCGGTTCAAGAACGTGTGGTGCCGCAATCTTGGTAGAGTAGGAAAACACCTGCTAGTCACGTTATCAACACGTGGATAGCAAACTCTAAACCCCGTCATAATAGTTAAATACGATACTACCTATCAGTAACCAAACGGTCCGCATTCCCCCCACATATGAGATAGCTATTGTCGCAGCAATACAATTGTTTGCCAGGGTATAGTGAAAACTTTGGCGTTTGCTGATGGACGGCGCTTCGCCGCCGACACTGACGCGGCCGGGCCGCGTTCGTCACCGCGGCGCCGCCCGATCACCGCCGCTACACGCCGCGCCACGATGGCCTCGCGATGCACATTGATCTGCAGTCCACCTGATCTGTGACAGCCAGCTAACGGTCGGCGACGACAACCCTTCCCGCACCCACCGGGCCCCACTGCTGTTCCGGGTTGGCTGACCCGCCGGCGATCACCTGACCGTGATCGCCGGCGGGGCCATCTCGGTGCGCACCGTTTACGGCCCACCCCAAGAAAGTGGTGGGTGTGGTGTGCCCGGTCACCAAACCTGATCGGTATTAGCCTGTGCCCCAAGCACACACCGGCGCTCTCCGGTCTTGGTGGGCGCTGACCCGCCATGGGCTCCTCCGGACCCTCGATGAGTACTTCCTTGTGCCGTGGCGATACGGACAAGCCTTATGACTGCTTTTTTCGCCCGCTCGCGTCAGCATCCTGTGGCGCCGACCGGTGAAATCCACCGGCATGGTGACGGGGAGCCGACTGCCTGGCCATGAGCGGATCGAGACACTGCCATCAAGGCGTTGTCCACACCCGGCAATGATGTCGTGTCACGCTGCTCGAATGCTGTCAATAAATGATTTTGATGAGGCCTTCCATTTCGCCTAATTTGGGTAGTAGCTTCTGGGCATTTCGGGCTGGTTTTGCTGCATTCGTTTATCGTCGCAGTGAATTGTCTATTTTGTTGTCACGATTCGTTCGCAATATTTCACAGCTACATTCAATTCGTCATTATCCAGAATTTACAAAGGAGATGGTCGTGGACCTCGCAGCCCGCCCCCACATCACCGCTGGAGTAGCCCTGGCCAGCGCCGCTGTTATTGCCGCCGGCCCCATGGCCCAGCACCTACCCGATCTTCACTTAGCCCAACAGTTACGCACAGTGAGCGTCACGGAGATCCAGCTCACCGACGCTGCCAGCAGCGTGATCGACTTGTTCGCCGGCGTGGAAAACGAACTCGCCTCCCTGGCCAGCGGAGCCGCTGTGGCCAGTGTGCCCGCAGCCACCGTCGGCGTCTTCATCAACCCCATCACAACCTGGGCCAACGTCTTGCAGACCGCAGCCAACAACATCGGTCTGCTCGGACAGAAATGGCTCGCGGATCCACTTCCGGTGGCATCGCAGGTCGTGATCAATGAGCTCGGCTTCGGCAACATATTGGCCAAGGCGATCAATACCGCCGGCACCTCGTTTTGGAACAGCTTGGCAAGGCCTGCAACTGGCGTGGCCGCACGAATGTTCACCGCGGGGACCGACCTCGCTGCGGGGAACCTCTTCGGAGCGGTGAATACCTGGACTAGCCTCGAGCTCAGCTTAATATTAAGCGCCGGTGAGAACTTCGTCCCAGCCCTGGCGCTCGTCGGCGACATCGCCACGAACTTTGGCAAATTGGTCACGGAGCTCTCCTCGACGCAAGTCTTGTTCGATACGAGTTTGATTTCGATCGAGTACTTCGGAGCGATTGTTCCTGACGCGTTTGCCCTTACTGCTCAGGGGGTGATCAACGCGGTGCAGGCCGGGGACCCGGCGGGGGCGCTGAGCGCGATCGTCAATGCTCCGGCCAACCTCACCGGCAACCTCCTCAACGGGTTCTTCAATCCGATCTCAGGCAGCACACTTACCGGGCTACTCAGCACTTCCCCCAGCAACGGCGGTGTTCTTTCCAGCTTCGGGCTGGTTCCCCCATTGCTCGCGCAATCGATCGGGGCCAAGGCCGGACAGAACACATCGAGCCTTCTTCCGGGCGCGTTCAACACCTTTGGCAGCACGGTGCAGACTCAGCTCACTAGCTTGTGGAACACCATGACGACCGATTTGGGCACGATCTTTAGCCAGACGTTCCCCAGTCTGGGTGGTTTGGCCACCGCGTTGCAGGGCGTCCCGGCGGCCCTGGCCCCTTTGGGGTCGCTAAT
Organism: Mycobacterium heidelbergense; assembly: GCF_010730745.1. Taxonomy (NCBI): domain Bacteria; kingdom Bacillati; phylum Actinomycetota; class Actinomycetes; order Mycobacteriales; family Mycobacteriaceae; genus Mycobacterium; species Mycobacterium heidelbergense. The sequence continues at coordinate 1,746,060 of NZ_AP022615.1, read as the reverse complement.
CGGTAACTTCACCGGCCAGGTCGGGTCGGCGTTGGGCAACATCGGAGCCCAGATCGGGACGCTGCTCCTGACCCTGCTCAAAGCGCTCTAGAGTCCCGCGGAGGTCGCCATGCGAGCGGCGACCACCAACGGCGATTGGCCCCCTAGCTAGACAAGCAGGGGGCCAATCGTTTTTGTTGGTGCGTTTGTCAGCCGGGTGCGCAGCGGCCCGCGAGTACGCGACCCAATATCGGCCAGATGACACTCGGCCCGGCTTCCTCCAGGAGTGTGTCCTGATTGTGGAGGGGAGTGTCGATGTTGCTCATAAATACGACCACGTGGACTATGAATTCGTTTGGAATGCCTTGGTGCATCGTCTGCCCGGCGAAGCCGGTCGCATCCGGGAGATCCTCATCGACGGCGCGGCTGAGGGTCTTGGGGGTGGATAAAGATTTCGACCCGGTTGCCGACATCAGCGGCCGGCCCGTCGATGCCTTTACGTGTTGTCCTGCTGGGCAACGGAATCCGAGTCAAGGCAAGCGCGGCTCGACGTAGCACGCCCGCAGCGGCATGCTACCGGGCTGAAAGCGACTGCGCGGTAAGCTGCTTCGGTGTCCTATCGTGATCGACCGACGACCGGCTCGCGGTCATCTAAACGACGCCGAGATGGCGTCACTTGCCGGCCAACTCCCGTCGCAGGGTGCTAATAGTCACGTACATTCGGTTCGATTCCTCAAGATCCGCGAAGCCGTACTTACGGTAGAACGTGCGCAAGCTTTCGGCACCTTCGGGTGTCAAATCGCGGAAATGCGGGTCTACGACGAGGAACCTTCCGCCAGCCGCATCGGCTGCTTCCACGGTCTTGACCACCGCTTCTGCGAGCAGTTCGGCGCCGTGTCCTGTGCCCGCCACGTTTAGGTTGCGTGCCAGCTTGGCTAGCACGTACGAGGGATAGCCCTCCCTTCGGCTCCCACTGCTGCCAGGTATCTGCTCCGTGACAATCGTCGGAGCAAGGGTGAAGTAACCCTGGACGACGAACTCGTCATCGTCGCGTTCTGTGGAGACGTGGGTTCTCGACAAACCTCCACGGTGGGCTGCAAGAGCTTCCCTGCGAAGCCAATCATCGAGAGCGCGGACGCCCGAATCGAAATATTGGAGCCGGTGCTTTCGGTCTATCGCGTCAAAGCGCAGATCCGTCAACGATCGTGGACTTTAGCGTTCCGTGCTGCTAACGCGGACTTCATCGCCTCACTGGGCTGGGTATCCCTGCTAACCATTTTGGTCAGTTCTTTGCGAGTGACAACGGTCACGGCGCCCGTCTTGGCCATTCCCACCCCTTCTACCATTCACAACTACGCACAAGCTTACGCGACCCATACGCAGGTACGTAACAGTATGCCGCTTGGCTGCATTCCGGACACTCCCGACAAGCCTGGCGGGTTGGGCGCACCTGACCTACGCATCGAGCTCAGTCGACGAGAAAATCGGACAACCCGTTGCAGCAGGCGACGTCGGCAAGCCGACCAAGCTGTTCGAGTGCTTGGTGGGCCTCGACGTACGCATCGGCGGTCGACGCGTTTTGGCAAGGCATCTTGCGAAGCTGCGCCGCGGCGATCCCGAGGCGGACCAGCACACCGCCGACCGCGACTCGGGGAATGTCGACCTTGGCGCCCCGATAGTTACTCAAAATGCACTGGATGGCTTTCGGCAGCCTTTTAGCGTCGGGGCTGCCGTCGGCCAGAAGATACGGCAACTTCCAGGTGTGGGCGTTGTCAGCGGTGCCCACGTACGCGAAGCACTGCATGCTGAGTGCGTACTTCGGATGCAGCACCACGCCGGGACCGGCCACGCTTCCACCGGAGCTGTCACGGTTTGGCGCCGTATCAAGCGCAACCGCCACGCTCGGGCATGGCCGATAGATGCCATGAACCGACACCCACCACAGGTCGTCAGGAGGTTGTTGGGTGTCGAGAGTCACTATCACACGGTCGCGCAGTCCCCCGCCGATCACGTCGGCCGCATACAACATCGTCGCGTCGCTCACCGCAACTGCGCCCACCCGCTGGCTGGCTGCATAGCGGCGCGCTTGATCCAACGCCGCTTCGACAGCGCCCCGCCGCCAGACCAACGAATCAGGCCGTTTCACTTCCAGCACGAGCCGCTTAATCCCTAAGTAAGACAACACCACATCCGCGCGACCGACCTGAAGGTTGACGTCCGCCAAAGACCAGTCGAGGACAGTCGTGAACAGGTCCTCGAGGATGTTCTCGGCGACCTTCTCGACCGGTGCGCCGTACAAGCCCTGCCGCAGTCGTTCACGACGGCGAGCGGCAAACATTGGCCACGCCGCTTGAATCCGCTGGACACAGCGCTGGTAGGAAGCGAGTTTCCGAAACGGATCGGCGACGTCCGCATCGGTGCGCGCCGCTGCCTCGTCGTCTTTGTCATTTCCGGCATTTTGGCGCGGCGTGTCAGCGTCGGCGGGTTCCCCTGCGCCGGCTTGAGCATCGTCATCGTGCTGATGCATGTGTCGAGAGTACGCAGATCAGACGGTCATGCTGAACAGTTGGTCGACAAATTCGAGACAGTTCAGTGCACACCCGATACCTCAGCCGTTGATTTCGTGCGGGATCATCACCACCACGCCGTTGTTGCCGGTGCGGTGGTTGGCGGTGCCGGGAGGATAGTCCGACCTGGCAGCCCCGCTCCACATATCACCGTTGCAGCGGGCTCGGCCGGAGAGTCCGCTCAGCGGCTGACGGTGGGCCAGGGCATGTGCCCGAGTCGACGTCAGACAGGCCTGTGAGCTGGACGTACCTGGGGAGAACCTAAGCCCGCGGCACTTTTGAGAGGCTTTAGGTGATCGCTTCAAGAACGCGCGGCTCCGCAATCCCCACGTGGCCGAAAAACACCTGCTAGCCGTGTTATAGAACATAGGATAGCAAACACCATCCGCCAGGATATTACTTTAATATGAAACTACCTACTGGTAACGGACCGACCCGCATTCACCCCCGCGCTTAGGATAGCTATTACCGCGGCGATCCAATTGTTTGCCAGGACAGAGTAAACACTCTCGTGTTTGCTGACAGATAGTGTTCACAGCCGACACCGATACGGCAGGCTGCGTTCGTCACCGCAACGTTGCTCGCCACACGCCGCGCCATGACGGCATCGCGAGGCATCTCGGTCTGCGGGCTCACCTGATTTGTGGCAGCCAGGGCAGCGGTCGGTGACGACAATTCGTCCCCGCCCCACCGGGCCCACCTGTTGCTTCGAGGTGGCCGACCCATGCGGCGATCGCGCTGCCGTCACCGCCGTGGCCACCTCCGTGCGCACCGTTTTATGGCCTACCCCAAGAGAGTGGCGGGTGTGGCGTGCTCGGTCACCAGCCGATGATCGGTATTGGCGTGTGCCCCAAGCGCATACCGGCGCTGTCCGGTCCGGCGGGCGCCAATCCTCCATGGTTGTCTTCGAACCCGTCGACGGTTACTCCCTTGTGTCGTGGCGGTACGGGCAAGCCACACGACTGTTTTTCCCCGCCCGCCCGCCTCACCCCGCTATGGCGCCGCCCACCAGCATGGTGACGGGGTCAACTGCCTGCGATATGAGCGGATCGAGACACTTACATCATGGCGTTATCGACACCCGGCAACGACGCCGCATCACGCCACTCGAATGCCGTCAACAAATGATTATGGCGGGGCCATCCATTTAGCCCAATTCGGGCAATAGTTTTTGTGTACTTCGGGCCGGTTTTGCTGCATAAATATATCGTTCTAGTGAATTGTTTACTTTATTATAACGATTCGTTCGCAATAATCCCCAGCTACATTCAATTCGTCATTATCCAGAATTGCTCAAAGGAGATGGTCGTGGACCTCGCAGCCCGCCCCCACATCACCGCTGGAGTCGCCCTGGCCAGCGCCGCTGTCCTCGCCGCCGGCCCCATGGCCCAGCACCTACCCGATCTTCACCTGGCCCAACACCTGCCCACGGTGAGCGTGGCCGACATCAACCTCACCGCCGCGGACGGCGTGCTGGACCTGTTCTCCGGTGTGGAAAACGAGCTCGCCTCCCTCACCAGCGGAGCAAGCGCAGCCGCGGTGCCCGCCGCCGCCCTCACCGACTTCTTCGACCCGAGCGCGCTGCCACTGCCCGTGTACACGTGGGTTTCCACCTTGGCGAACGCGGGCACCCAATTGCAGGCAACTTACAACACTTGGAGCGCAACCCCTTTCCCGGTTTTGCAGCAGATCGCGGCGAACGGGATTTCATACGTGAGTGACTACGTGGGGGCCTACCAGCAAGCCGGGACTGGCGCGTTTAATTACCTTACTGGGACCGCAACGACGGATTTCATGAAGTGGCTGAATTCGGCATATTCGGCCTACATGACAGGCAATATTTCGGGAATGGTGAGCGATCTCTATGAAGGCCTCTACGCTGAGCCGATCGCAGACATCCTTACGCCGCTCGAGAGCATTCTGAAGATTCCCGCATACGCTGCGCAAAATCTCTCAAATGGGCTGAACTATGCTACAAGCACTGGTATTGGTTCCTTGGGGATTTATGGGATCTTCGATGGGCCGGGTGACATGATTTCGAACCTTGGCACCAGCCTGCAGACTACATTCAATTTGTGGAATGCTGGAGACCAACTCGGCGCTGTGACTAATCTGATCAACACCCCGGGCACAATGGCAAACGGTTTTCTCAACGGGCTGGCCACGAAAGCACATCCCCTTGGCACTGGTGGCTACCTGGCCAATCCCAACGGGCTGCTTAATCAGATGGCTAATGTTCTCAGCCAGGCTCTCGCGAAGACCATGGTCGCACCCAATGCCCAGAACATTGCAAGCGGTGGCAGCCTCGTAGCTGGTTTCCAAAATCTCGGTAGCCAGCTAATCAGTGCTTTGCCTACAGCGAGTGCTCTAAGCGGCCTGAACTACCTGGGTAGCGGCCTAGGCAATTTGGCCAACGAGCTTGGTGGAAACTTTGCCGCTCAATTGACCCAATTATTGCAAAGCGTCCCATCCGCGCTGGCGAACCTGCCGGCGATGTTGGGCACCATGGGCGGAGCGCTGGCAGGCCAGATCGGATCGTGGGTCGCTGCCCTCCTTAGATTGCTCTGAGTCCGCTGACGGTTGCCGATGCGAGCCGGTGACCACCAACGGCGATTGGCCCCCTTCCCAGGAAGGGGGCCAATCGTTGTGCGCCCAGCGTCGGTGTCGGAATGTCAACGACCAGTGGACTGTTGGGCGCCACCACGGTGATGACCTGATATTTCAGGAAGAGCCTCACAAAGATCGAGCCGTGGGAACCGATGGAACTTTCATCGGCCGGGCGATACCGGAACCATCCACCTGCGCCGCTTGCCACCCCGATGTCCGGACTTGCGCGGCTGTGATCTGGACTCCTTGCGTCCGCGACTAAAAACCACTGCGCTCGTGTGAACCATTCCACCCCGGTGGGTGGATCGACCTTGGCTGGAGCGGTTAGCGGATGCGAGATCGACGTATTGATCCGATTGATCGAACTGCAGTCCTATCTCGTGAACATCAACATGTCGGTGAGGTGGGCTCGTCGTAACGTCCGGCGGTGACCGTTGCACGGCCGGAAGAGCCCGGCGCCTCGTGAGCGGCTACGGCTTTCCGGCCAAGCTGTGGCGGGCGCTGGACCGGCATCCACCGCCGGGCGTGCGGCGGCTGGCCCAGTTTCGCAGCCCGTTGCGTGGCCCGTGGCTGACGTCGGTGTTCGGGCTGGCGCTGTTGATCGTGCTGCCGATCGTCATCATCACCGGGTTGCTGTCCTACATCGCGTACGCGCCGCAACTCGGCCAAGCCATCCCCTCCGACGTCGGCTGGCTGCGCCTGCCCGCCTTCGCCTGGCCGACCCGTCCGTCGTGGTTGTACCGGCTGACCCAGGGGCTGCACGTGGGGCTGGGCTTGGTGATTATCCCGGTGGTGCTGGCCAAGCTGTGGTCGGTGATCCCGCGGCTGTTCGTGTGGCCGCCGGCCCGCTCGATCGCCCAGATACTGGAGCGATTGTCGTTGCTGATGCTGGTTGGAGGGGTGTTGTTCGAAATCGTCACCGGCGTGCTCAACATCCAGTACGACTACGTCTTCGGGTTCAGCTTCTACACCGGCCACTATTTCGGGGCGTGGATCTTCATCGCCGGCTTTCTGATGCACGTCGCGGTCAAGATTCCGCGCATGGTCACCGGGCTGCGGTCGCTGCCGCTACGAGAGGTGTTGCGCACCAACCGTGCCCATACCCGTCCGCAACCACCCGATCCCGACGGGCTGGTGCCCGCCCATCCGGCCGAACCGACGATGAGCAGGCGCGGCGCCCTGGCGCTGGTCGGGTCTGGCGTGTTGCTGATCGGCGCGCTGACCGCCGGCCAGACCCTCGGCGGTGCGGCCCGTGGCGCCGCGCTACTGCTGCCGCGCGGCCGCGGCCTTCGCGATTCCACAGGCGATTTCCCGGTCAACAAAACCGCGGCCGCGGCGGGTGTCACAACCGAAAGTGTCGGCGCAAGTTGGCGATTGACGCTGCGCGGCGGCCCCTCGGAGGTGGTTCTGGACCGCGCCGACCTGGCCGGCATGCCGCAACGCACCGCGCGGCTGCCCATCGCCTGCGTCGAGGGGTGGTCGACCGTGCAGACCTGGAGCGGGGTACGGCTGGCCGACTTGACCCGGCTGGCGGGGGTGCCCACGCCGCGTGCGGCGCGAGTGACATCACTGCAGCGGGGCGGGGCATTCGGCTCAGCGACGCTGCAGGCCAACCAGATTCACGATCCCGACGCCTTGCTGGCGCTGCGGGTCAATGGTGTCGACCTGTCGTTGGATCACGGCCATCCGGCGCGGATCATCGTTCCGGGGATGCCGGGCGTGCACAACACCAAATGGGTGACCTCCATCGAGTTCGAGCCAAGCTGAGATGTCCGGATTCTCACCACGTTTCACCGCGATCTACGGATCTCGTCCGCTGCACCTGCTGACCATGCTGTCCGGCTTCGCCCTGTTGGGCTACATCATCATCACCGTCAAACCGGCAACGCTGTGGAATCCCGGCACCTGGTGGCAGTCGATTGGCGTTTGGTTGGCCGCCGCCATCATTGGCCATGATCTGTTGCTCTTCCCGCTCTACGCGCTGGCCGACCGCGCGCTGTTCGCCCGGATCCCCCGGCGAACCACTGCTGATCCAAACATCACCGCCCGCAACCACATTCGGGTACCCGCCCTGGGCGCGGGACTGACGCTGGTGATTTTCCTTCCGGGCATCATTGAGCAGGGCTCCACGACCTATCATGCGGCCACCGGGCAAACCCAGCAGCCGTTCCTGGGCAGGTGGCTGCTGCTCACCGCGGCGATGTTCGCCGCCAGCGCGCTCAGCTACGCCGCGCGACTCGCCCTGGCGCGTCGGGCGAGCCGCGCGCCGGGTGGCCGCGCGTAAGCACGGACGGCGCAGTCGCCTTGGTTTCGTGCGGGATCACCGCCACCACGCCGTGTTGCCGGTGCGGTGGTGGTCGGTGCCGGGAGATGGTCCCGACCTGGCGGCCCCGCTGCACGCATCACCGCTGCAGTGGCGCTGGCCCAAAGAGCCCGCTCAGCAGCGGACGGTGGGCCAGGGCATGCGCCTGAGTCGACGCCAGACAGGCCTGTGAGCTGGACGTACCTGCGGAGAACCTAAGCCCGTGGCACTTTCGAGAGGCTTTAGACGATCGGTTCAAGAACGCGTGGCTCCGCAATCCGTACGGCGCGGACAACCCCCTGATAGCCGTGTTGTAGGCACCCGTCATAGCAAACGCTATCCACCGCCATGATAGTTAAATATGAAACTACCTTTCGGTAACAGATCGGCTCGCATTCACCCCCTACGCCTAGGATAGCTATTACCGCGACAATACAATTGTTCGCCAGGCCAGAGTGAATACCCTTGTGTTTGCTGAGGGACAGCGCTTCGCCCGCCGACACCGGTGCGGCCGGGCCCCGTTCGTCACCGCGGCGCTGCTCGCCACACGCCGTGCCACGATGACGTCGCGATGCACCTCGATCTGCGGGCTCACCTGATCTGTGACAGCCAGCTAGCGGCCGGCGACGACAACCCCTCTCGCACCCACCGCGCCCACTGCTGCCCGAGTTAGTCGACCCACCCAGCGATCACCCCGCCGGCGCCGGCGGCGCCACTTCCGTGCGCACCGTTTTACGGTCTACCCCAAGAGAGTGGTGGGCGTGGTGTGCCCGATCGCCGAATCTGATCGGTATTGGCATGTGCCACAAGAACATACCGGCGCTGTCCGGTCTGGCGGGCGCTGAGCCGCCGTGGTCGTCTCCGAATCCACCACGGGTTACCTCCGTGTGGCCGTAGCGGTACGGACAAGCCGCGCGACCGCTCTTCCGCCTGCTCGTATCGGCATGCTGTGGCGGCGCGCAGGTGAAATCCACCGGCACGGTGAAGCGGAGTCAATTGCCTGGATGCGAGCGGATCGAGACGCTTACATCATGGCGTCGCCGACACCCGGCAACGACGCCGCGTCACCCTACTCCCATGCCGTCAACGAATGATTTTGGCGGAGCCTTCAATTTAGCCCAATTCGAGTAATGGTTTTGCGGTTTCGGGCCCATTTTGCTGCATGCATATATCGTCGTGGTTGATTGGCTATTTTACTTGTCACAATTCGCTGGCGATAATCCGCAGCTACATTCAATTCGTCATTATCCAGAATTTACAAAGGAGATGGTCGTGGACCTCGCAGCCCGCCCCCAAATCACCGCTGGAGTCGCCCTGACCAGCGCCGCTGTCCTCGCCGCCGGCCCCCTGGCCCAGCATCTACCCGATCTTCACCTGACCCAACAGTTACGCACAGTGAGCGTCTCGGGCATTCAGCTCACCGACGCCGCCGAGGGCATCGTCGACTTGTTCTCCGGTGTGGAAAACGAACTCGCCTCCCTCGCCAGCGGAGCGTCTGCGGCCGCGGCGCCCGCGGCCACCGTCGGCGCCTTCGTCAACCCGATCACCACCTGGACCAACGTCCTCCAGACGGCCGCCAACAACATCGGCGTGCTCGGCCAGCAGTGGCTCGCGAATCCATTTCCAGTGGCGTCCCAGGTCGTGCTGAATGAGCTCAACTACGGCAACATATTTGCCAAGGCGATCAGTTCCACCGGCGGCCAGTTTTGGAACATTTTGGCAAGTACTGGATCAACTGGTCTGGCCCAGACAATGTTCACCGCTGGAACCAGCCTCGCCGCGGGGAACCTCTCCGGAGCGATCGCAGCCTGGACCAATCTCGAGGCCACCGTTTTAGTGCAGGCCGGGCTTCAATTCTTCCCCGTCCTGGCGGTCCCCGGCGACATCGCCAGCAACTTTGGCAACCTGGTCACCGAGGCCGGCTCGCAGGTCCTCTTGCTCGACTCGGTTTTGCCTTTGGTCGACTACGTCGGCGAGGCTGTTCCCACGGCGCTTGGCGATACCGCTCAAGGGGTGATCAACGCGGTACAGGCCGGGGACCCAGTGGGGGTGCTGAGCGCGATCGTCAACGCTCCGGCCAACTTGACCGGCGACTTCCTCAACGGGTTCACGCCGCTCGTCGGCACCGCCTTTTCACGCGGGCTAATCGGCCCGACCAACGGCAGTCTTCTTTACGACTTCGGGGTGACGGTTCCCCTACTGCTCTCGCAATCGATCGGGGCGTCGAAAAAAGCGGGCACGAACACGTCCAGCGTGATTCCGTTCGCGTTGAACTCCTTTGGCAGGACGGTGCAAACCGACCTCACCACGTTGTGGAACACCGCGACGGCCGACTTGGGACAGATATTCAGCCAGACATTCCCCAGCCTGGGTGGTTTGGCCACAGCGCTGCAAGGGGTCCCAGCGGCGCTGGCGCCTCTCGGGGCGATCGTGGGCAACGCCACAGGCCAGATCGGTCGCTATTGAACAACGTCGGAGGTCAGGTGATGACGCTGCTCCTCAACCTCCTCAAGGCACTCTGAGTCCGCTGGAGGTCGTCGATGCGAGCCGGTGACCACCAACGGCGATGGGCCCCTTCGCAAGAAGGGGCCCATCGTTTATGTCCTCCCCCAGAACGTTTTGGGAAAACGAAGCCGCCCTCATGGGTACGTGCGATTAGCCGTTACTGCTACGGGCCAGTTCTATTGTGCGCCAGCGATATTGGAGTATCGCCGGAGGCGAATTATGGTGGGCCACGGGCTGTTTCGTGGCCCACGAAAGCCGGCGCAAATGGCGCAAAACTGCTGCCTAGCTGCTGCCGGGCGGAAAACGGGGCAACGGCTCGGTGGACCTGCTGGTGTTCGCGAGGTGATTAAGAAGAAACCCCCGTGCGTCCTCCCTCGAACAGCTGCGGGTTCGCGGTGGGGGAGGGTGCTCGGCGTGGTGACGTTCTTGCTCGGCTGGCCGGGCATGGCATGTGCGCGCGGTGCGGAGTCCACGTCAGGCAGGCCCGTGAGCTGGACGTACCTGGGAAGAACCTAAGTCCGTGGCACTTTCGAGAGGCTTTGTTCGATCGCTTCAAGAACGTGTGGCTCCGCAATCCTGATGGAGCAGCTAAACTCCTGTAAGTCGCGTTGTTAGCACGCAGTTAGCAAACCCTACCTGGCGGGACAATAGTAAAATATGAAACTACCTACCGGTAACCAACCGCCCCGCATTCACTCCCCACTTAAGATAGCTATTACCGCAACAATACAATTGTTAGCCAGGGAATAGTAAAAACTCTTGCGTTTGCTGACCGATAGCGCTTCAGTGCAGACACCAACGCCGCATTGACCACCGCGGCGCTGCCCGGCCACCCCCGCCGCACGCCACGCCACGACGACCTCGCGATCCACCTCGATCTGCGACGCACCAGATCTGCCGCAACCAGGTAGCCGCCGGCGACGACAACCCCTTGCGCACCCGCCCGGCCCACCTGTTGCTTCGAGTTGGCCGACCCACCCGACGCCACCGCCGGGCCACCTGCGTGCGCCCCGGTTTACGGCGCACCCCAAAAGACGTGGTGTGCTCGGCCTGTCCCGAGCGGAGCGCTTTCGGTAAGACCCCGAACCTGATCGGTATTGGCTTGTGTCACAAGCAGATACCGGCACTGCCCGGCCTGGCGTGCGCTGACCCGCCATGATCGTCTTCGAACCCGCCGACGGTTATCTCCTGTGCCGTGGCGGTACGGACAAGCCGCACGACTGTTTTTTCCGCCCGCTCGCGCCAGCATGCTGTGGTGCCGGACGGTGAAATCCACCGGCACGTTGACGGGGCCGACTGCCTAGATATGAGCGGATCGAGACACTGACATCATGGCGTTGTCGACACCTAGCAACGACGCCGTGTCACGCATGTTCCCATGCCGTCAACAAATAATTTTAGTGGCGCCTTCAATTTGACCCAATTCAGGTAATAGTTTTTGTGCAGTTCGGGCCGGTTTTGCTGCGCACGCATATCGCCGTAGTGAATTGCCTATTTCGTTGTCGCGATTGGCTCGCAATATTTCCCAGCTACATTCAACTCGTCATTATCCAGAATGCGCAAAGGAGATGGTCGTGGACCTCGCAGCCCGCCCCCACATCACCGCCGGAATCGCCCTGGCCAGCGCCGCCATCCTCGCCGCCGGCCCCATGGCCCAGCACCTACCCGGCCTTCATGCGGCCCAACAACTACGCCAGGTAAGCGTGGCTGACATCAACCTCACCGACGCCGCCAGCAGCATGGTCGACTTATTCTCCGGCGTGGAAAACGAACTAGCCTCCCTCGCCAGCGGCGCAAGTGCGGCGGCGGTGCCCGCAGCCGCACTCACCGACTTCATCAACCCCGCCGCACTACCCCTGCCGCTCGCGACATGGGTCAACACTTTTCAAGCAACAGGCACCAATCTGCAAACAACCGCCAATTTGATTCAAGCGCTTCCATTCCCGACCTTGCAGCAGATCGCCGCCAACTGGCTCTCCTACGCCGACCTCTATGTCAAGTCGTACCAAACCGCCGCGAATCTCCTCGTCAACTTCTACACGGGAACCCAACAAGCCGGTTTCTGGGGGGACCTAAATACGGCCTTCACCTACTTTGCCTCAGGAAATTTCTACTCCTTCGGACTAGGAGGCAAGGGTGTGGTACAGAGTTTGTATAATGCGTTCTTTCCAATCGCGCGGGTCCTGCCGCCTTTGGAAAATATTTTGGCGATCCCCCGATACTTCACCCAGAATCTGGCGAACGTGACTGACTATCTGACGACGACCGGCATAAACGACACCGCTTCCTATTTAACCGTCACGATGCCAGGCCAGATCGAGCAAGCGCTCGGAACAAGTCTCCAGGCTGCATCAACTGCGTGGTCCCATGGGGATCCGGTGGGGGCGATCAGCAACCTGCTCAACACCCCCGGCGTGGTGACTAATGCCTTCCTCAACGGCACTAATGGGACGAGCAGTGGCTTGCTCGACACCCTCCTCAACACCAACGTGTTGCAGGCTCTCGCCCCGGGGCTGGCGAAGTCGATCACTGCTCCCAACGCGGTGAATATCGCGACCGGTGGAAGTCTTCAGGGCGCACTGCAGGGCTTCGTGACCCAGTTGACCAATGGTTGGCCCTCCCTGAGCAATGCCGTCAGCGGTATCAGCACAGGATTGACCACGCTGCTGCAAAACGTTTCGTCGAAAATGCCGTCGCTATTGGCCAGCTTCGGTGCAACGTTCGCAACCAATATCGGGCTGTTGATTTCCAACCTCCTCAAGTTGCTCTGACTCCGTTGGCGGTCGCCGATGCGAGCCGGTGACCTACCAACGGCAATCGGCCCCCTTCCGCAAGAAGGGGGCCGATTCGTCTACGTCCAGCGTTGCTGGTGGTGCCGGAGCGACACGGTTCGCGAGGAAGGTGGGGACGGGGCAGAAGTCAGCAGAGGTCGTAGTACCGGGGAGAACGCTCGAAACGCCGGGGAGGGCTGAACGCTGGGAATTGATGGTTCGAAGTAGTGCTTCTCGTGAAGGCGGCGGTGATCGCAGCCAACCCACGGCACGTGCGGGTCTTGCATACGGCGGTGGCGCGTTTCGATGCTCCTATATAGGTACTCGTATGGGTTGATTGCGCCGGTAACGGCTCTGGCCGGCGACCACTCCATAGATATATCAAGTGATATGATCCGCAGCGTGAGCGAAGTGGGAGACCTGCGGCGGGCGGCGGGTTTGACGCAAGATGAGCTTGCTGCCCGCTCTGGTGTCGCGCAACCCAACATCGCGGCTTATGAAAGCGGACAACGCATCCCGTCGGCGGCGATGCTCGACAGGCTCGGCGCCGTCGCAAAGCCCCGGCCCTCGGTGGTACTCGCCAAACATCGAGACGCCATCATTGCCCTTGCGCGTCAACACAGAGCCAGCCGGGTGCGTGTCTTCGGTTCTGCCGCCCGGGGCGACGATGTATCCGGCAGCGATATCGACCTGCTGGTGCGTTTCGCGTCCGACGCCGATGTTTTTGACCTGGCCGATCTGACCGCAGATTTGGAAGAACTCACCGGGCTGCACGTCGACGTGGTGTCCGAACGCGGACTCGATGGCGAGGCTACGTCCATCGTCGCTGGGGCGCGTCCGCTGTGAGCCGTCCGCCCGGCCCCCGTGTCGACCGTGTCGCACGTACTCTTTCTGACATCATCCGTTTCACCGACACGGCGGCCCGGCTTGTTGCCCGCGGCAAGGACGCCTACGACTCCGACGAGGCGTTACGGCTAGCGGCCGAGGCTATCCTGCACAAGATCGGTGAAGCCGTCGCCCGTTTACCTGAGGAATTCATCGCCGTTCACCCCGAGGTGGCTTGGCGCAGCATGAAGGCGACCCGCAACGTCGTCGCTCACAAATACGACCACGTGGACTACGAAATCATTTGGAATGCCTTGGCGCATCGTCTACCCGCCGAAGCCAGCCGCATCCGGGAGATCCTCATCAATCACGCGGCTGAGGGTCTTGGGGGAGGATAAAGCCTTCGAGCCGATTGCCGACATCGGCGGCCGGCCCGCCGATGCCTTTACGTGTTGCCTTGTTGGGCAACAGAATCCTGGCCACCGTCAACCCGGCACCCGGTGGCAGTCGATTGGCGTCTGGTCCACCCCCGCTGTGGTTGTCCATGACTTGACCAATCGAAGACAGGCTCACGGTCATTCAAAAGACCTCGTCCGCAACGACATTCGGTTCCATCCGCGGCAGGTGGCTGCTGCCCACCGCTGCGTGCTCAGCTACCCTCCGCGGTGGCCCCGCATAAGCACGGCGAGCAGACGCGGAATCGCACGATTTCGCGTAGCGTTATGCGATTCTGCGTCTGCTCGCGCCACCAATGCCCAGCGCACCCGCGCCACCAGCGCCACGGAAAAGCCCTTTGACGCAATCGTCAGTTCCGTCGAACCGGGCGCGGGTACGCTCCGTACATGACTGTCCCGGGACCCCGCATGACGCCCTGCATGAGATGGTTGCTGCGGGCCGGCCCCGCCGACTACATGCTGGCCCTAAGCGTGGCAGGCGCTTCGCTGCCGGTCGTCGGCAAGAGCCTCGAGCCGCTGGGCGGGCTGACGGCGATGGGCGTCTGGGGCGCTCGGCTCGCCCCGCAAGCCCTGTCCACGATGACGAAGGATTGGCTGACCCCGGGCATCAACGACGTGCGCCGCCGCGATCGGGAGACCACCAACGAGGCCACCCTCGCGGCCCTGCGCGGCGTGGTGTCGGCGGCCGACCTCGACGCCGAGTGGCCGACGGCGGAAAAGACGCCGCCGATCTGGGATGCGCTGCGTCAGCGCCGCTACCTCTACCGCCGCGGCGTCCACTACGGGGACAGCCCGGCGCAGGTGCTCGACGTGTGGCGTCGCAAGGACCTGCCCGCCCAACCCGCGCCGGTCCTGATCTTCGTCCCGGGCGGCGCCTGGGTACACGGCAGGAGCATGGGCCAGGGCTCCGCGCTGATGTCGCGGCTGGCCGAGCAGGGGTGGGTGTGCCTGGCGATCGACTACCGGGTCGCGCCGCACCACCGCTGGCCGCGCCATCTTACCGACGTCAAGACCGCCATCGC
Organism: Mycobacterium heidelbergense; assembly: GCF_010730745.1. NCBI lineage: Bacteria > Bacillati > Actinomycetota > Actinomycetes > Mycobacteriales > Mycobacteriaceae > Mycobacterium > Mycobacterium heidelbergense. The sequence continues at coordinate 1,731,027 of NZ_AP022615.1, read as the reverse complement.
ATGGGCGCGCGCCAACGTCGACAAATTCGGCGGGGATCGCAATTTCGTTGCCATAGCGGGCTGTTCGGCCGGGGGGCACCTGTCCGCGCTGGCCGGGCTGACCGCCGACGACGCCGCGCACCGCGCGGAGCTGCCGGAGGGCGCCGACAGTTCGGTGGACGCGGTGGTCGGGCTCTACGGCCGCTATGACTGGGAGGACCGTTCGACCCCCGAGCGCGTCCGGTTCGTCGACTTCCTCGAGCGCGTGGTGGTCAAACGCAAGATCGACCGTCACCCCGAGGTGTTCCGCGACGCGTCGCCGATCGCCCGCGTGCATCGGAATGCCCCGCCGTTCTTGGTGATTCACGGCAGCAAGGACACCGTCATCCCGGTCGAACAGGCCCGCGGCTTCGTCGAGCGGCTGAAGGCGGTCTCGCATTCGACGGTCGGCTACCTGGAATTGCCCGGCGCGGGCCACGGCTACGACCTCATCGACGGCGAGCGGGCCGGTGCCGCGGCGCACGCCACGTCGCTGTTCCTCAACCAGGTCTACCGCACCAAAACACAGATCGGCGCGAAAGAGGTTATCTGAGCTTCCGCCGCTGAGTATGGTCCCTCTATGGGTAAGGGGCTGCGGTGAAACGGCTGAGCGGCTGGGACGCCGTACTGCTGTACAGCGAGACGCCGAACGTGCACATGCACACCATCAAGGTCGCCGTGATCGAGCTGGCTTCGGGTCGGCGTGACTTCGACATCGAAGCCTTTCGGCAGGTCATCGCCGGCCGGCTGAACAAGCTCGAGCCGTTCTGCTATCAGCTCGTCGAGATCCCGTTCAAGCTCCACCATCCGATGTGGCGGGAGCACTGCGAGGTTGACCTCGACTATCACGTCCGCCCGTGGCGGCTCCCCGCGCCCGGCGGTCGCCGCGAGTTGGACGAGGCGATCGGCAGGATCGCCGGCACCCCGCTGGACCGTACCCGCCCGCTCTGGGAGATGTACTTCGTCGAGGGTCTGGCCAACAACAGGATCGCAGTGGTCGGCAAGATCCACCACGCGCTCGCCGACGGCGTCGCCTCGGCCAACCTGATGGCCCGCGGCATGGACCTGCAGCCCGGGCCGGAGGGCGGCCCGTACGTGTCGGACCCGGCCCCCACCGCGCGGCAGTTGATGAGTTCGGCCTTCGCCGATCACCTGCGCCACGTTCGGCGAATCCCCGCGACAGTCAGCTACACGGCGCGGGGGCTGGGCCGGGTGCGCCGCAGCCCGCGAAAGCTCTCCCCGGAACTGACCCGCCCCTTCGAGCCGCCGCCGACGTTCATGAACCACATGATCACCCCGGAGCGCAGGTTCGCCACCGCCACGCTGGCGCTGGCCGACGTCAAGGAGACCGGCAAGCGGCTCGGCGCGACCATCAACGACATGGTGCTGGCCATGTCGAGCGGCGCGCTGCGCACGCTGCTGCTGCGCTACGACGGCACGGCCGAACCCCTGCTGGCGTCGGTGCCGATGAGCTTCGACTTCTCACCCGAGCGGATCTCCGGCAACCGCTTCACCGGCGTGTTGGTGGGCCTGCCGACGGACTCCGACGATCCGCTGGAGCGGGTGCGGTGCAGCCACGAGAACGCCATCGCCGCCAAGGAGAGCAACCAGCTGATGGGGCCGGAGCTGGTCAGCCGGTGGGCGGCCTACATGCCACCCGCCCCCACCGAAGCCTTCTTCCGGTGGGCGTCCGGCCGCGACGGGCAGAACAAGATCCTCAACCTCAACATCTCCAACGTGCCGGGTCCGCGCGAGCGCGGCCGGGTCGGCGGGGCGCTGGTCACCGAGATCTATTCGGTCGGGCCGTTGACCGCCGGCAGCGGCCTCAACATCACCGTGTGGAGTTACGTCGATCAGCTCAACATCTCGGTGCTGTCCGACGGCGCCACCGTCAAGGACCCGCACGAGGTGACCGAGGCCATGGTCGCCGACTTCATCGAAATCCGCAGGGCCGCAGGGCTTTCCGAGGAGCTTACGGTCATCGAGGCCGCCATGGCGCCGGCCTGAGCCGTCCGGCCGCGGAAACGGCACTCTCGCCTGGTGTTAATGGCGTTCTGATCGGCCGTTACCATCGTGCCTTATGAGCACTGGGAGCGAAGAGGCCAACGAACCGGAAGTTCTCGTCGAGCAACGGGATCGCATCCTGATCATCACCATCAACCGGCCGAAGGCCAAGAACGCGGTCAACGCCGCGGTCAGCCGGGGCCTGGCCGATGCCATGGATCGGCTCGACGGCGATAGCGGCCTGTCGGTGGGCATCCTGACCGGCGCGGGCGGCTCGTTCAGCGCGGGTATGGACCTCAAGGCGTTCGCCCGCGGCGAGAACGTCGTCGTCAAGGGCCGCGGCATGGGCTTCACGGAACGCCCGCCGGTCAAGCCGCTGATCGCGGCCGTGGAGGGATACGCGCTGGCCGGCGGCACCGAGCTGGCGTTGGCCACCGACCTGATCGTGGCGTCGAAAGACTCGGCGTTCGGCATCCCCGAGGTCAAGCGGGGCCTGGTGGCCGGCGGCGGCGGACTGCTGCGGTTGCCCGAGCGCATCCCCTACGCGATCGCCATGGAGCTGGCTTTGACCGGGGACAACCTGCCCGCCGAGCGGGCCCACGAGCTGGGGCTGGTCAATGTGCTCGCCGAGCCGGGGAAGGCGCTTCAGGCGGCGATCGCGCTGGCCGAGAAGATCACCGCCAACGGGCCGCTGGCGGTGGCCGCCACCAAACGCATCATCGTGGAATCCCGCGGGTGGAGCCGGGACACGATGTTCGCCGAGCAGATCAAGCTTTTGGCCTCGGTGTTCTCCTCGAACGACGCCAGGGAGGGCGCGGTCGCGTTCGCCGAGAAGCGGCCACCGCGCTGGACGGGAACCTGAGCTTTCGGATTTGATTCTGCGTCCACCAGGGAAAAGTGCGAGTAGGGCCCGTGGTCAGCGCAGAGTCATTAACGCCTGGGGAGGCTGGATTACACTATTGAGCAGTTTTGTAAAGACGCAGAGGGGCCGTGGATGAGCATCTCGTTGCTGCTCGAGATGGCCGCGTCGAGCAACCCCGAGCGCACGGCTGTGGTTTCCGGTTCGACGCGGCTGACGACGCAGCAGCTCAGCGACCTCGCTGACGGCGGCGCGGGGGTTATCGCGGGTTCGGGCGCCAAGCATGTGGCCTACGTCGGCGCCGGCGGCGCGATGCTGCCGACACTGATCTTCGCGGCCGCGCGCGCCGGGCTGCCTTTCACTCCTCTCAATTACCGACTGTCCGCGGAGGGCCTCCAGTCGCTGATCGAGCGGCTGCCCGAGCCGCTGGTGGTCATCGACGGCCGCTACCGGGACACGGTCGGGGGCAAGTCCGCCCGGGTGATGGCCTCCGACGAATTCCTAACCGCGGCCCGTGGCAGCGAGTCGGCCGCGGAATTCCCCGACCCGGAGTCCGTCGCGATCGTGTTGTTCACGTCGGGCACCACGTCGCAGCCCAAGGCCGTCGAGCTCTCGCACAACAACCTGACCAGCTATGTCACCGGAACGGTGGAGTTCGAGTCGGCGGATGCGAGCGACGCCGCGCTGATCTGCGTGCCGCCGTACCACATCGCCGGGGTCAGCGCCGCGCTGTCGAACCTGTACGCCGGGCGAAAAATGGTCTACCTGACCAACTTTGACGCCGGGGAATGGGTGCGGCTGGTCGACGCCGAGCAGGTGACCACCGCGACGGTCGTGCCCACCATGCTGGACCGTATCGTCACCGCGCTGGAGGCCGGCGGTCATCGGCTGCCGTCGCTGCGCAGTCTGGCCTACGGCGGCTCGCGGGTGGGCCTGCCGCTGGTGCGCCGGGCGCTGGAACTGTTGCCGCACGTGGGTTTCGTCAACGCCTACGGGCTGACCGAGACCAGCTCGACGATCGCCGTGCTGACCCCCGACGACCACCGTGCGGCGCAGGCGGCGTCGGATTCGGCCGTCGTGAAGCGGTTGGGGTCGGTGGGACGCCCGGTGCCCGGCATCGAGGTGCAGATCCGCGACGACGGGGGCACGGTGCTGCCGCCGGGCGAGACCGGCGAGCTGTTCGTGCGCGGCGAGCAGGTGTCCGGCCGCTACACCGGGATCGGCTCGGTGCTCGACGAAAACGGTTGGTTCCCAACTAAAGACATCGCCCTGCTCGACGAGGACGGCTACCTGTTCATCGGCGGACGCAGCGACGACACCATCATCCGCGGCGGCGAGAACATCGCGCCCGCCGAGCTGGAGGAGGTGCTCATCGAGCACCCCCATGTGCGCGATGTCGCCGTGGTCGGCGTCGACGATCCGCAGTGGGGCCAGGCGATTATCGCCGTGGTGGTTCCGGCCGCGGGTGTCGATCCCGATCCGGAGGAACTCCGGGAGCACGTCCGAAAGAGCTTGCGCGGGTCGCGGACCCCCGACCGGGTAGTGTTTCGCGACGAGCTGCCGACCACGCCCACCGGCAAGGTGCTTCGCCGGGAGATCATCCAAGATTTAGAAGGATTGCGCGCATGATCAAAAATGGAACCCGCCTCGCCAGCCAGGTGTGTGACACCCAGGTCATCGTGGTCAGGAGCGCCGACAGCCTCGACGATCTGCGCTGCGGCGGCGCGCCGATGGTGCCGATCGGCGGCGAGCGCTCGGGCTCGCTGGACCCGGCGTTTTCCGACGGCACGGTGATGGGCAAGCGCTACGTCGACGAAACCGGCGCCGAGGTGCTGGTGACCAAGCCGGGCGCGGGCAGCCTCAGCGTCGGCTCGACCCCGCTGCAGCTCAAAGAGGTCAAGCCGCTGCCGGCCAGCGACTGACGCTTACTGCCCGATCTTGTTGCGGACGACGAATTCCCTTGCCTTGATGAGGAATTCGAGCTGGTCGCCAACCTGGCGCAGCGGGTTGACGCAGCGGGTGGAGCGGGACAGCACGACGGCACCCTCCAGGGCGGCGATCGACATCACCGCGAGCGACGCGGCGTCGGCGTCGTCGAAGCCGTCGTTGACGAACGCCCGGGTCAGCGCGGCACACCAGCGGTCCAGGATGGCGCCGGCCTCGGCCGACAGCTTGGGGTCGCCGTCGTCGGAGCCGATCGCCGCCGCCACCACGGGGCAGCCGGCGGTGAAGTCGCCCTCGGCCAGCAGCCGTTCCCAGAACTCGACGAACTCGCGCAGCAGGGCCCTGGCGCCCCAGCCGGCGGCGTCGTCGATCATGGCCGTGATGGAATCGCCGGAGTACCGCAGCGCCTCGGCCAGGATCTGATTGCGCCCGTCGGGAAAGTGGTAGTACACCGAGCCGCGTGGCGCGCCGCTGCGGGCGAGCACCTCGTCGATGGTCACCCCGGCCGCCCCGCGCTCGCGCATCACCTCGGCGGCGCTGACCAGCATCTTTTTGCGGGTGTCGCAGCGCTTCGCCGGAGCGGCGTCCTTTGCGTCGGCGGTAGTCGGCACGATCGTACTTCCCGTGGCCAGCGTCACGCGGCGTGCGAATGCCGCAGCGCCGGCCAGTGCATATTGCGCGGGCTGAACCGGAACGGCCGACGCTTCAAGTCGGGCACCTCGCGGGTGAATTGGAAGCCGGCGATGTTGAGCTCGATGATCCACATAATTTTCTCCCGGCCTGTGTGTGGCCCATGACTATGCTAAGGACCATATAAGACATCAGTCCAGCAAGCAAGTTCTATTCCCTAAGTAAGCCGAACAGCACCACAAACACCGCGGTTAGGCGCTAACGGCTCTGATCGGCCGGATCGCGACGATCGCTGTTTCTATGCTGTATTGCATAACACCTAGGGCTTGTGTCCCTCGAACGCCGAGCGCCAAACGCCGAGCGTCACGCCAGCGTGACGCGAGTTGCCGGGCGTCACGCCAGCGTGACGCCCGCCGCGGGCCCGCTTCTAGGCCCCTAACGGCGAAACGCCGAGTGTGTTCTGAGGGCGAGAAATCGGCCGAAATCTCGCCCTCAGAACACGCTCGGCGCGGAAGCCGGAAGCCTTACCCGGCGCGGAAGCCTTACTCGGCGGTGTAGCCCATCGGCATCAGCACGCTCTTCTGCTGCGTGAAGTGCTCGACGCCCTCCGGCCCGTTCTCGCGGCCGATCCCGGAGTTCTTGTAGCCGCCGAACGGGCAGCAGGGGTCGAACGCGTACCAGTTGATCGCGTACGTCCCGGTGCGGATCTTCTCCGAGATCTCGATGCCGCGCGGCACGTTGGTGGTCCACACGCTGCCCGCCAAGCCGTACTCCGAGTCGTTGGCGATCTTGATCGCGTCCTCCTCGGTGTCGTAACCGATGATGACCAGCACCGGCCCGAAGATCTCCTCCTGGGCGATCGTCATCTTGTTGTCGACGTCGGCGAAAACCGTGGGCTGCACGAAGAATCCGTTGTCCAGGCCCTCGGGACGGCCGCCGCCGCACACCAGCCGGGCGCCCTCTTCGATGCCCTTGGCGATGTAGCCCTCGACGCGGGCGCGCTGCTTCTCCGAGATCAGCGACCCGATCTGGGCGGCCGGGTCGGATGGCGGGCCGACCGGCAGCGCCTGCACGAAAGCGCTTACCGCGTCCACGATTTCGTCGTAGCGCGAACGTGGCGCCAGGATGCGGGTCTGGCCCACGCAGGCCTGCCCGGTGTTCATGATCCCGGAGAACACCATCATCGGGATCGCGGAGGCCAGGTCGACGTCCTCGAGGACGATGGCCGCCGATTTCCCGCCGAGCTCCAGCGTGCACGGCTTGAGCATCTCGGCGGCGCGACGGCCGATCTCTTTGCCGACGCCCGAGCTGCCGGTGAAGGTGAACAGGTCGACGTCCCGGTTGGAGGTCAGCGCCTGCCCGGTCTCGATCCCGCCGGGCACCACCGACAGCACGCCCTCGGGCAGGCCGGCGTCGGCGAACACCTCGGCCAAAGCGTTTGCGGTCAAAGGGGTTTCGGCGGCCGGCTTGAGCACCACCGTGCAGCCGGCCAGCAGCGCCGGGCCCAGCTTGTTGACCGCCAGGAACAGCGGAACGTTCCACGCCACGATCGCGCCCACCACGCCGATCGGCTCGCGATGGACGATGGTCTGCCCGTAGGAGCCGTTGCGGATCTCCCGCCACTTGACCTGGTCGACGGCGGGGCCGGCGAAGAAGTTCATCGCCCCCATCGAGCCCATCCAGTGCATCGTCTCGATGGTCATGGGCGGCTGGCCGGTCTCGTCGGCAAGGAGCTTCGCGAACAGCTCCTTGCGCTCCTCGAGCAGCTGATTCGCCTTGGCGATGACGGCGGCGCGCTCCTTCGGCGGCGTGGTGGGCCAGGGGCCGCTGTCGAATGCGGCGCGCGCCGCGGCGACCGCCGCGTCAACGTCGGCCGCGGCCGCCAGCGGCACCTTGCCGACGTACTCGCCGGTGGCCGGACAGTGCACCTCGATGACTTCGGAGGTCGACGGTTCCGTCCACTTGCCGCCAATGAAAAGCTTGTCGTATTCGGTCTTAATGTCGGTCATATTCCGCCATTCCTCCTCATCGCTCCGTCCCCCGCAAGCGGGAGGTGCCCCCACTGCATCGTGTCGGCGGGCATGGCGCCACCCTACCCAAGCCGGGGCAAAACGAGAACATGTTTCATCGCGGCCGGAGCACCAGCACGAGATTGCTCACCACGAACTCCCGCAGCGCCGGCACCGACGTCAGCCACCACGCCCATCGGGGGTGGTAGCGGGGAAATGCGGCAACCAAGGCGCCGGTGCTGGCGGCCCAGGTCAGGCCGTCGGCCGCGGACACCGCGAACAACGACGACCCATAGTTGTTTTTCGGCGGACGGCCGTGTTTGCGGGCGTACCGGGCGGCGGCGCGCTCGCCGCCGAGGTAGTGGGTCAGGCCCATCTCGTGGCCACCGAACGGGCCCAGCCAGACGGTATAGGACAGCACGGCCAGCCCGCCCGGCCTGGTCACCCGCAGCATCTCGGCGCCGAGCCGCCAGGGCCGCGGCACGTGTTCGGCGACGTTGGACGACAGGCAGATGTCCACCGAGTCGTCGGCGAAGGGCAGCGCCATGCCCGACGCCCGGACGAACGTGCCCGGCTCGCGCTCGAAAGCCGTTCCGGCGGAGTGCATTTCGCTAGGGTCGGGCTCCACGCCGATATACCGGACGCCGGCATCGGAAAAGGCCGACGCGAAATATCCCGGCCCGCCGCCGACGTCGAGCAGCGTCCGCCCGGAAGGGGGCTCTCCGTGGGCGGCCAGCCACAGGTCAGCCACCATCGCCGCGGTGTCGGACGCCAGGAAGCGATAGAACCGCGCCGGGTCCGGCCGCTCGTAACGGAACTCCGACAGCAGGCGCAGCGAGCGGCCCAGGGTCGCGCGCCGCGCAAACAGCTCGGTGACCGCCACCGGCCAACCCTACGCAGATTTAGACGGTGTGGGACGCAGTGTCGAGTCGCGGCGCTTCGGTCCCCGCACGGTGGCGGGGGTAACAACCAACTCAGGCAGGGACTAGGTCGTCGGCCCGAATGAATCGGTCGATCGGATCGTCTGCCCCATTGATCATCACGCTCACGTGAAGGTGGTTACCGCGGACGCTCGTTACGACTCCGTCGACGGTATGTGCTCCGAAGCGGATTCGTACACGATCACCAGGCCGCGGGACCGGCATAGGCTTCCGCGCCATTGCAACCCCCCTTCCTCACCATGGTTCGCTACCCGTCAAGTCAATCTCATGGTAAAGGGCCAGAGATACCCCGACAGGACGCTCATCGTCGCCAGGCTAAGCTACCGACCGATGCCTGCCACAGAGCGTGAACGCGGTCTGAGCTCGGTATTGCTGCTGTGCTGGCGCGACACCGGGCACCCCCAGGGCGGCGGCAGCGAAACCTACTTGCAGCGCATCGGCGCGCAGCTGGCCGCGTCGGGCGTCGCCGTCACGCTGCGCACCGCCCGCTATCCCGGAGCGCCACGACGCGACGTCGTCGACGGCGTGCGGATCAGCCGCGCGGGCGGGCACTACTCGGTGTACGTGTGGGCGCTGCTGGCGATGGCCTTGGCCCGGTTCGGGCTCGGACCGCTGCGGCGCGTGCGGCCCGACGTCGTCGTCGACAGCCAGAACGGCCTGCCGTTCCTGGCCCGGTTGGTGTATGGCCGACGGGTCGTGGTGCTGGTGCACCATTGCCACCGCGAGCAGTGGCCGGTGGCCGGGCCGGTGCTGGGCCGGCTGGGCTGGTTTGTCGAGTCGAGCTTGTCGCCGCGGGTGAACCGCCGCAGCCAGTACGTGACGGTGTCGCTGCCGTCGGCCCGCGATCTGGTCGCGCTCGGTGTCGACGACGGGCGGATCGCGGTGGTGCGCAACGGCCTTGACGAGGCGCCGGTGCTGTCGATGTCCGGCCCGCGGTCGGCAGCGCCGCGGGTGGTGGTGCTCTCAAGGCTGGTGCCGCACAAGCAGATTGAGGACGCCCTGGACGCGGTGGCGGCGCTGCGGCCGGGGATACCCGGTTTGCATCTCGACGTCGTCGGGGGTGGGTGGTGGCGGCAGCGGCTCGTCGACCACGCGCACCGGCTCGGCATTTCCGACGCGGTGACCTTCCACGGCCACGTCGACGACCTGACCAAACACCATGTGCTGCAAAGCTCCTGGGTGCACCTGCTGCCGTCGCGCAAAGAGGGCTGGGGCCTGGCGGTCGTCGAGGCGGCCCAGCATCGGGTGCCGACCATCGGCTACCGATCCTCGGGCGGCCTGTCCGATTCGATCGTCGACGGGGTGACCGGGATCTTGGTAGACGATCGCGCCGAGCTGGTGGATCGCCTTGAGGAACTGCTTACGGATCCGGTGCTGCGCGATCAGCTCGGCACCAAGGCGCAGATGCGCAGCGGCGAGTTCTCCTGGCGCCAAAGCGCCGACGCGATGCGCGGCGTGCTGGAGGCGGTGCACGCCGGCCGCATGGTCAGCGGCGTGGTCTAACGGGGCCTGTGCCAAAAGCCCCCCAAAAAGAAGAGCAGCCCCTGGCTGCCGTAGCTACACCGAGGGGCCAGACCGACTGTCGAGGCTTATCAGCCCGGAGAGCCGGATCCTTGCTCGCACCCAGCATAACAAGGGTCACCGGCTGGTCTCATCGCGTGCATGCCGCGGCACACCGCGAGACTTGATCCTCGGCGAAGTCAGCGGCGTGGTCTAGCCAGGCGCCGCCAGACGCAGACCACTGCGCCCACGATCAGCACCGCCAGCCACGCCAGGTGCGCGACGATCGTCGCACCACGACGGGTGGAAGAGACGCCGGGGGTGTCGCCGCCGATCCGATACAGCGCGAACTCGTCGTCGCGGTAGACCGGCGTCAGCGCGTCCAGCGTGCGGGCCGCCGCGCCCATGTCACCCGCGCTGTCCGATTCGACGACCAGCCACCCGATGCCGGCCGGGGCCAGGTCGGCGGGATCCGGCCCCGCCAGGAGCAAGTCCTGCACGGCCCGGGCGTGCTTGCCCTCCCCGGGGACGACGACCCCGGAGATGGGCAGGTCACCGGTGGTCAGCACGTCGGCGCGCACCCAGCGGGGCAGCGGATCGAGCAGCGGCGCGGGGCCGGACCAGGAGAACCGCCGCATGGTGCCGGCCGGCAACACCGCCACCGTCCGCGGATCGGCGTTGATCGCCGCCGCGACCGCGGCCCACCCGGGCGGGTAGCGCACCGGCGACACCCTGCCCCACACGCCCCAGGCCAGGTCCGGCAGCGCCAGGATCAGCGCGAGGCAGCAGACCAGCGCCGTCAGCGCGGGCCGCAACCAGCGTCGCAGCGTCACCACGGCGCCTGCGCCCGCCAGCGTGTACCCCGGCACCGCCAGTGCCACCCACTTCTGCCCGTCGCGCAGCACCCCGAGGCCGGGTACGGCGTCGATCACCGCCCGCAGCGCCCCTAGACCCGGGCCGGTGGCCAGCGCCGCCGGCACCAACACCGACACCACCGCCAGCACCAGCAGCGGCACCGCGGCCGGACGACGCGCCACCGTCGGCAACCCGGCCGCCACCACGCCCAGCAGCACCACGGCCGACGACACCGCGAAAAGCGTTGCCCGCGAAGCCGGTACGGCGTCGCCGTTCCAGATCCCGCCGAGGCTGGCCAGGCTGGCGAGCGTGCCCAGACCGGGCTCGGCGCGCGGCGCGAACGCGCTCACCCCGGGCGCGCTTGCCGGCGCGTGCGCCGTCAACGACGCGCCCATCGCCGACGCCGTCAGCCAGGGTAGCGCCGCCACCAGCGCGGCGCCCAAGCCCAACGCCGCCGCGGCGCACAGCCAGCGCGGTCGGGGCTCACCCGGGCCCTCAACCGGGACGGCCACACACACCAGCGCGACCGTCGCGGCCAGCAGCAGGCCGGTCGGGGTCAGCCCGGCCAGCGCCATCCAGAACGCCAGGGCGAAAAACCCGCCGCCGTCCCCGGATCGCAGCCTCAGCATCGCCGTCGCAATCCAGGGCAGGCAGCCGTAGCCGACCAGCAGGCTCCAATGCCCCTGCAGAAGCCGTTCGGCGACAAAGGGATTCCAGATCGCCAGCGTGGTCGCGACGAACTCGCCGGGCGCGCCCGCGCAGGGCAGCGCCGCCGCCACCAGCCGGGCCGCACCCCATCCCGCGAGCCACAGGCCCGCGACGAGCAGCGCCTTGACCACGATGCCGCCGTCGACCAGATGCGACGCCAACGCCACCGCGAAATCCTGCGGCGTCGCCCGCGGCGCCGACGTCAGCCCCAGGGCGCTATCGGACAGATACGACCGCGGCGTCGACACCGCGTCGCGCAACAGCAGGTACCCCGGCCGCAGGAGCGGCCCAACCACCAGGAGCGCCAACAGCAGCGCATACCCCGGTCGGGTCCACCGCACGGTTAACGCATCCGAGCCGGGCTATTCCCGTTCGGGCGGGCCGGGCGGATTCGGCTCGGGTCCCGACTCGGGCGGCTCGTCGGGCCCCAAAGTGGGCGCGTCGGGGCCGGGATCTTCGTGCGCGGCGGGGCGCTGCGTGGGCAGCTTCTCGGTCTCGGCTTCGGCGCCGGGCACCGGCTCTTCGGGCCCGCCGCGGCCGAAGAACTCCTCGCCACGGTCCAGGCCGGGGTCGGTCAGCGCGCTCTCGGTCCGCAGGCTGAACGAGGCGAGCAACCCGCCGCCGACCAGCGCGATCAACCCGACCGCGGTGAACGTGATCGGCAGCACCCGCGACCACAGCGCCAACCGGTCGCGCTCGTCGCGGGCCGAGTTGACCTGGGATTCGACGGTGTCTTCGGTGGAGGTGACCTTGTAATCGGCCAGCGTCACCTCCGGCTTGAGCGGATCGCGGGCGAAGTAGTGGTTGGCGTGCTCGGTCTGCTTGACGATGGTGCCCGACACCGGGTCCACCCAGAAGGTCCGCTGCGCCGCGTAGTAGCGGGTCATGGTGACCTGCTCGCCGGGATCGCCCTGCACACCCCACATCGCGGCGGACGCGGTGACCTTGCCGTCCTCGTTGCCGGGGTACAGCGACGGGTACACGACCGGGGCCGCCAGCTTGCCGTCCGGGTCGTAGCCGACGTTCTGGGTGAAGCGGTACGTGGTCAAACCGTTGACGTCCTCTTGGGTGTCGTAGTTGACGTCGAACGGCTTCTGCGCGATCGGGTCGAAGTAGGGGTACGTCTTCTTTTCGGTGTGGAACGGGAACCGGTAGGACAGCCCGTCGTGCCGCAGCGGGATCGCGGTGGGCGGGTTCTCGTCGCCGAAGGTGCGCGGCTTTTGCACTGAGCCGCCGGTGTGGGTGTCGTCGGAGACGGCCATCGCCGTCTTGCGGTTGAGGGTGACGGTGTCGACGATCGCCAGCAGCAGTCCGCTGTCCTTTTGCTTGTCGGTGCGCCGGACCGAGGTGCCGGCCTGCAGCGTGACGACGTCGGCGTTGGCGGGCGACTCGACGGTGACCTGCTGCTGGGACACCAGCGGCACGTTCTGGTTGATGACGATGTGGTCGGTGGCCAACGACGCGCTGTCGAGCGCGGTCCCGGAGCCGTCACTGGTCAACGTGGCGTCGATGTCCAGCGGGATCTTGGTGATCCTGCTGCTGGTGTACGTCGACAGCAACAGCGCGGCGATCAGCAGGGCGGCTCCGAGTCCGATGACTGCGCATGCGGCGAAGCGCAACATGACTGCGCGGTTCACGTTGCTGTGCCCTCCTAATGGCTTTTTGCCCCGCTCCGACCTGATCAAGCAGCGAGGCAAACCCGTTCGACCCTAACAGCAGAATGTAAGGCCCCGGCTTACGCACCTCGCGTCGCTTTGCCCGGGCGATTCCGGGGCGTAGACGCCGGGCACACTGTGGTGGTGACCGATGGCCAGCAGGTGGGCGGGGCCCGCAGCTTCCTGCCCGCCGTGGAGGGGATGCGCGCGTGCGCGGCCATGGGCGTGGTCGTCACGCACGTCGCCTTCCAGACCGGACACTCCTGCGGTGTCGCCGGACGGCTGTTCGGCCGCTTCGACCTGGCCGTGGCGGTGTTCTTCGCGTTGTCGGGATTCCTGTTATGGCGCGGGCACGCGGCGGCGGCGCGGGATTTGGGGCCGCGTCCGCGCACGGGTCACTACCTACGGTCGAGGGTCGTGCGCATCATGCCGGCCTATGTGGTGGCCGTCGTCGTGATCCTGACCCTGCTGCCCGACGCGGATCACGCCAGCCCGACGGTGTGGTTGGCCAACCTGACGCTCACCCAGATCTATGTGCCGCTCACCCTGACGGGTGGCCTGACGCAGATGTGGAGCCTGTCCGTCGAGGTCAGCTTCTACCTGGCGTTGCCGGTCCTGGCGTTGCTGGCGCGACGCCTCCCCGTCGGCGCGCGGGTGCCGGCGATCGCCACGCTCGCGGCCCTCAGCTGGGCCTGGGGCTGGGTGCCTTTTGCGCATGCCGGTCCGGGTATCAACCCGCTGAACTGGCCGCCGGCGTTCTTTTCCTGGTTCGCGGCCGGCATGCTGCTGGCGGAGTGGGTGCACAGCCCCGTTGGCTTGCCGCACGTGTTGGCGCGGCGACGGATGGTGATGGCCGTCGTCGCCGTGCTGGCCTTCCTGGTGGCGGCGTCGCCGCTGGCCGGTCCCGAGGGCCTCGTTCCCGGCACCGCCGCACAGTTCGCGGTGAAGACGGCGATGGGCTCACTGGTGGCGTTCGCGCTGGTCGCCCCCTTGGTGCTGGATCGAGTTGACACGCCACACCGGGTGCTGGGCACCACCGGCATGGTGACCTTGGGGCGTTGGTCCTACGGTCTGTTCATATGGCACCTGGCCGCCTTGGCGATGGTGTTCCCGGTGCTCGGGGTTTTCCCGTTCACGGGCCGGATGCCGATGGTGCTGGTGTTGACGCTGGTCTTCGGCTGGGCGATCGCCGCGGTTAGCTACGGCCTGGTCGAGTCGCCCTGCCGGGAGGCGCTGCGTCGCTGGGAGCGGCAGCACAAGCCTGTCGAAACGCCTCGGGCCATCGATGCTGAGGCGGATGCCATCGCGCCATGATCTCGGCGCAGACCGCCGAGCGCCGGCTCACTCAATACGCGCCCTGTCTTTCGAAGATGCGGCGAGGGTTGTCAACGAGCATGGTGTGCAGCTGCTCGTCGGTGACGCCGCGCTGCTTGAGCGCGGGGATCACGTCGTTGTGGATATGCAGGTAATGCCAATTCGGCGCCATCTGGGGAACCAGATCTTCGGGCAGGGCGTCGAAGTAGCAGTTGGCGTCGTGCGAGAGCACCATCTTGTCGGCGTGCCCACGCTCGCACATCGTCGCCACGATGTTCACTCGGTCCTCGAACGGCAGGATCACGTCGATGCCGAACCGGTCCATGCCGAGGTAGGAGCCGGCGGCGATGAGCTCTTCGAGGTAGCCGACGTCGGTGCTGTCACCGGAATGCCCGATGATCACGCGGCTCAGGTCGACGCCCTCTTCGGCGAAGATGCGCTGCTGCTCCAGGCCGCGGCGCAGCCCGGCGTGGGTGTGCGTGGAGATCGGCACCCCGGTGCGTTTGTGCGCCTGGGCGACGGCGCGCAGCACGCGCTCGACGCCCGGGGTGATGCCGGGTTCGTCGGTGGCGCACTTGAGGATGCCCGCCTTGATGCCGGTGTCGGCGATGCCCTGCTCGATGTCGCGGACGAACATCTCGGTCATGATCTCCGGGCCGCCCAGCAGCCCGCCCGGGCCCTCGTAATGGAACCGGAACGGCACGTCGTTGTAGGTGTAAAGGCCAGTCGCCACAACGATATTCAGCTCGGTGGCCGCCGCCACCCGGGCGATGCGCGGAATGTAGCGGCCCAACCCGATCACGGTGAGGTCGACGATGGTGTCCACGCCGCGCGACTTGAGCTCGCCCAGCCGGGCGATCGCGTCGGCCACCCGCTTGTCCTCGTCGCCCCAGGCTTCCGGATAGTTCTCGGCAATTTCGGTGGTCATGATGAAGACGTGCTCATGCATGAGCGTCACGCCGAGATCGGTGGTGTCGATGGGCCCGCGAGCGGTGCTTACTTCTGACACCTGTCTGATGCTAAGCGCTCCGGGTCTCCCCGTGTCTCCTCCCGCATCGAAATCGACGCGGGCGTGCGGTCCACTCGATCTTTCCCGCGCTAACGCAGATCTCGACGCGCTGGTGCAGTACCGTCACCCTCGTCTTCATCTGCACCCCCTGGGAGCCCGCCATGTTGCTCAATCCCAACCACCTGCAACGCCGCTACCCGGACCGTCGCTCGGGGGAGATCATGGCCGCGACGGTCGACTTCTTCGAGTCCAGGGGCAAGGCCCGGCTCAAGCACGACGACCACGAGCGCGTCTGGTACTCCGACTTCCTGGACCACATCGGGCGCGAGCGCATCTTCGCCTCCCTGCTGACACCCGCGAAGTACGGCGCCGACGATTGTCGCTGGGACACCTACCGGATCAGCGAGTTCGCCGAGATCGTGGGCTTTTACGGGCTGAGCTACTGGTACCCCTTCCAGGTCACCGCCCTGGGCCTGGGCCCGATCTGGATGAGCGCCAACGAGGACGCCAAGCGCAGGGCGGCGGCTCAGCTGGAGGCCGGCGAGGTGTTTGCCTTCGGGTTATCGGAGCAGACCCACGGCGCCGACGTGTACCAGACCGACATGATCCTGACGCCCGCAGAACACGGCTGGGTCGCCAATGGCGAGAAGTACTACATCGGCAACGCCAACGTCGCCCGGATGGTCTCCACCTTCGGCAAGATCGCCGGGTCCGACGAGTACGTGTTCTTCGCCGCCGACTCCCAGCACGAGCGGTACGACCTGATCAAGAACGTGGTGAACTCGCAGAACTTCGTCGCCAATTACGCGCTGCGCGACTACCCGGTCACCGAGGCCGACCTCCTGCACCGCGGCCCCGACGCCTTCCACGCCGCCCTCAACACCGTCAACGTCTGCAAGTACAACCTGGGCTGGGGCGCCATCGGCATGTGCACCCACGCCATGTACGAGGCGGTCACCCACGCGTCCAACCGCATCCTGTACGGGACCGTCGTCACCGACTTCAGCCACGTGCGACGGCTGCTCACCGACGCCTACGTGCGCCTGGCCGCCATGAGGCTGGTCGCCACCCGGGCCTGCGACTACATGCGCAGCGCGTCGGCGGCCGACCGTCGCTACCTGCTCTACAGCCCCCTCACCAAGGCGAAGATCACCAGCGAGGGCGAGCGTGTGGTGACCGCCCTGTGGGACGTCGTCGCCGCCAAGGGCGTCGAGAAGGACACCTTCTTCGAGGCCGTGACCCGCGAGATCGGGCTGTTGCCCCGGCTGGAGGGCACCGTGCACATCAACATCGGGCTGCTCGGCAAGTTCATGCCCAACTTCCTGTTCGCCCCGAGCGGCGAGTTGCCCGTGATCACCCGCCGCGACGACGCCGCCGACGACACGTTCCTGTTCGCCCAGGGACCGACCGGTGGCCTGGGCAAGGTGCGCTTCCACGACTGGCGCGTGCCGTTCGAGAGCTTCGCCCACCTCCCCAACGTCGCGCTGCTGCGCTCGCAGGTCGAGGTGCTCACCGAGATGCTGGCCAGCGCCACCCCGGATGCGGTGCAGCAGAAGGACATCGACTTTGCCTTCGCCGTGGGTCAACTGTTTGCGACGGTGCCCTACGCGCAGCTGATCCTCGAAGAGGCCGGGCTTTCTGGCGTGGATCCGGCGCTGATCGACGAGATCTTCGCCGTGCTGGTGCGCGACTTCAACGGCTATGCCGTGGAGCTCGGCGACAAGCCCGCGACGACGGACGCCCAGGCACGTTTCGCGACGCGGATAGTCCGGCGTCCCGTGCACGACCCCGGGCGCTACGACCAGATCTGGAAGGAGCACGTGCTGCCGATCAACGGCGCCTACCGCATGCGCCCCTGATTCCCGCGGCCCGTCCCGCCTCGCCGAGCGTCACGCTGCGCCGCCGCCTTACACGCCGAGCGTCACGCCAGCGTGGCGCTCGGTTTCCAGAGTCACGCCAGCGTGACGCTCGGCGTGTGAGGCGGCGTGTGAGGCGGCGTGTGAGGCGGCGGGTGAGGCGGCGGGTGGCGGCGTCTAGGCGGTGCCGCAGCGACCCTTGACTGTGACGTAGATCACCGTAGAATGACCAGCGGTCATCGACGCTAGGAGGCCTCAATGCCGACGGTGACGTGGGCGCGCGTCGACCCCGCTCGTCGCGCGGCGGTGATAGAAGCCGCGGAGTCCGAGTTCGGCGCGCACGGCTTCTCCCGCGGCAGCCTGAACGTCATCGCCCGCCGCGCGGGCGTCGCCAAGGGCAGCCTGTTCCAGTACTTCGCGGACAAGCGCGACCTCTACGCGTTCGTCACCGACATCGCCAGCCAACGGGTGCGCGCCTACATGGAGGACCTGATCCGCGAGCTCGACCCGCGCCGGCCGTTCTTCGAATTCCTCACCGACCTGCTCGACGGCTGGGTGGCCTACTACGCGGAGCATCCACACGAACGCGCCCTTCACGCCGCGGTGACGCTCGAGGTCGACACCGAGGCCCGCATCAGTGTGCGCAGCGTCAGTAATCGCCACTACCTGGAAGTGCTGCGGCCGCTGATACACGGCGCCCAGACCCGCGGCGATCTGCGCGCGGACGCCGACACGGACGCGCTGCTGTCGTTGTTGCTCATGATCTTTCCGCACCTCGCGCTGGCCCCCTACATGCGCGGCCTGGATCCGATCCTCGGTCTCGACGAACCCACACCCGAGCAGCCGGCGCTGGCCGTGCGCAGGCTCGTCGCGGTGTTGGCGGCCGCGTTCTCGGCGAACCTGTCCGTCAAAACCGAGGAGGCGGTCACATGACACGCACGCATTCGGGCTCGCTCGCGCGGGGCGGACTCAACTGGGATAGCTTGCCGCTCAAGCTGTTTGCCGGCGGCAACGCGAAGTTCTGGAACCCGGCCGACATCGACTTCTCCCGCGACCGCGCGGACTGGGAACGGCTCACCGACGACGAGCGCCACTACGCCACCCGGCTGTGCGCCGAGTTCATCGCCGGCGAGGAGGCGGTGACCGAGGACATCCAGCCGTTCATGTCGGCGATGCGGGCCGAAGGCCGGCTGGGCGACGAGATGTATCTGACGCAGTTCGCGTTCGAGGAGGCCAAGCACGTCCAGGTTTTCCGCATGTGGCTCGACGCCGTCGGCATCACCGACGACCTGCACGCCTATCTCGACGACATCCCCACCTACCGCACGATTTTCTACGAGGAGTTGCCGGCCTGCCTCAATACCTTGTCGGACGATCCCTCGCCGGCCGCGCAGGTCCGGGCCTCCGTCACCTACAACCACATGGTCGAAGGCATGCTGGCGCTGACGGGCTATTTCGGCTGGCACAAGATCTGCGTGGAACGCGGCATCCTTCCTGGCATGCAGGAGCTGGTCCGCCGCATCGGCGACGACGAGCGGCGCCACATGGCGTGGGGCACCTTCACCTGCCGGCGCCACGTCGCCGCCGACGATGCCAACTGGGACGTCTTCGAAACGCGCATGAACGAACTCATGCCGCTCGGGCTGCGCCTCATCGAAGAGGGCTTCGCCTTGTACGACCCGATGCCCTTCGGCCTTTCGACGGACGAGTTCCTGCAATATGCCGCCGACAAGGGGATGCGGCGGTTCGGCACGATCTCCAGCGCCCGCGGGCGCCCGCTCGGCGAGATCGACCTCGACTACTCGCCGCTACGGCTCGAGGACACGTTCGCCGACGAGGACCGGCGCGCCCTGGCGGCCTCGGCCTGAAGTAGCTCTCGCGAGCAGACGCAGACTCGCATAACGCCACGCGAAATCGTGCGAGTCTGCGTCTGCTCGCCAGGGGAACCGCTAGCCGATCCACACCGTCTTGGCGTTGCAGAACTCGCGGATCCCGAGTCCGGCGAGTTCCCGGCCGTAGCCGGAGCGCTTGACGCCCCCGAACGGCAGTTCGGGGTACGAGACGGTCATCCCGTTGATGAAGACCTGGCCGGCCTCGATGCCGTCGATGAAGCGCCGCTGCTCGGCCTCGTCCTGAGTCCACGCGTTGGACCCCAACCCGAAGGTCGTCGCGTTGGCGATCTCGATGGCCTCGTCGATGTCGTCGGCCTTGTACACCGAGGCGACGGGGCCGAACACCTCCTCGGAGTAGAGCGCCATGTCCTTGGTGATGTCGGTGACCACCGTCGGCGGGTAGTACCACCCCGGCCGGTCGAGACGCTCACCGCCGCAACGGATCACCGCGCCCGCGGCGGCGGCGTCGTCCACCTGCTTGGCGACCTCGTCGCGCCCCGACTCGGTGGCCAGCGGGCCCACGTCGGTGTCCGGGTCGGTGGGGTCGCCGACCCGCAACGCCCGCATCCGCTCGACGAACTTGTCGACGAACGCGTCGTAGATGTCGGCGTGGGCGATGAACCGCTTGGCGGCGATGCAGGACTGGCCGTTGTTCTGCACGCGGCCGGTGACCGCCGTCTTGACGGCCTCGTCGAGGTCCGCGGACGGCATCACGATGAACGGGTCGCTGCCGCCGAGCTCCAGCACCGTCGGCTTGATCTCGTCGCCGCAAATGGCGGCGACCGATTGGCCGGCCGGCTCGCTGCCGGTCAGGGTGGCCGCGGCGACCCGGGGATCGCGCAGGATGGTCTCGACGGCGCTCGACGGAACCAGCAGCGTCTGGAAGCAGCCCTCCGGGAAGCCGGCGCGGGCGATGACGTCGGCGAGATACAGCGCGCACTGCGGCACGTTCGACGCGTGCTTGAGGATGCCGACGTTGCCGGCCATCAGCGCCGGCGCGGCGAACCGGACGGCCTGCCACAGCGGGAAGTTCCACGGCATCACGGCCAGCACCACCCCGAGCGGTTGGTACCGCGTGTACGCCTTCGTGGCGCCCACCTTCGCCGCGTCGGCCGGCTCGTCGGCCAGCAGCCCCTCGGCGTTCTCGGCGTAGTAGCGAAAACCCTTGGCGCACTTGAGCGCCTCGGCCTTGGCCGAGGCCAGCGTCTTGCCCATTTCCAGGGTCATCATCGCCGCCACGTCGTCGGCCTCCTTGTCCAGCAGGTCGGCGGTGGCGTTCGCCCATTCCGCGCGCTGGGCGAAGGTGGTGGAGCGGCGGTAGTGGAGGAAGCGCTCGTGCGCGCGGGCGATCGCCGCCTCGATTTCGTTGTCGGTTGCGGGGGTGAAGGTCTTGACTGTCTCGCCGGTGGCCGGGTTGATGGTGGCGATGGGCACGGTGACGTCCTTCGTCTGTGGTGGTTGTGAAAGCTTCCGGCATCAAGCCTGCCACTATCGTGGCTTTCAGGGAGGTGCCGGATGAGTAAAGCCGCTCAGCTGATGGTCGAGTGCCTGGAAAACGAGGGCGTCTCCGTGGTCTTCGGGCTGCCCGGCGAGGAAAACATCCGCTTCGTGCAGGCGTTGGCCTCCTCGCGCATCCGCTACGTGCTCACCCGTCACGAGCAGGCGGCGGCGTTCATGGCGGAGATGTACGGGCGCGTCACCGGGCGGGCGGCGGTGGTGTCGGCCACCCTGGGCCCCGGCGCGATCAACATGCAACTCGGCGTCGCCGACGCCACCACCAACAGCACCCCGCTGGTCGCGATCTCCGCGCAGGTGGGCCAGGACCGGGAGTACAAGGAATCGCACCAGTACGTCGACCTGGTGTCGATGTTCGCGCCGATCACCCGCTGGGCCGCCGGGGTGCCGACCGCGCACGCCATCCCCGAGATGTTCCGCAAGGCGTTCAAGCTGGCGGAGTCCGAACGCCCGGCCGCGGTCTACCTGGCCGTGCCCGAGCACATAGACGAAGATGCCGCCGACTACGACCTGAAGCCGTTGCCGCGCAACGTCGTTCGCGCCGAGGCGCCGGCGGCCCGCCAGGTGGAACGGGCCGTCGACATCCTGCGCAACGCGCGACGGCCGGTGGTGCTGGCCGGGCATGGCGCCGCCCGCGGCGACGCGACCGCGGCCCTGGTGCGGTTCTCCGACGAGTTCGGCATTCCGGTGGCCAACACCTTCCACGGCAAGGGCGTGATGCCCGACGATCACCCCAACAGCATCGGGACCCTGGGGTTCATGCGGCATGACTACGTCAACTTCGGGTTCGACAACGCCGACGTGATCATCGCGGTCGGCTACGAGTTGCAGGAGTTCGACCCGGTCCGGATCAATCCGCTGGCGGACAAGAAGATCATCCACATTCATCGGTTCCCGGCCGAGGTCGACGCGCATTATTCGGTTGACGTCGGGATCATCGGCGACATCAGCGCCTCCCTCGATGCGCTCACGGATGCGCTCGCGGGCCACGTCTTCGAAGCCGAGCCGGAGGTTCCCGGCTGCGGCCTGCTCGCCGAGGAATTCGCTCGGGGACAACAAGATTCGCGCTATCCGCTGGCACCCGCTCGGGTTGTCGCCGACACCCGCGCGGCGTTGGGCCGCGGCGACGTCGTGCTGGTGGACACCGGCGCCACCAAGATGTGGATGGCCCGGCTCTACCCGACCTACGAGCGCAACACGTGCCTGATCTCGAACGGGTTGTCCACCATGGGGTTTGCGCTGCCGGGCGCGCTTGGGGTCAAGCTGGCGCGCCCGGGGGTCAGGGTGCTGGCCGTCGTCGGCGACGGCGCGTTCCTGATGAACTCGCAGGAGATCGAGACCGCCGTTCGGGAGCGGATACCGCTGGTGGTGCTGATCTGGGAGGACGGCGGTTATGGCCTGATCGAGTGGAAGATGGACCTCGAACTCGGTGAGCATTACTACGTGAAGTTCGGCAACCCGGACATCGTGGCCTACGCGGAAAGCTTCGGCGCCAAGGGGTATCGGATCAACAGCGCCGAGGAGCTGTTGCCGACGCTGAAGGCCGCGCTCGACGATGACGGTGTCTCGCTGATCGGCTGCCCGGTCGACTATTCGGAGAACCTGCGGTTGACCGACCGGCTCGGCGAGCTGGACGAGACGCTCTAAGTTTCTTAAATAACTTGTGTCACTTTGGTTTCAGTGGTCACTGGGCCGGGTTTTTTGTCGGTGGGCTTCGATAGTTTCGGGTCATGGCTGGCAGCGGGGTTGTGGATCGGGAGGCGATCACGGCTGCCTTTGATGCCCTGGATGCCGCGGTTGATGGGGTGGTTGGGTTGGATTTTGAGGCGTTGAGTACCCGGGAGCGGTTGGTGTTGTTGGAGCGCTGTGAGCGGGTGCGTCGCCGCGTGCCGGCCATCGAGCATCCGCTGATCAACCAGCTGGCCCGCCAGGCCACTCCCGAAGAACTGGGTGGCACGCTGTCGCATGCGATCGCCGAGTGGGTGTTGATCACCCGCGCCGAGGCGGGTCGGCGCATTCACGAGGCGGCCGATCTGGGGCCCCGCCGCGCGTTGACCGGGGAACCGTTGGCGCCGGTGCTGGCCGAAACCGCCGCCGCCCAGCGTGACGGGAAACTGGGGGGCGGACAGGTGGCGGTGATCCGCCGGTTTTACCACCGGCTACCCGGCTGGATCGACGCGGCGACCCGCGAACGCGCCGAAAAACACCTGGCCCGCCTGGGCACCCAACATCGACCCGAACAACTGACCGGGCTGGCCGACACCCTCGCCGACTGCCTCAACCCCGACGGCCTGTATAGCGACGACGATCGCGCGCGCCGGCGCGGCGTCACATTGGGTAAACAAGAAGCCGACGGCATGTCCGCACTACACGGCTGGCTCACCCCGGAAGCCCGGGCCACGTTGGAGGCCGTGTTCGCGAAGCTGGCC
Source organism: Mycobacterium heidelbergense (assembly GCF_010730745.1). Lineage (NCBI taxonomy): Bacteria > Bacillati > Actinomycetota > Actinomycetes > Mycobacteriales > Mycobacteriaceae > Mycobacterium > Mycobacterium heidelbergense. The sequence continues at coordinate 1,707,889 of NZ_AP022615.1, read as the reverse complement.
GCCCCCGGCATGTGCAACCCTGACGATCAGACCCCCACCGTGGACGGCACCCCGTCGCAAGACGCCATCGATAAAGACACCCGTTCCCCGGCGCAGCGCCAACACGACGCGCTGCTGGCCGCCCACCGCGCGCTGTTGGCCTCCGGAAAACTGGGCCAACACAATGGGCTGCCCGCGTCGATCATCGTGACCACCACCCTGGCCGAGTTGGAGGCCGCTGCCGGGCGGGGCCTGACCGGCGGGGGCAGCATCCTGCCCATGAGCGATGTGATCCGCCTAGCCCGCCACGCCCGCCACTACCTGGCCATCTTCGACAAAGGCAAAGCCCTGGCCCTGTACCACACGAAAAGGTTGGCTTCCCCCGCGCAGCGGATCGTGTTGTATGGCCGGGATCGTGGCTGCACCGCGCCGGGCTGCACCGTGCCCGGGTACTGGTGCGAGGTGCATCACGTCGAGCCCTTCGCCGTCTGTGGCTGCACGGATGTGAACAACCTGGCCTTCGGGTGTCCCACCCAACACCACATCGTGCAACCCGGAGGCTGGAGCACCCGCAAAAACACCCACGGCGACACCGAATGGATACCGCCGGCCCACCTCGACCACGGCCAACCCAGGACCAACACCTACTGGCACCCGGAAAAACTCCTCCGCCACGACGACGAAGACGACGACCCGTAGCGCGGGACACCGCCGCGCGCCAGACATGATCGAATGGGCTCGTGCTGTTTCGTCAGCTCGAGTACTTCGTCGCACTGGCGCGGGAGCGTCACTTCGCCCGCGCGGCCAGCGCCTGCCACGCGTCGCAGCCGGCGCTGTCGGAAGCCATCCGCAAGCTCGAACACGAGCTGAAGGTGCCGCTGGTGCGGCGCGGGCAGAAGTTCGAGGGCCTGACCCCCGAAGGTGAGCGGCTCGTGCATTGGGCGAGGCGCATCCTGGCCGACCGCGACGCTCTGAAACTTGAAGTCACGGCGCTGCAGACCGGCCTCGTCGGCGAGCTTCGGCTGGGGGTGGTCCCGGCCGCCGCCACTACCGTTGCGCTGCTGACGGATCCGTTTTGTGCGGAGCACCCGTTGGTGCGCGTTCGCCTCGAGACGAACCTGCGGTCGGCCGAGATCGTCGAACGAATCGTCCGGTTCGAGCTGGACGCGGGGATTCTCTATCCCGACCATGACACCGCCGAGTTGCTGGTCACCCCGCTGTATCAGGAGCAGCAGGTGCTCGTCGTCGGCGGCGAGCTGCTCACCGGAAAATCGGACACCATGAGCTGGTCAGAAGCGCTGGAATTACCGCTGTGCCTGCTGACCGAGGGGATGCGCGGGCGCCGCGTCATCGACGACGCGCTGGACACCCAGGGGCTTGCGGTGGCGCCGCAACTGGAAACCGACTCTGTCGCCACGCTTTTGGCCCACGTCGCCACCGGCCGGTGGGCCAGCATCGTCCCGCAGACCTGGATCCGCATCCTTGGCGTGCCCGCCGGGGCTTCCGTGCTGCGGCTGCACAATCCGTCCGTCACCGCCCCGATGGTGCTCGTCACCAACGCGGCGGAACCGGGCTCGGTGGTGACCCGCGCGCTGGTGCAGACGGCGGCGAACCAGCGCATCTACGAGGCCTGATCGGCCGGGCCTATCGACCGGTCGGAATTACGTCTTGGACAACCCCGGTGCCGCCGGACGAGACTGAAAGCACTTCTAGGGAGGAAACAATGGCCAAATGTGTGATGGTGCTCTACCCGGACCCCGTCGACGGGTACCCGCCGAAATACGCCCGCGACAGCATCCCGACGATCCACAACTACCCGGACGGCAGCACGGTGCCGTCCCCGTCGACGATCGACTTCACCCCCGGTGAGCTGCTCGGCTGCGTCTCCGGTGCGCTGGGGCTGCGCAAGTTCTTCGAGGACGGCGGGCACGAGCTGGTGGTGACCTCGGACAAGGACGGCCCGGACTCGGAGCTCGAACGTGAATTGCCCGACACCGATATCGTGATCTCCCAACCATTTTGGCCGGCGTACCTGACCAAGGAGCGCATCGCCAAGGCGCCCAAACTCAAGCTGGCGCTGACCGCCGGCATCGGCTCCGACCACGTCGACCTCGAGGTCGCCAAAGAGCGCGGGATCACCGTCGCCGAGGTGACCTACAGCAACAGCATCAGCGTCGCCGAGCACGCGGTGATGCAAATCCTCACGCTGGTCCGCAATTTCGTCCCATCGCATCGGTGGGCCGCCGAAGGCGGATGGAACATCGCCGACTGCGTGGAGCGCGCCTACGACCTGGAGGGCATGGACGTCGGGGTGATCGCCGCGGGGCGGATCGGACGCGCGGTGCTGCGCCGCCTGGCCCCATTCGACGTCAAGCTGCATTACACCGACACGCGTCGGTTGTCCCCCCAGGTCGAGAAGGAACTGAACGTCACGTTCCACCCCGACGTCGAGTCGCTGGTGCGCTCCGTCGACGTGGTGTCCGTCCACTCGCCGCTGTACGACGCGACGCGGCGGATGTTCAACGAGAGGCTGCTGGGCACGATGCGGCGCGGCTCCTACATCGTCAACACCGCCCGCGGCGAAGAGACCGTCCCCGAGGCCATCGCGGCCGCGCTCCGCAGCGGCCAGCTCGCCGGTTACGCCGGCGACGTGTGGTACCCGCAACCGCCGCCGGCCGATCACCCGTGGCGGACCATGCCGAATAACGCCATGACCCCGCACGTTTCGGGCACCACGCTGTCGGCCCAGGCCCGGTACGCCGCGGGCACCCGCGAGATCCTGGAATGCTGGTTCGCCGGCCGGCCCATCCGCCCGGAGTACCTGATCGTCGAGGGCGGAAAGCTCGCGGGCACCGGGGCGCTGTCCTACCAGAAGTAGCGCCTCCCGTCCGGCCCAAACCACCTCTGCCACGGGGGTTCTGGGTGCCGTGCCCGCCTCTCCGGTTGTCGCGCTGAGGTGGGCACATCGGGTGCCCCCTCCCGCGCGGAGACGCATGGGGCGGATGTGACTACGGCCGATGGGCCACGTTCCGCAGCGCCATGGGCGGAACGTAGTGACCGATCAGCGTCCGATGCCACCACGCTCGCTCGCGCCGCAGTTCGGCCGCCGTGGTGAAGCGGTACTGGTAAAGCTGCGCGCGCACATACCGCGGTGGCGAATCCGGAAAGGGATTGTGCCGCAACAGGCGAAGCGTCGGCCGATCATTGCACAACAGCCGCTGCAGCAGCGGGATCAGCCAGGGCTGGGCGTAGGCCCGCGAGATGGCCGCGAACCACATCAGCCAGTCCAGGCGCAGGTGATAGGGCGCCCATTGGCGCGGTAGCCGGCGCACGGCGCCGGGCTTGCCCTTGAATTCGTATTCCTTCCAGACGGTGTGCTGGGTGAGCCGCTCCTCCTCGGTGCCCTCGATCACCACCTCGCGGCGCACGCGCCCGATGCTGCCGAAGGCGCCGTAGGTGTTCACCAGGTGAAAGGGGTTGAACGACATGTTCATTCGCTGCCGCGGCGAGAGCATGTTGCGCACCGGCCAGTAGCTCAGGAACAGCACCGCGCCGGTGAACGCGATCACCAGCCCGGCGAACCACGGCGGCGTCGCCGACCACGCCGGATGCGCCGGCACCGGCAGCAGCCGCGCCACCGAGGAGTCGTCGATGGCGCTGAACGCCAAGACGATCGTCACCCAGTTCAGCCAGGCGAAATTGCCGGACGCCACCAGCCACAGCTGGGTCACCACGACGATCCCCGCGGCCACGCCGGCCACCGGCTGCGGCGCGAACAACCCGAACGGCACGACGAGCTGCGCGAAGTGGTTGCCCGCCACCTCGATCCGGTGCAGCGGCCTGGGCAGGTGATGGAAGAACCAGCTCAACGGCCCCGGCATCGGCTGCGTCTCGTGGTGGTAGTACAGGCACGTCAGGTCGCGCCAGCACGGATCGCCGCGCATCTTGATCAGCCCGGCGCCGAACTCGACCCGGAAGAGCAGCAACCGCGCCATCCACAGCGTCAGCAGCGGGGGCGCCACCCGGTCGTTGCCGAGAAAGACCATCAAAAACCCGGCCTCGAGCAGCAGCGACTCCCAGCCGAAGCCGTACCAGGCCTGTCCCACGTTGACGATCGAGAGGTACAGCACCCACAGCGTCAGCCACGCCAGCATCGCGGCCCACAGCGGCGCCAGGTCGGCCATACCGGCGACGACGCCCGCCGACACCGCCGCGCCCAGCCAGGACACGCCCGCGAACACGCGATCGGAATAGCGGAGGTGAAAGAGGCTCGGCGATCGCCAGAACGACTGCCCGGCCAAAAACCGCGGCACCGGCAGGATTCCGTGCTCGCCGATCAACGCCCGGAACTGAAGCGCGGCCCCGACGAACGCGATCAGGTAGACCGCCGCGACGCCGCGCTCCAGCACCAGCCTGCCCAGCCAGTATCCGGGTGCCGAAAACCATCCCATGGCCGTAACTCCCTCGGGCGGCGGCGATCACACCGAGCCGTGTAACCAGTCAACCAGCAGGGAAACCGGTAGCCAACTATTCGTCGCGAGCCCGGGCCGCCCGGCCGGGCATGGTCACCGCCGAAGCCGCCAGGGCGGCGAGCGAAATCAGCGCCAGCAGTTGCACATTCGCGGAATGCCCGGCGTAGCCGTCGACCGAGCGCCAGGGGTGGCGGGACAACACGGCCCCGGCCAGAATCAACCCGCCCGCGCTGAGCGCGACGGTCACGGCGTCGGAGTGGCGGTGGCGCAACGCGTACCGCAGGCCGAGGGCGGCGCCGACCACGACGGCCCCCACCGCGCCCGCGACCACCACCCCGGCGGCCAGCACCGCGACCGCCGCCCAGCCCCCCGACGGCCACGGTCGCGCGGGCGCGTCGTCGCTACCCCCGCGCCGCGTGCGCCACAGCGCGAGCAAGGCCAGCAGCGGCAGCAGCGCCAGCCCGACCGCCAGGCCCGCCCGGTACAGCGAATTGGAGGCGAAGACCAGCGTGATGGTGCCGGGGTCGCCCGGCGGGACCAGCCAGCCCTGCTGCCACCCGTTGACGGCGACCGGCGTCAACCGGGCCCCGCCGCCGGTGCGCGCCACCCAGCCGGGATTGATGCTCTCGGGGATGACCAGCACCCGCGGGGTGGCCGACGCGGGCGCCCGCACCTCGCGCCGGCTCGGACCCCACGCTCCGGTGTCGGCGCGGACCGGGGCGGCGGTGGGCAGGCCGGCGGCCGACGGGGTCGACAGCTGGGCCCCGTCCACGACGAACTGGACGCCCGGGCTGATCAGCAGTTCCTGGCGGCCGGCCGGCAGGGCGATCGGGTCGCGCTCGCAGGGCGCCGCCGCGACGGCGTCGCCGTCCAGCAGCGCGCCCACGGTGGCGCGGATCGAGGTGTGCACGAACCGCCCGGCGACGGCGATGACCGGGCCGTGATCGCAGTCAACAAAGACCTCACGCGCGCGATTGCGGGCGGCGTCGGCGGGCGCGATCGGGTCGCCGTCGGCGCCGAGCACCGCGACCTCGGCCAGCCCCGGCGGCTTGAGCTGGTCGAAACCCAGGGCGTTGCGGTCGATGACGTCTTCCCAGTCGAGCAGGCTGATGGTGACGGTGTCGGTCACCCGGGGCTTGAGCGCCAGGGTTTGCGGCTGGCCGGCCTTCAGCTCGCGGACCTGCGGGCCGTCGCCAAGGTTGACGGCCACCACCGTCGGGTGCGCCGGCAGCGCCGACCGGCTGGGCACCACGCGCAGGCCCGCGACCTCCGTCGCGCGCGGCAGCGTGACGGTCAGCGTCGGTGGGGTCTTGTGTTGCACCACCCGCTGCGGCGCCGTCCACGCGGTGCCGGGGTCGCCGTCGGTGGCCGCATACGCCGAACCCGCAACGTCGACCCCGTCGGAATCGCCTTGCGCGCGAACGGTATTCGACTCGGCGATCAGGTCGGCCAGCTTGGGTCCCTGCCGCGGCCGCACCCACACCGCGGGGGTCACCGACACCGGGGCCGCAACGGTCAGGGTGCGGCTGAAGTTGACCGGCTCCTCCGGTGCCAGCGCCATCGACGCCGCGCAGCGCACGCCGTCGGGCGCGGGGGCGCAGCCCGGCCTGCCGAGCAGTTCCGAACCCAGGTCCCAGCCGGCGATCGCCGACCCCGGCGGCGGCCCGGGCACCTGCACCGTGTGCCGCAGGTCGACCGGGTGGGCGAATCCGGACGCGTCGTACTGGGTGATCGACAGGTCGGTGATGCCGAACTGCACCCCGGGGGAGCCGTCGTCGGTGCCGGCGGCGGTGATCCGCACCCAGGGGGTCTCGCCGTAGGGCAGCGCCGCGGCCAGCGGCTTGCCGGGCTCGTCGAACCGCAGGGTGGTGCTGCCGTTGGCGGTCTCGATCAGGATGCGGCGCACCTGGGCGCCGACGGCGGTCGCGCTCGGCGTGAGGGTGATGGCGCCGTTGGCCACCGGGTGGTCGAAATCCACCCGCAGCCACTGCCCGACGGCGGATTGCAGCGCGCTGGACACCCACGCGGTCCCCGAGTCCCCGTCGATCGCCGCGGCGGGGGACGTCGCCGGCGCGACGTCGGGCATGGCGGTGGAATCCGACGACGAGCTCGACACCGCGATCCGGCCGCCGGTCCAGGCGCCGAACACCGGGTCGGCGCCCGGGACGGGATAGTCGGGCACCCGGTTGTAGGTGTGCCGCGCGTCGCCGGGCGCCCGGATGGCCGACGAATGCTGGTCGACCCGGCCGTAGTCGGTCTCGCGGGCCACCGGGGTGTCGGTGACCGTGACGAGCGGGGCCGGCGACCCGGCGCGTCGGGCGGCCCCAAAATCCGGGGTCATCAGCACCGGGCCCAGCGGGGCCCGGCCCAGCAGCCGTCGCCGCTCGTCGAGGCGCAGCAGCACCTCCGGCCCGCCGTCGACCCGGGGCAACCGGTCGGCGTCGACGAAGTAGGGCGCGCCGGGATTACCGTCCCGGGCGACCCGGTAGATCTCGACCGCGGGGTAGCGCGGGCGCAGCCCGCCGTCCGCGACGAAACCGGCCAGCGTGCCGGGGCCCACCGGCGCGCCGAACTGCGCCACCTTCGGCAGCCCCGGCGAGCCCTCGATGGCCCGGTGCACCAGGATGGGGCGCGCCGAGCGGGACGTCTCGGGGTCCAGGTCGTTGCGCAGCACCACGTACGAAATGCCTTGGCGGGCAAGGGTATCGGCCAGGCCGAGCGAGGGCCGCCCGGCCGCGAACAGGCGTTGCACCGAATCCAGCGCCCGGATGGTCTGCGGAGGGGTCAACGGGATGGAGTCGCGCACGCCCCACGGGCTGCCGCCCAGCACCTGCAGCGGCTCGTCGTGGCTGGTGCCCCACACCTGGGTGGCGAACGGCGCCCCCGGGACCACCAGCACGCGCCCGGGGGTCGGCGTCCCGGTGTTGTGGTGGTCGAGCCAGTCGGCGGCGTCGTGCCAGTACCGCGGTATCGCGACGAACGTGCCGGGCGGGGCGAGCCGGCCGGTCCACGCCAAAGACGTGCTGACCAGCAGCGCCGTCAACACCACGACCGCCACCGCGACCCGCCTGTCGCGCTCGGGGTGGGCGAACGCGCGCAGCCACACCGACAGCGGCGCGCTGCCCGGCCCCCAACCAGGAAGCGGTATCCGGCCCAGCAGCTGGGCGAGGCCCAGCACCACCGGGATCCGGATCACCGACCCCAGCTTGTGCGCGTTGCGCAGCGGCGCCCCGGCGGCGTCCAGGAACGCCTGGACCTGGTGGGCGAACGGCGACCCCAGCCCGCCGCCGTAGCCGGCGGCCATCAACACCACACCGACCAACAGCATCGTCACCAGCCGTCCCCGTGCCGGCATTGCGCGGCCGGCCAGCCCGGCGAGCCCGGCCGCCGCCACCAGGCAGGTGCCCAGGATCGCCGCTGACCCGGTGACCAGCGGCGCGCCGGCGGTGGCCGTCGGCGCCACGAACGGGGTCCAGCTGTCGGTGCCGCGCAGGATCTCCGTCAGCGACGACCACTGCGTCGTCACGCCGGAGGATTCGATGAAGTCCAGGAACGGGGGGCTGACGCCGCGCAGGCACACCAGCGCCACCACCCACCACAGCATGGCCAGGAACAGGGCCAACGCCCACCACGCGGTGTAGCGCCACCACAACCGGTTCGGCCGGTGACACGCCCACCAGATCACCGCCGGCAGGCAACCGGCCAGCGTCGCGATGGCGTTGACCGCGCCCATCAACGCGACGGCCAGCCCGGCCTGCCCGGCCAGCGCCCGCACCGACCTGCCGGACGTCCCCCGCAACGCCAGGATCGTCGGCAGTAGTACCCACGGCGCCAGCATCATCGGCAGGGTTTCCGACGAGATCGATCCCAGGGTGGTCAGCACCCGCGGCGACAGCGCGAACGCCGCCGCGCCGATCACGCGCGACGCCGGGCTGCCGATCCCCAGCGCCTCGGCGACGCGCAGCAGCCCCCAAAAGCCCACGCCGAGCAGCAGCGCCCACCACAGCCGCTGGGTGATCCAGCCGGGCAATCCCAGCACGTGGCCGGCCAGGAAGAAGGCGCCGTGCGGAAACAGGTAGCCGTAGGCCTGATTCTGCGCCTGGCCGAAAGGCAGCTCGCTGTTCCACAGGTTGGTCGCCCGGGCCAGGAAGCGCAGCGGGTTGGCGGTGAGGTCGAGCTTGGTGTCGGGGGAGACCCGCCCCGGGGATTGCGCGAACGTCAGGGCGAGCGCGACCGCGCCGACCAACAGCAACCACCGGCGTGACGGCGGACCGGCCGGCGAGCCCGGGGCCGTTCCCGCGGGCGCCGCCCTGTCCGCGCGGCTAGCTACGGTTGCCGTACTCGACCCGGTTGAGCACTGACGACTGCGGATCGCCCCCGGGCAATGGCGGCTTCGTGTCCTGCTGCACCATCAGGGTGACCCCGAAGACCGCGGCCGCGCCCAGCAACAGACCGACCACCACGCTCGCCGCGGCGGGCGCAACGATCCGGTTCATCGATTGCTCCTCAGGAATTCGCGGTCGTGGCTCGGGGAACCCAAAGCCAACCTAGCAGAACGGCCGCCGCGGCCCGGGGACCGCCGACGCCCCGGAGCCGGGGACGAAACGTCGCCCATGACAACATGGCCCGATGGCTTTTCCGCGCACCCTGGCCGTGCTCGCGGCCGCGTCGGCCCTGGTGGCGGCCTGCGGCCACCACGCCGCGCGGCCCCCGGGCGCCTCGCCGCAGTCCACGCCCGCCGCCAGCAAGCCCGCGCCGCCGGTTTGCGCCGACCCGACCACCCTCCCGGCGACGTTGTCGACCCGCGACAAGCTGGCCCAGCTGCTGATGGTGGGGGTCAAGAACGCCGACGACGCCCGCGCCGTCGTCAACGGCTCCCACGTCGGCGGCATCTTCATCGGCAGCTGGACGGACCTGTCGATCTTCAACGGCCCGCTGGCCGACATCGCGCGCGGCGCCGGGCCGCTGCCACTGGCGGTCAGCGTCGACGAGGAGGGCGGCCGGGTGTCGCGGCTGAAGTCGCTGATCGGGACGGCTCCGTCGCCGCGCGAGCTGGCGCGGACGCAAACCGTCCAGCAGGTCCACGACATGGCGGCCGACCGCGGCAGGAAGATGCGCGACCTGGGCATCACCGTCGACTTCGCTCCCGTCGTGGACGTCAGCGACGAGCCCGACGACGCCGTGATCGGGGACCGCTCGTTCAGCGCGGACCCGGCCACGGTCACCGCCTACGCCGGGGCCTACGCGCAGGGCCTGCGCGACGCCGGGCTGCTGCCGGTGCTCAAGCATTTCCCCGGTCACGGCCACGGCTCCGGCGACTCGCACACCGGCGGCGTGGTGACGCCGCCGCTCAGCGACCTGCAAAACAACGACCTGGTGCCCTACCGGACCCTGGTGACCGCGACCCCCGTCGCCGTGATGGTGGGTCACCTGCAGGTTCCCGGGCTGACCGGCGACGAGCCGGCCAGCCTGAGCCCGGCCGCGCTGCAGCTGCTGCGCACCGGCACCGGCTACGGCGCCCCGCCCTTCACCGGCCCGGTGTTCAGCGACGACCTGTCCAGCATGGCCGCGATCTCCGATCGGTACGGCGTATCCGAGGCGGTGCTGCGCACCCTGCAGGCCGGCACCGACGTCGCGCTGTGGGTCACCACCGACGAGGTCCCCGCGGTCCTCGACCGGCTGGAAAAGGCCGTCGCCGCGGGCGAATTGACCATGCCCGCCGTCGACGCCGCCCTGGTCCGGGTCGCGACGATGAAGGGCCCCAATCGCGGATGTGGCCACTAACGCGCCGCACGGTCGTTACCCTGGGGTCAGATAAACGGACCGGAAAGGCACAACGATGGCGGGTGGTACCAAGCGGCTACCGCGCGCCGTCCGCGAGCAGCAGATGCTCGACGCCGCCGTGCAGATGTTCTCGGTCAACGGCTATCACGAGACCTCGATGGACGCCATCGCCGCCGCGGCGCAGATCTCCAAGCCCATGCTGTACCTGTATTACGGCTCCAAAGAGGACCTGTTCGGCGCCTGCCTGAACCGCGAGCTGGGCCGGTTCATCGACGTGGTGCGCGCCGACATCCGCTTCGGCCAGGGCCCGAAGGACCTGCTGCGCAACGCCATCGTGTCGTTCCTGCGCTACATCGACGCCAACCGGGCCTCGTGGACCGTGATGTACACCCAGGCCATCAGCTCGCAGACGTTCGCCCAGACGGTGCGCGAGGGACGCGGGCAGATCATCGAACTGGTCGCCGGGCTGATGCGGGTCGGCAGCCGCGCCCCGCGGTCGGACCGCGACTACGAGATGATGGCCGTGGCGCTGGTGGGCGCCGGCGAGGCGATGGCCACCCGGCTCACCACCGACGACATCGGCGTCGACGACGCGGCGGGGCTGATGATCGACCTGTTCTGGCACGGCCTCAGGGGCGCGCCGGAGGACCGGGAAGCCGCCGCGGCGCTGCCCAAGGCGGGCAAACCCAGCGCCGCCGCCCGCTAGGCCCTACATTCGTGGGGTGGCCGAACCGGCTCGATTGCGCCCCTCGCCCTCTCGCCGCACGCCCCGCTTCACCCCCGACTTCTTTTGCGCCGTAATAATCGTGGGATTGCTGGCCGGGTTCGCGGGCCTGGCGACGACGGCGGTGCTGCGCTTCGTCGAGCACGCCACCTACCACTACAGCTTCGGCACGTTGCTCGCCGGGATCGCGGGCAGCAGTCCGGTCCGCCGCGTCCTGGGCCCGGTGGTCGGCGGCGCGCTGGCGGGATTCGGCTGGTGGATCCTGCGGCGCAGCACCCGCGTGCCGCCGCTCGCGCAGACCATCGCCGGCCCGGACCGGATCCCGCGGCGGGCGTGGAGCGTCGACGCCGCGCTGCAGGTGCTGCTGGTCGGCTCCGGGGCCTCCCTCGGCCGGGAGGGCGCCCCACGCCAATTCGCCGCGGCCCTAAGCGATTTCGGCACCGCCCGGCTGAAGCGGCTGTCCGGCGACGACCGCCGGATCCTGCTGGCCTGCGCGGCCGGCGCGGGGCTCGGCGCCGTCTACGCCGTTCCGCTGGCCGGCGCCCTGTTCGCCGTCCGGATCATGCTGAACACCTGGCATCCGCGGGCGCTGGGCGCGGCCCTGGTCACTTCCAGCCTGGCCGTCGCGACCTGCTCGGCCGTCACGCACGATCAACCGGATCTGGACTGGCCCAACGCGGAATCGTCGTACGTGTTGACCGCGCACGCACTGATTTTGGCGCCGGTGACCCTCGCGGTCGGGTTGGCGTTCAACCGGCTCATGGCCGCGGCGCGGCCGGCCCGCGTGATGCGAACCTGGGTGCTGATCCCCGCGCTGGCCGCGGCCGGGTTGGTGATGGGCCTGTGCTCGCACTGGTGGCCCGAGTTGCCCGGCAACGGCCGGAGCATCCTGACGGTCAGCCTCGCCAGCGGCATGACGCTGTCCGCGGCGGCCGCGATCCTGGTTCTCAAACCGCTGCTGACGGCGCTGTTCCTGCGCGCCGGTGGGGCGGGCGGAATGCTGACACCCTCGCTGGCCACCGGCGCGGCGGCGGGTTCGGCGCTGGTGTTGGCGATCAATTGGGCGGCCGGGACACAGCTGCACACGCCGGCGGTCTCGCTCGCCGGAGCCGCCGGGGTGCTCGCGGTCACCCAGGGCTCACCGATCTGGGCGGCGATCTTCGTCTGGGAACTCGCCCATCCGCCGCTCTGGTTGTTCCCGATCTTCCTGCTGACCGCTTGCGGCGCATACGGATTGAAGGTCCTCGCGGTGGGGCGTGGGCGCCCCAACCCGACGCACGCGGGCTAGAGCTAGAGCGCCCGGATGCTGCCGGTCAGGTACGGGTATCCCTTGGCGATGTTGCGCAACGAAAGATCCCAGCCGTCGTCGCGGTCATCGATGTAGAGCCCCGTCGTCGCGGGCAGCACCACCGGCTTGCCGAACCGCACCGAATACTCCACCGCGTCCGGAATCCTGGCCTCGATGTTGGCCAATACCGCCGCGGCGCTGTACATCCCGTGCGCGATGACCGTCGGGAATCCGAACAGCCTGGCGGCGATCGGGTTGGTGTGGATCGGGTTGTGGTCGCCGCCGACGACGGCGTAGCGCCGGATGCGGCCGGGCGTGATCCGCAGCACCGCGCTGGGCGGGGGCAGCTTCGGCCGCTTCGGCGGCGGCGGTTTGGGCTCGTCGGACAGGCTGGTGCGTTGCTGGTGCAGGAAGGTGGTCACCTGATGCCACGCGGGGTCTTGGAAATCCCCGCCGACGCTGACGTCCGTCACCAGGTCCACCAGCAGGCCCCTGCGGTGCTCGCGGAGGTTCTCGGCGCGCACGCGCACGCCGACCGTGTCGGTCACCGCGATCGGGCGGCGCTGCGTGATGCGGTTCTCGGTGTGCACCGATCCCATTGCGGCGAAAGGAAAGTCGAAGCCGGTCACCAGCGACATCAGCGCGGGAAAGGTCAGCGCGAACGGGTAGGTCAGCGGCACGTGGTTGCCGTAGCGCAGCCCGGTGACCGCCGCATACTCGGCCACGTTCGCCCGGTCGATGGGTAGTTCCTCGACGGTCACCGTGCGGCCGGGCAGCCGATCGCCGCGCGGCACCAGCGGCAACGCCCCGGCCGCCGCGCGCAGCATGTTCCTCAGGCCGCTCGGCTGGCTCATCATGCGCCCAGCATGGCCTGGCCGCAGACCCGAATCACGTTGCCGGTCACCGCGTTCGACGCCGGGCTGGCGAAGTAGGCGATGGTCTCGGCGACGTCGACGGGCTGCCCGCCCTGCAGCAGCGAGTTCATCCGGCGGCCCACCTCGCGGGTGGCCAGCGGGATCGCCGCGGTCATCTGGGTTTCGATGAACCCCGGCGCCACGGCGTTGATCGTGATGCCCTTCTCGTAGAGCCCGGGCGCCAGCGCCTGGGTGAGCCCGATCATGCCGGCCTTGGTGGTGGCGTAGTTGGTCTGCCCGCGGTTGCCCGCGATGCCGGCCATCGACGACAGCCCGACCACCCGGCCCCCTTCGCCGATGGTGCCGTTGCCGATCAGCCCCTCGGTAAGCCGTTGCGGGGCAAGAAGATTGACGGCAAGGACGGCATCCCAGCGGGCGTCGTCCATGTTGGCCAGCAGCTTGTCGCGGGTGATGCCGGCGTTGTTGACCAGGATGTCGGCGCGCCCCGCGTAGTGGTCGCGCAGGTGCTCGGTGATCGTGTCGACGGCATCGTCGGCGGTGACGTCCAGCCACAGCGCGGTGCCCCCGACCCGGCTGGCGATTTCGGCCAGGGCCTCCGCCGCCGATTCCACGTCGATCGCGACGACGCGGGCGCCGTCGCGGGCGAACACATCGGCGATCGTCGCGCCGATTCCGCGGGCCGCGCCCGTCACGATGGCGACCTTGGAGTCCAGCGGCCGGTCCCAGTCGGCCGGCGGCGTGGAGTCGGCCTCCCCGACGTAGAACACCTGGCCGTCGACGTACGCCGACTTGGCCGACAGGATGAACCGCATCGTCGATTCCAGGCCCGTCGCGGCGGGTTTGGCGGCCGGCGACAGATACACCAGCGCCACGGTGGAACCGTGGCGCAGCTCCTTGCCGAGCGAGCGGGTGAAGCCCTCCAGCGCGCGCTGCGCGATCCGCTCGTCGGTGCTGGCCGCCAGGTCGGGCGTGGTGCCGACGACCACGACGCGCGCGCAGCGGCCCAGGTTGCGCAGGACGGGCGTGAAGAATTCGTGCAAGGCCCCCAGCGCGGCCGGCGCCGTGATGCCGGTGGCGTCGAAAACCAGGCCGCCGAACCGGTCGGCCCAGCGGCCGCCGAGGTTGTTGCCCACCAGGTCGTAGTCCTTGCCCAGCGCCGCGCGCAGCGGCGCGACCACCCTGCCCTCGCCCCCGATCAACAGGGAGCCGGTCAGCGGCGGATCGCCGGGCCGGTAGCGGCGCAGCGTCTCGGGCTGCGGGATGCCGATCTGCCTCGCCAGAAACGATCCGGGGCCGGAGTTGACGACCTGCGAGAACAGATCGGACGTGCGCTTGGGAGCCACCTGAGCCGCCTTCCTTGTGTTTCCAGGTCCGGAACGCCTTACCAGCCAACCGTATCGGGGACGAACTTACTTCAGAGTAAGAACAGTGGGTAGTATGGCCACCGACGGACCGGGAGATTCACGGAGAAGAATGGTGGCCCCTGCTAGTTCTAAGACCAGGCGTCGAGTCGCCGTGCTGGGCGGCAACCGCATCCCGTTCGCGCGATCGGACGGCGCGTACGCCGAGGCGACCAACCAGGACATGTTCACCGCGGTCCTGGACGGGCTGGTGGACCGGTTCGGGCTGGCCGGCGAACGCCTGGGCGTGGTGGTCGGCGGCGCCGTGCTCAAGCACAGCCGCGACTTCAACCTGACGCGCGAATGTGTGCTGGGTTCCGAGCTGTCGTCGTACACGCCGGCGTTCGACGTTCAGCAGGCGTGCGGGACCGGCCTGCAGGCGGCGATCGCCGCGGCCGACGGCATCGCGGCCGGCCGTTACGACGTGGCCGCGGCCGGCGGGGTGGACACCACCTCCGACCCGCCGATCGGCCTCGGCGACAACCTGCGCCGCCAGCTGCTGAAGCTGCGGCGGTCCAAATCCAACCTGCAACGGCTGAGGCTGGTGGGCGCGCTACCCGCCACCCTCGGCATCGAGATCCCGGCCAACAGCGAACCCCGCACCGGGCTGTCGATGGGCGAGCACGCCGCCATCACCGCCAAGCAGCTGGGCATCAAGCGCGTCGACCAGGACGAGCTGGCCGTCGCCAGCCACCGCAACATGGCCGCCGCCTACGACCGGGGCTTCTTCGACGACCTCGTCACGCCGTTTCTGGGGCTGTACCGAGACGACAACCTGCGGCCCGACTCCACCGTGGAAAAGCTGGCCACGCTGCGCCCGGTCTTCGGGGTGAAGGCCGGCGACGCGACGATGACGGCCGGCAATTCGACCCCGCTGACCGACGGTGCCTCGGTCGCGCTGCTGGCCAGCGAGGAGTGGGCGGCCGCGCATTCGCTGGCCCCGCTCGCCTACCTGGTGGACGCCGAGACCGCCGCCGTCGACTACGTCAACGGACGCGACGGCCTGCTGATGGCGCCGACCTATGCGGTGCCCCGGCTGCTGGCCCGAAACGGGCTGAGCCTGCAGGATTTTGATTTCTACGAGATCCACGAGGCGTTCGCGTCGGTGGTGCTGGCGCACCTGCAGGCGTGGGAATCCGAGGAGTACTGCAAGGAGCGGCTGGGCCTCGACGCCGCGCTCGGCCCGATCGATCGGTCCAAGCTCAACGTCAACGGTTCGTCGCTGGCCGCCGGCCACCCCTTCGCGGCCACCGGCGGGCGCATCCTCGCCCAGGCGGCCAAGCAGCTCTTCGAGCGCAAAGGCGAGCACAAAGGCGGCGGGACGGGCCGGGCGCTGATATCGATCTGCGCCGCCGGCGGCCAGGGCGTGGCCGCGATCCTGGAGGCCTGACCGGCCGGGCTCGGCTCGCGGCGTGAGCCCCGCCGGCCGCCCGGATGAATTTGGTCACAGCCGATTACAGACTTGGCCGGCCGGGTACCCCAACGTCCGGATGGCCCCGTGTTGTGGTCTGACCCCCCGACCCCGACGGCAATACGGGGCATCCCTTGGTCGGTCGCCCGGTCGGCGGAAAATCGCACCGGGCGTGCGAAAAGGGCCGCCGCTGGAGTGAGGGGATCCAGCGGCGGTCTTTTTGGCATCTCCCGCCACCCGAACACACAAGACCCCGCTTCGGCGTGGAAGCGGGGAACCTTGCGTTCGCCCTGTGGCCCGATCAGGCGACTCCTGCCGCACGCGGGACAACCCCTCAGCTGCCCCGCGGCCACATCGTCGTCGGCCGTCGGCCCTCAGAAGGCGACTAGAAGGCGGCCTCGTCGAGCTCCATGATGTCGTTGTCCAGCGTCTCGATCACCTCGCGGGTGCTGGTCAGCAGCGGCAGGAAGTTCTTCGCGAAGAACGAGGCCACCGCGATCTTGCCCTCGTAGAAGGACCGCTCCGCCCCGCCGGCGCCGGCGTCGAGCGCCTGCACCGCCACCGCCGCCTGACGCTGCAGCAACCAGCCGATGACCAGGTCGCCGACGCTCATCAGGAAGCGCACCGAGCCCAGGCCGACCTTGTACAGGCTGGTCACATCGTCCTGCGCGGCCATCAGGTAGCCGGTCAGCGTCGCCGCCATCGCCTGCACGTCGGCCAGCGCCTTGGCCAGCAGCTCGCGCTCGGTCTTCAGCCGGCCGTTGCCGGACTCGCTGTTGATGAACGCCTGGATCTCCCCGGAGACGTGGGCCAGCGCCACACCCTTGTCGCGGACGATCTTGCGGAAGAAGAAGTCCTGCGCCTGGATGGCGGTGGTGCCCTCGTAGAGCGAGTCGATCTTGGAGTCCCGGATGTACTGCTCGATCGGGTAGTCCTGCAGGAAGCCGGACCCGCCGAACGTCTGCAGGCTCTCGGTCAGCTTCGCGTACGCCTGCTCGGAGCCCACGCCCTTGACCACCGGCAGCATCAGGTCGTTGATCGTGACGGCCAGGCCGGCGTCCACGCCGTGCAGCGCCTCGGCGACCGCCGCGTCCTGGAAGGTCGCGGTGTAGAGGTACAGCGCCCGCAGGCCCTCGGCGTAGGCCTTCTGCGTCATCAGCGAGCGGCGCACGTCCGGGTGATGCGTGATGGTCACCCGCGGCGCGGTCTTGTCGGTCATCTGGGTCAGGTCGGCGCCCTGCACCCGGGACTTGGCGTATTCGAGGGCGTTCAGGTAACCGGTCGACAGCGTGGCGATCGCCTTGGTGCCGACCATCATCCGGGCCATCTCGATGACGTCGAACATCTGCGCGATGCCGTTGTGCACCTCGCCGACCAGCCAGCCCTTGGCGGGCACGCCGTGCTGGCCGAACGACAGCTCGCACGTCGCCGAGACCTTCAGGCCCATCTTGTGCTCGACGTTGGTCACGAACACACCGTTGCGCTCGCCGAGATCGCCCGTCTCGAAGTCGAACAGGAACTTGGGCACGATGAACAGCGACAGGCCCTTGGTACCGGGACCGGCACCCTCCGGGCGGGCCAGCACCAAATGGACGATGTTCTCGAACAAATCGTCCGAATCGGCGGAGGTGATGAACCGCTTCACGCCGTCGATGTGCCAGGAGCCGTCCTCCTGTTGGACCGCCTTGGTCCGCCCGGCGCCGACGTCGGAGCCGGCGTCCGGCTCGGTGAGCACCATGGTCGCGCCCCAGCCGCGCTCGGCGGCGATCATGGCCCACTTCTTCTGTTCCTCGGTGCCGAGGTGGTAGACGACGTTTGCGAAGCCCGCGCCGCCGCCGTACATCCAGACGGCGGGGTTGGCGCCGAGGATGTGCTCGTGCAGCGCCCACACCAGCGCCTTGGGCATCGGCATGCCGCCGAGCGCCTCGTCGATGCCGGCCTTGTCCCAGCCGGCCTCCTGGACCGCTCGAACGGACTTCTTGAAGGCCTCCGGCAGCGTCACCGAGTGGGTCTGCGGGTCGAACACCGGCGGGTTGCGGTCGCCCTCGACGAACGACTCCGCGACCGGTCCCTCGGCGAGCCGGCTCATCTCTGTCAGCATTTCTTGGACAGTGTCGATGTCGAGGTCGCTGTACTCGCCCTGACCTAACGCCTTGTCAACGCCCAACACCTCGAACAGGTTGAATACCTGGTCGCGGACGTTGCTCTTGTAGTGGCTCACTACGTGTTCCTCCTCGTTGAGAATGCCACTTTGTGGTTGGGTACTCAGTTCTAAGTTACCCACCAGTAACACGACTAAAATATAACCGTTGTCCAGTCCAACGCAAGCGAGTGTGAGCTAAATTTCAACATCTAACTAACCAACCGGTTGGGAAGGCTCGTTTTGCGCGGCTGACCTGCGAGGACGATGTGCCCATGAGCGACGTGAGGCCCGTCACTGCCCTGCCCGTGGTGGACCTGCGGGCGCGTGCGGCGCGGCTGCGGGCCCACCCGGATGTGGCCGCCGCGCACGGGTACTCGTCGAGTAGGGTCGTATGGGCAGAAAGGGGCGACTGAGGTCCGGTGAACTCGACGAACAAGCTGACACCGTCCACCCTTCGTGAGGCCTTCGGACACTTTCCGTCCGGCGTGGTGGCCATCGCCGCCGAAGTCGAAGGCGTCCGGCAAGGCTTGGCCGCCAGCACCTTTGTGCCCGTCTCGCTCGACCCGCCGCTGGTGTCGTTCTGCGTGCAGAACACCTCGACGACATGGCCCAAGCTCAAGGGCTTGCCGAGGCTGGGCATCAGCGTGCTCGGCGAGGCCCACGACGAGGCCGCGCGCGCGTTGGCCGCCAAGACCGGCGACCGGTTCGCCGGCCTGCAGACGGTGTCGCGCACCAGCGGCGCGGTCTTCATCAAGGGCACCGGCCTGTGGCTGGAGAGCGCGATCGAGCAACTGATCCCGGCCGGCGATCACACCATCGTGGTTCTGCGGGTCAGCGAGGTGACGGTGGACGCCGAGGTGGCGCCGATTGTGTTCCACCGCAGCACGTTCCGCAGTCTGCTTTGACCGCGAGACTGTAACTACTGACGCATTTCGCGAGACGCGGCGTCGGTAGTTACAGCCTCGCGGGAGACTAACGCCGGAACAGCTTGTTGCCCAGCCAGACGATCGGGTCGTATTTGCGGTCGGCGACCCGCTCTTTCATCGGGATCAGCGCGTTGTCGGTGATCTTGATGTTTTCCGGGCACACCTCGGTGCAGCACTTGGTGATGTTGCAGTAGCCCAGGCCGTGCTCTTCCTGGGCTTGGTTGCGCCGGTCGAGCGTGTCCAGCGGATGCATTTCGAGTTCGGCGATGCGCATCAGGAAGCGCGGGCCGGCGAACGCCTTCTTGTTCTCCTCGTGGTCGCGGACCACGTGGCAGACGTTCTGACACAGGAAGCATTCGATGCACTTGCGGAACTCCTGCGAGCGCTGGACGTCGACCTGCGCCATCCGGTACTCGCCGGGCTGCAGCTCCTTGGGCGGCGCGAAAGACGGGATCTCGCGGGCCTTCTCGTAGTTGAACGAGACGTCGGTGACCAGGTCGCGAATCACCGGGAAGGTCCGCAGCGGCGTCACGCTCACGACCTCGTCCTCGGCGAACGTGGACATCCGGGTCATGCACATCAGCCGCGGCTTGCCGTTGATCTCCGCCGAACACGATCCGCACTTGCCCGCCTTGCAGTTCCACCGCACCGCGAGGTCGGGCGTCTGGGTCTGCTGCAGCCGATGGATGATGTCGAGCACCACCTCGCCCTCGTTGACCTCAACCGTGAAATCCTCGAGCGCGCCGCCGGCCTCGTCGCCGCGCCACACCCGCATGGTGGCGTTGTAGGTCATCAGCCCTCCGTCCTGGGGGTCCGTCCTGGGTGGTCGGCCAGCTCGTCATCGGTGTAGTACTTCTCCAGCTCGGAGATCTCGAAGAGCTCCAGCAGATCGGGCCGCATCGGCACCTGGTCCTCCCGCGTGACGGTGACGTCCGGGATCACCTCGTCGCCGCCGGACGCGCGGCAGACCAGCAACACCTTGCGCCAGTTCGCGTCCATCGACGGGTGATCGTCGCGGGTGTGGCCGCCGCGGCTCTCGGTGCGGGTCAGCGCGGCCTTGGCGACGCATTCGCTGACCAGCAGCATGTTGCGCAGGTCGATGGCCAGGTTCCAGCCGGGGTTGTACTGCCGATGCCCCTCGACCTGGATGTTCTTGAACCGCTCACGGAGTTGGTCGAGCCGGCCGAGGGCCTCGGAGACCTCGTCGGCCTTGCGGATGATGCCCACCAGGTCGTTCATCGACTGCTGCAGCTCCAGGTGCAGGGTGTAGGGATTCTCGGCCGCGACGCCGTCGGTCGGTCCCTCGAAGGGGGCCACCGCCCGCTTCGCCGCGGTGTCGACGGCGTCGTCGGCGACCGACGGGCGGCTGCTCAGCGCGCGCACGTAGTCGGCGGCCCCCAGGCCGGCGCGCCGGCCGAACACCAGCAGGTCCGACAGCGAGTTGCCGCCCAGCCGGTTGGAGCCGTGCATGCCGCCGGAACATTCGCCGGCGGCGAAGAGCCCGGGGACCGTGGCCGCGCCCGTGTCGGCGTCGACCTCGATGCCGCCCATGACGTAGTGGCAGGTGGGCCCGACTTCCATCGGCTCCTTGGTGATGTCGACCCCGGCCAGCTCCTTGAACTGGTGGTACATCGACGGCAGGCGCCGCTTGATCTCCTCGGGCGTCAGCCGGGACGCGATGTCGAGGTAGACGCCGCCGTGCGGGCTGCCGCGGCCCGCCTTGACCTCCGAGTTGATCGCGCGCGCGACCTCGTCGCGGGGCAGCAGGTCCGGGGTGCGACGCGCCGAGTCGTTGTCCTTGAGCCACTGGTCGGCCTCTTGCTCGGACTCGGCGTACTGGCCCTTGAACACCGGCGGGATGTAGTCGAACATGAACCGCTTGCCGTCGGAATTCTTCAGCACCCCGCCGTCACCGCGAACGCCCTCGGTGACCAGGATCCCCTTCACGCTCGGCGGCCACACCATGCCCGTCGGGTGGAACTGGACGAACTCCATGTTGATCAGCGACGCGCCCGCCCGCAGCGCCAGCGCGTGGCCGTCGCCGGTGTACTCCCAGGAATTCGAGGTCACCTTGAACGACTTGCCGATCCCGCCGGTAGCCAACACCACGGCGGGGGCCTCGAACAGGACGAACCGGCCGCTTTCGCGCCAGTAGCCGAACGCCCCGGCGATCGCGTCACCGTCCTTGAGCAGCTCGGTGATCGTGCACTCGGCGAACACCTTGATCCGCGCCTCGTAGTCACCGAGTTCGGCGTGGTCCTCCTGCTGCAGCGAGACGATCTTCTGCTGCAGCGTGCGGATCAGCTCCAGGCCCGTGCGGTCGCCGACGTGGGCCAGCCGCGGATAGGTGTGCCCGCCGAAGTTGCGCTGGCTGATCTTGCCGTCCTTGGTGCGGTCGAACAGCGCGCCGTAGGTCTCCAGCTCCCAGACCCGGTCCGGTGCCTCCTTGGCGTGCAGTTCGGCCATCCGCCAGTTGTTGAGGAACTTCCCACCGCGCATCGTGTCGCCGTAGTGGGTCTTCCAGTTGTCCTTCGGGTTGGCGTTACCCATGGCCGCCGCGGCGCCGCCCTCGGCCATCACCGTGTGCGCCTTGCCGAACAGGGATTTGCACACCACCGCGACCTTGAGGCCGCGCTCGCGCGCCTCGATGACCGCGCGCAACCCCGCGCCGCCGGCACCGATCACGACGACGTCGTAGGAGTGCCGCTCGACCTCAACCATGAAACCTCGCTCAGTTCTGCCTGATAATTCCTGTTAGCCCCGAAATTGCTTTTCAGCCAACAAATCTGAGATCCGCGATGGTGCCGCTGGCCACCAGCACGACGTAAAAGTCGGTGAGCGCCAGCGTCCCCAACGTGGTCCACGCGAATTGCATATGCCGCGTGTTCAGCTTGCTGACCTGTGTCCAG
Organism: Mycobacterium heidelbergense; assembly: GCF_010730745.1. NCBI lineage: Bacteria > Bacillati > Actinomycetota > Actinomycetes > Mycobacteriales > Mycobacteriaceae > Mycobacterium > Mycobacterium heidelbergense. The sequence goes on along the minus strand of NZ_AP022615.1, from coordinate 1,685,978 downwards.
ATCCAGTACCGCACGGGGTGTTTGGAGAAGTGCTTAAGGCGACCGCCGGTGACGTGCCGGCAGGAATGGCACGAGACGGTGTAGGCCCACAACAGGAGGACGTTGCCCACCAAAACGAGGTTGCCCAGACCAAAACCGAAACCGCCGGGACCCGAGTCCGAGTGGAACGCCATTATCGCGTCGTAGGTATTGATCAGCGAGACCACAAGCGCGACATAGAAGAAGTACCTATGGGCGTTCTGCAGGATCAGCGGGAAACGGGTCTCGCCGGTGTAGTGGACGCGCGGTTCGGGGACCGCGCAGGCCGTCGGCGACTGCCACACCGACCGGTAGTAGGCCTTGCGGTAGTAGTAGCAGGTAAGCCGGAACAAGAGCAGGAACGGTAATGCCAACATGCCCAATGGAATCCACCACGGGAAATGTCCAAGCCACACCCCGAAGTGGCTGGAGCCCGGCGCGCACGAGGCGCTGACGCACGGCGAGTAGAACGGCGTCAGGTAGTGGTATTTATCGACCCAATAGTTGTTGCCCAGAAAAATCCGCGTCGTCGCGTAGACGATGAACGCCAACAGCCCGATGTTGGTCAGCAGCGGCGCCTGCCACCACCGGTCGGTGCGCAGGGTGCGCTCGGGTATTTGGGCGCGGCCAGGTGAGAAAACGCCGGACGCAGGACGGTTCGCCGTGGGTGCGCTCATCTAATGTGTTCCTCTTCGAACGGGCTGTCTGGACGAAGGGTACACAGAGAGAAGCCTCCCTTTTTCGGGGGGCTTGAGTTGTTACGACCTGTTGTGACCCCCGACACCTTCGTCGTCGACATCGCGCCAGAAATCGGCGTCATAGGGGGTGTCGGGAATGACGATCTTCTCGCCGGACTGCTGCACGGTTGCGCGGGCCAGATCCAATTCGGAGACGTCGGTATCGAGCAATTCGACGTCGGACAGGATCCGATCGGCGTCGATGACGATGCGCCGCATCGCCGGGCTGTCGCCGTAGCGCGCCTTCATGGAGCTCACGCACCGCCGCAGGCCGCCGATGAGGTCGTGCAGTTCGGCGAGTTCAGTCGTGCTCGACAACGGATCTCCTCGGATCTCCCCGCGCTGGACGGTGTTACGGATCACAGTACGTTCTCGATAGTATCCACGGCTCGGCCCTAATGTCAGACAGATCACTTCGGGGGACTTCGGGGGACCGGGGAGCGCACGCCATGACAAGTCGAGAACTCGCGGAGCGCGCCAGGGCGCCGGCGCCGGATTCGCGGCGCTGACCTTCGGCAGCCAACGCGTCTTTTTAAGGCCGGGGCTGCCGCGTTGAGTGTGAATTCAGGGCTTTCAGTGTGAAGCTAGGGTGTCGATTCGGCGGCGGACTTTTCCGCCCACGCTTCACACTGAAAGCCGAGGGTTCACACGCGAAGCCCACGCTTCACACGCGAAGCAAAGCCGGCGAGGCCGCCCGGAGTCGGTGCGGCCCCGCCGGATTGCTCGGGGCTTACTTCGTGATCGCGATGCGCTGCGCCTGAGTCCCGGAGTAGGCCCCGGTGACCCGCACCGTCAACACGCCGGCGTCGTAGGAGGCCGCGATGGCCTCGCCGGTGACGTGCGCGGGCAGCTGGAACGTCCGGCGGAACGATCCGTAGCGGATCTCGCGCAAGGTGCGGCCGTCTTCCTCGCCCGCGCGCTCGTCGCGGTGTTCGCCGTGGATGACCAGGCGGCCCTTGTCGACCTCGACATTGACGTCCTTCTCCACGTCGACACCCGGCAGTTCCAGGCGGACCACCGCGTCGTCGCCGTCCTTGACGATCTCGGCGGCCGGCCTAAATCCGCTGATCACCGGCTTGAACCAGTCCGCCGTCGCGGCGGGCCCGAAAAAGTCGCGCACCCACCGGTCGGTGTCCCCGGCCGGTCGCGACCACAATGTGAGGCTGCTCATGGGTTTCTCCTTCTGCATCCTTATGCTTTCATGTGAGTTAGCTGTGACCGGCGCCTTGCCGGGCGGCTATTTCTAGAAACATGAGTCGACCCCGCTTAAGTTCCACGTGGGCGTTCGCCCGGAGCGAACGTCTTCGCCACACCTTCACACAGGCACCTGTGAGGTGTGAGGCCGCTGTCATGTGGGCGTCACATTTCGCGATTTTTCCTTAATTTGGCGCCCCTACCCTCATGGCATGGCCCCATCCGAAAGTGCGCGCGTGCACTGTGCCGCGCGTCACGTCGTCGTCATCGGGCATGGCATGGTGGGCCACCGGCTGGTGGAGGCGCTCCGCGCCCGCGACACCGAGGGGTCTTGGCGCGTCACGGTTTTCGCCGAGGAGTCCGACGCCGCCTACGACCGCGTCGGCCTGACCTCCTACACCGAAAGCTGGGACCGCGCGCTGCTGGCCCTGCCCGGCAACGGCTACGCCGGTGACGAGCGGGTTCGGTTGCTGCTGAATGCGCGGGTCACCGAAATCGACCGTGCCACAAAGTCCGTGGTGACCGCCGACGGCCAACGGCACGGCTACGACGCCCTGGTCCTGGCCACCGGCTCCTATGCCTTCGTTCCGCCGGTGCCCGGCCACGACCTGCCCCAGTGCCACGTGTACCGCACGCTCGACGACCTCGACGCCATCCGCGCCGACGCCCAGCGCGCCCTGAAAGCCGGTCACGCCACCGAAGGGGTGGTCATCGGCGGCGGCCTGTTGGGGCTCGAGGCCGCGAATGCGCTGCGCCAGTTCGGCTTGCGCACGCACGTCGTCGAGATGATGCCCCGATTGATGGCCCAGCAGATCGACGAGGCCGGCGGCGCGCTGCTGGCCAGGATGATCGGCGACCTGGGTATCGCGGTGCACGTCGGGACGGCCACCGAATCGATCGAATCCGTTGCGCGACCGGACGGCTCGACGTCGGTGCGGGTGCGAGTGCGTGACGGCGCGAACGAGAAAGCCATCGACGCCGGCGTGGTGATCTTCGCCGCCGGCATCCGGCCCCGCGACGAGCTGGCGGCGGCCGCCGGGCTGACGCTCGCCGAGCGGGGCGGCGTGCTGACCGACTTATCTTGCCGGACAAGCGATCCCGATATCTATGCGGTCGGCGAGGTCGCCGCGATCGAGGGGCGGTGCTACGGCCTGGTCGCTCCGGGCTACACGTCCGCCGAGGTGGTGGCGGACCGGCTGCTGGGCGGCGCCGCGGAATTCCCTGAAGCGGACCTGTCGACGAAGCTGAAACTGCTGGGGGTCGACGTCGCCAGCTTCGGCGACGCGATGGGCGCGACCGAGAACTGCCTCGAGGTCGCCGTCAACGACGCGGTGAACCGGACCTACGCCAAACTGGTGCTGTCCGACGACGCCAAGACCCTCCTCGGCGGGGTGCTGGTCGGCGACGCCTCCTCGTACGGGGTGTTGCGGCCCATGGTCGGCAGCGAGCTGCCGGGGGATCCGCTCGCGCTGATCGCGCCCGCCCAATCCGACGGCGCCCCGGCTTTGGGCGTTGGGGCGCTGCCGGATTCGGCGCAGATCTGCTCCTGCAACAACGTCACCAAGGGCGATCTGAAGTGCGCGATCGCCGGCGGCTGCGCCGACGTCCCCGCGCTCAAGTCGTGCACGGCGGCCGGCACCTCGTGCGGGTCGTGCGTGCCGTTGCTCAAGCAGCTGCTGGAAGCCGAGGGCGTGGAACAGTCCAAGGCGCTGTGCGAGCACTTCGGCCAGTCGCGGGCGGAGCTTTTCGAGATCATTTCCGCCACCGAGATCCGCACCTTCTCGGGCCTGCTGGAGCGCTTCGGCCGCGGAAAGGGTTGCGACATCTGCAAACCCGTCGTCGCGTCCATTCTGGCGTCCATCGGCTCCGGTCACATCCTCGACGGCGAACAGGCCTCCCTGCAGGATTCCAACGACCACTTCCTGGCCAACATCCAAAAGAACGGCAGCTACTCGGTGGTCCCGCGGGTCCCCGGCGGGGACATCAAGCCGGAGCACCTGATCCTGATCGGCCAGATCGCCCAGGAATTCGGGCTTTACACCAAGATCACCGGCGGCCAGCGGATCGACATGTTCGGCGCCCGGGTGGACCAGTTGCCCCAGATCTGGAAGCGGCTGGTCGACGGCGGCATGGAATCGGGCCACGCCTACGGCAAGGCGCTGCGCACCGTGAAGAGCTGCGTCGGCAGCGACTGGTGCCGCTACGGCCAACAGGATTCGGTGCAGCTGGCCATCGACCTGGAACTGCGGTATCGCGGCCTGCGCGCCCCGCACAAGATCAAGCTCGGGGTGTCGGGTTGCGCGCGGGAGTGCGCCGAGGCGCGCGGCAAGGACGTGGGCGTCATCGCCACCGAAAAGGGCTGGAACCTCTACGTCGGCGGCAACGGCGGCATGACGCCCAAGCACGCGCAGCTGCTGGCCGGCGACCTGGACACCGAGACGCTGGTCCGCTACATCGACCGGTTCCTGATGTACTACATCCGCACGGCCGACCGGCTGCAACGCACCGCGCCGTGGGTCGAGGCGCTGGACGGCGGCCTCGATCACGTGCGCGAGGTCGTGTGTGACGACTCGCTCGGTCTGGCCCAGGAGTTCGAGGCCGCGATCGAGCGGCACGTCCAGAACTACACGTGCGAATGGAAGGGCGTGCTGGAGGATCCCGACAAGCTGTCGCGGTTCGTGTCCTTCGTCAACGCCCCCGACGCCGTCGACTCGACGGTGACGTTCACCGAGCGCTCCGGGCGCAAAGTGCCTGTGCCCATTGGTATGCCGCGGGTCCGCTCATCAATCTCCACAGGAGACCAGGAGGAACGATGACACTTCTCAACGACATTCAGGTGTGGACGACCGCCTGCGCCTACGACCGCCTCACTCCGGGTCGTGGCGTCGGGGTGCTCCTCGATGACGGCACGCAGGCGGCGCTGTTCCGGTTGGACGACGGGTCCGTGCACGCGGTCGGCAACGTCGATCCCTTTTCGGGGGCGGCGGTGCTCTCGCGCGGGATCGTCGGAGACCGCGGCGGCCGCGCCACGGTCCAATCTCCGCTTCTGAAACAGGCTTTCGCGCTCGAAGACGGTTCCTGCCTGGACGACCCACGCGTTTCGGTGCCGGTGTACCAGGTGCGTGTCACACCCCGCGGCGAAATCCAGATCGGGCGGATCGCCGCGTAACCTCAGCGCGTGATATCGCCGACCAGGTAGCGCTGCATCGTCGGCCCGATCGCGTCGACGAGCGTATCGACCGGCATCGAGTGCAGCGGCTCGGAGCGTATTCCGTAACGCATGATGCCGAGGCCCACCAGCTGAGAGGCGCACAACGACGCCCGCACGGCGACCTTGTCGGCCCCCAGGATTTTCAGCAACGGACCGAAAACCGGGCCGATGAACATGGCCTCCACGATTTCGGCGGTCTTGGCCATCCCCGTCGACGCGATCGCGCTGGCCGCGAAGGGGCCGCCGCCGGCCGCGTCCCACGTGGTGATCAGCATGTGCAACGTCCGCCGGCCCACCTGGTTCACCCCGCCGGTGACGATTCGATCGATGAACTCCGCTGTGCCGAAGGGCAACCGCAGCATCTTCGCGACCGGATCAAGGAGCCCGCGCGAGGGCTCTTCCCGACGAGGCATGGTGTCAGGATCGTCCGCGCGCGATCAAAGATCAAGCGCGCAGGGCGCCCGCCGCGGGCCCGGTCGGCGCGACGCGTGCCGCGTTGCCACGGGCGCGAGCCCGGGCGCGGCGCGGCGGAACCGGCTGGCAATCAGCCGGGCCAGCCCGGGATGGGTACCGAGCGGCCGGGTGACCAGGTCGGCGCCGCAGGCGCGCAGTCGTTCCTGAAACAGGCCGTCGGCCAGCAGGTACGAGGCGACCACGACGCGGCGTGCGCCGTCGCGGCGGGCGGCGGCCACCGCGTCGTCCACATGCGGATCGCCGGTGGCCGCGAACCCCAGCCGCACCCGCGAACCGGCCAGCGCGGACAGCGTCGTCGCGGCGACGTGCAGGTCCGCGCGCGCCCTGACATCGGACGTGCCCGCCGCCGCCAGAACCACCGAATCAGCCGGGCGCCAACCGGTTTTCGCCAGCTGGTCGGCGGCTATCCGGGCGATTTCACCGCCGGGCCCCAGGGCCGGGGTGACGATGACATCCGGGTGTCCGCTGGCCGCGACATGGGCGGGCAGATCCGTGCGCACGTGGTATCCGCGCGACAGGAACGCCGGCACCACGACGGCGGGCCGGCCGCCGGCCGCGGCCCGCGACAGCACCTCGGTGGGGGTGGGGCCCAGCACGTCGACGAACGCGACCTGCACCCGGCGGTCGAGAAGCGCGCCCACCCGCGCCGCGAGGTCCCCGATCATCTCGACGCCGCCGGGCCTGCGGGTGCCATGCGCGGCCAGGATCAGGTCCATGGGCCACCCTGCGGGTCGTCGATGACGAGCCGGTAACCGCGCTTCACCACGGTCGCGACGATGTTCTTGTCGCCCAAGGCCGTTCGCAGCCGAAGCACGGCCGTGTCGACCGCGTGCGGGTCGTTGCTGTTGCCGGGCAGCGCCCGTAACAGGTCGGTACGCGCGACGACGTCGCCCGGTCGCTGCGCCAGCGCCCGCAGCATCGACATCCCGGATGGCGACAGCAGCTTGATGGAACCGTCGACCAGCACGCAGGTCCCGCGGATGTCGACGGTGTGGCCGGCGGCCCGCACCGTGCACGACCCCAGCAGAGGCAGCTCCTCGGCGATGTGCCGGGCCAAGGCCCCCAACCGCATTCGTTCCGGCGACGACGTGGGGACGCCCTTTCGGATCAGCGGCTTTGACGTCACCGGGCCGACGCACATCGCGTGCACATCGGTGCGCAGGGCCTCCAGCACCTGGTCCTCGATGCCCAGCTCGCGACTGCGTTCCAGCACCGCCGCCGCGGCGGGCGCCGACGTGAAGGTGACCGCATCGAATTGTCGCCGCGCGATCCCGGTCACCAGCTGGTCGAAGTCGCCACCCAATGGCGTTGGCTTCCACCGGTACACCCGCAGGGGCATCACTTCGGCGCCCGCGAAGCGCAGGCCGCCGAGAAATTCCGGGAACGGGTCCCACGCGTCGGCGGCGCCGTGCAGCTGGACGGCGACGCGCATCCCGGAGATGCCCGACGCGAGGAGATATTCGAGCACCTCCTGTGAGGATTCGGACTCAGGAGACCACTCCTCGTGCAGGCCGGCGGCGCGCACCGCGCCGGTCCCCTTCGGTCCGCGCGACACGATCCGGGCCTTCGACAGCGACGCGATGAGCTGGTTGGCCAGCCCCCATCCCTCGGCCGCCGCCAGCCAGCCGCGGAAGCCGATGCCGGTGTGCACGACCAGGATGTCGGGCGGCTCGGCGATCAAATCCTCTGTGTTGCTGTGTAATTCGTCATCGTCGGGCAGCGCGATCATGTTGATCGCGGGCGCGCTGCAGACCTCGGCGCCCTGCCGGCTCAGCAGCGCGCACAACTCCTCGGCGCGGCGGGCCGACGTGACCGCCACCCGGTAGCCGGCGAGTGGCGCGGATCTGGGCTGAGCCATATGACCTGTGTATGCCTAGGACGTTTCCGGTGCGTTACCACGCAATTGCTGACGCATTGCCCCTGTTGCGAGCGCCATCACACTCTGACGGGCGCGGCTTCGGGGACGGCTCCGGGCGTGCTCGGCCCCGGGGCGGGCCGGCGAACGTAGAGCGTCCAGGTCAGGATCGCGGCGACGAAGTAGGAGCCCAGGAACGTCCAGTACGCCGACGTCTCGGTGCCGCTGCTGAGGTAGGACTGGCGCAGCGCCATGTTGATTCCCACACCGCCGAGCGCGCCGACCGCCGAGCAGATGCCGATCAGCGACCCCGCCTTCGCGCGGGCCCAATGGCGGCGTTCGGCTTCGCTGACATCCAGTGAGCGGCTGCGCGCCTCGTAGATCGACGGGATCAGTTTGAACACCGAACCATTGCCCATCCCGGACAGGATGAACAGGAGGATGAAGCCGAGGGCGTAGCCGATCAGGGCGGCGCCGCCCCCGCCATTGCGGTCGTCGAAGGTGCTGATCGCGACCAGCAACCCGGCGCCCAGCACCATGCCGCCCAGGACGCCCAGGGTGACGCGGCTTCCGCCGAGCCGATCTGCCAGCCGGCCGCCGTAGATTCGCGCCAGCGACCCCAATAACGGTCCCACGAAGGCGATCTGCGCCGCGTGCAGCGCCGCGTGCTTGGCGGTCTCCCCGTTGGCCAGGAAGTTGACCTGCATCACCTGGCCGAAGGCGAACGAGAACCCGATCCAGGAGCCGAAGGTGCAGATGTAGAGCAGCGAGATCACATGGGTGTCGCGCTCGAACAGGATCGAGCGCATGGTGTTGACCTCGGTGCCGTGGTGCAGGTTGTCCATGAACAGCGCCGCGGTGATCCCGACGATCGCCAGCAAGACCAGATAGACCGCGCACACCCAGTACGGCGCCTCGTGCCCCGCGGTGGCAAGCACCAGCAGGCCGACCAGCTGGATGACCGCGACCCCCAGGTTGCCGACGCCGGCGTTGATCGCCAGCGCCGCGCCCTTGAGCCGCTGCGGGTAGAAGGCGTTGACGTTGGCCAGCGAGGCCGCGTAGTTGCCGCCGCCCAGCCCGGTCAGCGCCGCGCACACCAGATAAGGCCACAGCGGCAGGCCGGGGTTGGCCAGCAGCACGATGGTGCCGAGCGTCGGGATCAACAGGACAAACGCGGAGAAAGCCGTCCAGTTACGGCCGCCGAAGGCGGCGATGCCCAACGTGTACGGGATGCGCGCGCAGCCGCCGACCAGGGTGGCGACCGCGCCGAGCAGCAGCTTGTCGCCGGTCGAGAAGCCATAGACGGATGCGGGCATGAACAGCGCCATCACGGGCCACAGGGTCCAGATCGAAAAGGCGACGTGGTCGGCCGCCACCGTGCACAGCAGGTTGCGGCGCGCGATGTTCCTGTTGCCGGCTTCCCAGGCCGCCGTGTCTTCCGGATTCCAGTCCGCGATGCGGTGGTTGCGGCCCATGCGGTCTGCGCCTTTCGTCAAGGGGGGTTGTTTCTCGGGGGCGACGCCGCATTGCGCTGCCGTGTGAGGCGAAATCGATTGGGCACGTTGAAATGACGGGATGGCACCAACCGCACGTACGCTGAAAGCGCCCCCCGGCGAGGCGCGCATACACTTTCCTCTCGTCAGACCCTTCCACTAACCGGCGCAGCTGGCGGCCGCCTATGGCATGTGGGAGTCCCGAACGAAGAGGCATGCCCTGCCGTATATTTCGATGCTCACATTAAGACCGGAAGTCCGTCAACTCGATTCCGCCGATATCGCCTGTAAGTTGAATCCCAGTTGTCTGGTAAGTCCCTGAGGACAAGGCGGGCGGCCTTCGAGCACCGGGTTAATGCGCCCCGTGCCAAGTGATTTCACGCGGTCACGGAATTCGGTGTGAGCTGGAATACATTCCGCGCTATGCGGCTTCGTTACCGAATCGGTATGGGCCCGACGGATTCACGCCCCGGCCGCCGAACGTGCCGCGGCCCCGAAACGTCGACACCAGTCGGTGGTAGACATTCGAATTCTCCTTCGGCGCAAGGCAAGGCGGCTTGCTCCGGCCTACCAGACGTCCCCCGCGCGCCAGTCGCACATCAAGTCCGCGGAGGTGTCCAGGTCGATCCCGACGGGCAGGACGAACACGGCGCCGTCGTCGTCGGGCGTGCGGGTCGGGCCGGCGGGGGCCAGCACGGACGTCGGGCCGCGCCAGGGCAGCCAGCCCCGCGCGGTCCAGGCCCCGCGGGCCAGGGGCGACGAGCTGGCCGCGCCCAACTGGTAGGCGCCGCGGATCACCTGCTCGCAGCCGTCCAGCAGGGCGTGCACCAGGCCCTGGCCCCGGCAGTCCTCCCGGACCGCGACACCTTCGACGTAGCCGCAGCGCAGCGGGTCGCCGCCGTACAGCAGCCGCCGCTGGACCACGGCGGCGTGCGCGATGATCGCGCCGTGCCGCCAGATCAGGGCGTGCATGCCGCCCAGGGTGTGCTCCCAGTCGTGGTCGGTGAAATCTCCGGCGAACGCGGCGGTGACCATCTGGCACACGCGCTGCCGGGTCTCGGCGTCGAGGTCGGCGGTGTGGACCAGGCGGGCGGTGTGCACGGTCCCTGTTTACCAGCCCCGTGCGGCGGCCGGCGCTACGAGAACGGCCAGCCCGCGGCGCCCGCGCGCGGCCGGGCACCCACCGCAGACCTGGGCCGCGCCCAGTGCAGCCGCACCCGCTGGCCGGGCCGCACCTGCGCGATCGCGTCGACGTCCTCGTCGATCACCACGCCGACCACCGGGTAACCGCCGGTGACCGGGTGATCGGGTCCCAGGATCACCGGTAAACCGTTGGGCGGCACCTGGATCGCGCCGCGGGTGGCGCCCTCGCTGGGCAGCTGCCGGTCGGGGTAGCGGTACTGCAGCGGGCGGCCCATCAAGCGCATTCCCACCCGGTCGCTGCGGTCGGAGGCCACCCAGTCGGTGTGCACCAGGGCGTCGGGGTCGACGAACCAGTCGTCGCGCGGCCCGGGGACCGCCGACAGCTCGACGACGTCGCCGGTGATGGCGGCCATGGGGGCCTGGTCGAGTTCGGGGTAATCGTCGGTGTGCTCGCCGACGGGCAGCCGGTCCCCGCCGCGTAGCGGTGACGGACCGATCGCCGACATCACGTCGTAGCTGCGCGAGCCCAGCACCGGCTCCACGCAGACGCCGCCGCGCACCGCCAGGTAGGTCCGCAGCCCGGCCCGCGGGGCGCCCAGGGAGATCACCTGGCCGTCGCGGACATGCTGAATGCTGTTGGTGCCGAACTTGATCCCGTTCACGGTGGGGCCGGCGTCGGCGCCCGTGACCGCGATGTCGACATCGCCGCCGCGGACCCGGGCCACCAGACCGCCGAACGTCACCTCGACGGTGGCCCGGTCGTCGGGGTTGGCGACCAGCCGGTTGGCCAGCTTGTGCGCGCGGCGGTCGGCGGCCCCGGACCGGCTGACGCCGAGGTGGGCCAGCCCCGGGCGGCCGAGGTCCTGGACGACGGCGAACGGTCCGGTGCGCAGAATCTCCAGGCTGATTTCGGGGTTGGTCACGGCTTCTCCTCGGTTATGGTGGCGACCCGCTTCGCCCGGCTGCGCCGCGCTCGCGATCGCCACGGGTTAGACGGCCCGGAACCGCACCCACATGCCCTGCGTCAGTAACGCCGGGCCGGGGCGCTCGAGATCCCACAGGACGGTGTCGGTGTGGCCGATGAGTTGCCAGCCGCCGGGCGATTGACGCGGATAGATCGCGCTGAACTCGCCGGCCAGGGCGACGGAGCCGGCCGGCACCGACGTCCGCGGCTCGGACCGGCGCGGCACCCGCAGTCGCGCGTCGCCGTCGACCAGGTACGCGAAGCCCGGGGCGAATCCGCTGAATCCGACCCGCCACAAGGAACGGGTGTGGGCGTTGATCACCTGCGCCGCGCTCAGCCCGGTGACCTCGGCGACCTCGGCGAGGTCCGGGCCGTCGTAGACGACGTCGATCACCACGTCGGCGCCGCGCTCCGCCGGGGCACCGGCGTCGGCGCTGACGCGCATCTTGCGCAGCCGCTGGCGGGTGACCCCCTGCCAGCGCGGGTTGTCGAGCTTGATCAGCACGGTACGGGCGGCGGGGACGATGTCGACCACACCGGGAAATGCCGCGCCGCGCAACGCATCCACCCACGCCAACACCTCGGCCGTGCTGCCGCACTGCACCATCAGCGCCTGGTCGCCATAGTCGAAAACGGTGTTGCCGACCAGCTCGGTCGACAGGTCGCCGGATAGGTCCGTCACGCTCATTACTCGACGGTAACCCCGGAATCGGGGCAGGCGGGAGGGGATGTCGCGGGATTTTCGAGCACTGCCAGAGCTGCCTTAGCAAACGTTCAAACAGGCGGGAACCTAACCCAGGATTTTCGCGATCCGCGGGGGCAGTTGATCCGCCACCAACGGGTAGCTCAGCGGCGACGAGAAGGCGATCGCGCCGGCCAGGTCCTTGGTGGTGAAAATATGGCGCGCCTGCGACGCCGCGACCTCGGGGTCGGCCAGTAACGCCTTCTGGTCGTCGGGGCCCTCGGTCGTCCAGATCACCACGTCGGCCGAATCGAGCACCGCCTTGATCTGATCGCGCGGGATGACGGCGCGGTGGTCGCCGCCGAAGGGCTTGATGCTGTCGGCGACGACGAGGCCCATCTGGTTCAGGAAGTCGGTCCGCCAGCCCGCCAGGGTCGCCACCACCGTGCCCTGAAAGAGCGTGCCCTGCATCAGCAACGCCTTCCTGCCCTTCCACTGCGGATTCTTTTGGGCGACGGCGGCGAAGCCCTGGTCGACGGCGTCGATCAGCGACGTCATCCGGCCCGCCTGGAACACCGCCTGGCCGACGGCGGTGGCCTGCTCCTTCCACGGTTCGAAGAACGCGTCGCCGTCCGACTGCGCGACGGTCGGGGCGATCGCCGACAGCTTCTGATAGGTGTCGGCGTCCACGCCGGCGTTGACGGCCACGATCAGGTCCGGTTTGAGCCCGGCGATCTGGTCGACCGGGATTCCGTTGTCCAGGTTCAGCACCACCGGCCGGGCCGCGCCGAGCTTGGGCTGGGCCCACGGCCACACCGCGAACGGCTGATCACCGAACCAGTTGGTCACCGCGACGGGCACCACGCCCAGCGCGAGCAGGTCGTCCTGCTCGGTGTAGCCGGCGCTGACGACGCGCTTGGGTGGCTCCCTGATGACGGTCTGACCGAAAAGGTGGGTGATCGTCACCGATCCGGCGCCGGCGGCACCGGCCGCCGGTTTGCGTGACGAGCAGGCCCCCGAGATCCCGGCGACCGCGGCCGCCCCGGTGACCCCTGCGAGCTGCAAGAATCCCCGTCGATTCGGCCCTTGTCGCCCTTGTCGCACCGCGTGAGAGTATCGCGTGCGCGACGCGCTTTGCCCCAAAGTTCTGACAAACGCCGACGGGCCGGTGCGATCTTTGCGTATCGGTGACGTAACTGCGCGCGAGCCGACCGGTAACAGTCCGTCCCTACCGTCGAGCCGTGACCACCACCCCGGAAACCATCGCCCCGGTCCTCGCCCCCGCGCCGCCGCGCGGGCATCACCGGGGACGGCACTGGATCGACGACTGGCGGCCCGAAGATCCCGCGTTCTGGGAGGCGACCGGCAGCGCGATCGCCCGTCGCAACCTGATCTTTTCCGTCTTCGCCGAGCACATCGGGTTCAGCGTGTGGATGCTCTGGAGCATCGTGGTCGTCCAGATGACCGCGGGTCCGCACGGGCACCCGGCCGCGTCCGGCTGGGCGCTGACCGCCAGCCAGGCGTTGTGTCTGGTCGCCGTCCCCAGCGGCGTCGGCGCCTTCCTGCGGCTGCCGTACACCTTCGCGGTCCCGGTCTTCGGCGGCCGCAACTGGACGACCGTCTCGGCGACGCTGTTGCTGGTCCCCTGCCTGTTGCTGGCCTGGGCGGTGAGCCATCCCCACCTGTCGTTCGCGGCGCTGGTGGCGATCGCCGCGACGGCCGGCTTCGGGGGCGGCAACTTCGCCTCGTCGATGGCCAACATCTCGTTCTTTTACCCCGAGAAGGACAAGGGCTGGGCGCTGGGCCTCAACGCGGCCGGCGGCAACCTCGGCGTGGCGGTCGTGCAGAAGATCGTCCCGCCCATCGTCGTCGCCGGCGGTGGGATAGCCCTGTCGCGCGCCGGGCTGTTCTACGTGCCGCTGGCCGTCGTCGCCGCGGTGTGCGCGTTCCTGTTCATGGACAACCTCAGCGAGGCGAAAGCGGACGTGCGGCCGGTCTGGCAGTCGCTGCGGCACGCCGACACCTGGATCATGTCGCTGCTCTATGTCGGCACGTTCGGGTCCTTCATCGGCTACTCGGCGGCGTTCCCGACCCTGCTCAAGACCGTGTTCGGCCGCGGCGACATCGCGTTGGCGTGGGCGTTCCTGGGCGCGGGCATCGGATCGGTCATCCGCCCGGTGGGCGGCAGGCTCGCCGACCGGATCGGCGGGGCCCGCATCACCGCCGCCAGCTTCGTCATGCTCGCCGCTGGCGCGGCGGCGGCGCTGTGGTCCGTCCACGCCAAGAGCCTGCCGGTCTTCTTCGCCAGCTTCATGTTCTTGTTCGTCGCCACCGGGATCGGCAACGGCTCCACCTACCGGATGATCTCGCGGATCTTCAAGGTCAAGGGCGAGCTCGCCGGCGGCGACCCGGACACCATGGTGCACATGCGCCGCCAGGCCGCGGGCGCGCTCGGCGTCATCTCGTCGGTCGGCGCCTTCGGCGGGTTCGTCGTGCCGCTGGCGTACGCCTGGTCGAAGTCGCACTTCGGCGGCATCGAGCCGGCCCTGCGGTTCTACGTGGCGTTCTTCCTCGCGCTGCTGGTCGTCACGTGGCGCTTCTACCTGCGCAAGAACACCCGGACGGGACAGCTGGGCGTTTAGCGGTCGTCACGCCTTTCCCAGGGGCTGTAGTCGGCGATCAGCTCCTCCTGCGGCGGGCGCTGGCCGGCCGGCACGTGCTGCAGGTTGATCCGGATCCGGTACCAGATCGAGCTGGGCCCCCGCATCCCGTCGACCAGGACGTCGGCCGGCCGCAGCAGGCCGGCCGCGGCGGGATGGCGGTCGCGCCAGGCGTCCAGCGCGGCCATCGCCTCGTCCCTGGTCTTGGTGCGGGCGATCTCGATGAGCGGCTTCTGGGATTGCCGCCGGCCTTCGGTGCGGGTGCCCGATCCCTTGGGCGCGCGTTCCGGGGGGCCCATCTCCTCGGCCAGCGCCAGCAGCCGATCGAGGGAGCCAACCGCTGCGGCGTTGGAGGAGTCCATCCCCGCCCACGGGTCGCCCATTTCGGCGAACCGGGCGGGCACGGTGTCGATGGTGAACGCCTCGGGCTTGCAGCCGGCGACCTCGTCCCAGTGCAGCGGCGTCGACACCCGGGCGTCGGGGGTGGCCCGCACGGAGTAGGCCGAGGCGACGGTGCGGTCCTTGGCGTTCTGGTTGAAGTCGACGAACACGCCCTCCCGCTCCTCCTTCCACCAGCGGCTGGTCGCTGCGTCGGGCACCCGCCGCTCGACCTCACGGGCGACGGTCTGCGCGGCCAGCCGAACCTGGCGGAATCCCCAGCGCGGGGCGATCCGGGCGTAGATGTGAAAGCCCCGCGACCCGGACGTCTTCGGCCAGGCGACCAGGCCGTAGTCCTCCAGCACCTCGCGGGCGACCAGCGCGACGTCCACGATCCGCCGCCAGGTGACCCCGGGCATCGGATCCAGGTCGACCCGCAGTTCGTCGGGGTGGTCGAGGTCGCCGGCGAGCACCGGGTGCGGGTTGAGGTCCACACACCCCAGGTTGATCACCCACGCCAGCCCGGCGGCGTCGTGGATGACGGCCTCCGCGGCGGAAGTGCCTCGCGCGTAGTGCAATTCGGCGACGTCGACATAGTCGGGCCGATTCGTGGGCGCCCGCTTCTGGAACACGGCCTCTTGCGCGATGCCCTTGACGAAGCGCTTGAGGATCATCGGCCGGCCGGCCACACCGCGCAGCGCCCCCTCGTCGACGGACAGGTAGTAGCGGACGAGATCGAGCTTCGTGTACGGGCCCGCGCCGCCGCGGCGTTCGAACACGACCTTGTCGGGATGGGTGACGGTCACCCGACGTCCGGCCACTTCCAGTGACGCCGGACCGGTCATGGGGTTCATGGTAATTCGGCGAAACTTTCTGGCCGCATTGCGACGGACGTCACATATGGTGAAGTGATGCCTAACCTGATTGACCTGCCTGGCCAGGCGGTGGCGAAGGCCCAGCAGTACCTGGCACGCGGCTCGGCCGAATTGCATTACGTGCGCAAGATCATCGAAGCGGGCGCATTCCGGCTGGAGCCGCCGCAGAACTACGCGGCGATGGCCAACGACATCTACAAGTGGGGCGAGTTCGGCATGCTGCCGTCGCTCAACGCCAGACGCAATCCGGGCGGCGCGGCGCTCATCGACGAAGAGGGGACGCTGACCTACGCCGAGCTCGACGAGGCCGCGCACGCGGTGGCCAACGGCCTGATCGACAAGGGCGTGCGCGGCGGCGACGGCGTGGCCATCCTGGCGCGCAATCACCGCTGGTTCGTCATCGCCAACTACGGCGCCGCCCGGGCGGGCGCCCGCATCATCCTGCTCAACAGCGAGTTCTCCGGCCCGCAGATCAAAGAGGTGGCCGAGCGCGAGGGCGCCAAGGTGATCATCTACGACGACGAGTACACCAGCGCGGTCAGCAAGGCCGAGCCGCCGCTGGGCAAGCTGCGCGCGCTCGGCGTCAACCCCGACGCTGCCGATGCGTCCGGCAGCACCGACGAGACGCTCGCCGAGCTGGTCGCCCGCAGCAGCAAATCACCCGCCCCGAAGGCCGGCAAGCACGCGTCGATCATCATCCTGACCAGCGGGACCACCGGCACCCCGAAGGGCGCGAACCGCAGCACCCCGCCGACGCTGGCGCCGGTCGGCGGCATCCTGTCGCACGTCCCGTTCAAGGCGGGCGAGGTGACGTCGCTGCCGGCGCCGATGTTCCACGCGCTGGGCTACCTGCACGCCACCATCGCGATGTTCCTGGGCTCGACGCTGGTGCTGCGCCGCAAGTTCCGGCCGCCGCTGGTGCTGGAAGACATCGGGAAGCACAGGGTGACCGCGATGGTCGTCGTCCCCGTGATGCTGTCGCGCATCCTCGATGCGATCGAAAAGATGGAGAAGAAGCCCGACCTGTCCAGCCTGCGGATCGTGTTCGTATCCGGATCGCAGCTGGGCGCCGAGCTGGCCGGCCGCGCGCTCAAGGACCTCGGCCCGGTCGTCTACAACATGTACGGCTCGACCGAGATCGCCTTCGCCACCATCGCCGGGCCCAAGGACCTGCAGCGCAATGCGGCGACGGTCGGCCCGGTGGTCAAGGGCGTCAGGGTCAGGATCCTGGACGACAACGGCATCGAGCTGCCGCAGGGCGAGGTCGGCCGGATCTTCGTCGGCAACGCGTTCCCCTTCGAGGGCTACACCGGCGGCGGCGGCAAGCAGATCATCGACGGGCTGTTGTCCTCCGGCGACGTCGGCTACTTCGACGAACACGGCCTGCTCTATGTCAGCGGACGCGACGACGAGATGATCGTCTCCGGCGGCGAGAACGTCTTCCCCGCCGAGGTGGAGGACCTGATCAGCGGGCATCCCGACGTCGTGGAGGCCACCGCCATCGGCGTCGAGGACAAGGAGTGGGGCCACCGGCTGCGCGCCTTCGTGGTCAAGAAGGAGGACGCCAGCCTCGACGAGGACACCGTCAAGCACTACGTGCGCGACCACCTGGCCCGCTACAAGGTGCCCCGCGAGGTGATCTTCCTCAGCGAGCTGCCGCGCAACCCCACCGGCAAGATCCTCAAGCGCGAGCTGCGCGAGATGGAGGTCGACTAGCGGTCTCGCCCCGACGAACGTACGGGCCAGACCGCCAGTGGGCCATGCCGTCCAGCGGTCACCTGCGGGCTTGGATGGCGCGGGTGATCTGGCTCGACAGCTTGGGGTCGACCAGGAGCTGGTCGATCAGCGCGGTCAGCACCTCCTGCCCGGTCACCCGGGCGACGCCGATGCGGTCGGCGGCCTCTCGCTGCCACACGTCGAGCGCGCGGTGCGTGGCGAGCGGCAGATCGACGGTCCTTCGCGTTCGCCGGTCGCGCGTTGGCTGAGCGGGCGGCGCCTGGCCGAGCATGGTGAAGCGCTGGGTGGGCCCCGTCTGCCCGGGCGGGGGTGGCGTGGCGCCCATGGGGTGCCGGGCGAACCGGTTGGGGGCGGGCTCGTTGTGGCCGGGGTTGGGACTCATCGCGGCTGACCCTCTCTGAGGTGGAATCAGTAGATCCGCCTATCAGTATGCACGTCGTCGAGCGACCCCGGCGTGGGCGTCGCGCCGCAACCCCGGCTTTCGAAGCCCGCCCGCGCGATAGCGCCTGGTACGACGGCCGAAAAGGTTCCACCGTAGTTATTTCGCACCAGCATCGTTTGCTGTGGCGCGGAGATAAGAGTCTATTGCTCGGTGATGCGACAAATCGTATATCAGCGAATCAGCCGTTGATGAGCAGCGCGATTCCGTGAGTCCGTATTTCAGTAAAATGCCAATGAACAGCCACTACTATACTTACATATGTACTGAGATCAGTATCATCGAAATAGCGCAGCTCATTTGTGGGCCAATCTGTATAAATTCTGTCCGGGCCACTGTCTGGCACCAATATTGAGTAGCTATACTTGCGAATGGCTTTGAAATGTGCATATGATTCCTATGACGAATTAGATGTCGGTAAGGCTTTAACTGTTCAACATCGTGGAAGGAGTTCACAAATGTTGACGTCACTGCTTTCGGCCCGCAAGGCGATGGTTGGCGCGGTGGGCGCCGGGATGGTGACCGGGGCGATGCTCTTCGGTGGCGCGCCGGTCGCGCAGGCCGCTCCGCCGCCCGCCCCCGGGACAAGCTTCGAGATGGCCGGCCCCCATGGCGCTCCTGGCCTCCCGGCCAAAGGCGGCGGCTGGGGCCACGGCGGCCACGGCGGATTCGGCCATGGTGGATTTGGCCGCGGTGGGTTTGGCCATGGTGGATTTGGCCGCGCCGGTCACTGGGGCCGCGGCGGTCACTGGGGCCACGGCGGCTGGGGTCGCGGCGGGCACTGGGGTCGCGGTGGCTGGGGCTGGCGGCCCTGGTGGAGCTGGTGGTGGTGAGCCGACGGCGCCGCGACCGTCGCTCAGGGGTCGCGGGGCAGGCCCAGCAACCGCTCGGCGATGATGTTGAGCTGCACCTCCGACGTGCCGCCGTAGATGGTGGTGGCCCGGCTGGCCAGCAGGTACTCGCCCCACTTGCCCGCTAACTCGTCGGTGTCGCCGATCGCGGCGTCGGTGCCGAACGAGGACACCGCGAACTCGGCGTAGCCCTGGCCGGTGCGCATCGACAACAGCTTGGAGATCGCCGCCGACGGCATCGCGTCACCGCCGGCCAGCGTCAACAGCGTGGAGCGCAGGTTGAGCACCTTGGCGGCGTGGCCCTCGGCGATCAGCTGCCCGGCCCGGTGTTGCGCCACCTGGTCGAACTGCCCGTCGCGCACGAACTCGACGAACTCGGGAAGGGTCGCCAGGAAGTTCGCGTCGCTGCCCCCGATCGACACCCGCTCCGCGGTCAGGGTGTTGCGGCTGACCTCCCAGCCCCGGTTCACCTCGCCCAGCACGCACTCGTCGGGCACGAACACGTCGTCGATGTAGACGGTGTTGAACATGGCGTTCCCGGTGAGCTCGCGCAGCGGCTTGACCGTGACGCCCTCGCTGCGCATGTCGAGCAGGAAGTAGGTGATGCCGTTGTGTTTCGGGGCCGAGGGGTCGGTCCGCGCCAGCAGCGCGCCCCATTGCGAGTACTGCGCGGCGGTGGTCCAGATCTTCTGCCCGGTGATGCGCCAGCCGCCGTCGGCCCGGACCGCTTTGGTGGTCAGCCCGGCCAGGTCCGACCCGGCGCCCGGCTCGGAGAACAGCTGGCACCAGAAGATGTCGCCGCGGAAGGTCGGCGGCAGGAAGCGCTGCTTTTGCTCCTCGGTTCCGAACGCCACGATCGAGGGCACGATCCATGCCGCGATCGCGATCTGCGGCCGCTTGACCCGCCCGGCGGTGAATTCCTGGGCGATGATGATCTGCTCGACCGGGCTGGCCGCGCGTCCCCACGGCCTGGGCAGGTACGGCAGCACCCACCCACCCTCGGCGATCGCGACCTTGCGCGGCTCGCGGTCCATCGCCTTGAGCGCGGCGACCTCGGCCCGGATCTCGGCCCGCAGCTTCTCGGTGTCGGGGTCCAGGTCGATGTTCACCGCCCGCATGCCCGTCGTCGTCGCGGTGTCCACCACTCGCCGCGGGTGTTCCGAGGCGCGGCCGAAGCAGGCGGCCAGCATCAGCGCCCGGCGGTAGTAGACGTTCGTGTCGTGCTCCCAGGTGTAACCGATGCCGCCGTGCACCTGGATGCAATCCTGCGTGCACCGCTGGGCCGCCGCCGGCGCCAGCGTCGCCGCCACCGCGGCCGCGAATTCGACGTCCGGCGAGGCCCCGCGCGCCTCGTCCAGGGCGCGCGCCGCGTCCCACACCGCGGCGGTGGCGCGTTCGGTGTCGGCGATCATCTCGGCGCACTTGTGCTTGATGGCCTGGAACTGGCCGATCGGCCTGCCGAACTGCTCGCGGATCTTCGCGTACTGCGACGCCGCATCGGTCGCCCAGCGCGCCACCCCGACGGCCTCGGCGGACAGCAGGGTGAACATCAGCGCGTGCGCGGTCGCCATGGTCAGGTCGCTCAACACGGCCTCGTCGCCGACCTCGACGGCGTTGGCCCGCACATGCGCGATGGGACGCAGCGGGTCCAGACTCTTGACCGGCGCGATCTCGAGCTGATCGGCGCGCAGCACCACCCATTCCTCGCCGCTGTCGATCGCCACCGGGAGCACCAGCACGGACGCCTGGGCCGCCGCCGGAACCGCGCGGACCTCGCCGCGGATCACCAGCGCCTCCTCGTGCGGGCCGTGCCGCGTCGCGGTCAGGCCGGGACCGAGCGCGTAGGCGGCGATGGCGGCGCCGGACGCCAGCTCGGAGAGCACCTTGGCGTCCGGGTCGTGCGCGGAGATCAACGCGCTGGCGATCGCCGAGGGCACAAAGGGTCCGGGCACCGCCCCGTAGCCGAATTCGGCCAGCACGATGGCCAGCTCGAGGATGCCGAAGCCCTGCCCGCCGACCGATTCGGCCAGATGCATGCCCTGCAGCCCCTGCTCGGCCGCGGCCTGCCAGTAGGGCGGGGGATTTTCGATCGGGCTCTCCAGCCCTGTTTCTAAGGCCGCGTGCAGCACCTCCGACGGCGCCACCCGCGCGACCAGGGACCGCACCGAGTCGGCCAGGTCTTGATGCTCAGCGGTTATTGCGATCGGCATTGGTCGCCTTCCCACAGCCTTCGGGGTTCGTTGTGCCGGGCACCCTCCAAGCTAACAACCGGTCGGTTGGTTGACCACCGGGGCCAGGACCCTCAGCGCCACCGCGTGGCGATCCACCCGGCGATCGTGTCGGCCTGTTCGCTCCGGGCGCCGTCGGTGGTGAAGTAGTGGTCGGTGTCGATCGACGCCCGGGCCTTGTCGGTGCCGGCGAGCGCATCGCAAATGCGCTGCGCGTCCGACGGAAAGACCCCGGTGTCGGCCTCGGCCTCGATCACCAGGGCCGGGCAGGCGATGCGGGCCAGGTGCGGCTCCGCCCGGGTCTGCGCCACCCGCAGGCTCCACATGCCCAGCCAGTTGCGCAGGGTGCAGGCCGCGGCGATGCCGCGCGCGGACCGGTTGGCCCTGGCCGGGACGCCCGCATAACACATGTTCGGCTGACGCGTGGTGGGCTCGATGGTGGGGTCAACCATGCGGGGATCGGCCCAGGTTCGCATCACGGTGAAGGGCCGATCCGAAAAACCGGCGGCACGAACGCGTTTGAGCTCCGCCTCGGCCCAGTCGGTGATGGCGTGGTTGCGCGCGGTCTGCGCGCCGCGGTAGCGGGCGAGGAACTCCGGCGAGTACGGCGGGCCGTTGCCCTCGTTGAACAGGTCGAGGTCGGGATCGGTGGCCACCGGGTCGTTTTCGTCGACGACCGCGGCATCCATCCATGACGTCAACACGTCCGGGCGACCGGGATGCGCGGCGGTGGCGACGTAGCCGTCGGCGGGAATCAGCTCGGTGAGCCCGGCCGCCGGACGCATGCCTTCCAGCGGGGTCACGTTCGGTTCGACGGCCTGCGACTGGTAGGCGGCCATCAACGAGCCTCCCCCCGAATTGCCCAGCAGCACAACGGTGTCCACGCCCTGGACCTCCCGCAACCAACGAACGCCGACACCGATGTCGACCAGCGCGTGGTCAAGCAAAAAGCTGCTCTCGAAACCGCGGAACCTGGTGTTCCAACCGAGGAATCCGATGCCGCGGGCGGCCATGTGGTCGGCGAGATAGTGCTCGGAGAAGTCGATCTGGTAGTGGGTGGCGATCATCGCCACCGTCGGCTTGCGGTCCACGCCGCGGTGGTACAGCCCCTGGCACGGATGCCCGCCGGCTCCGGCGCGCCCGGCGGTGGGCGAGGGCAACCCGACGAACTCGCGGACAACCCCGGCGGCGCCGTTGTGACGGGTCAATTCGGCTCGCTCCTCGCCATTTGGCGGACCATCGCCTCTTTGGAGTCATAGTAGTTATAGAAGGACGCCGGCGAACCTGATGTTAGATTCGGATTCGGACCCTGGCCAGGACCCGCGCGGACCGATGGGAGCCGCAAGATGATCAAGCCGCACAACGTCAACACCGAATTCGAGCTCGGCGGGATCAACCACGTCGCGCTGGTGTGTTCGGACATGGCGCGCACCGTGGACTTCTACACCAACGTCCTCGGCATGCCGCTGATCAAATCGCTGGATCTGCCCGGCGGCGTGGGGCAGCACTTCTTCTTCGACGCCGGCAACGGCGACTGCGTCGCGTTCTTCTGGTTCGCCGACGCCCCCGACCGGGTGCCCGGCATCTCGTCGCCGGGTGCCATCCCGGGCATCGGGGACATCACCAGCGCCGTGAGCACCATGAACCATCTGGCATTCCACGTGCCGGCCGAGAAGTTCGACACCTACCGGCAGCGGCTCAAGGACAAGGGCGTGCGGGTGGGGCCGGTGCTCAACCACGACGAAAGCGCGATGCAGGTGTCCGCGACGGTGCATCCCGGGGTGTACGTGCGCTCGTTCTACTTTCAGGACCCCGACGGCATCACGCTCGAATTTGCCTGTTGGGTCAAGGAATTCGACACGAGCGATAACAAGGCCGTGCCCAGGACCGCGGCCGACCGCCGGCCTCCGGTGGAGGCCGTACGTTAGGGCAGAGATGACCGACGGGATTTTGTCCGACGCCCAGATCGCCGCGCTGACGCCCGAGCAGCGGCGCGACCTGATCTCCCGGCTGGAGCAGCCCCTGAGCGACGTGATCGACCCGGCGTTCCTCGGGCGGATACGCCGCGTCCGGCTCGGCCTGATGATCGGTGGCGCGATCGCGATGATCCCCTGGCTCGGGTATCTCTCCGTGACGCTGCCGGGGAACTACGTCGCCCACAACTGGCCCGTCACGTGGATCGGTTTCGACGTTCTGTTGGTCGCGTTCATGGTGGCCACTGCGGTGCTCGGCTACCTGCGGCGTCAGCTGCTGGTTCCGGCCGCGTTCACCACCGGGGTGTTGCTGATCTGCGACGCGTGGTTTGACCTCATGACCGCCGGGCCCAGGGACGTCTGGCTGTCGGTCGCCACCGCCCTGCTGATCGAGGTGCCGCTGGCGGTCTTCATGATCTTGAGCGCGCAGCGGCTGTTGCGGCTCACGATGATGCGGCTGTGGTTGCTCAATCCCGGGATGCGGTTGTGGCAGCTGCCGTTGTTTCCGTGACCGCCTTGTCCGAGTACAGCTTTGGCTCGGCGAGCTCGTCGAGCAGCGACGCCAGCTGATCCACGAGCTGGTCCGGGTCGAGCCGGACGTCGCCGGCCAGCCAGGCGCTGATCGTTTGTCCGACGCCGCCGACCACGAAATGCGCCGCGGCCTTGATGCGGTCGTTTGCCGGGACGCGCAGCGCGTCGCCGACGTGTTGGCCGGACAGCATGGCGAACAGCGCGCTGGACTCGGCGCGCTTGCGCACGATCACCGGGTTGGCCAGCTGCGTGCTGAACAGCAACCGCCCGATGCGGGCATCGCCGGCGATGGTTCGCACGATGTTCGCCATTCCCGCGCGGGTCTGCTCGTGCGCCGGCACCGCCGCCACCGCGGCCTGGGTGGTGGCGGCCAGCTCGGCGACCACCCAATCGAACACCCCACCGACGAATTCGTCCTTGTCGGTGAAGCTTTCGTAGAAGTATCGGGCCGCGAGGCCGGATTGGGCGCAGATGCTCCGCACCGTCAGCGCCGAGACGTCCTGCCGTTGCGACCCCAGCAGTTCCAGCCCGGCGGCCAGCAAGCGGCGCCGCCGGGCGGCCAGCCGCTCGGCGGCCTCGACGCCGCCGTAGGGCCGCGAAGCTTTGGGCATAACCACCATCTTGACACCGATGCCGGGCACAGGACAATATCAGGAAACAGTCGTTCGCATATTTAGCGGGCGGGGGCCGTGGGAGGACCGACTATGGCAATTCACCAGCCGACCCGGCATGTGGAGCGCCCCATCGCCGACCCGCCCCGCCCGCGCCGGCGCGGGCGCGCGCCGGGCATCGACGACGGTTTGATGGGCGTGGCGCTGCTGGCCGGCCCGGCGAACGTGATCATGCAGTTGGCGCGGCCCGGCGTCGGCTACGGCGTGCTGGAGAGCCGCGTCGAAAGCGGCCGGGTGGACCTGCATCCGATCAAACGGGCGCGCACCACCTTTACCTATCTCGCGGTGGCGACCGCCGGCAGCGATGCCCAGAAGGAGGCGTTCCGCCGGGCGGTGAACCGGGCGCATGCGCAGGTGTACTCCACCGAAGAGAGCCCGGTGCCGTACAACGCCTTCGACGTCGACCTGCAGCTGTGGGTGGGGGCCTGCCTGTACAAGGGCGCGGTCGACATCCACCGCATGTTCATCGGGGAACTGGACGGCGCTGACGCCGACCGCCATTACCGCGAGGGCATGACGCTGGTCACCACGTTGCAGGTGCCCCCGGAGCGGTGGCCGGCGGACCGGGCCGCCTTCGACCGGTACTGGCGGGAGTCGCTGGCCACGGTGCACATCGACGACGCCGTCCGGGATTACCTGTATCCCATTGCCGCGGGCCGCATTCGGGGCGTGACGCTGCCGCGCCCGCTGCAGCGCGCGTCGGACAGCCTCGCGCTGCTGATCACGACGGGCTTTCTGCCGCAGCGGTTCCGCGACGAGATGCGGCTGCCGTGGGACGCCGCCAGGCAACGGCGCTTCGACCGGCTGGTGGCCGTGCTGCGCACGGTCAACCGCGCGCTGCCGCGCTTCGTGCGGCAATTCCCGTTCAACGTCCTGTTGCGGGACGTCGACCGCCGGATCAGGACGGGGCGTCCGCTGGTCTAGCTGGTCCGGGCGGCACGTCAGCAACAGTGCTCGCCCCGCCACGCGCGGCGGCCCTCCCGGACCGCGACGGCCGCGATGACCAACGCGGCGACGGGGTCGGCCCACGACCAGCCCACGAGGGAATTCAGCAACAGCCCGACCAGCAGCACCCCGGACAGGTAGGTACACAGCAGCGTCTGTTGGGAGTCGGCGACCGCGCTGGCCGAACCCAACTCGCGCCCGGCGCGGCGCTGCGCGTACGACAGAAGCGGCATGACCACCAGCGACACCGCGGCCACGGCGATTCCGATCGTCGAGTGTCCGGCGGCTTCCCCGCCGAACAGCGATCGCGCCGACTCGACGGTCACGTAGCCCGCCAACGCGAAGAAGGACGCCGCGATGATCCGCAAAGCGGCGCGCTCTCGCGCCTCGGGATCGTTGCCGCAGAACTGCCAGGCCACCGCGGCGGCCGACGACACCTCGATCACCGAGTCCAGCCCAAACCCGATCAACGCGGTCGACGATGCCGCCGACCCGGCACCGATCGCGACCGTGGCCTCGACGAGGTTGTAGGCAATCGTCGCGGCGACCAGCATGCGCACGCGCCGCGACAAGGTGATGCGGCGTTGGGCGTCAACGGGATTCGCGGTAACCGGGACGGGGCATTCGTCGGACGGCGCGATCCGCCGGCCGACACCGCCGTCACCCACCGAGCGCTTCAACGCGGGCCGTCAGCGCCGGCGGTGGGGCCTCGTCAACGCATGTTTCGTGGCTGTCGACGGCGAGCACCACCTGAACCAGCTCGGACAGAGCGCGACCCAGGTGCGCATCGGCCAGCTCGTAACGGACCTGCCGGCCCTCGTAGCTGGCCACCACCAATCCGCAGCCACGCAAACAGGACAAATGATTGGAGACATTCGACCGCGTCACTCCGAGTTCGGAGGCAAGCCGGCCGGGATAGCTCGCGCCGTCGAGCAAGGCCAGCAGGATTCGGCACCGCGTCGGATCGGCCAGCGCGCGGCCCAACCGGGCCAGCGCCGATTCACGAGCCTCATACGTCAGCATTGGCCAAACAATACATCGTCCGCTGACATAAAGATCGGCGGGTTCCCCGCCTGGGTTGTGATGAGTTGTTAATGACAATCATTTTCATTAGACTGCGTGGTCGATCAGCCCACCCTTTCCGATCATGGAGTGCCTGCCTATGACCTCGCGGGTCGCGCCCGAAAACCTGGCCGCCGCCGGCGCGGCCGCGGCGTCGTCACATGTCCTCGTGGAAGGCCGACGATGACGGCGCCGGTGTGGATGGCTTCGCCGCCGGAGGTGCACTCGGCCTTGCTGAGCAGCGGTCCGGGGCCGGGGCCCTTGCTGGCCGCGGCGGGGGCGTGGAACTCGTTGAGTGCCGAATACACCGCGGCGGCCGACGAACTCATCGCGCTGCTGGCCGGGGTGCAGGCCGGCGCGTGGGACGGGCCGAGCGCGGAATCGTACGTGGCCGCGCATGCGCCGTATCTGGCGTGGTTGATGCAGGCCAGCGCCGGCAGCGTCGCCGCGGCCTCCGAGCTCGAGACCGTGGCCGCGGGCTATACCGCCGCGCTGGCCGCCATGCCGACCCTGGCCGAACTGGCCGCCAACCACGCGGTTCACGGGGTGCTGGTGGCCACGAATTTCTTTGGGCTCAACACGATCCCGATCGCGCTCAACGAGGCCGACTACGTGCGGATGTGGGTTCAGGCCGCCACCACGATGGCGGCCTACCAAGCGGTATCCAGCGCGGCGGTGGTATCGACGCCGCAGACCACCCCCGCGCCGCAAATCCTGAAATCCGACGCGCAAACGCCGGCCCAGTCGACGGCGGACTCCAACCCCGTGCAGGGGTTCCTGCAGGGGGTCCTGCAGCAGATCGAGCAGTTCCTGCAAAACCCGCTGGGGCTGCAGCAGCAGATCGTGAACATCCTGTTCAACAACAGCCAGACCGACAACCCGCTCGGGCTGCCGCAATGGTTCGTGGATTTTATGCAGAACCTCGGCGTCGGAAATAGTCAACTCGCACACGACCCGACGGTCGACAATGTGCTCGATAACTTCGTCGCGAGCATGCTGCAGCACGTCGGGATCAATTGGGATCCGGCGGGGGGCACGCTCAACGGACTGGACTACGACGATTATGCGGATCCCGGCCAGGCGATGTTCTGGGTCGCCCGAAGCCTCGAACTCTTTGAGGATTTCCAGAATTTCGGGGTAGACCTGACGCAAAATCCGGTGCAGGCCTTTCAGTGGTTGATCAGCTGGCAACTGTTCGACTTCCCGACCCACATCGAAGAAGTCCTTATCTACACGGTCTCCAACCCGGCGCTGGCCGTCGCGGCGCTCCCCGCCACCTCCCTGGGGGCGCTGGGCGGCTTCGGGGGGCTGGCCGGGCTGGCCGCTCTGCCCCAATCCGTGGCGCCCGCCCTGGCGCCCGTCGCCGCCGCGCCCAGCGTGTTGCCGGCCGTGGGGCTGACCTCAATCGCCGCGCCGGCCGCGGCCCCTGCGACGGCGCCGGCACCCGCCCCGACGCCGAGCCCGCCGGCCCCCGCCGGCCCGGCGCCGGCGCCACCGCCGCCCGCGGCCGCGGGCGGGGTGGGTTTTCTGCCCCCCTACGTGGTGGGCCCACCCGGCATCGGGTCCGGCTCGGGGATGAGCAGCCGGGCCAGCTCCAGCGCGAAAAGGAAGGCGCCGGAACCCGATACCGCCGCCGCGGCCGCCGCGGCGGCGGCGCGGGAGGCGGCCCGGGCGCGGCGGCGGCGCCGGCAGCGGCAGCGCGGCTACGGCGACGAATTCATGGACATGAATGTCGACGTCGATCCGGACTGGGGTGGCCCGCCCGATGGGGAGCCGGCCGTGTCGGCTTCGGATCACGGCGTCGGAGACCTGGGTTTCGCCGGCACCGCGCGCAAGGAAACCGCCGTTAGGGCCGCGGGCCTGGCGACGCTGGCGGGCGACGAATTCGGCGGCGGTCCAAAGATGCCGATGGTGCCGGGCACCTGGCACCCGGACGGGGCGGACGAGAGCGAGGGGCGCGACGACTAGCGGCTCGCCGGGAAGATCGTCGGGAGCCGTTCGCTGGGCCGCCGAGACTGCGGTGGTGGCGACGCTAAGCCGAAAAAGCCAGCGCTGAAGGCAGGTTCGAGACCACGTGCGCGCTATGGACGTGACCACCACGCCGCGGCGGTCGCGCCGTGGTGGTCACATTGGTCACGTGCGTCTCGGCATCGCGGGCACCTACTTCGTTGCCCGCCTCGTAGCGACAAGCGGTTGGCTGTCGCTGTGAGTCGGGCACATCGCCTATGCCGGCCAGCGAGTCAGCGATGTGACAAAAGGGATTAACGCGCGACTTTGGGACGCTTGGGTCAGCAGGACGCCAAGCGGCTCGTTGACGGCGGCCCCAGGCGTGGGGCCGAGCCGCGCGCCTGGGGTCAGTGGGCGTGCACGGTGTCCCAGGGTGGCAGCGGATCGGGGTAGCCGATCCACCGCCGCGGGCCTTCGGCCAGTTCGGCGTCCGTGAGCAGCGCCGCCTCCATGAGGCCCAGCACCCGGTCGCGGTCGAGCTTGACCCCGATGAACACGATTTCCTGGCCGGGGCGGAAGTCGGCGGTCGACCAGTACTGCGCCGGTTCGATCACCAGGTTGGGTCCGGCTTGGGACCAGATCGCCGCGATGTCGGGCCGGCTGGCGATCCAACAGAAACCCTTGCTGCGCAACACCCCCTGAAGCTGCCCGAGCGCCGCATGCAGGCGCCGCGGATGCAGGGGCCGCCGCGCGCGAAACGTCACACTGCTGATGCCGTACTCCTCGGTCTCGGGCGCGTGCCCGTCGGTGATCTCCCGCTCCCAGCCCGGTGACTGCGCGGCGAGGTCGGGATCGAACAGGCCGGTGTCGAGCACCTCCGACAGCGCCACCCGGCCGTGATCGGTGGGCACGATCGTCGCCGACGGGTTCAGGCGCCGCAGCACCGCGGCCACCCTCGCGCAGGTTTCCTCGCCGACCAGGTCGGTCTTGTTGAGCAGGATGACGTCGGCGAATTCCACCTGGTCCACCAGCAGGTCGGCGATGGTGCGGACGTCGCCGTCGCCGGCGGCGAGGTCGCGCGCCGCCAGCGCCTCGCCGCGGGCGATCTCGCGCAGAAACGTCGACGCGTCGACGACGGTCACCATGGTGTCCAGCCGCGCGACCCGGCCGAGGCTGAACCCGTTGTCGAATTCCCAGCTGAAGCTCGCGGCGACGGGCATGGGTTCGGAGATCCCCGTCGACTCGATCAGCAGGTAATCGAAACGGCCGTCGGACGCCAGGCGGGCCACCGACTCGATGAGATCCTCGCGCAGGGTGCAGCAAATGCAGCCGTTGGTCAGCTCGACGAGCTTCTCCTCGGTGCGGTCCAGATAACCGGTCCCCGCGATGAGGGCCGCGTCGATGTTCACCTCGCTCATGTCGTTGACGATCACCGCGACCCGTCGGCCCTCCCGGTTGGCCAGCACGTGGTTGAGCAGGGTCGTTTTCCCGGCTCCCAGGAATCCGGAGAGCACGGTGACGGGCAACAGGTCGGCAGTCTGTGAAGGCACGCCTTAATGATAATCATTTTCATTAAGCGCGCCAGGGGAAGGCCTCGCATCGGCCGCGACGGGCCCGGCGCTGGGGCCCGCGGCCGCGGCCGGCGCGCCGACGATCGGCGCGCAGGCGTAGACCGGCCGCCCGGTGGACGGGTCGACGGAGGTGAGCACCCGGACCGGCACCTCGTAGAGCTCGCTGAGCCGCTGCGCGGTGACGACGCCCGGCGCGGGCCCGTCGCCGACGATCCGCCCGTCGCGCATCAGCACCGCCTGGTCGTCGCACAGCAGCGCATGCCAGGGCTGGTGTGTGGTCATCAGCACCGTGCGCCCCGCCCGGGTCAGGTCGGTGACCAGTTGCAGGATGCGGGCCTCGTTGCCGAAATCCAGGGCCGCCGTGGGCTCGTCGAGCACCAGCACCGGCGCGTCCTGGACCATCGCGCGCGCGATCAACGCCAGCCGGCGTTCGCCGGCGGACAGCACCGAGAACGGCCGGTCGGCCAGCGCGCCGATGCCCAGCTCGTCGAGCACCGCGGCCGCGGCGCGCCGATCCGCCGCCGACGGGGAGGCCGACGCCCGCAGGTGCGGGGTGCGCCCGGTCACCGCGATGTCGAGGGTGGAAAACGGGAAGGGGGTGCTGCTGCTTTGCGGCACGTAGGCGATCCGGCGGGCCAGTTGGCGGCGGGACAGCTGGCCGATCGGCCGGCCGGCCAGCCGCACGGCGCCCGATCGCGGCGTCAGCAGCCCGAGCAGGCAGCGCAGCAGCGTGGTCTTGCCGGCGCCGTTGGGCCCCAGCAGGCAGCACATCCGACCGTCGGGAACCGTCAACGACACCTCCACCAGGCGGGGGCCGCCCTTGCCGTACGCGAACGACAACCGTTCGACCTCGAGCGCTACGCCCACTGCCGCCGCACCTTCGCCAGCACCAGGAGGAAAAACGGCGCCCCGATCAATGAGGTGAGAATGCCCAGCGGGATCTCGACGGAGGTCGCCGCCCGGGCCACGTCGTCGACCCCCACGACGAACGCCGCACCGAGCAGCGCCGCGGCAAGCATGATCCGACCGAACGCGGGCCCGACGATGGCCCGTGCCGCGTGCGGCACCAACAGGCCGACCCAGCCGATGACCCCGGCCAGGCTGACGGTGGTGGCGGTGATCAGGGTGCACGCGACGACGACCGTGGCCCAGGTGCGGCGGGTGTTGACGCCCAGGGTGCGGGCGTCCTCGTCACCGGAAGCCAGCACCGTCAGCGGCCAGCGCACCGCGTAGAGCAGCACCAGGGAAACGGCGATGACGACAGTGGGCGCGATCAGCCCGCCCAACTGCTGGCGGCCCAGCCCACCCATCAGCCAGAACGTGATGGCCGGCAAGGTGTCGTCGGGGTTGGCCAGGTATTCGGTCACCGAGATCAGCGCGGCGAACACGCTGCCGACCACGACCCCCGCCAACACCAGCAGGACGATCGAGTCTCGGCCGATGGCGCGCGCGACGACCATCGAGAAGGCCGCGGCCGCCAGCCCCCCGACAAACGCCATCGCGTCGAGTTGCCAGTACGGCAGGCCGAGCAGCAGGGCGAGCGCCCCGCCGAACCCGGCGCCGGCCGACACACCCAAAATGGCCGGGGACACCAGGGGATTGCGGAACATCGTCTGGTACCCGGCCCCGGAGACGGCGAGCCCGGCGCCGACCAAGATGCCGCACCAGATCCGCGGCAATCGGATCCTGGTCAGCACCGTTTGGTCGACGTGATCGAGCGCGGTGAAGTGGAGCACCGCGCCGACCCCGACCGGATAGCGCCCCACCGTCAGCGACGCCGCCACGGTCACCAGCAGGAATGCCGTCAATAGGGCCGTGCGCCAGCCCATTCCGCGGCGCCGCCATCGCGGCCGGCCGCGGGTCGCGGGCACCTCCGCGGCCGCCGGCGCCGCCGGGCCGGGCGCCAATTCCTCGGCGGTCACGAACCGATCCGGAAGGGAACCGACACGGGTCGTCGCACGTGGCTGCTGTTGGCCCAGACGATGCCGGGCTCGTCGACCTCGAAATCCGGGCAGCGGGACAGCAATTCGGTCAGGACGACCCGCGACTGCATCCGGGCCGCGGCCGCGCCCAGGCAACGGTTCACGCCCTGGCTGAAAGACACGACGTTGCGAGGCTGCCGCCGCACGTCCAAGTCGCTGGCGTCCGGGCCGTATTGGCGTTCGTCGCGGTTGGCGGAGCCGTACAGCAGCAGCACCTGGCGGCCTTTCGGGATCGCGGTCCCGCGGATCGTGACGTCGCGGGTGACGGTGCGGCTCATGGCCTGCACCGGGGATGTCAGCCGCAGGAACTCGTCGATGGAACCGGGGATCAACTCGGGGTTCTCGACCAACAGTGTGCGTTGATCGGGACGCTGGTGCAGCAGTTGCACGGAGCCGGCGAGCATGCCCGTGGTGGTGTCGATGCCGTTGGCGATCATGGCGACGATGAACGCGAGCACCGACTGCGTGCCGGGCCCCGCCGTCACCAGCTGCGAGACGGTGTCGTCGCCGGGCACGAGTCGGCGCAGCCTGATCAGCTCGGTGAAGTACGACATCATCGTCGCGAGCGGCCCGATGACACCCCGCAACGCGGTGGCCAGACCGCCTTCGGCGAGGGTGACGGCGGCGACGGCCTCCGCCCAGCCGTCGAAGTGGACCCGGTCATCCTCCGGGATGCCCAGGTACTCCGCGACCACCACCGAAGGCAGCGGCCTGAACAGGTCGGCGACGATGTCGCCGCCGCCGTCGGCGCGCATCCGCTCGATGCGTTCCACCACAAACTCGCGGACCGTCGATTCCATGGTCCCCAGCCGCGGCGCGAAACCGTGTGAGACCAGTTTGCGGAACTCGGCGTGCTCCGACGAGTCCTGCAATACCTGCGAGGGATTGCCTTGGGAACCGGCGGGTTTCAGGCCGTTGTGCTCGACGGCCGCGGCCAGGGTCGAGGAAAAGGTTTCGGTGTCGCAGGCGGCCGACCAGACATCGGCGTGCCGGGACAACACGTAGTAGCCGGGTGAGTTCCCGCCGCCCTCCGCCCGCGGCGCCACGTGGTGCACCGGGTCGTGGTCGCGCAGCGCGCGATACATCGGCCACGGGTCGGACCACGTTTCGGCGGTGGGCAGTCGGAACGTGGCGAGCACTCAGATCTCCCAGCCCTGCCCGTCGAGCGTGGCGCGCACGCGGTCGATCCGGACGCAGTGGCCGCCGCGGATGTCGATGAGCGTGTCGGCCGGGACGCGGACCCGCCTCTGGTCGGCGTTGGTGACGCCGACGACCGCGGGCGCGGCGGTGTCGACGGATTCGACGACGCCCCAGCCGTTGAAGTCACTGCTGCACAGGTGCATGCCGGGTTGGATCGCGGCGAGGAATTCCGCTGTCGTCGCGAAGGTTTGGGCCTCCGGGCGAGACTGTTCGGCGGGGTTGTTATCGGTGCACATGCGGATCCCTTTCATCAACTGGCCAGCTGATCGATCTGTGTCGAGGTCAGCGGGTGACCGAAGAACAGCGTGTAGTAGTCCTGCATGGTGGACGCCACGGCGGCCCGCGCCGTGGCGTCATCGTTGTCCAGCAAAACCCCTTGCGTCCATGCCATTCCGAGCACGGCCTGCAGGCCGTCCAGGCCGCCGTACCGCGGTGGCACGTAGACGCGGCCGTCCCGCACGGCCCTGACCGTCCACCAGCGCGGGTCGTTCATGATCTTGGCCTTGGTGGCCGCCGACGCCACGATGACGACGTCGGGATCCCATGCCACGACCTGTTCGAGGCTCACCGGATTGTTTTCGGCGCGCGCATGGCCGGCGGGTAACGCGTCGCCGACATAGCTGCCGCCCGCCGTCGCGATCGTGGAACCGAAGACGGTGTCCTTGCCCGGGATGCCCAGGATGTCGCCGTTCTTGCCGGTGTACAGGACCTTCGGGCGCTGTCCGGCCGCGACGGCGGCGGCCTTGGCCTCGACCGATGCGATGGTGTGAGCCCAGAATCCGGCCATCCGATCGGCCCGATCGGCCCGGCCGACGATCTGGCCGATCAGGCGGATGGTGGTCTCATAGCTCGCGGTGGGGGCCTTCGACACGGCGAAAAAGGGGATCCCCGTTTGCGTCTCCTCGCGGTCGATGTTGGTGTCACCGGTCATGGTGATCACGACGTCGGGCCGCAACTTGACCAACTGCTCGGCATCGAAGCCCTTGAAGTAGACGCCGGTGACCGGCAACGACTGGAGCGACGACATCTGCTCCGGCGTGAACCGCGCGTCGTCCGGCTTGAGCGACCGGGCGAACACGGTGTCGACGCTGACGATCTGTTGGGGCGCCAGCAGCTCGAGCAGCGTGGTCGGGATCGGATGCAATGCCAGCACGCGGTGAATGCCCTTGGGCACCTTCACGTTACGGCCCAACATGTCGGTGATGGTGATCGTCTGCGAACCGTTTCCGGTGGCCTCGGCGCCGGAACCCGAACACCCGGCCAGGCACGCCGCGGCGAGGACGGCCGCGAGCACCGTTGTGAAGCGCCTCATGATGCTTCCCGGTCGTGGTCGTCCGGTGAGGCGGCGAGGCGGGGCATGACTTCGGTCGCGAACAGCTCCAGCGATCCGTCCAGCAATTCCGCTGGGAGGAAACCGAAGAACGACGACAACAGGTTGACGCGGGTGAGCCCGTAGCGGTCGCGAAGCTGGGCGATCCGGCCGGCGACGGTTTCGGGTCCGCCGACGATGGCGGTCTCGCGATAAAAGCGCTCCGGATCGAGGTCCTCTTCGGTCGTGACGACGCCCCCCTTGCGGCGAAGGGCGATCCCGCGCAGCCGCTGCGCCTGCCGGACCACGACGGGCCAGGCGTCCTTGCGCGCCTGGCGGTCGGATTCGCCGACGTAGCAGAACCGTCCGACCGGCACCGCGGCGAGGTCACCGCCGTGCTCGGCGTAGGTGGTCAGGCAGCGGTGCAACGACGTCGGTGACTGAATGCCGTGCTGGATTATCGGATAGCCGCGCGCGGCGGCCCATGCCAGCGTCTGCGGGCTGTAGGCGCCGACGTAGATCGTCGGATGGGGTCGTTGCACCGGGACCGGCGACAGCGTGTACGAGACGCCGTCGACGACGAACGGCGTCCCCGACCAGTAGCCGACGATCCGGTCGAGGCATTGCTCCAGGCCGGGATCGCGGCGCTCGTCGTAGCCGAACGGGATGCGGTAGCGGTCGCCGTTCGCCCGCGACACACCGAAATTCACCCGCCCGCCGGACAGCACGTCGAGCGTGGCGATCTCCTCGGCCAACCGCAGCGGATGATGCAGCGGCACCAGCAGCACCGAAAACCCAAGCCGCAGCCTGGTTGTCGCCGCGGCGACGGCGGCGGCCAGCACGATCGGCGACAGCACCGCCCGGGTGCGCGGACTGTCCGGCCGATGGAAATGCTCCTCGTTGAACCAGACGGACTCGAAACCGAGGTCCTCGACGCGCCGCGCCCGCGCGACGACCGCACCGGCGCCGTGCGCCTCCAGGCCGCCGAGGGCTCCCGAAAGTCCGAACCGCATGTGTGCACTCATCGCGGCGCCGCGGCTACCGGGGCCCGGGGCCCCGACCGTCGGGATCGCCGTGCGGCTCGGGGTCGGTGCGCCAGGTGCCCGGCATCAGCGGGACGGTCGGGCCGCCCCCGAAGGCATCACCCGGCAGCGTGCTCAGCCCTGCCGGGTGTGCCGCAACGGGGCTGGGGGCGGCTCCGGCGAACCCCACGGCTCCCGCGCCCCGGTCCGAGGCCGCCACCGAGGCGACCAGTTGGTCCGGGTCCTGGTCCAGATCGAGGTACTCGTAGCGGCGGCCAAGCTGGTTGGCATCGGCCCGGCGGCGGCGTCGTCGCACCGGCGGCGAGGCGGGCCGGGTCATGGCCGCCGCGGCCGGCATGCTCGAGGCGCTGCGATAGATCGGCTCGCGGGTTTTGGCTTGCGCGCTCGCCTGAGCCTCCGTCTCCGTGTAGCCCACCATGTAGCCGAAGCTCTCCGCGCCCGTGGCGATCGGCGGCGGAGCGCCGACCGGCGGCGGCGGCGGGGCGCCGGGGGCGGCAACCGCGTGGACCGGCGAGGTGACGGGGACGCCCGCCGGAGCGGCGGGCGGGGCGCCCGCGCTCACGACATGGGCGATCGCGAGGGGCGGCGGGATCGCCGCCGGCACCGCCACCGCCGGCGCCAACGCGGCGGCCTGCTGGGCGAGGCCGGCCAGGCCCGCGAAGCCGGCGAGGCCCGCGAAGCCGGTCACGGGAGTGGCGAAAACGGGGAGCGTGGCCGACGCGATCAACCCAGAATTAAGCCCGACGTTGATAATCTCGAGCACGTTGCTGATTCGCATGCTTACGAATGAGAATACGATGGCCGCCGTCTCGAGTGAAAATATCTGATAGATATTTCCATGTGCAATCTCGCCGATGTCTCCCGGCAGCAAGTCGACGAACGTGTAGTTGATGAAGAATAAAGCATTTCCCAGATCGTAGGACAGCGGCTTCCCCGCCGTCAGCTGCCCACCGGCGAGCACATATTGGTTGTAATAACCCTCGATGCTCGCCAATGCCTGGGAATCGCTCACGGTCGGATATTGCGCCGTGAAGGGGTCCTTCGGCGCCGGCAAGACGCCGGTGTGCGTGTAGCCGAGGTATTGGGAGATGAGTTGATCGACGAAACGGTTCTCGGCCGTTTGAAATTGCACCAGCTGTGAATACAGGTACGCCTCGATGTTCGATTCCAAGTCGGACGTCGGATTGGCCGCCGCATCGGACTTCGCCACTTGCGGCGCCGGGGTGGTCTGCGGCGTCGCGGCCACGGCCGCGGTCGAAGCCACCTGATACGTGCTCATCGTGGTGGCCGCCTGAACCCACATCCGCACGTAGTCGGCCTCGTTCAGCGCGATCGGAATGGTGTTGATGCCGAAGAAATTGGTCGCCAACAACACGGCGTGGGTGGCATGGTTGGCGGCCAGCTCGACCAGCGTCGGCATCGCCGCCAGGGCGGAGACGTAGGCCGTCGCGGCGGTCTCCTGCTGGGTGGCCACCACGGCGCTGTCCGCGCCGTTCCGGAGCAGCCACGCTATATAGGGCGCGTTGGCGGCCACATACGATTCGGCGCTGGGGCCCTCCCATGCCCCGCCCTGCACGGCCGCCACGATCGCGGTGAGTTCGTCGGCCACCGCGACGTATTCGGCACTCAGCGAGTTCCATGCCGCCGCGGCCGCCAGCAACGCACCCGGCCCGGGGCCGCTGCTCAGCAATGCCGAATGGACCTCCGGCGGAAACGCCATCCAGACCGGCGCGGTCATCGTCAGCCCGGCGTGACGAGATGCTTCGCCGCCGCGGTGGCCGCCGGCCCGTTGCCGCCCAAAGCGCTGGGAACACCTCGCCACGTCATCCCGCGCTCCTTCCGAGTGAAACCCGCCGCCTTTCGGGCGAGGAGAAATCACCGAGGCCGAAGAGATCCTGTGCTCGCAGCTTAGGACTGCTCGGCCGGCGCGAGGTGCGGAAACAGCTGTGAGTTTCCTCCGTACTTACGGTCAAAACACTCCGACGGCTCCGTATCTGCGCGGATCGACCGCGGCCCGCGGCGGCCCCCTCGGGGCGACGGTCCGGCGGGTAGTGTCGTTCGGGTGCGCAGCGAAGGCGATACCTGGGACATCACAACGAGCGTCGGTTCGACCGCGCTCTTCGTCGCGACCGCGCGGGCGCTGGAGGCGCAGAAGCCCGACCCGCTGGCCGTCGACCCGTACGCGGAGCTGTTCTGCCGCGCCGTCGGCGGTCCCGCGGCCGACGTCCTCGACGGCAAGGAACCCGACCACCCGCTGAGGAGCGCCGACTTCGGCGAGCATTTCGTCAACTTCCAGGGCGCTCGCACCAAGTACTTCGACGAATACTTCCGTCGGGCCGCCGCGGCCGGCGTGCGGCAGGTGGTCATCCTGGCGGCCGGGCTGGACTCCCGCGCCTACCGGCTGGACTGGCCGGCCGCGACGACGATCTTCGAGCTGGACCGTCCGCAGGTCCTCGATTTCAAGCGTGAGGTGCTCACCGGCCACGGCGCCCAACCGCGCGCCGAGCGCCGCGAGATCGCGGTCGATCTTCGCGAGGACTGGCCACAAGCCTTGCGCGACAGCGGCTTTGATGCGGCCAAGCCGTCCGCGTGGATCGCCGAAGGTCTGCTGATCTATCTGCCGGCCAGCGCGCAGGAGCAGCTGTTCACCGGCATCGACGGCCTGGCCGGCCACGGCAGTCACGTCGGGATCGAAGACGGCGCCCCGCTTGCGCCGGAAGAATTCGAGGCCAAGCTCCAGGAGGAACGGGCCGCGATGGCCGAAGGCACCGAAGAGCGCCCCTTCTTCCAGCTGGTCTACAACGAGCAGTGCGCTCCCGCCGCCGAATGGTTCGGCAGGCGAGGCTGGACCGCCGTCGGCACCCCGCTTGCCGATTACCTGCGCCAGGTCGGCCGGCCGCTGCCGGGCCCGGAAACCGAGGCCGGGCCGATGATCGCGCGCAACACCCTGGTCAGCGCGATCAAGGCCTGATCAGAAGCCGATCCGGGCACCACCAAAAACCCGTTTGACGGGAACTTTTCCGCGCCGTCCGCCGACTACTACCAGCGTGTCGTCAGGCCGCCCCGCGGCCCACGGCGGCCGTTAAGTCCAGCGTGATCGGTAAGGAGTCGCCGCCATGGCCCGCGCCGGTGTGGATGGCAGTGCCGCCGGGGGCTCATTCGGCCCGGTTGAGCAGCGGTCCCGTGCCGCGCGGCCCGCCGGCCGGCGCCGGTCACCTGGGGGCATGGCCCGGTTTGATAATGAAAATGATTTTCAGTAAGCTTCGCTGAGCTAAATCTGAGAGGAGACTGGCAAAGTGCTTGCGGTTCGACATAAATCCGAAAATGCGGCGAATGATCGCACGTAACACCCTCAACAGCGGAATCGGAACGGGAGCTGAATCGTGAGTCGGACGGACCCAGGCACCTCGACAGTTAGCTTATGCAATGCTAACTTCAGGCGGGTTAGGTTAGGGGACACTACGTTTGGGAGAACAAGCGGCCGTGGAACGCGGTGACACCGGCATGCTCGCAGCTCAGCCCGTGAATTCTCGGTCAGATGGCAGGGTGGACGGCGACGTCGTCAGCCGGTTCGCCACGTGCTGCCGCGCGCTCGGCCTCGCCGTCTACGAGCGCCAGCGTCCGGCCGACCTGACGGCCGCCCGCTCCGGCTTCACGGCGCTCACGCGCGTCGCGCACGACCAATGCGACGCCTGGACCGGGCTGGCCGCCGCCGGCGACACCTCCCTCCGCGTGCTCGAGGCCGTGTCGCGCACCGCGGCCACCGCGGGCACGCTGCAGCGCCAGGTGGAGCTTGCCCCCGGGGCCCTGGGCTTCCGCTACGACACCGGCCTGTACTTACAGTTCCGCGCCACCACCCCGGACGACTTCCACCTCGCCTACGCGGCGGCGCTGGCCTCGACGGGGGAGGCCGGACGGTTGGCCGACGCCGACCGGATAGTCACCGGCCTCGTCGACCGCCGCCCGGGCTGGCGCGAGGCCCGCTGGGTCGCCGTCGTCATCAACTACCGCGCCGAGCGCTGGTCGCACGTCGTCAGGCTGCTGACCCCGATCGTCACCGACTCCGACCTCGACGACACCTTTTCCCACGCCGCCAGGATCGCCCTGGGCACCGCGCTGGCCCGGCTGGGCATGTTCGCCCCGGCCCTGTCGTACCTCGAGGAACCCGACGGCCCGGTCGCGGTGGCGGCGGTCGACGGCGCGCTGGCCAAGGCGCTCGTGCTGCGCGCGCACGTCGACGAGGAGTCGGCAAGCGAGGTGCTGCAGGACCTGTACGCGGCTCACCCCGAGAACGAACAGATCCAACAGGCGTTGTCCGACACCAGCTTTGGGATCGTCACCACCACGGCGGCCCGCATCGACGCGCGCGCCAACCCCTGGGACCCCGCCACCGAGCCCAACGCGGAGGACTTCGTGGACCCCGCGGCCCACGAGCGCAAGGCCGCGCT
Source organism: Mycobacterium heidelbergense (assembly GCF_010730745.1). Lineage (NCBI taxonomy): Bacteria > Bacillati > Actinomycetota > Actinomycetes > Mycobacteriales > Mycobacteriaceae > Mycobacterium > Mycobacterium heidelbergense. The sequence continues at coordinate 1,646,357 of NZ_AP022615.1, read as the reverse complement.
GCTGCACGAGGCCGAACGCCAGCTGGCCGAGTTCATCGGCCTGGACGAGGTCAAAAACCAGGTGTCGCGGCTGAAGAGTTCGGTGGCCATGGAGCTGGTGCGCAAGCAGCGTGGGCTCACGGTGGCGCAGCGCACCCACCACCTGGTCTTCGCCGGGCCGCCCGGGACCGGTAAGACCACCATCGCCCGCGTCGTCGCCAAAATCTATTGCGGCCTAGGGCTTTTGAAGCGGGAGAACATCAGGGAAGTGCACCGCGCCGACCTCATCGGTCAGCACATCGGCGAGACCGAGGCCAAGACCAACGCGATCATCGACAGCGCGCTGGACGGCGTGCTGTTCCTCGACGAGGCCTACGCCCTGGTGGCCACCGGCGCCAAGAACGACTTCGGGCTGGTGGCCATCGATACCCTGCTGGCCCGCATGGAGAACGATCGCGACCGGCTGGTGGTCATCATCGCCGGTTACCGGGCGGACCTGGACAAGTTCCTCGACACCAACGAGGGCTTGCGGTCGCGGTTCACCCGCAACATCGACTTCCCCTCCTACGCGCCGGGCGAGTTGGTGGAGATCGCGCACAAGATGGCCGAGCAGCGCGACAGCGTCTTCGAGCCCGCCGCGCTCGAACACATGGAGGCCCTGTTCTCGAAGCTGGCCGCGGAGTCGACGCCCGACGCCAACGGAATCTCGCGGCGCAGCCTCGACATCGCCGGCAACGGCCGCTTCGTGCGCAACATCGTCGAGCGGTCCGAGGAGGAACGCGAATTCCGGCTCGACCATTCGGAGCACGCCGGGACAGGCGAATTCAGTGACGAGGAGCTCATGACGATCACGGACCTGGACGTCGAGAAGTCGGTCGAGCCGCTGCTGCGCGGTCTCGGGCTGTCGGTGCCGGCATGAGCGTCAACGAGTCCGACGGCGAATGGGCCGGGGACCGGCGTTCCTTCGCCTCGCGGACCCCGGTGAACGACAACCCCGACAAGGTGGTGTACCGCCGCGGTTTCGTCACCCGGCATCAGGTGAGCGGCTGGCGTTTCGTGATGCGCCGGATCGCCTCCGGCATCGCCCTGCATGACACCCGGATGCTCGTCGACCCGTTGCGCACCCAATCGCGCGCGGTGCTGATGGGCGCGCTCATCCTGATCACCGGCCTGGCGGGCTGTTTCGTGTTCTCGCTGATCCGGCCCAGCGGCACGGCGGGAAACAACGCCGTCCTCGCGGACCGGTCGACCGCCGCGCTGTACGTGCGCGTCGGCGACGACCTGCACCCGGTGCTCAACCTGACCTCGGCCCGCCTGATCGTCGGCCGGCCGGTCGACCCCACCATGGTGAAAAGCAGTGAGCTGGACCGGTTTCCGCGCGGCAACCTGATCGGAATCCCGGGGGCGCCGGAGCGCATGGTGCAGAACGCCGCGCACGACGCCGACTGGACGGTGTGCGATGCCGTCACCGGCACCTCGCGCGCCGCCCACAGCGCGGGCGTCACGGTGATCGCCGGCCCGCCCGACGGCGACGGCGCGCGCGCGGCCACCATCCGCGCCAACCAGGGAATCCTGGTCGACAACGGCAACGGCACCTGGCTGCTGTGGGGGGGCAAGCGCAGCCCCATCGACCTGACCAACCACGCCGTGACGAACGCCCTGGGGTTGGGTCTGGGTGTCTCCGATGTGCCCACCCCGCGGCCCATCGCGCAGGGGCTCTTCAACGCGATACCCGAGGCTCCGGCGCTGACGGCGCCGCCGATCCCGAATTCCGGTGGCCCGGCGGACTTTTCGGTGCCGGCCCCGATCGGCGCGGTGGTCGTCTCCTACGGCGTGGAGCAGAACTCCTCCGGCACCGTGCGGTACTACGCGGTGTTGCCCGACGGCCTGCAGTCCATCTCGCCGGTGCTGGCCGCGATCCTGCGCAACACCAATTCCTATGGGCTGGACCAACCCCCGCGGCTCGGGGCCGACGAGGTGGCCAAGCTGCCGGTGTCGCGGATGCTGGACACCACGCGCTATCCCGACCAGCAGGTCGCCCTCGTCGGCGCGGCCGCAAATCCCGTCACCTGTGCGCACTGGAGCAAGCCGGCCGGGGCCGCCACCAGTTCGCTGAGCCTGCTGTCCGGCTCGGTGCTGCCGGTGCCGGACGCGGTGCGCACCGTGGACCTGGTCGGCGGCGGCTCTCAGGGGACCGCCGCCCGCGTCGCCCTCGCGCCGGGCACCGGCTACTTCACCCAGACGGTGGGCGGCGGGCCGGCGGCACCGGGCGCCGGGTCGTTGTTCTGGGTCTCCGACACCGGGGTGCGCTATGGCATCGACACCGAAACCGGGAACGGGCCCGGCGCCGCAGGGCACGGGAAAACCGTTGAGGCCCTTGGTCTGAGCGCCCCCGCAGTTCCCATCCCGTGGTCGGTGCTGTCGCTGTTCGCACCCGGACCGACACTGTCGCGCGCCGACGCGCTGCTCGCCCACGACGGCCTGGCGCCCGACGCCAAGCCCGGTCGCGCGGTGTCGGCCGAAGGAGGGTCCCGATGAGCCGATTGATCTTCGAGGCCCGCCGCCGGCTGGCGCCGCCGGCCACCCGCAAGGGCACCATCACCATCGAGGCGCCCCCCGAGCTGCCCCGGGTGATCCCGCCGTCGCTGCTGCGGCGCGCGATGCCGTATCTGATCGTGATCCTGATCGTCGGCATGATCGTCGCGCTGGTCGCCACCGGGATGCGGATGATCTCGCCGCAGACGCTGTTCTTCCCGTTCGTGCTGCTGCTGGCGGCGACCGCGCTCTATCGCGGCAACGACAACAAGATGCGCACCGAGGAGGTCGACGCCGAACGGGCCGACTACCTGCGCTACCTGTCGGTGGTCCGGGACAACATCCGGACGCAGGCCGCCCAGCAGCGCGCGGCCGCCGAGTGGTCCCACCCCGACCCGACGGCGCTCGCCACGGTTCCCGGCTCCCGCCGGCAGTGGGAGCGCGACCCCCACGACCCCGACTTCCTGGTGCTGCGGGCCGGCCGGCACCAGGTGCCGCTGGCCACCGCGCTGCGGGTCAACGACACCGCCGACGAGATCGACCTGGAACCGGTGTCGCACAGCGCGTTACGCAGCCTGCTCGACACCCAGCGCACCGTCCGCGACGTGCCGACCGGGATCGACCTGACCAAGGTCTCGCGGATCACGGTCCTCGGTGAGGGGCCCGACGTGCGTGCGGCGTTGCGTGCCTGGATCGCCCAGGCGGTGACGTGGCACGACCCGACGGTTCTCGGGGTGGCGCTGGCCACCCGCGACCTGGAGGGCGCCGACTGGTCCTGGCTGAAGTGGTTGCCGCACGTCGACATTCCCGGCGAGCTCGACGGCGTCGGCCCGGCCCGCTTCCTGTCCACCGGCGCCGACGAATTGATCGCGCTGCTCGGGCCCGCGCTTGCCGACCGCCCGGAGTTCACCGGCGAGCCCGCCGACGCGCTGCGGCACCTGCTGATCGTCGTCGACGACCCCGACTACGACCTGAACGCCTCGGCGCTGGCCGTGGGCCGGGCGGGGGTCACCGTCGTGCACTGCTCCGCCACACCCCCGCACCGCGAACAGTATTCGGATCCCGAAAAGCCGATCCTGCGCATCAGCGGGGGGGACGGCGGGGGCGGCCAAGCCGGCGCCATCGAACGCTGGCAGACCGGTGGTTGGCGGCCCTACATCGACAGCGCCGACGGGCTCGGCGCCGCCGACGCCGCCCACCTGGCCCGCCAGCTGTCGCGGTGGGACTCCAACCCCACCCATGCCGGGTTGCGCTCGGCGGCCACCCGCGGTGCCACCTTCACCACGCTGCTGGGCATCGGCGACGCGTCGCGGCTGGACGTGCCGACGCTGTGGGCGCCGCGCCGCCGCGACGACGAGCTGCGCGTCCCGATCGGTGTCACCGCGACCGGCGAGCCGCTGATCTTCGACCTCAAGGACGAAGCCGAGGGCGGAATGGGCCCGCACGGCCTGATGATCGGCATGACCGGTTCCGGCAAGTCGCAAACCCTGATGTCGATCCTGTTGTCACTGTTGACAACCCACTCGGCGGACCGGCTGATCGTGATCTACGCCGACTTCAAGGGCGAGGCCGGAGCCGACAGCTTCCGCAACTTCCCGCAAGTCGTCGCGGTGATCTCGAACATGGCCGAAAAGAAATCGCTGGCCGACCGCTTCGCCGACACGCTGCGCGGCGAGGTGGCCCGCCGCGAGACGCTGCTGCGGGAGGCGGGCCGCCGCGTCCAGGGCAGCGCGTTCAACTCGGTGACCGAGTACGAGGACGCGATCGCTGCCGGACACGAACTGCCGCCGCTGCCAACGCTATTCGTGGTCGCCGACGAGTTCACCCTGATGCTGGCCGACCATCCGGAATACGCGGAGCTGTTCGACTACGTGGCCCGCAAGGGCCGCTCGTTCCGCATCCACATCCTGTTCGCTTCCCAGACGCTGGACGTGGGCAAGATCAAGGACATCGACAAGAACACCTCCTACCGCATCGGGTTGAAGGTGGCCAGTCCCAGCGTTTCCCGCCAGATCATCGGCGTGGAAGACGCGTACCACATCGAATCCGGCAAGGAGCACAAGGGCGCGGCCTTCCTGGTGCCGGCCCCCGGTGCGACCCCGATCAAGTTCCGCAGCACCTACGTCGACGGCATCTACGAGCCGCCGCAAACGGCCAAAGCCCTTGTCGTGCACTCGAACCCCGAGCCGAAGCTGTTCCCCGCCGAAAGGGTGGAGCCCGACCACGGCACCGTCATCTCCACCGGCGAGGACGAGGATGCGGCCGGGCCGCCGCGCAAGCTGATCGCGACCATCGGCGAGCAGCTGGCGCGGTACGGGCCGCGGGCGCCGCAGCTGTGGCTGCCGCCGCTGGACGAGCCGATCCCGTTGACCACGGTGCTGGCCCGCGCCGGGGTGCCGCAAGGGCAGTGGCGGTGGCCGCTCGGCGAGATCGACAAGCCCTTCGAGATGCGCCGCGACCCGCTGATCTTCGACGCCACCTCGTCGGCCGGCAACATGGTGATCCACGGGGGCCCCAAGTCCGGGAAATCGACTGCGCTGCAGACGTTCATCATGTCGGCGGCCAGCCTGCACTCGCCCCGCGAGGTCACGTTCTACTGCCTCGACTACGGCGGCGGCCAGCTGCGGGCGCTGGAGGATCTGGCGCACGTGGGCGGCGTGGCGTCGGCGCTGGAACCCGAACGCATCCGCCGCACCTTCGGCGAGCTGGAACAGCTGCTGCTGTCGCGTCAGCAGCGAGAGCTGTTCCGGGAGAAGCACGGTGGCGCCCCCGACGACGGTTTCGGCGAGGTGTTCCTGGTCATCGACAACCTGTACGCGTTCGGCCGCGACAACACCGACCAGTTCAACACCCGTAACCCGTTGCTGGCCAAGGTGACCGAACTGGTCAACGTCGGCCTGGCGTACGGCATTCACGTCATCGTCACCACCCCGAGCTGGCTGGAGGTGCCGCTGGCGATGCGCGACGGCCTCGGGCTGCGGCTCGAGCTCAAGCTGCACGACGCGCGGGACAGCAACGTGCGGGTGGTCGGCGCGCTGCGCCGCCCGGCCGACGCCGTCCCGCACGACCAGCCGGGCCGCGGGCTGACCATGGCCGCCGAACATTTCCTGTTCGCCGCCCCCGAACTGGACCACATCGCCGCGATCAACGCCCGCCACCCCGGGGTCACCGCGCCGCGGGTCCGGTTGCTGCCCACCAATCTCGCGCCCGACGCGCTGGGGCCGCTGTATCGCGGCACCGAACAGGTGGTCATCGGTCAGCGCGAAGAGGACCTCGCGCCCGTCGTGCTGGATTTCACCGAGAACCCGTTGTTAATGGTGTTCGGCGACAGCAAGTCCGGCAAGACCACCCTGCTGCGCCACATCATCCGCACCGTCCGCGAGCACTCCACCGCGGACCGGGTGGCCTTCACCGTCCTGGATCGTCGGCTGCACCTCGTCGACGAGCCGTTGTTCCCGGACAACGAGTACACCGCGAACATCGACCGGGTCATCCCGGCGATGCTGGGGCTGGCCAACCTCATCGAGTCGCGGCGGCCGCCGGCGGGCCTGTCGGCGGCGGAGCTGTCCCGCTGGACCTACCAGGGTCACACCCACTACCTGATCATCGACGACGTCGACCAGATACCGGATTCGCCGGCGATGAGCGGCCCCTACATCGGGCAGCGGCCATGGACCGCGCTCATCCCACAGCTGGCGCAGGCCGCCGATCTGGGGCTGCGGGTGATCGTCACGGCGCGCGCCACCGGATCGGGGCACGGGTTGATGACCAGCCCGTTGCTGCGTCGCCTCAACGACTTGCAGGCGACCACGCTGATGCTTTCGGGCAACCCGCAGGACAGCGGCAAGATCCGGGGGCAGCGATTCGGCCGGCTGCCCGCCGGTCGGGCGATCCTGTTGGGCGACAGCGAGACTCCGACGTACGTGCAGCTGGTCAACCCGCTCGTCGGCGAGGCCGCGATGTTTGGTGAAACGCAACAGTAAGGGAGTTGGTCATGACGTTGCGAGTGGTTCCCGAAGGCCTGGCCGCGACCAGCGCGGCAGTGGCAGCGCTGACGGCACGGCTGGCGGCCGCGCACGCGGCGGCGGCCCCGGCGATCACCGCGGTGGTACCGCCGGCGGCCGATCCCGTGTCGCTGCAGACGGCCGCCGGATTCAGCGCCCAGGGCCAGGAGCACGCCGTCGTCGCGGCCCAGGGCGTCGAAGAGCTGGGCCGCGCCGGCGCGGGCGTGGGTCAGTCCGGCGCAAGCTATCTCGCGGGTGACACCGCGGCGGCCGCGACCTATGGGATGGCGGCCGGCTGACGATGAGCTCGCCCATCTGGATGGCTTCGCCGCCGGAGGTGTATTCGGCGATGCTGAGCGCCGGTCCGGGACCGGGGTCGCTGTTGGCGGCCGCCGGCGCCTGGTCGTCGCTCAGCGCCGAATACGCCTCGGCCGCGGTCGAACTCGGTGGGCTTTTGGGGGCGGTTCAGGCGGGGGCGTGGCAGGGGCCGAGCGCCGAGCGGTATGTGGCGGCCCACGCGCCCTACCTGGCGTGGCTGCAGCAGGCCAGTGCCGACAGCGCCGGCGTGGCCGCGCAGCACGAGGTCGCGGCGACGGCCTACACGAGCGCCCTGGCGGCGATGCCGACGCTGGTCGAGCTGGCCGCCAACCACATCATTCACGGGGTGCTGGTCGCAACGAATTTCTTTGGCATCAACACGATTCCGATCGCGCTCAACGAGGCGGACTACGTGCGCATGTGGGTGCAGGCCGCCACCGCGATGAGCGCCTATCAGGCGGCCTCGGGCGCGGCGCTGGCCTCGGCGCCGCGCACCGCCCCCGCGCCGAATGTGCTGAATCCCGGTGTGGGTGAGGCGGACAACGCCGCGACCGGCGCCACCCCAGGCGCCTTCGACCCCGGGTCGTTGATCTCGCAACTGCTGCAGACTTACCTCAACTTCTACGGCGGGATGTTCAACGAGATCGCCACGTTCCTGCAGGATCCCGTGGGGAACTCGATCGGCCTCGTCGAGGCCTTCCTGACGAATCCGTCCGAGGCGCTGGTGCTTTACGGTCCCCTGCTGTTCGCGCTCGGTTACCAGGTGTTCTTCAACCTGGTTGGCTGGCCGACCTGGGGGATGGTGCTGAGTTCGCCGTTCCTGATACCGCTGGGCCTCAGCCTGGGCATCGGCGCGGTGACGTTGCTGCCCGCCCAGATCGCGCCCGTCGCGGCGGGCGTCGCCGGGGCGGCGCCACTGCTGCTGGCCTCGACCGGTTCCCCGGCATGGCCGGCGGCGGGCATGGCCCCGACGGTGGCGAGCCCCGCCGGCGCACCGGCGCCGGCGGGCGCCGCGGGCGCCGGCGTGGCCGCGACGCCCGCCCCGGCGACGGCCACCGGAACCTTCGCCTACATGGTGGGTTTCGGCGGTGGCCCGGGCTCCGAGTCGGGGCCGACGGTGGGCGGCCGCGGCGGCGCCAAGGCGCCGGCGGCGACCATCCCGGCGGTCGGCGCCGCCGCGCCCGGCCGGGCGGCGGGGCGGGCGCGGCGGCGCCGGCGGGCCACAATGCGCGAGTATGGCGACGAATTCCTGGACATGGATTCCGACGTCGGTGTCGCGCCCGACTACGGCGAGGCGGCGGTGGCGTCCGGCAACGGCGCCCGGACACTGGGATTCGCCGGAACCGCGCGCAAAGTCAGCGCGCTGTCGGCGGCCGGGCTGACCAAGCTGGCCGGCGACGAGTTCGGCGGCGGCCCGCGGGTGCCGATGGTGCCGGGCACCTGGGAACACGACCCGGACGATCGGCATGGCCCGGGTGAGTCGGAGAGAGGGGGCGGCGACGGTTCGTAACGTGCCAGTCAGTAACCGAAATCCGAAGAGACCGAAAGGAAACCAATCACCATGAGTATGTTGGATGCTCATATTCCGCAATTGGTGGCCGCGCAGTCGGCGTTTGGCACCAAGGCGGCGTTGATGCGCAGCACGATCAGCCAGGCCGAGCAAGAGGCGATGTCGGCGCAGGCGTTTCACGTCGGGGAGGCCTCGGCGGCGTTCCAGGCGGCCCATGCCCGCTTCGTGGAGGTGGCCGCTCGGGTCAACACCCTGCTGGACATCGCCCAGGCCAACCTCGGGGACGCCGCGGGCACCTACGTGGCCGCCGACGCCGCGGCCGCGTCCGGCTACACCGCATTCTGATCACACCGCCAGCAGCGAAAGGACTTGTGATGTCACAGATCATGTACAACTACCCCGCGATGCTGGGCCACGCGGGAGACATGTCCGGCTACGCCGGCACCCTGCAGGGGCTGGGCGCCGACATCGCCAGCGAGCAGGCCGCGCTGTCCAACGCGTGGCAGGGCGACACCGGTATGACCTATCAGGTGTGGCAGGCGCAGTGGAACCAGGCGATGGAATCGCTGGTGCGGGCCTATCAGTCGATGGCCAGCACCCACGAGGCCAACACCCTGGCCATGTACGCCCGTGACGCGGCCGAAGCCGCCAAATGGGGCGGCTAGCCAACGTCGAGATAACTTAAATGGATGCTGCACCCAACGCCGTCGAGCTGACGGTCGACCACGCCTGGTACATCGCGGAAACCATTGGAGCGGGTAGCTTTCCGTGGGTCCTGGCGATCACCACGCCGTATTGCGATGCCGCGCAGCGAGGGGCGTTCCTGGAGCGTCAGCGCGCGGACCTGACCCGGATGGGTCTGGTGTCGCACGACGGAGCGATCAACCCGGCGGTCGCGGACTGGATCAGGGCGGTCTGCTTTCCGGACCGGTGGCTCGACCTGCGCTACGTGGGACCCACCAGGACCGGTGAGGCCACCGGTTCCGGCGAGCTGCTGCGCGGGGTGGTCGCGCGGCGCGCCGGCGCCACGGACAAGACGGTGGTCGCGTTGCGGAGCGCGCAGCTGGTCACGTTCACGGCCATGGACGTCGACGACCCGCGGGGGCTGGTCCCGGTCCTGGGCGTCGGCCTGGCGCAGCGGCAGCCGGCGCGATTCGAGGAGTTCAGCATGCCGGCGTGCGTCGGAGCGCGGGCCGACGAGCGGCTGCGGTCCGGCGCTTCGCTGCCCGAAGTGGTTGAATACCTGGGCATCCCGGCATCGGCACGACCGGTGGTGGAGTCGGTGTTCACCGGCCCGCGCAGCTACGTCGAGGTCGTTGCCGGCTGCCACCGCGACGGGCGGCACTCCACCACCGAGGTCGGGATGAGCATCGTCGACACCACCGCGGGCCGGGTGCTGGTCAGCCCGTCGCGCGCCTTCGACGGCGAGTGGGTCTCGACGTTCGGCCCGGGAACCCCCTTCGCGATCGCCGTCGCGATCGAACAGCTGACCGCCCTCTTACCGGATGGCCAATGGTTTCCCGGCCAGCGGCTGTCCCGAGATTTTTCCCTCCAATATTCCTAGCGGCACCGAGATAGAGAAGAGAGAAGCATGTCCCCTGTACGGCCCCAACATTTTTCGAGGTCGCAGTGACGTCCGGCGCCGTCATGCCGATCGTCCGCGTCGCCATTCTCGCCGACAGCAGGCTGACGGAGATGGCGCTGCCCGCCGAGTTGCCGCTGCGCGAAATCCTGCCCGCGGTCCGGCGTTTGGCGGCTCCCGGGGCCGCGAATGGTGACGCCGAGGACACCCTGGACACCCTCGCGGCTTCCCACCTGAGCCTGGCACCCGTCGGTGGCGCGCCGTTCAGCCTGGACGCCAGCCTGGACACGGTCGGGGTCGTCGACGGTGACCTGCTGGCGCTGCAGCCGGTCCCCGCCGGCCCGGCCGCGCCGGGCATCGTCGAGGACATCGCCGACGCCGCCATGATCTTCTCGACCTCCCGGCTGAGGCCCTGGGGCGCCGCGCACATCCAGCGTGGGGCGGTGGCCGCGGCGGTCGTCGTGGCCTTCCTGGCGACCGGCCTGGGAGTCACCTACCGGGCGACCACCGGCGCGCTGTCCGGGCTGGTCGCCGTCAGCGTGGTCGCCGCGCTCACCGCGTTGGCCGGCTTGCTGATCACGGCGCGTTCCGCGCGCGCCGGACTGGCGCTGTCGATCGCGGCGCTGGCGCCCATCGGCGCGGCCCTGGCGTTGGCGGTGCCCGGGCGATTCGGGCCGGCGCAACTGATGCTGGCCGCGGCCGGCGTCGCCGCGTGGTCGCTGACGGTCCTGCTGGTTCCCGGCCCGGAGCGCGAACGCGCCGCCGCCTTCTTCACCACGACCGCGGTGGTCGGGGCCGGGATCGTGCTGGCCGCCGCCGCCGAATTACTGTGGCAGCCAACGGTATTGACCATCGGCTGCGGGCTCATCGTGGCGGCCCTGCTGGTCACCGTCGAGGCGGCCCAGTTGTCCGCGCTGTGGGCGCGCTTCCCGTTGCCGGTCATTCCCGCGCCCGGCGATCCGACCCCGTCGGCGCCGTCGCTACCCCTGCTGGAGGACCTGCCGCGGCGGGTGCGGATCGGCGACGCCCATCAGAGCGGATTCATCGCCGCCGCGGTGTTGCTCAGCGTCCTGGGATCGGTCGCGATCGCGGTGCGCCCCGAGTCGTTGGGCGGTTTCGGCTGGTACGTCGTCGCGGCGACCGCCGCCACGTCCGTCCTGCGCGCCCGGGTCTGGGATTCGGCCGCCTGCAAGGCGTGGCTGCTCGCCCAGCCCTACCTGGTCGCGGGTGTCCTGTTGGTGATCTACACGGCGACGGGCCGTTACGGCGCGGCGCTGGGCGCGGCGCTGGTCCTCGTCGCGCTGGCGTCGGTGTGGGCGGTGGTGGCGTCGAACCCGCGCATCGCCTCGCCGGACAGCTATTCGCTGCCGCTGCGCCGGCTCCTGGGCTTCCTGGCGGCCGGCCTCGATGCCTCGCTGATCCCCGTCATGGCGTACCTCGTCGGCCTCTTCAGCTGGGTCCTCAATCGATGATGAGGGCGGGGCCTCAAGCCGGATTGGCCTGCCTCGCGGCGGCTTGCGCCGCGATGATGTGGGCCTGTCCGCCGGCGCTGGCGATCAGCCCGCCGGCGGTCGACCCCGGCCTGCCGCCGCCCAGCGGGACCCCGGGACCCGTGCAGCCGATGGAGCAGCGCGGCCCATGCGGCGCCTCCGGGGTCGTCCCGGGCAGCGATCCGGGTGCGCTGACGCCCAGTCAGGCGATGCTGAACCTTCCCGCCGCGTGGCAGTTTTCGCGCGGCGAGGGCCAGCTCGTGGCGGTCATCGACACCGGGGTGCGGCCGGGCCCGCGCCTGCCCAACGTCGACCCCGGCGGCGATTTCGTCGAGACCACCGACGGCCTGACCGACTGCGACGGGCACGGCACCCTGGTCGCCGGGCTCATCGCCGGCCAGCCGGGTGACGACGGCTTCTCGGGGGTGGCGCCCGCGGCGCGGGTGGTGTCGATCAGGACGACGTCCGCGAGGTTCTCGCCGCGCACGCCCGGCGGCGATCCGCAGCTGGCGCAGGCTTCCCTGGAGGTGGCGACGCTGGGCCGGGCCATCGTGCGCGCGGCGGACCTCGGCGCGCGGGTGATCAACGTCTCGGCGATCACCTGCCTGCCCGCCGATCGGCCCGTCGACCAGGCCGCGCTCGGCGCGGCGATCCGGTACGCGGCGGTGGACAAGGACGCGGTGCTGGTGGCCGCCGCGGGCAACACCGGGGCGACCGGATCCGTCGCCGGCGGCACCGGCTGCGAGTCCAACCCGCTCACCGACCTGGGCCGCCCCGAAGACCAGCGCAACTGGGCCGGCGTCACGTCGGTCTCCATCCCGTCGTGGTGGCAGCCGTATGTGCTGTCGGTGGCGTCGCTCACGCCGGAGGGGCAGCCGTCGAAATTCACCATGGCCGGGCCGTGGGTGGGCATCGCGGCGCCCGGCGAAAACATCGTGTCGATCAGCAATCGCGACGGTGGTGGCCTGGCGAACGGCCTGCCCGACGACCACCAGCAGATGGTCGCGCTGAGCGGCACCAGCTACGCGGCCGGCTACGTGTCGGGCGTCGCGGCGCTGGTGCGCAGCAAGTATCCCCAACTGACCGCGACGCAGGTGGTGCGGCGCATCACCGCGACCGCGCACAACGGCGCCCGGGCGCCCTCCAACGTCGTCGGCGCCGGCGGCGTGGACCCGGTCGCGGCGCTGACGTGGGAACTGCCGGCCGGCGGCCAACCCGGTGCGGCGCCCGCGAAGCCGGTCGCGGTTCCGCCGGCGCCGGCGCCCAAGGACACCACCGGGCGGACCGTCGCGTTCGCCGGAACTGCCGTGCTGGCTTTGCTTGTCGCCGTCGCGGCCGCGGTCGCCACGATCGCCCGAAAGAAGGAGACCACCCCGTGAGCCGCTCGATACCGACCCCCGGCGCCGGCCGGATCACCCTGGCGCTGCTGGTCGTGGTGCCCGCCGCGATGGCCTACCCCTGGCGGTCGCCGCGCGACTACTGGCTGCTCGGCATCGCCGCCGCCGTCGTGGTCGTGCTGTTCGGCTGGTGGCACGGCCTGCATTTCACCACGATCCTGCGCCGCCGCCTGGCGATGGTGGGCCGCGGCCGAAACCAGAAGGCCGGGCTCGTTCCCGAATCCGGTTGCGCCACAAAGACGACGGCGCTGCTGCGGGTCGGACCGCCCGTCGGCGATTCGGATGTGCTTCCGCTGCCGGTGATCGCGGGGTACCTGGACCGCTACGGCGTCCGCGCCGACAAGATCCGGATCACCAGCCGCGACAACGCATCCGACCCGTCGCGGCGGGAGACCTGGATCGGGATCACGGTGTCGGCGCCCGACAACCTGGCGGCCCTGCGGGCGCGCTCGTCGCGAATCCCGTTGCACGAGACCGCCCAGGTCGTGGCGCGCCGGCTGGCCGACCACCTCCGTGAGATCGGATGGGAAGCGAGTGCGGTCGGGCCCGCCGACGTTCCGCGGCCGCTGGAGCCCGACGCCCGCGAATCGTGGCGAGGGGTGCAGCGGGGCGCCTCGGATTATATTGCGGCATACCAGGTCCGCGTCGACGACGGGTTGCCCGAAACCCTGGACGCGATCCGGTCGCACCCGGCGCACGAGACGTGCACGGCGCTGGAGATCTCCGGCGAGGGCACCCACCGCACGGTCGCGGCCGCGTGCGCGATCCAGACCGATACGCCCCCCGGTGGCGCGGCGCCGCTGGACGGGCTGACTCCCCAACGCGGAAACCACCGGCCGGCGCTGGCGGCGTTGGATCCGCTGTCCACCCGGCGCCTCGACGGGCACACGGGTGAGCCCGCCGGCCTGCTGGCGCGACTCGTCTGGCCCACCCCGGTGGCCGGCGCCCATCGGGCCTCGCCGGCCGAACCCGTCAGAACATGAACTCGCGCAGGAACGGCGTCATCCGGCGCAGGTAGTCCAGCTGGCTCACGTGCAGCACGTGACTGCCCGGAAACCAGTGCAGCGCACAGCGATCCCAATGCTCCCACAGCATGACGGCCTGAGCCGGCGGGGCCATCCGGTCGCCGAGGCCGGTGATGATCATCCGGCGTTCCTTGGGCACCAGCGGCCGGTAGTTCAACGGGGAGTGGTAGGACAGCGCGGCGGCTAGCTCGGCACGCCCGATTTTCGCCAACCGCAGTCCCAGCCCCATCAGCTTGTTGGCCGGAAACCACTCGTCGAACATCATCGCGGGGCTCACGACCGGGCAGTTGGGGATGACGGCCTCGAGCCGGTCGTCGACCGAAGCCACCAGCGCGGAGGTGTAACCGCCCAGCGAGATGCCGGTCAGCGCGATGCGCTCGACGCCGGTGTGGCGCAAATAGTCGACGATGGACCGGAAATCGTGCACGGCCTGGGCCATCGCCTCGGCGAAACCGCTGAGGCCGCCGGAGAAGTAGCCGAAACCGCTGAAGGGGGAGCGCTTTTCGGCCCGCCGGCCGTGGAAGGGCAACGTGTACATCAGGACGTCGTAGCCGGACCGGTAATACCACGGCAGCGTGAAGAACCGCCCGTTGGCCAGGTACGACGACCCCATGAAGCCGTGTATGACGCACAGCGTGGGGTGCGGTCCGTCGCCATGGCGCCAGTGCTGCGCGTGCACGATGTTGTTGGATCCCCATGCGCTCCAGCGCTCCCGCATCGCGGGATTGATCGCCCTGAAGCTGCTGGGGAACGAGATGTTGTCGACCGTGCCGCGCGCGATCCGCTCCGCGATCCGGCTGGCCGGCCGCGACGAGACCCGGGGCAGCTCGGTGGGCGCCGGAAACGACTTTGCCGGGTCCCGCTCGGCGCCCAGCTCGGCGTAGAAGCGCAGGGTGCCGCGCTCGCTGCCGGAGCGCGCCGAGGCGGCGATGACGGCCGGCGCCACCGTGGTGGACAGCACCGACGCGACCGCGGTGCGCAGCGCGAGATCGGAGAGCGCGGCCGCCTCGACGACCAGTCGCTGGCGGGGCGACAACGCCGAGCGCGGCGGCAGTCCCCCGGCGCCGGGGGATACGTCGGCACCCTCCAAGGCGCCGGGAACATCCGGAACGGGAACCGGGGGATCGACCGGATCCGGGTCGGGCGTCACAATCGCGATGCTAGCCTCCCACTCGGTCGCCGCCAGGGCGGCATGCGGTAATACGGTTTGTTTATCAGCCGACCCGCCATGGTGTTGTTCAGGAGGACCAGACATGTGGGATCCCGACGTCTACCTGGCCTTTGCGGACCATCGCAGCCGGCCCTTCTACGACCTGCTGTCGCGGGTGGGCGCCAAGCAGGCGCGGCGGGTGGTCGACCTCGGTTGCGGGCCGGGTCACCTGACGAAGTACCTGGGCCGGCGCTGGCCGGACGCGGTGGTCGAGGCGGTGGACAGCTCGCCGGAGATGGTCGCCGCGGCCAAGGAACGCGGGATCGACGCCGTCATCGGCGACTTGCGGAGCTGGAAGCCCAAGCCCGACACCGACGTGGTGGTCTGCAACGCGGCCCTGCACTGGGTGCCCGAGCACGCCGACCTGCTGGTCCGGTGGGCCGGCGAGCTGGCGCCCGGGTCGTGGATCGGCGTCCAGATCCCGGGCAACTTCGAAACGCCGTCCCACGCCACGGTGCGCGCCCTGGCCCGCCGTGAGCCCTACGCGAAACTCATGCGCGACATACCGTTTCGTGTCGGAGCGGTGGTTCAGCCGCCGATACATTACGCCAACCTGATGCTGGACGCCGGATGCAAGGTCGACGTCTGGGAGACCACATACCTGCATCAGCTGACCGGCGAGCATCCGGTGCTGGAATGGATCACCGGCACGGCGCTGGTCCCGGTGCGGGAGCGGCTCGACGACGAGGGCTGGGAGCAGTTTCGCCGCGAGCTGATCCCGCTGCTGGACGACGCCTACCCGCCCCGGGCGGACGGCACGACGATCTTCCCGTTCCGGCGGGTGTTCATCGTCGCCGAGGTCGGCGCCGCGCACCGCTCGGGCGGGTAGGGGTTACTCCTCGACGCCGCGGTCGACGGCGATCGCCGAGCGGCTGCTCGGCGTCATGTGATGAATCTGCAGATACGTCTGGACGTAGCGCATCGCGATCCGGGAACCGGCGAACTCCGACGGGATGACGTCGCCGGTGCGCTGGCGCCAATCATGTAGGCGCACAGCCAGATCGGCGGCGACCGCATCCACACCGGCGTCGGCGCCCGGGTCGCCGGCCAGCAGGTTGTTGGTCTCGGTGGGATCGGCGCGCAGATCGTAGAGTTCGCGCTCGGGCCGTGGGCCTTGCACGGACGGCGCGACCGCCAGCCCCGACGGACTTTCCTTGATGTCCCACGGCAGGTCGAGCAGCGGCCGGGGCGCGTAATTTTCGATGTAGCTGTATTCCTTGGTGCGGATCGCCCGGATGGGGTCGAACGAGTCGTGGAAGGTCTTCATGCTGTAGACGTGGTCCCTGACTGGCACGGTGTCCGGTTCGGCCGGCTCCTCCGGCGCGAGCAGCGCGCCGGCATGCGACACGCCCTCCACGTCGGCCGGCACGCGCAGGCCCAGCAGGCCGAGCAGCGTCGGCACCAGGTCGACGCCGCTGAACAGCTCGTCGTAAACGCGGGGCGCGATGGCGCGGTTCGTGGGTGGGCGGATGATCATTCCGATGCCGGTCCCGGCGTCGTACAGCGTGGATTTCGCGCGCGGAAACGCGGGGCCGTGATCGGTGAAGAACACCACCCAGGTGCTGGCGTCCAGCCCCGTGTCGGCCAGCGTGTCCAGCAGCCGGCCCACCGCGGCATCGGCCGCGGCGATCGCCCCGTAGAAGTCGGCCAGATCGCCGCGAACCTCGGCAGTGTCGGGCAGGTAAGCGGGAACGTCGACGGCTCCGCTGTCGGCCGGCTCATACCGGTCCCGCTCGTAGGGCCGGTGCGTCTCGAAGAACCCCGCCGTCAACAGGAACGGTTGGCCCGCAAGGTTTTCGGTGCTATCGCGCAGCCACTCGGAGGCCCGGTCCACCACATACTCGCAGAAGGAGTTCGACACGTCGAACTCGTCGAAGCCCAGCCGCTTCGGATAGGACGTCTCGTGCTGCATGCCGAAAAGCGACGAATACCAACCGAATTCGGCCAATATCTGCGGCAGGGTCCGGACGTCGCTGCGGTATTCCCAGCCGTGGTGGGCCAGGCCGACCAGCCCGTTGGTTTGCGGGTAGCGGCCGGTGAACAGCGACCCACGCGACGGCGAGCACAGCGGCGCGGTGGCGTGGGCCCTGGTGAACAGGATGCCCTCGGCGGCGAGCCGGTCCAGCTGCGGGCTGGACACGTCCGGGTGGCCGTAGGCGCCGAGCTGTCGCCCCAGGTCGTGCCAGTGCACGATCAGCACGTTTTCTGTCATACCGTCACCTCGACGGGCGACGATACCGCAGCCGCCGATCGCGCGTTACGGCCGCGCGCGCCCCGCCGGCGACGGCCGGCCCCATCGGTTCTCGCAGACGAACTCCGACAGCGGTCGGGCGTGGGTCCACCCGTCGATTTCCAGCGCCGGGCGATCCGGGAACTCGGGCACCGGGCCCAGGCACAGGATGGCCACCGGCTCGGCGTCGGCGGGCATCGCCAGCAGGGCCGCCAGCCGCCGCGGGTCGAACAGGGAAACCCAACCCATGCCCAGGCCTTCGGAGCGCGCCGCCAGCCACAGGTTCTGGATCGCGCACGACACCGACGCGAGGTCCATCTGCGGTAGCGTCCGCCGGCCGAACACGTGCTCGTCGCGGTGGTCGCACAGCGCGACGACGAACAGCTCGGCGCACTCGAGAATGCCCTCGACCTTCAGCGCCAGGAACTCCTCGGCCCGCTCGCCCAGGGCCGCGGCGGTGAGCGGGCGCTCCTCGTCGACGAGCGCGTGGATGCGCCCCCGGAGCGCGTCGTCGGTGATCCGGATGAAGCGCCACGGCTGCATCAGGCCCACGCTGGGGGCGGCGTGGGCGGCCTGCAACAACCGGGCGAGCACGTCCGGGCCCACCTCGCCGCCCGGCAGGAACCGGCGCATGTCGCGCCGCTCGGAGATCACCCGGTAGACGGCCCGCCGCTCCTGGGGGCTGTACGCCTGATCGGTCACAGGGTCATCGTAGGGAGCCGCGAATCACGATCACGGGCTGTAGGTGACGCCGACCGCCCGGAAGACGTATTCGGGCGGCATGTCAAAGGCCAGCGATCGCCGCGGCAGGCGGCCGAGGACATCGGCCGGGATGGTCGCCTTGTAGTGCAGCGACAGTTCGCCGCTGAACGCCTTGTCGACGTGGGCGACGTCGACCCCGACCTGCAATCCGGTTGACGAAATCTCGACCTTCGCCGCGCCGGTCCGCGGCGCGTCCCAGCGGACGTTGACGGTGGGGCCGGCCAGCCTGGGCAGCATGGACAGCGTCGCGAGCGCCCGCTCCGAGGTGAAGGCCAGCGACCCGGAGTAGCTGGCGACGCTGTGCGGCAACCGCACACCGGGGATGACGCCGCTGAACCGCCGGGTCACCGCGACGTAGTCGGCAAGGTAGATGAGGCCTTCCGCCTCGACCTCGGCGTGCAGATCGTCGGGCAGCTTGCCGATGCCGAACAACCGTCGGACAAAGACCGCCATCACGCCAGTATGACCGCCCGGCGCACCGGTGCCGCCGCGATGCTGGTATCGGTTATGCGGTGACCCGCGCGCGGACCGTCCCCGTCGTCGCCGCCGCCGTGGCGGCCGCGGTGGTGTATGCGGTCATGTGGGTGGGCCACCGCCAGGACTGGAGCGGGCTGCATCGCCTCGATTGGTCGTTGCTGAACGCCGCGCACGGCGTCGGCGTCAAGCACCCCGCGTGGGTGCGATTCTGGGACGGGGTTTCCGTTGTGCTGGGGCCGGTTTCGTTGCGGCTGCTGGGAATCGTGGCGGCGGTGGCCGCGCTGGTGAAGCGCAACGTGCGGGCGGCGCTGGTGTTGGTGGCGTGCGGGCCGCTGAGCGAACTGGTGACGTGGGCGGCCAAGGGCCTGGCGAACCGCCCGCGACCGTCGACCATGCTGGTGGCCGCGCCGTCGACGTCGTTTCCGTCGGGCCACGCGCTCGAGGCGACGGCCGCCTTGCTCGCCCTGCTGATGTTCCTGGTGCCGATGATGAGCCGGTCGATGGGTCGCGTCGCGATCGCGGTGACGGCGTTGGGCCTGGTGCTGGTCGGGATCGCCAGGGTGGCGTTGAACGTGCACCACCCGTCCGATGTGCTGGCCGGCTGGTCGCTGGGCTACCTGTATTTCCTGTTGTGCGTGGTGGTGTTCCGGCCCCCGAGCTGGTCGGGGGAGCGCGCCATGATCACGGCGCAGTGACCCAACCGGGTCTAAAGCTTTACTTGACCCTGAGGTTGGCGCGCCCCGACGATTGAATCCATGCGCCGACTGCTAGCTTCGCTGTGCGCCGCGGCGTGCCTGATGTGCGCGCCCCTGGTGCCGGCACCGGTGAGCGGCGCGGCCACCCCGTGGTTCGCGAACTCCGTCGGCAATGCGACGCAGGTGGTTTCGGTGGTCAGCACCGGGGGTTCCAACGCGACGATGGACATCTACCAGCGCACCGCCGCCGGGTGGCAAACCCTCAAGACGGGCATCCCCACCCACGTCGGTTCCGCGGGCATGGCGCCGCAGGCCCGCAGCGGGGTCCCGGCCACCCCGATGGGCGTGTACACCCTCGACTCCGCCTTCGGCACGGCGCCGAATCCCGGTGGGGGACTGCCCTATACGCAGGTCGGGCCCAACCACTGGTGGAGCGGCGACGACCACAGCCCCACCTTCAACTCCATGCAGGTCTGCCAGAAGTCGCAGTGCCCGTTCAGCACGGCCGCGAGCGAGAACCTGCAGATCCCGCAGTACAAGCACGCGGTGGTGATGGGCGTCAACAAGAACAAGACGCCGGGCGGCGGTTCCGCGTTCTTCTTCCACACCACCGACGGCGCCCCCACCGAGGGTTGCGTGGCGATCGACGACCCCACGCTGGTGCAGATCATCCGCTGGCTGCGGCCCGGCGCGGTGATCGCGATTACGAAGTAGCGATCGCGCGGCCGGGCTTGATCGTGAAGTTCATGCCCGCCAACGACATTGTGGCGTCGTAGGTTCTGTCGTAGCCGGTGCCGCTGATCTTCCAG
This sequence comes from Mycobacterium heidelbergense, assembly GCF_010730745.1. Classification (NCBI taxonomy): domain Bacteria; kingdom Bacillati; phylum Actinomycetota; class Actinomycetes; order Mycobacteriales; family Mycobacteriaceae; genus Mycobacterium; species Mycobacterium heidelbergense. The sequence continues at coordinate 1,626,334 of NZ_AP022615.1, read as the reverse complement.
CCGGCGTCGGTGCGCCGGTAGGTGTCGCGGTAGAAGGCCGCGCCGATCAGCATGAAGTCGAACTCGGCGACGATGACCCGGTCCTGCAGATACCAGTTGCCCGTTGCGGTGTCGCCGGTGACGGTGATGTCCGGATGCGTCACGCGGTGTTCGGTGATGACGTTGGGGCCGAGCGACGTGCGCATGTACTCGACCAGGTCGGCGCGGTTGGTGAAGTGCAGCTCGTTGCCGATCGACGGGCCGTAGTCGGCCGTGATGTCCTCGGCCAGCGTGTCGGCGAAGTCGTCCCAGTGCTTGGTGTCCAGCGCGCGCAGGTAGCGGTATTTCACCTGTTTGATGGCTGCGATGTCTGCGAAGTCTTGGGGGCTCATCACGTCATTGCAGCACACGGGTGACCATGTCGATCAGGGCGCGTCGTTCCAGGCTCCAATCGATGGCCGTCCCGGTGATCATGTGCGCCAGCACCACACCCCGCAGGGTGGCCCAGATCACCTCGGCGACACCGGCGTTGGCCGGGTCGTCGGTGATCAGCCGGCCGAGCTGGCCGATCGCGGAGTTCATTTCGAGCAGATGGCGCCGCGACGACGCGCCCGGGCCGCCGCGGGTGGCGCGCAGGATCTCGAAGGCGGCCATCGACGTGGGGCTGCTGTAGCAGGCCCACGCGGTGTCGACGACGACCTCGATGCGCTCGCGCAGCGGAAGCTCGCTGACGTCGGCCGACGACAGGCTCTCGATCAGCCTGTCCACCCCGTCGTCGACGACGGCCATCAACAGGCCGTGGCGGTCGCCGAAGTGGTACTGGATGACCCCCCACGTCACGCCCGCGCGTTCGGCCACGTGCTTGGCGGTGGCGGCGGCGAAACCTTCCTCCACGATGCAGCGCACCGTCTCGTCGATGATTTTCGCGCGGGTGTCGTCGCCGCGTTTGCGCGGCGCGCTGGTGCACCGGGTCGGGGTGACCGGGCGCCCGGGCGTCGGGCCTGCGGTGATGGGCATTGTTGACTTTATAACATAGTCGAGTCTATTTTTGGCACGTGGCCCAATCCCGATACGCGCGGCTGTCCCGCCAGGACCTCGCCGTCCTGGTGCCCGAACTGCTCTTGATCGGGCACATGATCGACCGTTCCGGCATGGCCTGGTGCATCAGCTCGTTCGGCCACGAGGAGATGGTGCAGATCGCCATCGAGGAGTGGGCGGGCGCCAGCCCGATCTACACCGGGCGCATGCAGCGGGCGCTGAACTACGAGGGCAACGACGTGCCCACCATCTTCAAGGGCCTACAGCTCGACATCGGCGCCCCGCCGCAGTTCATGGACTTCCGCTACACCATCCACGACCGCTGGTACGGCGAATTCCACCTCGACCACTGCGGCGCGCTGCTCGACGTGGAGCCGATGGGCGAGAAGTACGTCTTCGGAATGTGCCACACCATCGAGGATCCGACGTTCGACGCCACCGCGGTGGCGACCAACCCGCGCGCACAGATGCGGCCCATCCACCGGCCGCCGCGAGTGCCCTCGGATCGGCATCCGCACTGCGCCTGGACCGTGATCATCGACGAGTCCTACCCCGAGGCCGAGAGCATTCCGGCGCTGGACGTCGTTCGCCAAACCCGCGCCGCAACATGGGAATTGGATCCCATCGATCCGTCGGAGGAGGGGCGGGCGGACTACTCGGGTCCGCTGTTGTCCGATCTCGACTTCGGTGCCTTCTCGCACTCGGCGCTGGTCCGCATGGCCGACGAGGTCTGCCTGCAGATGCACCTGCTGTATCTCTCCTTTGCCATCGCGGTGCGCGCCCGCGCCGCCGACGACGCCGAGGCCGTCTCGGTCGGCACCCGCGGCCTGACCGGCCTGGCCGGGCTGGCCGCCGAGCGGATTCACCGCGCTCTGAAACTTCCCGGCGGGATCGAGGGGACGCGCCGGGTGCTCGAGTTGCACCCGCTGCTCAACCCCGCGGGCTACGTCGTCGCCGAAACGGCGGGGAACCGGCTGGTGGTGCACCGGTCGCCGGCCCACGACGACCGCGGCTGGATATCGCTGTGCTCGCCCGGATCCGTGCAGCCGCTGCAGGCGATCGCCACCGCGGTGGATCCGCGCCTCGAATTTCGGGTTAGCGGGACGAACACGGACTGGACCGCGGAGCTGGTCGAAACCGACGCCCCGGCAACCGAACTACCAGAGGTGTCGGTGGCCAAAGTCAGTGGTGGGGCGTCATTTCAGTTCCAGCCGAGGCGTTCGCTGCCGCTGACGGTGGTGTAGCCCGACGCGAGCCGACGCGATTTGTCAAGGGGTTTCTGGTACCGCTTAGGTGACACAATCGCATCGAGCCAGTACCAATGACGTTGCAAGCCATCGGCTTTCCGCGTGTCCGCGGCTATGGTTAACGCTGGCCACCGACCTCTATAGACGAAAGCTCTCGCTCTATGTACGACCCACTGGGGTTGTCGATCGGGACCACGAACCTGGTCGCTGCGCGTAATGGAAACCCACCGGTTTCGCGCCGTGCTGTGCTGACTCTTTATCCGCACTGCGCGCCGAAAGTCGGGCTGCCCGCTGAAAACTCGAACCTGAGCGAGCCGGGCGTGCTCATGCGCGGCTTCGTGGAGCGCATCGGTGATTCGGTGGCGCTGGTGTCGGCCGACGGGTCCGCTCACGACCCGGACCTCCTGATGGTGGAGGCCCTCGACGCGATGGTGCTGGCCGCCGGCGCGGACGCGGCTTCGTCGGAGATCTCCATCGCGGTTCCCGCGTACTGGAAACCGAGTACCGTGCAGGCGCTGCGCAACGGTCTACGAACGCATTTGGGCTTCGTCCGGAGCGGCATGGCGCCCCGCCTGGTCTCGGACGCGATCGCCGCGTTGACCGCGGCGAACGCGGAGCTGTGCCTCGCCGCGACGGGCGTGGTCGCGCTGCTCGATTTCGGTGGCGGCGGCACGTCCGCCACCTTGATCAGCCTCGCGGGGGACTTCGAGCTCATCAGCCCCACAATGCGTTACGCGGCCTTCTCCGGTGACGAGATCGACCACGCGCTGTTGCTCAAGGTCTTCGAGGAGCTGGGACACGGCAGCGGCATCGACCCGGCCAGCACCGCCGGGGTCGGTCAACTCGGCCTGCTTCGGGAGCAGTGCCGTGAGGCCAAGGAGCGGTTATCCACGGAAACGGTGGCCGAATTCGCCGCCGAGCTCGGCGGGCGCAGGTGCAGCATGAGGCTGACGCGAGACGAGCTGGGCGACCTGATCCAGGACCGGCTGTCGGGCTTCATCTATGCGTTCGACGACATGCTGGCGCGCCACAAAAAGAGCTGGGCGGACCTGTCGGCGGTGGTCACCGTCGGCGGTGGCGCCAGCATTCCGCTTGTCACGGAACGTCTTTCGGTGTACTCCCGCAGACCGGTGGTGAGCCCGTCGCAGCCCGCGTTCGCGGCCGCCGCCGGCGCCCTGCAGGTGGCCTCCCGCGGTGAGGAGCTGGATCTCCGGACACGCACATCCATCAGCCTGCTCACGGCGGCCGCCGCCAGCGAGGTCGTCGACCTGCCGGCCGGCGACGTGCTGGTGATCGACGCCGAGGCGCTGACGGATCGCGAGTTGGCGTGGTCGCAAACCGAATACCCCGGTGACATTCGGGTGCCGTACAGCCCCGCGGCCTACGACGAGGACGGTCCGGCCGGCTGGTCGATGCGCCTGAACGTGATCGACGAGCCACCGGAGCGATCCTGGCGGCGGGTCCGGTTGTCGCAGTTGATCATCGGGATGTGCGCCGCGGTCGCGATGACCGCGATCGGCGGCGTGGCCTACACGTTGTCGGGCATAGAAAACCGCGAGGCCCCACCGGCGCCCACCGTCGCCCCGGTGCCGGTGCCGCCGGTCAGCTCGCTGGTGCCAAGCCCGGCGCCCCCGCCGCCGCCCCCGACGCCCGTGCCGGCGCCGCCCAGCGCCGAGCCGGTCCCCAGCCCCGCGCCGCCCAGCGCCGAGCCGGTCCCCAGCCCCGCGCCGCCCCCGCCCCCACCGCCGCCACCGCCGCCGCCGGTGATCGTGACCACGGCGCCGCCGCCGGTCTACACCCCGCGGCACACCGCACCGCCGGCGACTCAGGCGCCGACCACGACGGCGACCACCACGCCTCCGCCCCCGCCGCCGACCACGACTGACACGCCGCCCCCGCCGTCGACCACCGCGACCCCCACGACGACGGTGCCGATGACGACGGAGTGGATCCACGTCCCGCTGTTGCCGGTGCCGATACCGGTGCCGGTTCCGCAGAACCAGGCCCCCCAGGCGCCGCAGTATCCGCAATACCCGCAGTACCCGGGGAACTCGCAGAACCCGTTCCTCAGCCCCGGCTACTGAGCGCGGATCGGCGCCCGTGGCGGCCGGCGCCCGCTGAGCGCACACTGGCCAATAGCGCCGTGACTGCGAGGAGGCCCCGCATGAGCGAGTACGGTCCGTTCGGGTTCGATCCGGACGAGTTCGATCGGGTGATCAGGGAGGGCAGCGAGGGACTGCGCGACCTGTTCGACCGGGTGGGCAAATTCGTCGCCGGTCCGGGCGCCCGGACGGGTTGGTCGGCGTTCGTCGAGGACCTGTCGCGGCGGCCCCGCCCGGCGCCGGAGACCGCCGGCGAGGCGGGTGACGGGGTGTGGGCCATCTACACCGTGGACGCCGATGGCGGCGCCCACGTCGAGCAGGTCTATGCGACCGAACTCGACGCGCTGCGCGCCAACAAGAACAATGTCGATCCCACGCGCAAGGTGCGCTTCCTGCCCTACGGCATTGCGGTCGGCGTCCTCGACGATGACTCGGAAGAGCCGACGTAACACGGGCTCGCTATTCAGCCCCGCTGCACCACGTTCGAATCGCCGGCGTTGCTGATCTTGGGTATGCCGGAGTGGTAGATGACCTTGTTGTTGAAGCCGGAGGCGTCGATGCTGTCGACGGCATCGACGTCGATCGAGTTTTGGACGCCGGACACGGTGAGGCGCGCGCAATGGCCGGTGATCACCACCGTGTTGGACACCCCGCTGACGCTGACGACGCTGCCGTTGCAGCCGATCGTCCGATTCTCGCCGATACCGGAGACGCTGAGGCTGCCGCCCGTCGGCGGGCCCGGGCTGCTCGGGCCGCCCGACGGCGGACCAACCGTCCCCGTGATGGTCGACCGGACGCCCGAAAGCTGGTGCGCGGCGAAGGCGGCGACGCCCCCCGCGACGGCTATCACGGCGATGACGACGAACGTGCCGAGGATCCACCACATCCGGTTGCCCGAGGGGGGTTTGGGAGGTGGCCCCGGGAACGGGCCGCCGTAGGTCCACGGACCGGGCGGCGGCGGGCCCGCGGGACCGGGCGGATACGCGTAACCGCCGGAGGGCTGGGTCTGGCCCAGTTCGGATGCGTGTGCGGCATCGGCCAGCGGGCGCTCGAGCTCCCGGATCCGTTTTTCCGGGTCATCCTGCGGGTCCATGCACAGATGCTCCCACCGGCGGGCTCCGATGGGTAGTTTCAGCAGCGTGCCCGACTTGCCGAACCGCCAGATCCTGCTGCGCCGACGTCCCACCGGGCTGGTCGCGCCCGGTGACACCGAACTGGTCACCGCGCCGGCGCCCGAGCCCGCCGAGGGTGAGGCGCTGGTCCGGACCACCTACGTCGGCCTCGACGCCGCGGTGCGCACCTGGCTGAACGACCAGCCCGGCTACCTGCCGCCGGTGCAGCTGGGCGAGGTCATCCGGGCGGCCGGGATCGGCGAGGTGGTCTCGTCGCGCTGTGACGCCTACGAGGTCGGCGACGTCGTCACCACGCTGACCGGTTTCCAGGAGTACGTGATCGTCCGCGACGACGTGTTCAGCACGCCCATCCCCGGCAGGGCCCACCCAGCCGAGAAAGTCGATCAGCTGGCGGTGATGTCGGTGTACGGCCCGACCGGGGCCACCGCCTACATCGGGATGATGGACATCGGCCGGCCCCAGCCCGGGGAGACGGTGGTGGTGTCGGCCGCCGCGGGCGCCACCGGGTCGGTGGCCGGGCAGATCGCCAAGATCGCCGGCGCGCGGGTGGTGGGCATCGCGGGCGGCCCGGAGAAGTGCCGGGCGGTGGTGGAGGACTTCGGGTTCGACGCGTGCATCGACTACAAGAACGAGGATGTCGCGGCGGCGCTCAAGCGGCATTGCCCGCGCCGGGTCAACGTCTACTTCGACAACGTCGGCGGGCCGATCCTGGACGCCGTGCTGGGCCGCCTGGCCACCAAGGCGCGGGTGGTGCTGTGCGGGGTCATCTCCAGCTATCTCAGCGGGCAGCACCCGGGACCGGCCAACTACGTGAACCTGCTGTCCAAGACCGCGCTCATGCAGGGGTTCAACGCGCTCGACGAGTGGGGCCGCTTCGACGAAGCCCATGCCGCGCTTCGCCAGTGGGAGAGCGAGGGCCGGATCAAGGCGCGCCAGACCGTTTTTGAGGGCGTCGACTCGTGCGTCGACGCCCTCAACGGCCTCTTCACCGGGGCCAACATCGGCAAGATGTTGGTCAAGCTGAGCGAACCGGCTTCGGGTTAACCCTCGCCGAGCGCGCGGTGCAGCGCCTTCTTGGCCTCGGTCAGGGTTTCCAACACCTTGGTCCGGGTCTCGGCGAGCTGCTGCTTCTGCTCGTCGGTGCCCGTCCAGGTGATGGTGCGGGCCAGCCCCGCGATCTCGAAAAGTTCCCTGCGAATCTTGAAGACGTCGCCGAACTTGGCCGCCCGCCCCAGGAAGGCGTGCGCGGTCTCGCTGCTGACGCCGCGCCAGGCCAGCAGGTTCCGGCCGAGTTCGGTCAGGGTCGCCACGCCGTTGTCGACCGTGACGACGCCGCGGCCGGCGAGCAGCCCAATGGCGAGCTCCGCCACGTCCTGCGGCGGGGTGAACGCGCCCTCGGTGGCGTCGGACACCCGCTGCACGACCTGCGCGGCGTCGGCCGGCCCGTCGAGCAGCAGCGCCGCCGTCACGAACGCGGCTCGCTTGAGGCGGTGCCGACCGCCGGGGCCGAAGCCGCCCTTGAAGCCGGGGCCGCCGAACCCGCCCTGTCCCCAGCCCTTTTCGCCCCAACCGCCAAAGCCGGGACCGCCAAAGCCGGGCCCACTGAACCCAGGCCCACCAAAGCCGGGACCGCCGAATCCGGGTCCGCCGAATCCGCCGAAGAATCCACCACCAGACATCGCTGTCGTTCCTTTCCATTCCACATGAGGACTATCAAGCTCCTTGATACCACCGGACGCGGCGATGTCAAGAAAATTGATTTGCTTGCGGAAAACCACGTCGCGCATGCCAGCATGTGGGGCATGAGTCAATCGCCTGAGGAGCCGCTGGGGTTTCTGCTCTATCGCGTGGTGGCGGCGCTGCGGCCCGAGGTGGCCGCGGAACTCAAGCCGCTGGGGCTCGGACTGCCGGAATTCGTGTGCCTGCGGATCCTGTCGAAGCATCCCGGGCTCACCAGCGCCGAGCTGGCTCGCGGCACCAACGTCTCCGCCCAGGCGGCCAACCAGGTGCTGCACGCGCTGGAGGGGCGCGGCGCGATCACCCGTCCGGCGTCGAGCCCGGCGGGCCGCGCCATGCCGGCCGAGCTCACCCGCAGCGGCAAGGCGCTGCTCAAGCGTGCCGAGGCCGCCGCGCACGTGGCCGACCAACGGATCTTGACCCGACTGACCGCCGACGAGCAACGCCAACTCAAGCAGCTGCTTTACGCGGCGGGGACCCGCGCCGCGGGCGAGTGTGAATAGGGTGCGTGCCATCAGGCGAGATGCGGGCCTGCCCCGCCGCATGGTTTCATAACACCGTTTGCGAAAGTTGCCTTAGGGGGATCCGACCAAGTCTGGGTCCCGGCTGGTAGAGATTGGTGGTATTGCAGATGGATCGTCGCAGCATGTTGCTGACCACGGGGCTCGGCATGCTGGCGGCCGCGGCCGCGACCCCCATCCCGGAGGCCCACGCCGACCCGTCCCACCCGGCACCGCCGGAGGCGCCGTCGGCCGGTGGCGGCGGGCCCTACATTTTCTCCGACGAGTTCGACGGCCCGGCGGGCTCGGGTCCCGATCCGGGCAAGTGGACGGTGCAGACGTGGCAGGACGACGTGTTCCCGCCTGTCGCGGGGATATACCGCGACGACCGCCGAAACGTGTTCCAGGATGGCAACTCCAACCTCGTCCTGTGCGCCACCCAAGAATTCGGCACCTACTACAGCGGCAAGCTGCGCGGCAACTTCCGCAGCATGATCAACCAGACCTGGGAAGCGCGGATAAAGCTGGACTGTTTGTTCCCCGGCTTATGGCCCTCGTTCTGGGGTGTCAACGAGGATCCGCTGCCGGACGGCGAGGTCGATCTCTTCGAGTGGTACGGCAACGGCCAGTGGCCCGCGGGAACCACGGTCCACGCGGCGTCTAACGGGAAAACCTGGGAGGGGAAATCGATTCCCGGTCTGGTGGACGGCGCTTGGCACACGTGGCGAATGCATTGGGGCGAGAACGGATTCCAATTCTCGCGGGACGGGGCGCCGTACTTCAGCGTGCCGAACAAGCCCATCCACGTCCACGGCGGCGCCCCCGACGACATGCGCTGGCCCTTCAACAACCCCGGCTACTGGATGACGCCCATGTTCACGCTTGCGGTCGGGGGGGTCGGCGCCGGCGATCCCGCGCTGGGCACCTTCCCCGCGGCCATGCTCATCGACTACATCCGCATCTGGTAGGGAGCGCTATCGCGCCGAATTCTCAGCTTTGATCACCTGAACCAGGTTGAACTGCCAGCGCTCGACGAGCCGGAAGCCGAGGTCGTGCGGAACCGCGAACGCGGGTGTTGCCCCGTAGAGCGGGCCGGGCCCGAGCGCCGGACCCCGCTCGTGGGCGGGCATTGCCTTGTCGGCTTGGGTGATGATCCACACGACGCCGCACCGGCTTAACGGCTTGGCGACGACTTCCGGGATGAGGTTGGTGTCGAAGACTTCGCGGCGGTCCGTCGCCCGTTGCCACAGGGTCAGGTCGACCAGCTTCCGATAGGCGTCGGGCCGCGCGGCCAGCAACGGCCGCATCGGAGCGGGCATGAACGTCACCGTGTCGTTGACGAGCAGGCAATCACCCGGCCGCGCCTTGGCGACGATCAGATCGGCCACCTGGCTGTAGTCCATGCCATATTTGGCGTACGGGTTACGTTGTGCCCGAATGTAATTCGGCGCTGCCGCGACGGCCAAGAGGGTGACGAGCGCCGCCGATGCCCACGGTTTGACGGCCAGGGCGCCGATGCAGACGCCCAGGATCAGCGCCAGCGCGGGTGCGGTGAAGGCCAGGTAGCGCGGCGTGTAAATCGGGTGCACCGCGGCCGACCAGACCACGATCAGGGCGGTCGGCACCAGCAGCCACGCCACGGCAATGGTCAACAGCTGCCGGTCCGCGTCGGCGAGTTGCGCGGACGTGCCGAGCCACACGACCATTGCCGCCGCGACGATGAGCGCCGACAAGACCGCGAACGGGGGGCTTCTTTCGAAATACTGCTGAACCGCCACGTCCTCGATCGTGCGGTGCCCGATCGGTGCGATCCACTTGATCTGGTGGACTTGACCGACGACCTCGATTACGAACGGCGCCAGGGCGCACATCGTGAGCACCGACGTGATGGCGAACGGGACAAGGACCGTTCGCCGGCGCCGGAAGGCGCAGACGAAGATGGCGTGCGCCAGCAGCACCAGCGCGAGGTACATGTCAAGCAGGGTCGAGATTGCCAGGCCGATGCCGTAACACAGCCACACCCAACGGCTTTCGCGGCGCGCGGCGACAACAAGCAGCACCGTCAGCCACGCCGCGGCCATCATCGAAAAGGCGTACGGGCGAGCCTCGATGCCCGCCCACGTCGTCCGGGGCAGGATCGCGCAGACGACGCCCGACGTCACCGCGACGGTGCGTGACGAGAACTGCCTGGCCAGCACCACGATTCCCGCCGCGGCCCCGCCGACGGCCAGGCCGCTCGGGGCGCGGGACCAGAACTCCGTGGGCGGGAAGACCTGGAACCAGGCATGCATGAATGCGTAGTACAGGCCGTGGACCGCGTCGACGTTGCCCAGCATCTGCCACAGCTGGCCCAGAGATCGACTGTATGAGGCCGAAATGGTCGCGGCCTCGTCGTACCAGAAAGACGGTCGGGCGGCCCCGCCCAGGCTTAGTGCGGTGGCCAAGGCTCCGACGAGCAGCGGGTCGAGCGCAGCCGACGGCCGTGCCGGCACGCCGGCGCGAAGCGCACCACGGTCACGTCGTGATTCGCGGATGTCGGAGACGCTCACCGTCCGTTATGTTGCCAGAAGCGGGGCCGCTGGATGCCCAGGGTGGACGTCGCGCCGGAAAGGCCAATAGTTGTAAAACGGCAGTGGCTAATCGGTGCCCCCGCGTCCGGTCAATGCGATGATTGCTGCCCGTGGCAGGCAACTGGGGTTCCGTACTGACCAAGCTCATTCCGCTCGGGCTGGTCATCGCGCTTTCACCGATCACGGTCATTCCGGCGGTGCTGGTCTTACACGCGCCGCGGCCCCGGCCGGCCGGCCTCGCCTTCCTCGGCGGCTGGGTGCTGGGTCTGGTTGCCGTCACCGCGGCGTTCGTCGGGGCCTCCGACCTGCTCGGCGGTCTGCACCAGTCGCCGCCGACCTGGGCTTCGTGGCTGCGGGTGGTGCTGGGACTGGCGCTGATCGCGTTCGGCGTGTTCCGCTGGCTGAGGCGGCATCGGCACGGCAAGACTCCGGGCTGGATGCGTTCCTTTTCCCGACTCACGCCCGCGCGGGCGGGGGTGACCGGGGCGGCGCTGGTGGCGCTGAGACCCGAGGTGCTCCTCCTGTGCGCGGCGGCCGGCCTGGCGATCGGCACCGGCGGGCTGAGCGTCGCGGGCGTCTGGACGTCCGGCGCCGTCCTCGTCGTCGTCTCCGCGTCAACGGTTGCCGTTCCGATACTGGCCTATGTCGGGGCCGGTGACCGCCTCGATGATCCGCTGGAACGGCTCAAAGTCTGGATGGAGCAAAACCACGCGGCCATGCTCGCGGTCATCCTGGTTTTGATCGGCGTGATGGTGGTCTACAACGGCGTCCGTGCGCTGTAACCCGCTTGGCCGTGCGAAGATTGCTGACCGTGGCAGGCAGCTGGGGCTCTGTGCTCACCGGGCTCATCCCGCTCGGACTCGTCATCGCGCTTTCACCGATCACGGTCATCCCGGCCGTGCTGGTGCTGCAGGCGGCCCGGCCGCGGCCGAGCGGCCTCGCTTTCCTCGGCGGCTGGGTGCTGGGCCTGGCGGCGCTGACGGCGCTGTCCGTCGCGGCCTCCGACGCGCTCGGCGGTCTGCACCAGTCGCCGCCGGCCTGGGCGTCCTGGCTGCGCGTGGTCCTCGGGGCGGCCCTGGTCGTGTTCGGGCTCTACCGCTGGCTGACCCGGCATCGGCACACCGAGTCGCCGGCCTGGATGCGGTCGTTCGCCAACATCACCCCGGCGCGCGCGGTGCTGACGGCGCTGGCGCTGGTGGTGATACGGCCCGACGTGCTGCTCATCTGCGTTCCCGCCGGATTGGCCATCGGCGCCAGCGGGTTGAGCGTCGCCGACGACTGGATCGCCGCGGCGTTCTTCGTCGCCGTCGCCGCATCGACGGTGGCCATCCCGATACTGGCCTACACGGTCGCCGGTCACCGCCTCGACGACACGATGGCGCGGCTCAAAGACTGGATGGACAAGAACAACGCCGCGCTGATGGCGGGCATTCTGGTCGTGATCGGTGTGATGGTGCTCTACAACGGAATTCACGCTTTGGGCTGGCTGTAGCCTGGCTGTCTTTGTCTTGCCCACACGCGGGCCGGTTCCCGGCCGTGGTCCCGTTGGAGCCGTCAGGCCGTGCCGCCACGCCTCATGGGCACAGATCGATCCTGGCGTAGTTAATGAGGTCGTCGGCCTGTTGGACGGTGAGACCGTTGCTGCCCAGAGCGCCGTCGGAGCGTTGCAGCGCCAGGTCCCTCAGCTGTTGCGGCGTTGCCCCGTAACTCAGCTGGGTGCATAGCTTCAAGCCCGTCTGCAGCAGCGCCTGGTCGCCGCCGCCGACGTCGTGGATTCCGACGTTGTGCAGGTCATTGAGGTAGGCGGTCGCGTCAGCCCGCGCTGGGCTGGCCAAGACGATCCCGGCGACGAGAAGTGGGCCACCTACCAGTGCCGAGCCCACGAACTGGCCATAGCGCGTCGGTGCTGCCATAGCTGCATCTCCTTTGACTGTTTGCCGCCCCAAAAAAATTGGACGACGCATCCTTACATGAAAGCAGTTCAGCAAACGCACCGCGCGGTGAACGTGTGGGAAATTAAAAGCGGCGGGCCCGTCGTCTTTGATACGGCGCCGATGCGGTGATCAAACCGATCCCGCTGCGCACCGTCATCGAGGGCGGGTTCGCCCGCGACTTCGTCGTCGCCGCCTGTTGGCGCGATTGTTGGGCTCGTTGTAACCCTTCCAAGAATGGCCGGGTGCTATTCGCTGTCCGCCGGCAAGCCGAAACACCGGAATTCCACACGGTTTACCGTCAACACCGGCAGATGGTCGAACGCGACCACCAAGAATCGCTGGAATCCTAGCGGTCTCGCCCTGAGGTTCGTCGGGGCGCTGTTCGCTGCGGGCGCGTCGAGACTGCGGTGGTTGCGGCGCTCGAGCCTCAAAGCTAGCCGTGGGCGTAGGCTCGATGCCACCAGCGCAGACTCGTCGGCGTTGAACGCTGTCGGGTCCTGGGTGTCTGCGGATCAGGACGAAATGGGATGGTGTGCTGCGTCATTGAGAGAGCGTGAACCGCCGGACACGTCGTGGTGGTCACAGGTGTCACTCGCGTCTCGGCTTCGGAGGCACATACTTCTTTGCCCCGCCTTACAGCGACAAGTGCGGTGGGCTGTCGCGCGTAGGTGGGCACGTCGGTGTATGCAGGCCAGCCAGTGACCGATGTGACACCTGGGGATTGGCGCGCGACCTTGGGCTCACCGCGCCCCGACCGGGGCGCCGAGACTGCGGTGGGAGCGGCACCCGAGGCGAAAAGCCAGCCGTGACCGCAGACTCGATGCCACCAGCGCAGACTCGGCGCCAGCGGCAGGTATATCAACGACGACTTGCAAGAAGTGCTGAAGCCCTTGGCATCTGGCCAAGGCGATGGTCCAGCGCTTGCCTCCTAACGCAATGCGTTGGACGTGTCAGTGCGACGGCTACCGGTGGCCGCCGCCGCCACTCTCGGCGCCGCCACCAGAACTGCCACCGCTGCTAGAGCTAGAGCTCCCGCCGCCGCTGCTGGAACTCCCACCGCCGCTGCTGGAACTCCCGCCGCCGCTGCTGGAGCTCCCGCCACCACCGACCGGCCCGCCGCCTTCAGGAGGCGCACCTCCGCCGACCGGCCCGCTATTACCAGGAGGCGTACCCCCGCCGACTGGTCCGCCACCCTCAGGAGGCGCACCTCCGCCGACCGGCCCGCTATTACCAGGAGGCGTACCCCCGCCGACCGGTCCGCCACCTTCAGGAGGCGGGCCGCCGGGAGACCCGTGGCTCGGACCGGGACCAGTAACAGGTCCGCCGTCGTGGGGCCCACCGCCGCTGGGATTCCGGTGGATAGGGCCCGGGCCGTTAACGGGCCCTCCCGGGTTGCCCGGGAGGCCGCCTCCCCTGCCGCCAGGACCTTGTCCCGGAGGAGTTTGATGGGGTGGCGGCGAGTGCGGCGGGGTCACGTGGACCGGCGGTGGTTCAGCCGGTGGCGGCGAGTGCGGCGGGGTCACGTGGACCGGCGGTGGCTCAGCCGGCGGCGACGGGTGCGGCGGGGCCTGGACCACGGGCGGAGCAGCTGGCGGATCGGCCAGGTGAACCGGCGGAAGGGGAACCGGCGCTAGCGGTGGCATCACAAGTGGAACCGGCACTACCGGGCCGGCCGGAACCGGAGCCGGCGCGACAGGAGCCGCCGGAACCGGAGCCGGCGGGACAGGAGCCGCCGGAACGGGGGCAGCGGGGGCCGGGGCTACCGGCGGCGGCGCGTCCGCAGGCGGATTAAATTGCTTGGGCGCCACCGCTTTCGTGGCCGCTACTTGCCCAGGTGCAGGCGCGAATATCTGCTCGGCCGGCGCAATGAGATTGTGGAGCGGAGCGGGCAGCAAACCCACCGTCGTGTGGACGCCGACTGTCAGGGCTACCTCCAGCGCCAACGCCGCGCTAAAGCCGGCCACCGCCACCGCGCTTCCGACCAGCAGGCCGGGCCTTGGGCGGGGCTCGCGCTCACCCGGAGCGGCCAGGACGACAGTGGGGGCACCGGCTTCATCGTCTGCCACCGCGCTATAGGCGATGTCGTCCTCGCCCAGCTCGGCATCGACGACGCTCAGGTATTCGGGTATGGCACTCGCACCCGTGCCGGGGTCTTGTGCATAGGCCTGCGCGGCCGTCGACGAAGCGAACAACGGCGCATTCGCGGACGCCAGGGCCGCCCCGCGGGCCAGCGCCGTGTCCGGCTCTTCCGGCGCGCTCACGATAAGCGACGTCGCCTCTTCCAATTGCGGCTTGATCCGGGCGATGTCGACACCGGAGCCGATCACAAACAGGCCGCCCGGGCGCGTTGGCAGTTGGTCGAGCCCGGCGACCATCTCCATAAGCTCTGCGGTGGCAATCTCGCCGGACGTGCTGTTCAACTGTGCTTTGTGGATATCGGCGATAGAACCGTCGGAGGTCTCGACAACGGCCGAGGTCGCGGTGCCGGGCTCCACGAAAAGCACCGCGGTCCGCTCGTAACCCATTGCGCCGCCAACAAATTGGGTCAATGAGGTTGCGGCTAGAAACGTCGAGACCAGCATGACGTTCTCGAGCTTGTGGGCGGCCAGCGCGTCGCGCACGGCTTTCGCTTCGAGCTGGTCGGTGCATGCCACCCCGACGGCGGACAGCTCGAGGCCGGCACCGGCCGCGTCGTCGCGGGTCCCCAGAATGGCGGCGATCACTCGATCAGACGCGCTGACGGTGGGCGAATCGTCGGCAGCGGTGAGGGCGAACTCCGTCTCGTCCACCGTGGCGCCGTCAGCGTTTTCGCCTTGCAACAGCACCATCTGAACCGAGTCTGGCGCCATCGAGACTCCGAGCACGATATCCACGACCCATACCTCCCAGCATCTTGACGGCCAGCCACGGTCTGCGTGGAGGAGAAACACACGGACCGCTAACTGATCGTCGCCGGGGAAGCTGTAGCAGGACCCTGCCGAAGTTATGTAGGCCTTAAGAAGCTCAAGATAGGGAGCAAGACGGCGGAAGGCTCAGCGCTTTATGTCTCCAGGCTCGACCAGCTGCGAGGGGCGCGCTTTGGCAGTGCCAGCTAAGGAATTAATTGCGCGGGCGTTGCCAAGTGCTCGTCAGAATGGCGGTCCATCATCGTCAGTGTCTGGGAGGCTCCCTTGCAGTCGGAACCATTCCCGCATTGACGCCAGAGAGACCTTCCGGCGTGACCGCTGATCCGGGGCGAGCCCCTTACGAGCCTCCAGCCAAGGCAGTTGGCTGTGTGTAAGCTCGGCAAGTTGTCGTCCCGACCAGCCTCTATAGTCCCGGACGGTCCGCTTGACGATCTCGTTCAGTACAGAGTCTGAACGCACTTTTTTGGCGTCGCCCTGAACGTGCACCACGATTGTTCCGCCTTTGTGGTCTTGGTAAAGGCGATCAACGACTGGTCCGTTCTTCCAGGCTTCGATCGGTTCCTGGAAGGCCGGAAGTCCCGTCTCCGCGAGGTGCCGCCCTTCAATGAAGTAGCAGAGCTTCTGCAGCGTCCAGGCGTCGACAGGTTCAAGTTGCAGTTCTTCGAGGACAGCCGCGGCGACGTCTAGAACGGAAGGCCGCTTGCCTGTCACTGCATCTGGACGTCGGGAGATGATGCGCTCAATTACTTCTGGAGGTTCGTCCTCTTCGTAGAAGTCACTCCAATCTCGCGCGGTGCTCATATCCATCAGTGTGCACCACTGTCATGACAAATAAATAGCAGCATTGTCAGCGTAGATAGCAGCTAACCAGCGCAAACACATCCGGGTCGTAGTCGTACAACACGGCTTCCCACCTCCGGCTTCGGATGTACACCTCGATGATCCATCGCAGGCCACGATCCTCGTCCCAGTCGGTCCACGCGTTGAGCCCGGATTGGCAGATAAGTGCTTCGAACTTCGTCGGGATGGACTTTGTGCACATTAATAATCTTTTGCGCTGTGCGTTCACTGATGTGAAGGACGGCAACCCAGATTTTCGGCACCAAACGAGGCTAGCTCTGGGGTACGACGCTCTCTGTGTATCGCGATGTCCCTTCAGCCACCCATAGTGTCGCTCTCGTGCCCTTGGACGGTGGGTCGGACTTGTGCTGTGTCCGAGGCGCGCAGATGGAACCGGTTATGGGGCGCCGCAACGGGGAAGCTGGAGAAACCAGTGCTGCGCAGCCGCGCTGACCCTGGTCACGAGTCGTTAGCATGCGGCGGATGTTGTGCCGCTTAGGAGTTAGGGCTACGCACGATGTTCACCATCGATATCTGTGCGACGCCTAGTTGATTCTCGATGATCTTGAATGCTGGCGTCTCGGTGATTGTCTGGGCGCAAGCATGGTGAACCGTCAGCACACGCTCTTGTAGATCATTGTCATCTTCCAGTATCTCGACCGTGATGCCGAGATCGTTCGCTTTGGCGGCCGAGATGTGGCGATCGTGAGAAAGCGTGAGGGAATGGTCGGCAAGCTCATTGACAACTTTAGCGGCAGACGCTGTCGGATCCTCCGCGTCGGCGAACATGCCGCTCGTAAGCCAGTCGCCGACAATCCTGTTGGCCCAGCTGATCGATTTCTCGCACTCTCCCACGAGGGTTGGCGGGTACTTGGCGATGATCGGTTGCCACGTTGCGATGGTAGAAGGATCGGCCTTGATTTCGCGCTGCGCACGTTTGAACTCTTCGACGATGCCGTGCGCGGCGGCGCCATTCAGCTGAGGGTCGATCGGGCCGAGGCTCGAATGCTTGCCCATCACAATCGATTTAGCAGAAAGGGCGATCATGGTTCCAGCTGACATGGCTAGCTGGGGCACGATGGCTCGGATGTTGGTCCCGAACATCGATCGCAAGTAGTCGACTAGTGACTCGGTAGCCGCCACGCTGCCACCTGGCGTGTGCAAGATAAGGTCCAAGCCCTTTGAGCGATCCATTTTGTGGACCGTGGCCATGAATCCGTTTTTATCGCTGTCGTTTACGTCGAGCCCAGTAAGCCCTTGGTTGATCAGATGTTGCTTTTCGAGCCATCCCGAGTAATACAGAATCGTGTTGCGCTTGGTGTGCTCCGAGAGTTCCGCCAGAGCGCGCCGCCGTACGACATCGTGCCCCGATCCAGCCGCTCGAATCTGCGACTGGACTTCGTCCCAGCTAGGCACTGCTAGCTGGGAAGATTCGACGTGGTGCCGATGACGACGTCGAATTGGAGCCTTGGTCGCTCGGGGATGAACCAGTCGGAGAACTGCGCGCGTGCAGCAGCAGACCCCAGGCCCAACTGCTCGTAGGTGGATTCGATTTCCTGCAGGCGAACGGTGTCCTCGTCAGTCACTTCAGGCTCCTCACAATCCCTACTTTAGCGGTATTGTGCCGCTGACCGTACACGCCCAGTCAGACCCTGCTAGGGAAATCGGCAGGTCAAGTGGTTGTGGCGTGAGCGTGGGTACATCTGATTGTTGCCTGCGGATGAGGGCAGTCCGACGTTCGCCACTCGGGGTACAGGCGGGGTGCGGAATCGACAGTCGGACAGGCCTCGCGACCTAAAAGCCTAGGTCAACGTGGAGCCGATGACGGGAATCGAACCCGCGTATTCAGCTTGGGAAATCGTCGCGCCGCGTCAACGGCAAGCTGGTCAAGCGCTACCAATCGGTCTGGTACGAGAAAGGCCGCGAGTACCGCGAGACGTTCGACACCCGCGAGCTAGCGCAGGACAAGCTAGACAAGGTGAAAACGCTACTGTCGCAAGGTCAGTCAGCGGCCAGTTTGCGTGAACGCGGCAAAGAGACGTTCGGCGTCGTGGCGGCGAAGTGGCTCGAAAGCCGTCACGATCTCAAGCCGCGCACCCGTGCCGAGTACGCAAACCTGTTGAGCGACAAGACGCGAGCGCGGCGAAACGGCGACGGCGAGAGCACGGCGGATCTGTCGATCTCGGCAACATTCGACCATCGGCCCGTAAACGAAATCACCCGCGCCGACATTGCCGATTGGGTCGGCAAGCTGTCGGCGGCTGGCAAGTCAGCATCGACAGTTAGGCATCACTATTTCGTTGTGCGTCAGGTGCTTTCGGAGTGTGTCGCAGATGGCAGGCTCACGGTCAATCCTGCCGATTACGTGAAGCTGCCGAACGAACGAAGCGCGGCGGGTGGGACTCCCGGCGTGGTTGACGATCCCGACATGTTCCTGACCGCTGCGCAGGTTGCGGCGCTGGTCGATGCAACGCCGTGGCCATGCTCGGTGCTGGTCCATCTGGCCGCGTGGTCGGGTCTGCGCGCCGCCGAGCTGGCGGGGTTGCAGGTTGGTGACGTGGAGTTGCCCGAACCCGTGATCAATCCGAACGCACGGACGAAACCGGGAATGCTGCACGTGCAACGAACCGTCATCACGGTTGACGGCGCTCTGGTCTACGACTCGCCGAAAACGAAAGGCTCACGGCGGCGCGTTCCGCTGATGGGCGCGACGACCGAGCTTCTGCGCGACTACCTGGCCGTACACCCGCGCTGCGACGAACCCGACGCACCACTGTTCTGCTCGGTGACGCTGAAACCGTCGAAACCGACCGGCAGGCGTGCCACCGACGCGGACGGAAAGCGGATCACCCCGACCGCAGTCGATGCGCTCGCTGCGCTGTCTGCCGACGAAGCTGCCGAACGGCTGATTCTGGACTGGTCGCAGGCCATCCGTCACCAGACGTTCTACAAAGCCGTGTTCCGTCCCGCCGTTGCGCGCGCCAACCGCCTTGGCGGGGTTTCGCCCGAATCGGCGGTTTCATCGCTGGTGCTGCCGCCAGCGCTCAAGTTCCACGCGTTGCGGCACACCTACGCGAGTCTGTGCGTTGCGGCGGGTATCCCACCGTTGCAGCTTTCGCGGTTCATGGGGCACGCCAAGGTGACGACGACTCTGGCGATCTACACGCACCTGTTCGATGACGATCACGCCGAAACGATGGCGGCGCTGGAAGCGATGAGCCGACCAATCGAGGCGCCGAATGTCACTCAGCTGCGTCGGCGGGGCTAGTTCTCGGTTACCTCTGCCTCGGCGGGTTCGGTACTAACTAGATTCACGAGTAGCTCGTTGCCTGGAAAGCGTATGTCAAGTTCCTGTTTCGCCAAGACGTACCCAATCGTGTTCAATTGGAATCCGAATCCTCCTGCTTTATGAAGGGCAGTGAGATTGCTAAGAAGCTCAGGTTTTTCGGTTTCGGCCTGAAGTTTTAACTCGTCAGGGCTGATGAACTGCTTGCTGACGAAGCTTCTTAGCGCTCGCGTAGACTTCGACCCAGCGAAAGAAAGTTTAATATCTTCCATTCCGCCGTCGCCAAGTAAGTCGTTGATTCGGTCGGAACGCAACCAGAGGAAGCCGTCGTTCGTTGGGGCTAATTCGAGATATTCGCCGCGCTCATGTGCTTCGATCGCGGCCGGCAATTCGTCTTCACGGAAGCTCTTGCGCAGCTGTTGTCGGTACTTCTTACACAGCGTTTCAAAGGGATCGTCACCCCATCCCGTCATAAGCGAAACTGATCCTACTCCGACCGACTCCATGTAGCTGTACTCGTTGTATCCCACCGCCAGGTCGCCATAGTAGTGTTTATAGAAATCGTCCATGACGTCCAACAGTTCACTCGCGTCACTGCATCTGAATATACAAGAACGAAAAATTGCAGCCGCGGTCAGACTATTGATCTGTTGCCGCGTGAGGTGGGGTGCAAGCGCGATTGCTCGCCGGGTAACAATTTCCGTCAGGCCGCGGTTCGGATTTGTAATGAGTTTCGCGACAAGGCGCGAAAGGAGCAACCCTAAGGATGCGTCGCCTGTCCCGGAATCTGGGTCGCCAGTCTCGGCATAGCTTTGTTGAGCCGAAAGTAGGGCCGCTTGAACATTCGGTCGCCGCAAATTCAGCAATAAATCTGGATCTTCTTCGCATACGTTCACTATGATCGCCATCGCCATTTCCTTAGCGCAAGTCGACGCCACTTCCATTGCTTCGCTGTGGAGCTTAGGGAAGTTGTTCTCGAATAGCTTTAGAACGTATTCGTCTGCTTCTTTGCCGTCGATGTTGTAATGCTTATGTTCCGAATAGTTAATCGTATCGGCCGTAAGCTGCTTTTGATCGGCGTAGTCGCGCGCCTTTTGACTATCGCTCATCGCGTGGAGTTCCTGGTGTTGCCCTCGTTGCGCATCGTTTGTGTCGCGTGGTCGCGCGCGATCTGCACGTTGTTTCCGCTGCCGCTCACACTTGACCGGAAGCGATCGACCATCCTGACGGTCGAGTCGTCAGGGCGACGCCACGGGAAAAGAGCTACCGCAGCGAGCACAACCACGACAGCGATTCCGACTGTCCCCCACTTTCCAAGATCGCCTTTGATCGGCACCCACGCGAGAACTATCGCGATGGCCGCCAACGCCAGATTGCCGCACCACGCAAGTCGCTCAAATTTCATCGCTACCTCCCAGCGACGAGTATCCCCGCACGCACTGACAACTCAGCAAACCGTTTCGACACCAGCGTTTCGCCGACCCACGGTCAAACAACGGTCAAGATCGCCCTTGGCGGGTGGTTGGGAGTCTCGCGTAAGCCGCTTACCAGCGGTTTCGTGGAGCCGATGACGGGAATCGAACCCGCGTATTCAGCTTGGGAAGCTGATGTTCTGCCATTGAACTACATCGGCGCGGTTGCTCCGAAAGGCTAGCATCCGGCGCCGGAAGCGCTCGCCGGGCACCGGCGCGACGGCCGGGAGCCTATCCGAGGCAAACGACGCCATTTCGGCCCGGAAAGCGCGGAAATCGAGGCGTGGGATTCGGGCCGTTCCTATCGGTATTTTATTATTTCGTGATCTGGCCGTAATGTGCTCTGCGTGGGTCGGCATGAATTAGCCAGGAAGCGACGAAAGTCGCGTGGAGTGCTGGCTGCGGTGCTCGCTCCCGCCGCCGTCTTCTTCGCGGCCGCGGGGGACATCCGCCCATTACCCGCCCACGACGATGCCAAGCCCGTTATCAACGACAGCGCGCCGTGCTGCCTGGAAATCGTCACGGCCGCACGCAATGCGCCGGGTAAAGCCGCGGTGGTTGACGGCCAGCCCGCGGCCTCGAGGTACCACACGCGATCCCGTTTCTTGCCCGTCGGGGTCGCGTCGGAGCGGGGCCTCCAGGTCAGAACGATCTTGGCCGCCCGCAGCATCAGCGCAGCGTTCCCCCAGATTCATGAAATCGGTGGCGTCCGACCGGATTCCCTGCCCTGGCATCCCCGTGGCCTGGCGCTCGACGTGATGATCCCCAACCCCGGCAGCGCCGAGGGCATAGCGCTGGGAAACGCGATCGTGGCCTACGTGCTGCAGAATGCGACGCGATTCGGGATACAAGACGCGATTTGGCGTGGCGTCTACTACACACCCGGTGGAGCGCAACCGAGCAGGCTTGGCCACTATGACCACGTTCACGTCACCACCACCGGCGGCGGATATCCCGCGGGCGGAGAAATGTACCTCCGCTGAGTCACGGCGGGCGGCTCGCACGTACGCAGCGGATAGGCTCAACGGGTGCTGCTCTCCGATCGCGACCTCAGGGCCGAAATCTCCGCCGGCCGGGTGGGCGTCGACCCGTTCGACGACACCTTGGTGCAGCCGTCCAGCATCGACGTCCGCCTCGACTGCATGTTCCGGGTGTTCAACAACACCCGCTACACGCACATCGACCCCGCGCAACAGCAGGACGAGCTGACGAGCCTGGTGGAACCGGTTGACGGGGAACCGTTCGTGCTGCATCCCGGCGAGTTCGTGCTCGGCTCGACGCTGGAGCTCTTCACCCTGCCCGACGACCTCGCGGGGCGCTTGGAGGGCAAGTCGTCCCTGGGCCGCCTGGGTCTGCTGACGCATTCGACCGCCGGCTTCATCGATCCCGGCTTCAGCGGTCACATCACGCTCGAGCTGTCCAACGTCGCCAATCTGCCGATCACCCTGTGGCCCGGCATGAAGATCGGTCAGCTGTGCATCCTGCGACTGACGAGCCCCGCGCAGCACCCGTATGGCAGCTCTCGCGTGGGGTCGAAGTATCAGGGCCAGCGGGGACCGACGCCGTCTCGCTCCTACCAGAATTTCATAAGAACTACCTAGGTTCGATAGAGCGACCGCACAGCGTTCTGCGCGATGATGAGCTGGTCCGTGGTTCTCTCCTCCGCCCGACCATGGCTTGCCCAGCAATACTTTTGGAGGGGTTTGTATTGGATATCGTGCTCGGGGTGTCGATGGCGCCGGCGTCGATCAAGATGGTCGTGCTGGAAGGCGAGAACGCCGACGGCCCCACGGTAGAAGAGGACGAGTTCGACGTCACCGCCGCCGACGACGCGGCCACCGCTGGTGCGCCCGATCAGGTGATCGCCGCGATCCTCGGCACCCGCGAAGGCGCGGCCGACGCCGGCCTGGAGCTGTCGGCCATCGGTGTGACGTGGACCGACCAATTCGAGGCGGCCGCCCTGCGCGACGCGCTGGCCGCCCACAAGATCGAGAACGTCATGCTGGTGTCGGCGTTTTTGGCCGCGACGGCGCTGGCTCAAAGCGTCGGCGGCGCAATGGGTTACGAGCGCACCGCGGTGCTCTTCGTGGAGCCGGATGCCGCGACGTTGGCCATCGTCGAAACCTCCGACGGCTCGATCGCCGATGTCCACAAGCAACAGATCTACGCCGAGTCCTACGACCAGGCCACCGCGCAGCTGACCGGCATGGTCGCGGGGCTGGACAGGCTCGAAGCGCTTCCGGGCGGCCTGTTCTTGGTCGGCTCGGGCGTCGACATCGCCCCCATCAAGCCGGCGCTGGAGTCGGCGACCGCGCTCGACGTGAGTGCGCCGGAGGAGCCCGAGACGGCGCTGGCCCGCGGTGCGGCGTTGGCGTCGGCGAACGCGCCGTTGTTCGCCTCCTCGACCGCGGCGCTGGCCTACGCCCAAGATCCCGGCACCGGCGCGGTCGATCTGTACGCCTATGGGGATCAGCTCGGCGACGACGAGCGGGCGTACAGCGCCGTGACGGACGAGGACGCCGAATCCCCGACCGTCCTCATCGAGAGGCTCTTCGCCCCCGAACAAGACCAACCGCGTCGCAGGCCGGTGCTGCTGATCGGTAGCGGGTTGGCGGTCGTCGGTATCAGCGCGGTGCTGGCGCTGGAAATCGCGCTGGCCATCGGCATCCGCACCACCGTCGCGCTGCGGCCCACCCCCGGTCAAAACCTCATCGTCCCAACGCAACAGGCCCCGGTGGCGGCGCCCGCTGCGGCTGTCCCCGCGCAGCCGAAGATCAGCCTGCCGGCACAGATGGCGGCGCCCAGGCCGGCGAACCCTCCCGCGGCGCCGCTCCCCGCGGCTCCTCCAGTTCCGGCGGCGCCGCTCCCTGTGAATCCGGTGGCGCCGGCTCCACTGGTGGTCCCTCCGTTGGTGCCGGTTCCCGTTCCGCCGGTCCACTTGCCCATTCCCAACCCCGTAGTAAGCCCGCCGGTCGTGCAGGCCCCGCCGCACCCCGTCGTGCCCAAAGCGCCCGTGCACGTCTCTCAGCCGCAGTCGCCGTACCAAGGCGGTGACACGGTGCCACACTCGCCGCCGCACCAAGCTCCACCCGAGCAAGGCCCGTTGCCCCGGCCGGGCGGCCTCGGCGGTGAGGGCGGCGGACACCTGCCGGCCCCCGGCGCGGGTCCCGGTGGCGACGGGGGCGTTGGGCCCATTCACGTACCCGGCGGCGGTCCGGGTGATGTGGGCGGCGCTGCGCCGCCGTCGGGGCCTGGCCCGTTCGGTGGCGGCGCTCCGCCGGCCGGGCCGGGGCCCTTTGGTGGTGCTGGTCCCTTTGGCGGCGGCCACGGCGGTGCGCCGACGGGGCCGGGGCCGTTCGGCGGCGGCGGTGCGCCGGCTGTACCGGGGCCGTTCGGCGGTGGCGGGCCCTTTGGTGGTGCTGGTCCGTTCGGTGGCGGGCACGGCGGTGGCGGTCCGTTTGGCGGGGGCGGCTTCGGCGGCGGAGGCCATGGCGGCTTCGGCGGCTTCGGTGGCTTCGGCGGTGGCCATGGCGGTGGCGGATTTGGTGGCGGCGGTTTCGGCGGGGGCGGCGGCCACCGGTAGCCGTCCCACTGGCAGCGGGATGTCGCTCGGCGTGGCGACAGGGTTAACGCGAGCCGACTCGCGACCACCCATCCTGTGGCTACGCGCGTAAAGTCGAATTATTGGGGCAAGCCGAAGACACGCGCGCTAGCTAATCTTCGATTGCAGGGCCGCGCGCTGCTGTGGCAAGAAAGCCCATGGTGGAAAGCTAAATAATTGCGTTGTCGATGCAGTTGTCGGGCAACGCAGCGAACTGCTGAGGGGGCACTTAAGCGGTGGTGGGCATCGTGCTTGGCGTGTCGATGGCGCCGACGAAGGTCCGCATGGTGCTGGTCGAAGGTGAAAACGGCGATGGGGTCACCGTCGACCAGGACAACTTCGACGTCGATGGGGACGGATCGCCGACCACGGCGCCCAATCGGGTGATCTCCGCCATCTTGGGCACTCGGGAGGGCGCCGCCGAGGGCGGCTACCAGCTCCTGTCGACCGGAGTGACGTGGACCGATCATGTCGAGGCCGCGCTGCTGCGTGACGCCCTGATCGCCCACAAGATCGAGAACGTCATGCTCGTCTCGGCCTTCATGGCGGCCGCGGCGCTGACCCAGGCCGTCGGCGATGCCACCAACTATGCGCGCACCGCGCTGCTCTTCGTCGAGCCGTACACCGCGACCTTGGCCGTGGTGGACACCTGTGACGGATCGATCTCCGACGTGCACCGGCGCGTTCTCGCCGACGACGAAGACCTGGCGGTGGCCGAGCTCGTCGACATGGTCTCCGGCGCCGACGCGCTGGAAGCGCGCCCGGAGGGCGTGGTCGTCGTCGGTTCTGGCGTCGATATCCCGCTGATCAAGCCGGCGTTGGAGGCCGCGACCGCCCTCGAGCTGTCCGCGCCCGACGAGCCGGAGATGGCCCTGGCCCGGGGCGCGGCGCTGGCGTCGGCGAATGCGCCGTTGTTCGCGTCGTCCACGGCCGCACTGGCGTACGCGCTGGACCCCGGCACCGGCGAGATCGACCCGTTGGCGCTCGCCGGACAGTCGCCGGGATTACTACCCGGATACCTGCCCGAATACCGAAGCGTCTCAGAGCTTTCCGCGAATGCCGACAGGGGCAAGCCCAATGTTGCCTACAGCGCCCTGCCCGACGAGGACGCCGAGGTGCACACCGCCATCGGCCTGGACGAGGGCGCGCAGCGGCGCAGGTCTGTCCTGCTGGTGGGTAGCACGCTGGCGGTGATATTCATCACCGCGGTTGTGGCGCTTGAGATTGCGCTGGCGATCAGCATCCGCCCGACGGTCGCGTTGCGGCCCAGCCCCAACGAAAACATCATCGCGCCAACCAAGCCCGCTCCGGCGCCGCCACAGATTCAGGCGAAGCCGAAAATCCCGGCGCCGGCGCCGGTGGCCGCGCCCCATCCGATGAATCCGCCCGCGATAGCGCCGGCCCCCGCGGCCCCCGTCCCGGTGATTCCGCCGCCGGTGTTCGTTCCCGTGCCCCGCGTGCCGATCGTCCAACCTCCGGTGCCCAGGCTGGGGGGTGGCCACGGACCCTTCGGCGGCGGGCCGGGCCCGCGTGGGCCCTTCGGCGGCGGTCGCGGGCCCTTCGGGGGTGGTCCCTTCGGCGGTGGCCATGGTCCGTTCGGCGGTGGCCACGGATTCGGCGGTGGCCATGGTCTCTTCGGCGGTGGCCACGGCTTTGGCGGCTTTGGCGGCGGGCATGGATTCGGCGGGTTTGGCGGCGGCCACGGATTCGGTGGCTTCGGGCACAGGTAACCGTTCCGCGGCGGCGCGAGTGTCCCGCCCCGGGGGCTAGGGTGGCGGACTAGGGTTTCGCCGCGACCGAACTCCCGCACGAAGTCCGGGTGACCCTGAAATTGCGTACCTGCGACGTGGTGGCAATGAAGCTGTCAGCAAGGCGGTTTCGCGGAACTTGGAGGAGCGGTGGACGTCGTACTTGGGGTGGCCATGGCACCCGAGACGGTCCGCATGGTGCTCGTTGAAGGGGAGGGCGCCGGCGGTGTCATCGTCGATCAGGCCGACTTCGACATCCCCGGTGACGCGGCGGCGGATCAGGTGATCGCGGCAATCCGCGGGACCGAAGAAAGCGCGGCCCAGAGTGGCTATCAGCTGACGTCGAGCGGAGTGACCTGGACCGATCAAACCGAGGCGACCGCGCTGCGGAACGCGTTGGCGGCAAACAAGATTGAGAATGTCGTGCTGGTGTCGGCCGTTACCGCCGCGGCGGCGCTCGCGCAGGCGGTCGGCAGCGCGACCAATTGGGCCCGCACCGCTCTGCTGTTCGTCGAGCCGACTATCGCGACGCTGGCCGTCGTGGACACCTCCGACGGGTCGGTCGCCGATGTCGACCGGCGGCCCCTGCCCAGCGGCGACGACGCGGCGCTGGCGGAGCTGGCCGCGATGGTCGCCGGCGCGGAATCGATGGATGGTCGCCCGGATGGCGTGTTCGTCGTCGGCTCCGGTGTGGAGGTCGCGGTGCTCAAGCAGGCGCTGGAGGCTGCGACTTCGCTGTCGGTCACCGCGTCCGAGGAACCCGAGATGGCCTTGGCGCGAGGTGCCGCGCTGGCTTCCGCGAATGACCAGTTGGGAGCGCCGCGCACGGTCGCGATGCCCTACGCCCAGGATCCGGTGCGCGAGCTCGCCTACAGCGCCGAGGCGGACCACGAAACCGACGGCAGCTACCGCGATGCCGGCGATCGGCGCAACCGAAAGTTGTTGGCCATCCTCGGCGCGACGGCGATCTTCGTTGCCGGCGTGGTGGCGCTGGCGCTCGCTGTCGGCATCCGGCCGCACGTCGAGCAGCGACCCGGCATCGGCAAAAACGTCGTCGCCCCGTGCCTCGGGCGCCCGCGCCGGTCGCCCCGTCGGCGATCCCCGCCCCACAATCCGCGGCACCGGCGCCCGCACCGGTTGCCCCGAATCCGGGGCCGAGCTCGAATCCGCCACGGCAATGGCTACCGCCGCACCCCAGGGACGGCGACCACGACGATCGTTGGCTTCGTCGCCGTCTGGGACGCGGGATCCTGGTTCGCTAGCCCGTCCCAACCGACGGAGCGGCGTAAAATCGGGGGACTTGGGGAATACGGGGTGGGGACCGTCGAGGTGCTAGGTCCGCTGAAGCCTGCGACCACCATCTCGCCGGACATCGCAGACTAGCAAAACGACAATGGAGGAGCTTTGGACACCGTACTTGGCGTGTCGATGGCGCCGACGGCAGTCCGTATGGTGCTGGTCGAAGGGGAAAACGGCGATGGCGCCACCGTCGACGAAGACAATTTCGCGGTGGCCGCTGACGACGACGCCGCAACGATCAGCGCAGCCGATCAGGTAGTCTCGGCGATCCTGGGAACCCGGGAGGGCGCGGCCGCGGGCGGCTACCAACTGGCATCGACCGGCGTCACCTTTACGGATCCGATCGAGGCCGCCGCGCTGCGCGACGCCCTGGCCGCCCACAAGATCGAAAACGTGATGTTGGTCTCGGCGTTTCTGGCCGCGGCCGCGCTGGCCCAGGCGGTGGGTAACCGAACCAACTACGACCACACGGCGCTGCTCTACATCGAGCCCGATACGGCGACGCTGGCCGTCGTCGACAGCGCGGATGGGTCGGTCAAAGACGTTCACCGGCAGCCCCTTCCCGACGACGACGAGGCGGCCGTAGCCCAGCTGACCACGATGGTCTCGGGTGCCGAAGCGTTGGACACGCGGCCCGACGCCGTGTTCGTCGTCGGCTCCGGCATCGACCTCCCGATGATCAAGCCGGTGCTGGAGGCGGCAACCACGCTTCCGTTGACGGCGCCCGAGGAGCCCGACACGGCGCTGGCCCGGGGGGCGGCGCTGGCGTCGGCGAATGCTCCGCTGTTCGCCTCGTCCACCGCGGCGCTGGCCTATGCGCAGGACCCGGGCACCGGCGCCATCGACCCGTTCGCGGTGGCCCCGGGCTATTTCGATACTCCCGGCGATGCCGGCGCCAACGCGCTGGCTTACAGCGCCGTCCCCGACGACTTCGACGACGCCTATACCGGCTCGCAGACCGCCGCGACCCAGCTCGTCGGCGCGGGCCATGGCGAACGCCGGTCGTTCAGGCTGGTGGGAACCGCGCTGGCGGGGATCTTCATCATCGGCGTGACGGCGCTGGTCGTTTCGCTGGCGGTCGCCATTCGGCCGACCGCGGGTGTGCGGCCCGTGCCCGGCCACAACGTCGTCGCCCCCGCCCAGCCGGCCCCGGCACCAGCCGCCCCCGCGCCCGCACCAGCCGCCCCCGCGCCGGCGCCGGCTCAGGCTCCCGCTCCCGCGCCTGCCGAGGCTCCGGCTCCCGCGCCCGTTCAGGCTCCCGCCCCCGCACCGATGCCGGAGGCTCCCGCGCCGGTGCCCGAAGCGCCTGCCCCGGTACCCGCGCCGGTGCCCGAGGCCCCTGCTCCCGCACCACCGCCGGTGGCACCCGTTCCGGTGCCAATCCCGCTACCCCTGCCCCCGATCATCGGCGGGCCGCCGGGCGGCGGGTTCGGGCCCGGACCTCACGGTGGCGGCGGGTTCCCCGGCGGCCCCGGGCACGGCGGCGGCGGGTTCCCCGGCGGCCCCGGGCACGGCGGCGGCGGGTTCCCCGGGCTTCCCGGGTTCCCCGGCGGCGGTGGCCACGGCGGTTTCGGCGGAGGTCATGGCGGGTTCGGTCGCCACTAACTTTTACGCAGCCATCTGTCATCTGCCGTTTGCCTACCGCTCAACAGGGCGATGCGGTTAGCTCATCGCGGCAACCTACACCGGTTGTATGCGATGCACCGTCTTCGGCACTGGTTACCTCGGTGCTACCCATGCGGTCGGGATGGCGGAACTCGGACACGACGTCCTGGGGGTCGACATCGATCCGGGGAAGGTCGCCAAGCTGGCCGGGGGCGACATCCCCTTTTACGAGCCCGGCCTGCGGAAGCTGTTGACCGACAACCTGGCCGCGGGCCGGCTGCGGTTCACCACCGACTACGACATGGCCGCCGCGTTCGCCGACGTGCACTTCCTGGGCGTGGGCACGCCACAGAAGAAGGGCGAATACGGCGCCGACCTGCGCCACGTTTACGCCGTCATCGATGGGCTGGTGCCACGGCTGACGAAATCTTCGGTGCTAGTCGGGAAATCGACCGTCCCGGTGGGCACCGCGGCCGAGCTGAACCAACGGGCGGCCGCGCTGGCGCCGCGCGGGGTGGACGTCGAAATCGCCTGGAATCCTGAGTTTCTGCGCGAGGGCTACGCCGTGCACGACACCCTCCATCCGGACCGCATAGTCCTTGGAATCCAACAGGATTCGACGCGCGCCGAGGCTGCCGTTCGCGAGCTGTACGGGCCACTGCTCGACGCGGGTGTCCCGTTCCTGGTGACGGACCTGCAGACCGCGGAATTGGTCAAGGTTTCCGCCAATGCCTTTCTGGCGACCAAGATTTCGTTCATCAACGCCATTTCCGAGGTGTGCGAGGCCGCGGGCGCCGACGTCAGCCTGCTGGCCGATGCCCTCGGATACGACCCCCGGATCGGACGCCAATTCCTCAACGCCGGTTTGGGTTTCGGCGGCGGCTGCCTGCCCAAGGACATCCGCGCCTTCATGGCCCGCGCCGGCGAGCTGGGAGCCAACCAGGCGCTGACGTTCCTGCGCGAGGTGGACAGCATCAACATGCGCCGACGCACGCGGATGGTCGAGCTGGCCACCACCGCGTGCGGCGGCTCGCTGCTGGGCGCCAACATCGCCGTGCTCGGGGCGGCGTTCAAACCGGAATCCGACGATGTGCGCGACTCACCCGCCCTCAACGTCGCCGGCCAACTGCAGCTCAATGGTGCCGCGGTCAACGTGTACGACCCGAAAGCCCTGGACAACGCGCTGCGGCTGTTCCCGACGCTGAACTATGCGGTCTCGGTCGAAGAAGCGTGCGAGCGCGCGGATGCGGTGCTGGTGCTGACCGAGTGGCGGCAGTTCATCGACCTCGACCCCGACGACCTGGCCGATCGGGTGCGGGCCCGGGTCATCGTCGACGGCCGCAACTGCCTTGACGTCTGCCGCTGGCGGCAGGCGGGGTGGCGAGTGTTCCGGCTGGGAGCGCCGCGGCCTTAAAACGCCGGTGGGCGGGCGACTCCCGGGGTTCCCGGCTCAGCCGTCGATGTGCGTCGGTGGGTCGGCGAAGGTGAAATCCGCAGGGGGCTGGCCGGGACCCATCACGTCGCAGTGCCCGTCGGGTATCAGGAAGGAACTGGCGCCGCTGGGAATCCAGCGGGGAACTGCCACGCAACGTTGCCAGGTGCCATCAGGCTGGACGGGTCCGTCGCACTTGCTGAGAACGGGCCCTCCGTATTGGCAGCCGGCGCTGGCCGGTGGCGCCGAGGCGATCAGCCCTGCGGCCATCAGCAGAGCAGCCAATCCTCCGACGATGCCTCGCTTCATGGTTGTCTCCCGTCACATCGCCGCTGGGGCGTTGCCGAGTGCTTGGGGTGTCAGCGACCAATGACGCTACCGCTTATGTACTGGTTTTGTCGCCCTTGAGGTCGCGATCCGAAGCATTTGCCACAACCATGAACGGCGGTTGGCGGGAATCTGCGGGTGATGTCGCCCCGGCCGGCGCGCGGTGGGCCAAAGGTCGGGCGTCAGTCCCCAGGTGTCACATCGGTCACTCGCCGGCCGGCATAACCCGGCAGGTAGCCTGGCGCCCGTGGATTACGCGGCCGCCTTCCTGGAAGAGAACCGCGCTTTTGCGGAGCTTTTCCGCGACGTCGACGAGTCCAGGCCGGTCCCGACATGCCCGGGCTGGAGCCTCACGCAACTGTTGCGCCATGTCGGACGCGGTGACCGCTGGGCGGCGCAGATCGTGCGCGACCGCCTGAACCGTTATCTCGACCCCCGCACCGTCGAGGGCGGCAAGCCGCCACCGGATCCCGCCGACGCGATCTCCTGGTTGCACGACGGCGCGCGGCGGCTCGTCGACGCCGTCGAGTCGTCGGGCGCGGAAACGCCGGTATGGACCTTCCTCGGGGCGCGCCCGGCGAACTGGTGGATCCGGCGCCGGCTGCACGAAACGGCCGTGCACCGCGCCGACGCCGCCATCGCGACCGGCGGCGAATTCGCGCTCGACGCCGACGTCGCGGCCGACGGGATCACCGAATGGCTTGAGCGAGTGGCGATTCAGGCCGGAAGCAAGGGCGCGCCACTCCCG
Source organism: Mycobacterium heidelbergense (assembly GCF_010730745.1). Lineage (NCBI taxonomy): Bacteria > Bacillati > Actinomycetota > Actinomycetes > Mycobacteriales > Mycobacteriaceae > Mycobacterium > Mycobacterium heidelbergense. Next base: position 1,594,830 of record NZ_AP022615.1, on the reverse strand, counting down.
CTCGAGGACGGCAACACCCTGCACCTGCACGCCACCGACGCGGGGCTCGGTGAAGCCGGGGAATGGACCATCGGCGTCGACGGGGGCGCCATCGCCTGGTCCCACGAGCACGGCAAGGGCAGCGCGGCGCTGCGCGGCGGCGCCACCGAGCTCCTGCTCGCGATGCTGCGCCGGGTCCCGCTGGCCGAGACGGGCATCCAGCTGTTCGGTGACGACGCCGCGTGGCAAAACTGGTTGGATCGCACGCCGCTCTAGCCACCGGGCACGGTAACTTGCTGACCATGACCACATCGGAGATCGCCACCGTTTTGGCGTGGCACGACGCCCTCAACGCAGCCGACCTGGACACCCTGGTCGCCTTATCCAGCGACGACATCGAGATCGGCGACGCGCACGGCGCCGCTCAGGGCCACGAGGCCCTCCGCAGCTGGGCCGCCTCCCGCGAAGGGACGGCGGAGCTCGGCCGGATATACGTGCACGACGGCGTCGTGGTCGTCGAACAGAAGGTCAAAACCCCGGACGGGGCCGTGACGAACGCCGCGTCGGCATTCCGGGTGGTCCACGATCGTGTCACCTCGGTGTTCCGGCACGCCGACTTGGCCTCGGCGCTGGCGGCAACCGAGCTGACCGAGGCAGACCTCGTAAATTAGGGGCCGAGTAGAAGGAGCCATTCATGCGTGGGATCATCCTGGCCGGCGGCTCGGGCACCCGGCTGCATCCGATCACCATCGGCATCAGCAAGCAGTTGCTTCCGGTCTACGACAAACCGATGATCTACTACCCGCTGTCCACGCTGATGATGGCGGGAATCCGCGACATCCTGGTGATCACCACCCCCCACGACGCGACCGGTTTCCAGCGCCTGCTCGGTGACGGCTCGCAATTCGGCATCGACCTCACCTACGTGACGCAAGATCAACCCGACGGCCTGGCGCAGGCATTCGTGCTCGGCGCCAACCACATCGGCAACGATTCCGCGGCTTTGGTGTTGGGAGACAACATCTTCTACGGCCCAGGGTTGGGAACCAACCTCAGGCGCTTCCAAAGCATCGACGGCGGAGCCATTTTCGCGTATTGGGTGGCCAACCCGTCGGCCTACGGTGTCGTCGAATTCGGGCCCGACGGCATGGCGCTGTCGTTGGAGGAGAAACCGGCCACGCCGAAGTCTCAGTACGCGGTGCCGGGCCTGTATTTCTACGACAATGACGTGATCGAAATAGCCAAGGGCTTAAAGAAATCGGCGCGCGGCGAGTACGAGATCACCGAGATCAACCAGATCTATCTCAACCGGGGCAGGCTGTCGGTCGAGGTACTGGCCAGAGGGACGGCGTGGCTGGACACGGGGACCTTCGACTCGCTGTTGGACGCCAGCGACTACGTCCGCACGCTGGAACGGCGGCAGGGGCTGAAGGTCAGCGTTCCCGAGGAGGTGGCGTGGCGACAGGGCTGGATCACCAACGAGCAGCTCGCCGCACGAGCGCACACCCTGGTCAAGTCCGGATATGGCGGCTATCTGCTGGAGCTGTTGGAGCGGAGCTGATTTCGGCTGGCTTGGCCAGCACGGCGGCGATCGCCGTCGTCAACGGCACCGACAGGGCCAGCGCGATGCCGCCGACCGCGGAGCGGACGAGTTCGATGGCCACGCTCTCGCCCATCAGCACGTCACCGAGCGATCGGTTGGCGACGCTGAACAGCAGCAGCAACGGCAGCGAAGTGCCGGCGTAGGCCAACACCAGCGTGTACACCGTGCTGGCGATGTGATCGCGTCCCACCCGAATGGCGCCGACGAAAATGGCCCTGCGCGAGGTGTTCTCACCAAGGCGGGCGAGCTCGAACACCGTCGACGCCTGCGTCACGGTCACATCGTTGAGCACGCCCAGCGACCCGATAATGAACCCGGCCAGCAGCAGCCCGCTGATCGACACGCTGCCCAGATACGCGCTGACGGTGGAATTCTGCTCGTCCGAGAGCCCGGTCAAATGAGTCAATGCGATTGCGGCCCAAGATAATCCAGCGGCAAGCAACAACGACGACAAGGTGCCCAGCAGGGCGGCGCTGGTGCGCAGGTTGACCCCGTGGGCGAGGTAGATGACCGCGTACAGGATCGCCGCCGACGCCACCAGCGCCACCGGCACCGCGGGTGCGCCGTCACGCAGCGCCGGCAGCAGGAACACCACCAGCACCAGAAACGCGACCACGATCCCGACCAACGCCAGCAATCCCCGCCAGCGTGCCACGGCGACGATCACCACCGCGAAGGCGATCGCCAGTGCGACCAGCGGCCAACCGCGCTCGAAATCATAGAACGCGTACCCGGTGGCGCCCTGTTCGTCGACCTGGCGGACGAGCCGGATGTGGTCTCCCGCCGCGAATTTGGGCTGGCTCGGACCGGGGGACGACTCCAAAAGCGTCTTGGCGCCCGCGTTGGGTCCCGAATCGATCGCGACGACCGTCTCTATGCACCGCCCGGCGCCGGGGGCTGCCGGCTCCGGCGCGGTGGTAAGCACCTGGCCCACCGACGGGCTGCCGCAGTCGCCCAGCCCGCTGGACAGGATGTGCCCGGTCACCGTGGTTACCGGGCCGCCGGACGCGTTCTGGAACGGCATCGGGATGTCGACGTGCTGGCGGCTCGGCCAGAGCAATACCGCACCGGCGATCACGGCCACACCGATGGCGATCAGCAGCCCGATGACGATCTTGGCGGGCAGCGGACCCAGCGGAGACGGTCCCTTTGACGAGCCGTGCAGGCTGTGCGAGTGAGAATCGGTCACCCGCTCCACCGTAGAGGGCGCCGCTACGAACCCGCTGACTGCCGATAGCTGGTCAGGAAGTTGCCCAGCCGCTCGATCGCCGCGGCAAGGTCGCGGGACCACGGCAACGTCACGATGCGCAAGTGATCCGGCGCGGGCCAATTGAATCCGGTGCCCTGGGTCACCAGGATCTTTTCGGACAACAACAGGTCGAGGACCAGCTGCTCGTCGTCTTCGATGTCGTAGACCTCGGGGTCCAATCGGGGGAATGCGTACAGCGCACCCTCGGGTTTGACGCAGGACACCCCGGGAATCTCATTGAGTTTGGTCCACGCGAGGTCGCGCTGTTCGAGGAGCCGACCGCCGGGAAGCACCAGGTCTTCGATGCTCTGATGGCCGCCGAGGGCGACCTGGATCGCGTGCTGCGCGGGCACGTTCGGGCATAGCCGCATGTTCGCCAGCAGGCTGATCCCCTCGATGAAGCTGCCGGCGTGGTCCTTGGGCCCGGTGATCGCCAGCCAGCCTGCCCGGTAGCCGGCGACGCGGTAGGCCTTCGACAGGCCGTTGAAGGTCAGGCACAACATGTCGGGCGCGAGCGAGGCCACGCTGATGTGCTCGGCGTCGTCGTAGAGGATCTTGTCGTAGATCTCGTCGGCGAGGAGCAGCAGCTGATGCTTGCGGGCCAGATCGACCATCTGGGTGAGGATTTCGCGGCTATACACCGCGCCCGTCGGGTTGTTGGGGTTGATGATGACCAGCGCCTTGGTGCGCTCGGTGATCTTGGACTCCAGGTCGGCGAGGTCCGGCTGCCAGCTCTGGGTCTCGTCGCACAGGTAATGCACGGGTGTGCCCCCCGCCAGGGAGGTCGACGCCGTCCACAGCGGGTAATCGGGCGACGGGATCAGCACCTGATCGCCGTTGTCGAGCAGAGCCTGCAGCGTCATCGTGATCAGCTCGGAGACGCCGTTGCCCAGGTAGACGTCGTCGACGTCGAACCGGGGGAAGTCGTCGACCAGCTCGTAGCGGGTCACCACCGCGCGCCTCGCCGGCAGGATGCCCTGGGAGTCCGAGTAGCCCTGCGCGTAGGGCAGCGCCTGGATCATGTCGCGCATGATCACGTCCGGCGCCTCGAAGCCGAACGGCGCCGGGTTGCCGATGTTGAGCTTGAGGATGCGGTGCCCCTCGGCCTCCAGCCGCGCGGCGTGCTGGTGCACCGGGCCGCGGATCTCGTACAGGACGTCCTGCAGCTTGGACGACTGCGCGAAGGCCCGCTGCCGGTGATGGCCAGGCGTGTGCACGGGCAGCTGGTGAGTAGTCACGTCACCTATGGTGCCATTGTTGTCGAATGAAATTTGCTGATTAGGCCCCGAGCTGGGCCGTTGCATGTAACGAGCGTTTCATGCGGCGCCGGGCGGCCCGGTTCGCCCCCTTCGCCGCCCCCCTTCGCCGAGCGTGTTCTCAGGGCGAGATTTTCGCCGATTTCTCGCCCTGAGAACACGCTCGGCGAGCCTCGTCGGGGACTCGCACCGCCTTCGATCTCGCCGGCCGCTATCCCGTCGGCAAGGCGGTCAGCGCTTGCCCGGCGGGCGGGCGCCGCGCGCGATGCCCAGCCCCTTAACGGGTGCTGCTGGCGGTGCCGCGTCGTCATCGGGCTGGGTGGCAGGCTCCGGCGTGGCCTCGGGCTCCGGCGTGGCCTCGGTGGCCGGGGTCGCCTTTGCCGCGGGTGCCGCTTTCTTGGCCCCCGGTCGCTTGGCGCCGGCGGCGATGCCCAGGCCTTTAACGGGCGCGACGGGCGCTGTGGACGCCTTGGGTTCCTCAGCCGCCTCGGCCGCGGGCGCCTCAGCCGCCTTTGCCACGGGTGCCGCCTTCTTGGCGCCGGGTCGCTTGGCGCCGGCGGCCATGCCGAGCCCCTTGGCGGGGGCGGCGGGCGCCGCCGGCTGAGCGGGCGCCTCGGCTGCTGGTGCGGCCTCGGCCGCCGGGGCCGCGGCCTTTTTGGCGCCGGGCCGCTTGGCGCCACCGGCGATACCCAGGCCTTTGGCCGGCACGGCGGCCTTCGCAACCGGCTCGGCGGCCGGGGCGGGCGCGGGCTCCTCAGACGCGGCCGGGGCCGCAGGAGCCTGAGTGGGGGCGCTCGGCGCAGGCGCGCTCACAGCGGCGGCCTTCGGTGCCGCGGCGGCCCGCTTCTCGGCCTCCTCCGCGGCCGTACCCTTCGCCGGCAGCGTCGCCTTGTCGTACTCGAGCGACCCGAGCAGGATCTGGGCCACGTCAAGCACCTCGACGCCGGTGCGGCCGGCCTCCTCGGAGCGGTCGTTGACACCGTCGGTCACCATCACCCGGCAGAACGGGCACGCGGTGGCGATCGTGGCCGCCCCGGTGGCCAGCGCCTCGTCGACGCGTTCGTGGTTGATCCGCTTGCCGATGTGCTCTTCCATCCACATGCGCGCACCGCCCGCGCCGCAGCAGAAGCTGCGCTCGGCGTGGCGCGGCATCTCGGTGAGGTTCGCCCCGGCGGCGTCGATCAGCTCGCGTGGCGCCTCGTAGACCTTGTTGTGCCGGCCCAGGTAGCACGGGTCGTGATACGTGATGTCCTGGGAGACCGGCGACACCGGCACCAGCTTCTTGTCGCGCACCAGCCGGTTGAGCAGCTGGGTGTGGTGCAACACGCTGTAGTTGGCGCCCAGCTGCCGGTATTCCTTGCCGATGGTGTTGAAGCAGTGCGGGCAGGTGACGACGATCTTGCGGTCGACGCTCTCCACGCCCTCGAACAGCCCGTCCAGGGTCTCGACGGCCTGGGCGGCCAGCTGCTGGAACAAGAACTCGTTGCCCGACCGGCGCGCCGAGTCGCCGTTGCAGGACTCGCCCGTCCCCAGCACCAGATACTTCACGCCGGCGATGGCGAGCAGCTCGGCGACGGCCTTGGTGGTCTTCTTCGCCTTGTCGTCGTAGGCGCCTGCGCAGCCCACCCAGAACAGGTACTCGTAGCCCTCGAAGCTGTCGACGTCCTCGCCGTAGACCGGCACGTCGAAATCGACCTCGTCGATCCAGTTGGTCCGGTCCGAGGCGTTCTGCCCCCACGGATTGCCTTTGTTCTCAAGGTTTTTGAACAGCACCGACAGCTCGGAGGGGAACTCCGACTCCATCATCACCTGGTAGCGGCGCATATCGACGATGTGGTCGACGTGCTCGATGTCCACCGGGCACTGCTCGACGCACGCGCCGCACGTCACACAGGACCACAGCACGTCGGGATCGATGACGCCGCCCTGTTCGGCCGTGCCGACCAGCGGACGGGCAGCCTGCTCGGGCCCGTGCCCGGGAACCCGGCCGAATCCGGACTCGGGCACGTGGTGGCCCTCTTCGTGGACCGTCTCGAGGTCGAGACCCTCAAGCGGCTCTGCGGTTTTCTCACCGAGGATGTAGGGCGCCTTGGCCATCCAGTGGTCGCGCAGGTCCATGATGACGAGCTTGGGCGACAAGGGCTTTCCGGTGTTCCAGGCCGGACACTGCGACTGACAGCGCCCGCACTCGGTACAGGTCGCGAAGTCCAGCATCGCCTTCCAGCTGAAGTCTTCGATCTTGCCGCGGCCGAATTCGGCGTCGTCCGGCGGGTTTTCGAAGTCGATCGGCTTGCCGTCGGCCTCGATCGGCAGCAGCGGGCCGAGCCCGTCGGGCAGCCGCTTGAAGATGACGTTGATGGGCGCCGAGAAGATGTGCAGGTGCTTGGAGTGCAAAACGATGACCAGGAACGCCAGCATGACCCCGATGTGCAACAGCAGGGCCACCGTTTCGATGATTTCGTTGGCGGGCTGGCCGGCCGGGCGCAGGATCGCGCCGAAGAGCTGTGACAGGAACGCGCCCTTGCCGTAGGGCAGCGTGCCGTTGTTGACCGCCGACCCGCGGACCAGCACATAGGTCCAGATGACGTTGAAGATCATGAACAGGATCAGCCAGGCGCCGCCGGTGTGCGAGCCGTAGAACCGCGACGAGCGGCCGATCTCACGCGGGCTCCGCGTCAGCCGGATGATGGCGAAGGTCGTGATGCCCAGGAAGACGGCGGTCGCGAAGAAGTCCTGCAGGAAGCCCAGCGCGTCCCACCGGCCGATGATCGGGATGTGGAAGTTCTCCTGGAAGAGCAGCCCGTAGGCCTCGATGTAGACCGTGAGCAGGATGAAAAATCCCCACATGGTGAAGAAGTGCGCCAGGCCGGGAATCGACCATTTCAGCAGTCGGCGCTGCCCGAAGACCTCGGCGATCTCCGTCCAGACGCGCTCACCGACGTTGTCGGTGTGCCCGGGGGCCGGCTTTCCGGAGGTGACCAGCTTGAACAGCCAGAGCACCCGCCGCGCGGCGAATAGGAGCACGACCAGCGTCATGCCCATGCCCACTGCCAGTCTGATGAGCATCTGCGTGGTCACAGAAGATCTCTCCAATGCATAGTTACTCGGCGTGCTTTCGCCTGCTTAGGCCGTCCTCATAGTTACATCTTCTCGGGTTTCGGTGCGAGAAAGGCTGCCCTAACCTGGTGCCCTTGGCCTGCAGTTCAGCTCTCCGGGGCCAGCCTGGCTCGCAGCATGGACAACATTTCCGAACGGGAACCGGCGCCGAGCCGACGACGGATCCGGGCGACGTGGTGTTCGACCGTCTTCGCCGAAATGAAGAGTTGGCCACCGATGTCGCGGTACGGCATGCCCAACAGGAGCAGCTCGGCGACCTCGCGTTCGCGATCGGACAGCGATGATCCCGCTCGTGGGTGCTGGGGCGCAGGACGGGCGGCGGGCGCTGATTGCGCGACGGGCGTCTCGCCCGCACCGGCCCCCACCTTGAGGTCCCGGGCCAGTTGCAGCATGGCCCCGGACACCCGGCCGTCAGCTGCTTGCAGGGCGGCCTGACCGGCCAGCCGGGTCGCGTCGGAGGTCAGCCCGACATCCGACAACGACCTGGCCGCGGCGGTGGCCTCGTCGGCGTCGACCTGGTTTGCCAGGACTCTGAGCCATGTTCGGCCGGCGCCCGACAGTGCCCGCGCAAGGACGCTGTCGCCCGCCAACCCGCTCAGCGCCTGTCCGTGCGGCGCAACCGATTCCGGTGCGTTGGCGACGATCCCCGCGTGCACCCCGGCCCAATGCAGCGGCACGGACCACAACGGCGGGTTGCCCAGCGATTCCAGCAGCCCGAACGCCTGATCGAGGATGTGCCGCAGCCGGTGGAGCTGGCGCATCCGCGCGGCGGCCACCCACAATTCCCCCAAGGGCAGCAGCGCGAACAGGTCGACCGAGTACTCGGCGAGCACTTCCATGGCCGTGTACCAATGTTTTTGCAGCGCACCCGTGTCGCCGCTGCGGCGCGCGATCGCGGTCTGCAGTGCCGTGGCCCACAATGCGTCGCGGCGGTGCAACCCGTCGGAGCCGACGGCGGCGACGTCCGCGCCGGCCGCCTGCAGCTGCCCGTCCTGCATCTTGATCCAGCCGGACAGCAACGCATGCCGACGCCCGAACAGCGGGTCGCGGACGGCGCGGCCGATGACGCTGCGGGCGCGGACCGGATCGCCGCCATGCATCGCGGCCAGGGCGACCAGCGCGGCGGGGCTGTCGGGGATGACTTCGCTCATGGCTTGGTCGGTCGCAAGAGCCTGGCCGAGCTTCGCCATCGCCACCGGATACGGGTGATCCATGGTCAGCAGCAGCCCCTCGGCGAGACCGCGCGCGGCGCGCGCGGCCATGGTCGGCGGCCCGGTGTCCTTGAGGCGCAAGGCGACCCGCGCCGCCGCGAGGTCACCCGTCGCGGTGAGCGCGATCGTCGCCGCCGCGCCGACGACGGCGTCCGGGTAGGGGCCCAGCCAGCCGAACAGTTCGGCGGCCTGATTTGCGTTGCCATCGTGGGTCGCAACGCTCGCGGCGATTCGGACCGCCGCGGCCCGCTCGGCGGAATCCGCCGAGCCGAGCAGATCTTCGGCCAACGCCGCGGCGGCCGCGCAGTCTCCGGTGCGGGCCAGCGCGTCGGCGAGTCGCGAGGTCAGTCCTTCGGCGCCGGCGTCGACCGCCGCCCGGTACATCCTCGCGGCCCGGACCGGCTCACCGCGTTCGGCCGCGCCTTGCCCGGCGAGGATCGCCGCCAGCCGGTCGTCTTTCAAGCCGTGTTCGGCAAGTTGGAGCGCGAAAACTGTTGATAACGTTGAGATGTCGAGCTGCGAACGCAGTAGAGCGGCCTCGACGTCGTGGTGGTGCGCGGTGCCGACGATCTGGGCGACCGCCCCGTGCACCAACCGCAGGAATTCCGGGCTGTGCGACGGTTCGACGAGTCCGGTGGCGCACGCCCGATCAACCAGCCGGTGTGCTTCTGCTGTCGAAATCCCCAGTGCAGCAGCCACATCCGCGGTCCCTAATTCTTGGGTCAGCGACATGATGAGCAGAGTGTCCTGGGTGGGCTCGTCGAGCCGGCGCAATCGCTCGAGCAGCGCGAACTTGGCCGCCCGCGCCGGGGGCAGGTTTCCGTCGGTGACCGCGCTCAGCAGGAACGGCAGCCCCGCGGTGCACTCCACAAGGTGTTCGGTGCCCGGCAGGGGACCGAGCGATATGTGCCGCCCGTCCCGTTCGATGGCTAGGGTCAGGTCCCGCAGCTGTTCCTGCGGTTGGGCGGCCACCACGACCGTCGCGCCGGGGTCGGTCACGCGCTCTGTGACGGCCAGCAGTTCGGCGTCGGCCAGCAAATGCGCATCGTCGATGACCAACGCCGCGTCCGGTGGGTCGCCGGCACGGGGCGGGCGCGCCAACACCGTCAGCCCGGCACCCCGCAGCGCGTCGCGCGCGGCGGCGAGAGCGGTGCTCTTGCCAGTGCCGAGGCCCCCGCTGACCATGAGCTTCATCGGTGTCTTCGCGGCGTTGGCGAGGGCCTGAAGGGCGTCGCGCGCGCTCGGCGGCATGTCGACGGGGGAGTCTGTCATATCGTGTCCCCCCTTCCCGCTGGGTGGATAAGCCGACCCGGTGAACCCCCGTCAATCCCCTAATGGAGCACCCCCTAATAGTGCCGTAAGACAGGTGGGTTGCGCACCGATCACACGCGTTGTGTTGGCCGATAGCATCGTGATATCTGGCCGGGTGCGCGTGAGGAGGTGTGCGTTGGCAAACTCGTTGCTTGACTTCGTGATCGCGCTGGTGCGGGATCCCGACGCGGCCGCCCACTACGCGGCCAACCCGGCGCAGGCGATCGCCGATGCCCACCTTACAGGTGTGACCAGTGCTGACGTGAACAATCTGATCCCGATGGTGTCGGATTCGTTGTCGATGGCCAGTCCCGCGGGTGCCGCCTCGGGAGCGCCCGCCGTCGAGCACAGCAACGTCTGGTCGAGCGGCGCGGCCGCGGCGGCGCTCGACTCGTTCGCCCCGCACACCCCGGCGGGAGTCGTCGAGCGGCACGGTCCGGTCACCACCGTGATCAGCCAACCGTCGATGCCGGCCCCCGCCGATCCACATCCGCCGGGGCCCGTCCCGCACGAGCCGTCGGTGCTGTTCACCGGCGTGGAAGTGCCCGACAGCACGATCGACCACGGGGGGTTCCCGGCACAGGATGTGAGCGCCTGGGACCACCCGGCCCCCCACCCGCACACCGTCGACCCCGATCACCACGGCTTCGGCATCCACGGGTGATCCGCTTCCTTTCCGTTGCCCGGCAATGATCGACGGCTGGGCTCGCGACCTGCGCGAATGCGGCCATCGGACAATCCCCTAATCCCCTAATGGGGTGCCCCGATCGACCCCGGTAGGCGCTTGAGCTTCTGGGGGATCGCGCCCCGATTCCTGGGCCGCGCGAAATGCATAGCGTGTATATGGAAATGCCGGTTGGCCGGCGAAATGCTTCAGAGTTTTGAAGGGAACCGATCATGGACACGCTGATCGAATACATCCTGTCCCTGTTCACCAGTCCAGAAGCGGCCCAAACCTTCCTTAATGGTCCCGAGCAGGCGATGGCCGAGGCCGGGGTCAATGCGGCACCCGACGAGTTCGCGATGGCGGCGGCGAATGCGATGCCCAGTTTGGACCTCGGCGGCGACCCGATCGGCGGTTTGCAGCAGGTCCTGACCGATCAGTACGGCTACGCCCCCGCGTATGGGGGCGATGACCCTTATGCGTATGGCGGTTATGACCCTTACGACGGGTATGGGCCCGGCCTGGTTTCCGCGGTTGCCGATGACGGTGCCGCGTTGGTGGGTGACGCCGTCGCTCCCGTCGTGTATGGCGCAGACGCTGTACTGGGCGACGGGGCCGCCGTCGTCGGCGGGTTGAGCGGCGGACTGCTCAATGCCTTTGACACCGGGCTGTGGAATGCCGGTGCTGGTGGGTATGGATGGCAGCCGGGTTGGGGCGCGTTCGGACCAGGCACTGGTGGGTTCGGTCCCGGTTTCGGCCCCGGCTGGGGTGATTTCCGCCCTGGGTTCGAGCGTGGCTGGGATGGGTTCCGTCCCGGGTTGGAACATGGTTGGGGCGGCTTTGGTCCCGGTTTTGGTCCTGGTTGGGGTGGTTTCGGTCCGGGTCCGCTCGTTGGCGGCGGCTTGGGCGCCGGGGCTGGATTGGGTGCCGAAATCAACGCCGGCTTGGGTCTTGGGCTGGGCCTGGGTGGGGCGGTTGGCTTCGGGGCTCAGATCAACACCGGTTTGAACCTCGGGCTTGGGGCCGGCCTGGGCGCTCAGACGGGCTTCGATTTGGGCGGCCAGGCGGCTCTGGGTGCTCAGATAGGCGGCGGCTTGGGTCTTGATGGTCGCGCTGGACTCGCCGGCGGATTCGGCCTCGGGGGTCAGGCCGGGCTGGGTGCTCGCGCCGGTCTTGGCGGCGGCGTGGGCCTTGCTGGTGGAGCTGGCGTTGGTGGCGGCGCAGGCCTAGGCGGTGAGGCTGGTCTGGGTGGCCGGGTTGGTTTTGGCGCTGGTGCCGGTCTGGGCGGTGCTGCCGGTCTTGGTGGTCGTGCGGGCTTGGGGGGTGAGGCCGGTTTTGGCGGCTCCGCCGGCGCGCAGGCTGGCGTCGGCTTAGCAGGGGAAGCTGGCGGCCGGGCCGGTGGCGCCTTCGGTGGCCTGGCCGGCGGTGGGTTCGGTGCCAGTGGCGCCTTCGGTGGTCAGGCTGAGGGCGGGTTCGGTGCTGGTGCCGGCGCCCAGGCCACGCTCGTTAGCCAAGCCAGCGTTGCTGGCGGCGGTGGTCTGGGCACTCAGGCCGGTCTTGCCGCAGGCGCTGGGCTGGCAGGTGCAGGCAATGTCGGTGGCTTCGCCGGTGCCGGCGGCAACGCGGCGCTCGGCGCCGGCGCGAGCGGTCAAGCGGGATTGATCGCCAGCGAAGGTGCTGCGGTGAACGGTGCCGCTACGCCTCACATCTCCAGCCCACTCGCGGGTGTTGGTGTCGGTGGCCAGGCGGGCGCCAGCGCGGCGGGCGGCGCTGGACTGGGCATCGGTGGCGAGCGAAGCAGCGCGATTTTGAGCGGCGACGGCAGCGCCCTTGGCGGCCACGCGACGCCCCAAACGGCGACCCCGTCCATTGCTGGGAGTGCAGGCTTGGGCGGCCACGCCACCGGCGGTGGCGCTGCGGCCGGCGGGTTCGGCGGTCCCATCGCGGCTGCTGGCGCAGGCCAAGGCGCGGGCGGCGCCATCGCCGGGGGAGCCGGCGGCGGGGCGCACGGCCAGATCCTCGGCCAAGAAGGTGCCACGCTCGGTGGCGGCGGCCCGGTCAACGCCGGTGGCGCCCCTGTCCAGCACGACCCCGCCGCCGCAGGTGGACAAGGCCCCGTCATTCAGGGCGGCGGTGGTGCTGGGGCCAACGTTGGTGGACATGCGACGTCTCCGTCGCACCCCGGCCCCGTCATCCAGAATCCCGCCGGTGGCGGCGGCCCCGTCAACCATGGGGGCACAAGCTCGCCGGTGATCCATCAGCCAGAGCAGGCGCCCGCGCCGGTTCAGCACGCGCCGGCGCCCATCCAGCACGCGCCCGCTCCGGTCGAGCACTCGCCGGCCCCAGCGCCGCACAGCCCGTCGGTGTTTGAAGGCACCCCGCATGAGCCGGCCCCGGTGCACGCTCCGGCCCCGGCACCGCACCCGGCGCCCGCTGCGCACCCGGCCGGGCCGCACGGCTGACGATCCCGATCGCGTGGCGAGACGGCGGGGACTGTTTGGTCCCCGCCGCTTCCCGCATACCGTGATTTCAGTGCATCCAAGCGAGAAAGTGGGGCAGCGCGGTGACCCAACTCGATGACCCGCGGCGGGTCAACGTCATCGTCGAACTGATCGACCACACCATCGCCATTGCCGAACTCAACGACCGCAACGACCTGGCGCAGCGCCTGACCCGGGCCCGCGAGCGCATCCTCGACCCGAAAATCCGGGTCGTGATCGCCGGGCAGCTCAAACAGGGCAAGAGCCAACTGCTCAACTCGCTGTTGAACTTGCCGGTGGCGCGGGTCGGCGACGACGAGGCCACCGTCGTGATCACCGTCGTCAGCTACGGCGACCCGCCGTCGGCCCGGCTGGTCGTGGCCGCGGGACCCAATGGCGAACCCGCGGCCATCGACATCCCGGTCGATGACATCAACACCGACCTGCGTCGAGCGCCGCAAGCCGGCAGCCGCGAGGTGCTGCGCGTCGAGATCGGCGCGCCCAGCCCGCTGCTGCAGGGCGGGCTGGCGTTCATCGACACCCCCGGCGTCGGCGGCCACGGGCAGCCGCACTTGTCCGCGACGCTCGGACTGCTGCCGGATGCGGACGCCCTGTTGATGGTGAGCGACACCAGCCAGGAACTGACCGAACCGGAGATGCGGTTCATCAGCCAGGCGTATCAAATCTGCCCCGTCGCCGTGTTGGTGGCCACCAAAACCGATCTGTACCCGCACTGGCGCGAGATCGTCAGCACCAACGCCGGGCACTTGCAGCGCGCGGGCGTGCCGATCCCGATCCTCCCGGTGTCGTCGCTGCTGCGCAGCCACGCCGTCACGCTCAACGACAAAGAACTCAACGACGAGTCGAACTTTCCGTCGATCGTCAGGTTCCTCAGCGAGAAGGTGCTGTCCCGCGAGACGGACCGGGTGCGGGATCAGGTCCTATCCGAAATACGTTCGGCTGCAGAGCATTTAGTGATGTCCGTGGGCTCCGAGCTGGCCGTGGTCGACGACCCGGACTTTCGTGACCGCCTCGCCGACGATCTGGAGCGGCGCAAGCGCGAGGCCCAGGATGCCCTCAACCAGTCCGCCCTGTGGCAGCAGGTGCTCAACGACGGATTCACCGACCTGTACGCCGATGTGGACCACGACATGCGGGCCCGCTTCCGCGCCCTCACCGAGGAGATCGAGCGCCGGATCGATGCGTGCGATCCGACCCGCCACTGGGCCGAGATCGGCATGGACGTCGAGGAGACGGTCGCCACCGCCGTCGGGGACAACTTCGTCTGGTCCTACCGGCGGGCCGAAGCGTTGGCTGACGACGTGGCCCGTTCATTCGCCGATGCGGGGCTGGACTCGGTCATGTCTCCGGAACTGACCGGTCGTCTGATGGGTGGCGACTTCGGCCGGCTCAAGTCGCTGGCCCAGCTGGAATCCAAGCCGGCCGGCAAGGGCCAGAAAATGGTCACGGGCCTGCGCGGCTCCTACGGCGGTGTGGTGATGATCGGCATGTTGTCGTCGGTGGCCGGGCTGGGTCTGTTCAACCCGCTGTCGGTGGGAGCCGGGCTGCTGCTGGGCCGCATGGCCTACAAGGAGGACAGGGAGAACCGGCTGATGCGGGCACGCGCCGAGGCCAAGACCAACGTCCGGCGCTTCGTCGACGATGTGTCGTTCGTGGTGGGTAAGGAGTCGCGCGACCGGCTCAAGGCGATCCAGCGCGCGCTGCGCGACCACTACCGCGACATCGGCAACGAGGTCGCCCGATCGCTCAACGAATCGTTGCAGGCCACCCTCACCGAGGCGCACATCGAAGAAACCGAGCGCGACAATAGGATTCGTGAACTGGAGCGGCAGTTGAACATCCTGGACCAGGTCATCGACAACCTAGAAAAGCTGACGCCCCCGGTAACCGTAGGACGCTCGTGAGCACGAGCGATCAGGTCCGCGCGATTCTCGGCGGAACCATCCAGGCCTATCGGGGCGAGCCGGCGTATCGGCAACGCCCCGACGTCTTCTATGAATTGGACCGCATCGGCGCGCGGCTGGGCGAACCGATCCGCATCGCGCTGGCCGGCACGCTCAAGGCCGGAAAGTCCACTCTGGTCAACGCTTTGGTGGGCGAGGACATCGCCCCGACGGACGCCACCGAGGCCACCCGGATCGTGACGTGGTTCCGGCATGGCCCGACGCCGAAGGTCACCGCCAACCACTGGGGCGGACGGCATTCGAACGTCCCGATCAACCGCAGCGCCGGCCTGACGTTCGACTTCCGGACGCTCAACCCGGCGGATGTGGCCGACCTAGACGTCGAATGGCCGGCGGAAGAACTGGTCGACGTCACCATCATCGACACCCCGGGGACGTCGTCGTTGGCGCGCGACATCTCCGAACGCACCCTGCAGCTGCTGTTGCCCCCCGACGGGGTGCCGCGGGTCGACGCGGTGGTGTTCCTGTTGCGGACCCTCAACGCCGCCGACATCGCGCTGCTCAAACAGATCGGTCACCTGGTCGGCGGCGCGGCGGGGGCGCTGGGTATCATCGGCGTGGCGTCACGGGCCGACGAGATCGGCGCCGGCCGGATCGACGCGATGCTGTCGGCGGCCGACGTGGCCAAGCGGTTCACCCGCGAAATGAATCGGACGGGCATCTGCCAGGCGGTGGTGCCGGTGTCCGGGCTGCTCGCGCTCACCGCGCGCACGCTGCGTCAGAGCGAATTCCTCGCGCTGCAGCGGCTCGCTGGCGCCGACAACGCCACGCTCAGTAGGGCCATGCTGAGCGCGGATCGCTTCGTGCGAGCGGACAGCCCGTTGCCCGTCGACGCCGCGACCCGCGCGCAACTGCTCGAACGGTTCGGCATGTTCGGCCTCCGGATCTCGATCGCCGTGCTGGCCGCCGGGGTCACCGACGCGGCGGGACTGGTCGACGAACTGCTGGAGCGCAGCGGGCTGGTGGCGCTGCGCCAGGTCATCGACCGGCAATTCGCGCAACGCTCCGACATGCTCAAGGCGCACACCGCGCTGGTGTCGTTGCGCAGGTTTGTCGAGGCGTTTCCGATCGTGGCGACGCCGTACATCATCGCCGACATCGACCCGCTGCTGGCCGACACCCATGCCTTCGAAGAGCTGAGACTCCTCAGCCAATTACATTGCCGCCCAACCACCTTGAACGACGACGAGGTCGCCTCGCTGCGCCGCATCATCGGCGGCTCGGGCACCGACCCGGCCAGCAGGCTGGGCCTACAGCCCGGCGATCCGCAGGAGGGTCCGCGCGCCGCATTCGCCGCCGCACAACGTTGGCGACGCCGCGCCGAGCACCCCCTCAACGACCCGTTCACCACCCAGGCCTGCCGCGCCGCGGTGCGCAGCGCCGAGGCGATGGTCGCGGATTTCGCCGCACGCGGTTACGACATGTCCAACGTTCGGCCGCGCTAACGCCGGAACGGGGACTCCGGGCGGAGCGGCAGCGGTCTTTCCCGTGTGGGCGTTGGCGGCGCGGTGGTGGTTGCCGGCGATGTCGTGGTCGGCGCGGCGCTCGTGGTGGTCGGTGGGCTCGTCGTGGTGGGGGGCTGGCTCGTTGCCGTGCTCGCGGGTGGCTCGGTCGACGGTGGCGGTGGAGGCGGGATCACCGTCACGGTGGTGGTGTCGTTCGGCCCCGTTATGGTCACGGTTTGCGACGTTGGCGGTGGCGGTGAGTTCGGTGGGGTCGTATTGACCGGGTTGGTTTTGGTGTGGCCCAGGGTCAGCGCCAACACCACCGCCACCAGCACGGCCACACCCGCGCCGACCACGCTCAAGACCAGCGCCGTGCGCTTGTACCACGGTAGGGACGCGGCGGAGCGGTCACCGTCCGCATCATCGAAATCCGTTGTCTCACGGGTATATTCGCCGGTGGCGTCGCGGCCGGTATAGGGCACCGGATCGGCTGCGTCGTCGGCGTCTTGCGACCACGCCACGGCACCGTCGCCGCTGGTGACCCGGGCGGTTTCGACCAATTCGGTCGGGGTCTCGACCATTGGGCTTGCCGCTGTCGAGGCGCCCGCCGAGGCTCGCTGCTGGCCGAGCACCGCCGCGCCCACGGCCGCACTCGACGCGGGCTGCGGTGCGGTATGGATCGGCACCTGCAGGCGGCCCGACAGGCGCGTCGTGATGAGCGGAATGCTTGCGCCGCCACCGACGGTCGCCACCGACGCCAGGGTGGATCGCGGAATCCCGTTGCGCCGCAACACCTCTTCCACGGTGCTGACGAACCGGTCCAGCGGCTCGGAAATCAGTTGCTCGAATTGGTTGCGGGACAGCCGAACGTCGTCACCGGAACCCGCCGCGACCGTGGCCGCCGTGGCCGCCGACAGTTGCTCCTTGGCGCGCCGGCATTCGCCGAGCAGGCGGTTTTGTGCGCCGATTCGCGTGGTGCTGGTGGCTTCAGAGGCCCGCACGTGATTGAGGATGAGCTGATCGATTCCGTCGCCGGAGAAATCGGCGTACCGCACCGACGGGCCGATCTGCTGGAAGTTCGAGGCGGCATTGAACAGGGTGACGCTGGTGCCGCTGGCGCCGAAGTCGCACAGCGCAACGACGCCGCCGGTCGGGAATCCCGGCTTGGCGCGCAGCGCCGCCAGCGCGGCCGTGGCGTCGGAGACCAACACCGGAGCCACGCCGCTTCGCGTCAAATCGGTCTGGGCGAAGAACTCCTCGCGCAACGCGGTGGACTGGGCCTCCGACCAATACGCGGGGACCGCGATGGTGACCGGCGTCCCGTAGCCGACCGTACGGGCCATCGCTTCGATCGCTTCGACCGTCAGCACCTCGCCGAGGTACTTCGTCCCGTCGGCCGCCACCAACGGGGCGCGGTCGCCGACCCGCTCGACGAATCCGCGCAGCACCAGGCCGGGTTCGGTGAGATTGCGATTTTCTTCCGGCAGGCCGACTTCAGTCGGCCGGTGCTCGAATAACGTCAATACGGAGCTGCGGGCCACCGGGGCGCCGGTCGCGCGGGCTGCGACCAGGTTGGCCACCCCGATCGACAACCCGAGCGACTCGCTCATCTGGCATACCCCTGTGTTTGTCGTATTGCCGGCGATCGGCCGGTGGTCCTCACCATAGTGACTGTGGATTCCCGCGGGTCAAGGTGAGCGGCCGGTTCACAGGCCCGGGGGCAAGGTGATGGCGGTCGGCAGCCCCGGCAGTGCGGGCAGCGTGATCACCGACGGCAGCTGCGGGAGCGGGAAGACCCCCGGTGCTGGGGCGCTGGTGGTGGTTGTTGGCGCGCTCGTTTCCTCGGTGGACGCTGTGGGGATGCCGATATCGGTGCGGGGCGTGGTTGTGGTCGTCGTCTCCTCGGGAGTCCGGTGTTCGGGGCTCGGGACGACCGACGTGGCACTCGACGGCGGCGTTATCGTGGTGGTTGCCGGTTCCTGCGGTGGGGCGCCCCGCACGAGTTGGATGATGCCCCAGATGATCAGTCCGATCAGAATCGCGATGAGGATGCCCCAGCCGACTAGCGCAATCGGTTTGCGCCAACCTGGAATCGGCTCCTCGGGTTCAGGCTCTTGGCCGTCGTAGTTACCGCCGTCGCCGCCGTAACCGTGATCGCCGTACATGGTCAGGTCACTGGCGCCATAGTCTGACGACGCGCGCCTTGCCATGGTCGCTGAGAGTATCGGGCGGGGATCATGCGCATTCGGGTGCCACGCGCGCGGCTACCGATCGGCAGTCAAACGTTGATCTGATCGCTACCAACTCGTCAGGGCAGCCCGGGTGGCAGCGTAATCGCCGTCGGCACTCCCGGAACGGTGATCACCGATGGCAGCGGTGGCAGGTGATGGTGATGCGTTGGTTGCTGCTGGGTTGGTTGCTGCTGGGTTGGCTGTTGTGCCGGCGGCTCGACCGCGCTGCTGGTGGGCGGCGTCACCGTGGTTGTGGTGCTCGGCGGCGGCGTCGTCGTCGTGGCGGTGGTGGTCGGCGGGGTGGTGCTTGGGGCGTGGGTGGTGCCTTGGTCTCCCTGGATCAGCTCGATGATGCCGTAGACAATCAGCGCGATCAGGATCAGAACTGCGACAAGCCACGCGATGAGGCCCACCGGCTTGCGGTACCAGGCGGTGGGCTCGGTTTCCTCGTCGAAAGGGTCCGGTGATTCGGCGGGCTCGAACCGGGTCGGCGGGTCGTCGGAGTCGTCCGGTGGGCGTGCCACGGCACCGATGGTACTGACGCCTGCCGCCAAACTGCTGCAGCTGTCGCACCCCGGGATGTCACCTAGCCGCCGGCCGACTCAGAATGTGCTGCGGACAGCCCCCGATTGCGGGGACTCGTTCGCCAATCCGCGAGTGGTCGCGTCGGGGGCGGGCTTAGACGCATGCCTAGCAGCCCAATTCGCATTGACCAGGTCCTTGAGTCGAGCCTGCCTCATCGTTCGACCTTGAGGGAGCCGGGTTGGGTGGTTCACGGTGGAGGGCCGGTTCTTACGCGCCGACGAGCTGTACGTACCTGAGAAGAACCTGAGTCGGCGGGACTTTCGACAGACATTTGCCGATCACTTCGAGAGCACGCAGTGCAGCAACCTCCGTGAAGTAGATAAATACCTGGCATCAACGGTGTTATTGCGTGCTTCAGCAACCCTGATTCGAGGCTCGGATAGTTCAGTTTGAAAGTATCTGCCGATAACAAGTGAGACCCGCACCCACTCCCCACTCACGATAGCTCCATCCATTGCCATAGTACTGTTTGGCAAGGCATATAGTGAATTATCTGGTTTGCTGTGGCGCACTCCGGAAGCGTGTCTCCGACATGTCGTGATGGTCCTCGCCCCTCAGCACAAACCTGAGAAAAAGCCGGGATAACCCCCACCCTCGCGATCCTCCGATGGACGCGACCCGTGTCGCCGTCCAGGTAGACACCCCCCACAGCACCCGTCACCTTAGGCCCAGCCCGCGGTGACCGCCGCCGCCGATCCTCGCATCAGGCGCGCTGCGCCGGGCAGCGCGAAGACGCCCTGCCCCGGTGTTTGACCCGCTGCACCGCTCAACTCTTCAGGGATAGGCGCACATACAGCACAATGGCGTCACCCGCAACGGGGTGCGGTCTCCATCAACGTGCAGCCGGGCGTCGACGGGCCAGCGACGTTTGACGATCACGTCGGCGTTGACCAAGACGCTTCCTGACAGCAGCGGTCGTGAGACCCACGCTTGGCCAGCCGTGCGCCGTGCGCAGTTGCCAGCCGGGCAGAAACGCCACCCAATCTTGGGTGTAGCAGCACCCGCAAGCATTTCAGATGACACTAATTTTGGGGGTTATTTTGAATGGATTCTTTTGCTGCGAATTTCCTATCACCGCAGCTCATTACCCATTCTATTGCACCATTTTCTCGATGTAATTCTCAGGTATGTTCACCTCTGTTGCCAGCCAGAAATACACGGTGAACCAGATCAACAACGGCCAGTACCCAGTCTTTTCTTAAGTACGGCCCGGACACCTCGTTTTATCGGTCATGACAGGAAGGCGCCCAGATGAAGCGTAAACAGCACAGCATGAGGCGAAATCGCCGCAACGCGAAGGCGAACCGTGGCCGTGTCGTCGGCCTAGGCACGGCGGCCGGCGCATTCCTGACCGCCACCATGACCCCGGTCATCGCCGCACCGTCCGCGCAGGCCGGGGTGCTCGACATGATCATCAACCCCATCCTCCAACCCCTCCTCGGCGCCACCAGCACCGCCGCCGCCGCCGCGGGCACCACCGCGATCAACGGTATCGGCGCGGGCGCACTCGCGGGCCTGCACACCGGCGCCCTCCAAGGCATCACGAATAGCCTTAATGCGAGCGCGGCGGCCTTCCAGGGGGTGCATTCGGCCGCCCTAGCCAGCATCACCAACAGCCTCAACGCCAGCGCTGCCGCCTTCAACACCGGCGGACTAAGCACCGCCCTCGAGGGTCTGCATGCCAGTGCTGCCGCTGCCTTTAGTGGTGGGGGGCTTAGCGCGGCTGCGGCTAATTCTGCCGGGAATGTGCAGCTGAACAACCTCGTGTACGGCGGTTTCAGCAACGTCTACAACACGATCTACACCGCCGGCCAGTCGTGGATTGCCAGCCCCACCGGTCAGCAAGTCGACGGGATACTCAACGCACCATTCCTCTACCTGTTCGGGCGCGACCTGATCGGCAACGGCGTCAACGGCTTCACCGGCCCCAACACCACGCTGCTCGGCCAAACCGGACTCTTCGGCACCCTGCAAAGCGGCGGATTCCTGTTCGGCAACGGCGGGGCCGGCGCGGCCGGAACCGCCACTAATCCCGCCGGCCTGGCCGGTGGTGCCGCCGGGCTGTTCGGTAACGGCGGCGTCGGCGGCGCCGGATTCAACGCTACTAGCGGCGATGGTGGTGTCGGTGGTGCCGGTGGTGCCGGTGGCTTGCTGATGGGCAACGGCGGCGTCGGTGGTGCCGGTGGTGCTCTCACCGCTGGTAACTACTTGACGGGCGGCTTCGGTGGTGCTGGTGGTTCTGGTGGTTTGCTGTTCGGCAATGGAGGTGCCGGAGGTGCCGGCGGCGGCGTAGGCGCCGGAGTCGGTCCCTATGTCGGTGTCGGCAACGGTGGTGCCGGCGGTAAAGCCGCCTGGCTGGTCGGGAACGGCGGTGCCGGTGGTGCTGGTCCCGCCGGTCCATTATACGGGGGTAGCGGCGGCAACGGCGGTTTCAGCGGGCTGCTGGCCGGTAACGGCGGTGTTGGCGGCAACGGCGGTTTCGGCAGTTACTACGGTATCGGCGCTGCCGGTGGTGTTGGTGGTCTCGCGGGGATCCTCGGCGCGAAGGGCGCGAACGGCATCACGCCCACCAGCTAATTCCGCAGACCTCGTTTTCAGACATCCGGTTCATAGACCAGTAAAGGAACTCAGCTCATGCAACAGCTAGCAGCCCTTCGGCCTCTCGTCACCGCGGGTGCCGCGGCGATAGGTGCCAGCGTGATCGCCCTCACGCCGGCGATCTCCAACGATATCGTATCCGACCTGCAGCTCAGTGCTGCCGCTATCCAGCAGCGTGCGGTGGAGTTGACCGATTACGTCGCCAACCCGGTCCAGACCTGGATCAACACGTTCGAGGCGGCGGGCATCAACCTCCAGTCACTCGCCACGCAATATGCACAGCATCCGTTCCCGGTGCCGCAGCAGATGGCCGCCAACTTCTTGCAATACGGAATCCAGTATGTGACGCCATACACAACGGCCACAACCAACGCTGTCAATTACTACCTTGGGACCAATGCAAACGATTTTGTGCCGATACTACAAACCGCAGTGGCCGCGGCTTCGACGGGCAATATCTCGACCGCGGTCAGCAATGTGTTCAACGCCGTGTACCTAGGCCCGTTGATATTAATTCTTCAACCGCTCGAAACGATTCCGCAGATCCTTAACCCGATCACGCAGAATCTCGCGAACACGAGTAATTACCTGACCACCACCGCTCTGGCGAATGTCGGTCTAGTAGCAACCATTACACTCCCTAGTTTACTTCAGCAGACGCTCGGCACAAGCCTGCAAAATGTTTACAATTCGTTCGCGGCCGGGGATCCGGTGGGGGGATTGGTGAATGCGGTGGATATTCCTGGCGCATTGACAAACGCGTTCCTCAACGGAAGTCCGGCGGTAAACGGTACCTACAATAGTGGCCTGCTTAGTGATGGACAAGGTGGCCTTGTCCATGCAATTGGAATAATCACCGCCCAGGGGCTTGCGCAGAAGATCGTTGCTCCCAACGCGCAGAACATCATGACCGGTGGCAGTCTGTCGTATGCGTTGGGGCAGTTGGCGAACCTGGTGGCGACGGGCTTTCCCACTCCGCAGACTGTCGTCGATAATGCGGTGAATTTGTTGCAATATCTTTTCGCCAATCCGGGTGCGGCGGCGGCCGCTGTTAATGTGGGCAACTTCGCTGCCCTGGCCCCGGCAGCTAGTGGGTTGCCTGGTTTGTCGGTTGGTGTGGTGAAGGGGTTTGATCCGGCGGCGGTGACCAATATTGCGGCGTCGTTGGGTCCGTCGTTGGCCGCAGAAGTCGCGGGGTCGTTGGGGGCGAATCTGGCGGGGTCGTTGGCGACAACACTGTCGGTGGATCTGTCCAGGGTGGCGTTGCACATCTTGTCGGCGCTGTAAGCCCTTCCTGTTGTTGTTGCTGTGGTGGTTATGCCGGCGACCCGATCAGCGGTCGCCGGCATACCACCGGGGTGTGGGAGGTATCTCGATGATCCGGTTGGTGGCGCCCGTGTGGTGGTGTGGCGCTAATCCCGTACTGCCAGTGGGTGTGACCGCGCGTGGCGTGGCCTGGAATGTGGGTGGGTGGTCATAGATGTCTGTGGGTTGGCGAGAGTGGGATGACGAAGACACCACCGATACCGATGAGGTGTTGGGTGCTACCGGTATTTGGCTCATCCCACGAACACCCCCGGTTCTCGAGAAGCCGAGACACCGGATCGTCACCACCAGCATCAGTCGCGACGCGCACGCGGATGCCGCACTGGCTCGCGAGTGTCAGGAAGTCCTGGAGTGGGCCCAAGCACGTATCGACGAACTGACCGGTTTAGCCGAGGCTAAAGAACACTTCACAATGTGGCGCACCACCCTACAAAACAACCACCATCATCATGGTGTTGAGCATGGTGGCGTGGTGACGTCTTGTAGGGAAAATCACATGGTGTTCCTCGGCGCGCCGGGCACAGCGAAGAAAACGTTCGCCCGAGTGATCGCCGAAGTGTTGTTCGGGTTCGGTGTAATCACCCGCCCGGAGGTCACCGAGATCACCGCCCACGACATCGTGGCGGGCGATCCTTCACACAGCGCGGCCAGGATGAAAACCGTGTGCGACGACGCGCGTGGTGGGGTGTTGTTCCTCGACGAGGCCCACCAGTTGGCCCCCCACACTGAAAGCCTCTCCTGGGGTGGGGAGGTGATCGCCGCCCTGCAAACCCACGTCGCGGACTACCCCGGCGAACTGGTCGTCATCCTCGCCGGCCACCCCACCCCCATGCAGAACTTCCTCACCACCCATGCCGGGCTGGCCGGCCGCTTCCCCCACACCGTGGCTTTCACCAGCCCCACCCCCAACGACATCGTGGCTCTCGGGCACCGCCTCGCCGGCAAAGAAAACCTGACCATCGAAGACACCGCATGGGAACTACTGCGCACCGAAGCAACCCGGTTGCGATCGATCCCCCACGGCCACGGCACACTGCTCGACGCCGCCGGCAACGCCCACTACACCCACGACGTCATCCACACCTGCCAGCGCGCACGACTACGCCGACTCCACAAACTCGCACCCCACCGCCGCGACCTCGAACACCTCCTCCACACCAACCCCAGTGTCCTCCACGCCAACACCACCGACATGCAACGCGCCCTCACCGCAACACACCCAGCCGTGAGCACCTAAACCAACGACTGCCCGCAGCCACGGAGGACTTCAACCGTCCGCCGGCATCGCTAGTGACCAGTGCGGACGGACTGAGGTCCTCGCCCTGTCTGCTATGCCGTCACAGCGGTCAGGAGAGTGTGCCGGTCCTTACCGGCCGGCGAACTGGACATACCTAAGAAGAACCTGAGCCCACAGGGTTTTCGATAGACATTTGCCGATCACTTCGAAAACACGCAGAACAGCAATCTCCGAAAAGTTGCGAAAGCACCGGTAAACATACTACTGCTGCGTATATCAGCAACAGCTCTCCGGCACTGCGATAGTTCAGTTTGAAAGTACCCACTGGTAACAAGCCCGACCCGTACCCACCCCCCACTCACGATAGCTACACACATTGCCATAGGGTCGTTTGGCAAGATATACAGCGCATAACTGAATTTGCTGTGACTGGCTTCGCCAGCATGCATCCGACACATCGTCCTAACCCGATGCCACCAGGAGTAATCTCACTTTTTCTCAGGTTCACCCCGATCGTGGCGATCCTCTGCCCGATGCGACCCGTGTCACCGTCCAGGTAGACATTCCCGCGTCAAACATGCTGCGCCGGCCCACACAAAGACAAGACACCCACTACCCACGTCGGCCAGTAGGGACGCCGGGAAGCGGGCCGCCCACTCACCTAGGCACCAGGGCAAGGACCCTAATTACGCTGCCCTCAACGACGATCGCCGAATCCCAGCAGATGATCGCCGAGAAACGCCTTCATCCACACCGACAAAATCGCCACACCCCACTGGTCCGCCGACCCGGCCGCACCCGCCTACCAGACCCTCCCGATCACAGCCCCACCCCGATAGCGACGTTCCCTTCCCACACCACGAGCCTCGGCGGATGACCGACAACACGGCCACACTTGCTCTCGGATCCATACTCGACGATGCCCCCCAGTCGCCGGGTGCGACAGCGCCGCCAAGCATTTTCGAAAGGCCAATAATTTTCGGGGCTATTTTGAGCGGATTCTTTTGCTGCCAATTTCGTCTCACCACAACCAATTATCCAGTGTATTACGCGATTTTCTCGACGTAATTCTTAGGTATGTTCACCTCTGTTACCAGCCAGAAACACAGGGTGAACCAGATCAACAACGGCCAGTACCTGGCTTTTTTCTCAAGTACGGGCTCGGACACCTCGTTTTATCGGTCATGACAGGAAGGCGCCCAGATGAAGCGTAAACAGCACAGCATGAGGCGGCGGGATCGCCGCAACGCGAAGGCGGCGAGCCGTGGCCGTGTCGTCGGCCTGGGTACGGCCGCGGGTGCGTTGCTGACCGCCACCATGGCCCCGGTGGTTGCGGCACCGCCCGCGCAGGCGGGGGTGCTGGACCTGATCATCAACCCGATCATCCAACCCATCATGGGCGCTGCCAGCACGGCTGCCGCCGCGGGTACCACCGCGATCAACGGTATCGGCGCGGGAGCGCTCGCGGGCCTTCAAACGGGCGCCCTCCAGGGCCTCACGAATAGCCTCAATGCGGGTGCGGCGGCTTTCCAGGGTGTGCATTCGGCTGCCCTGGCCAGCATCACCAACAGCCTTAACGCCAGCGCTGCCGCTTTTAACACCGGCGGCCTGAACGCGGCCCTGGAAGGCCTGCATGCCAGCGCGGCGGCGGCCTTTAGTGGTGGCGGGCTAGACGCGGCGGTCGCTGCGGCGAACTCGCCTAAGGCCGCGCTGAACAACCTGGTGTACGGGGCGTTCAGCAACGTCTACACCATGGTCTATACCGCCGGGCAAACCTGGATCGCCAGCCCCACCGGCCAGCAAGTCGACGGGGTGATCAACGGCCCGTTCGTCGCCCTGTTCGGACGCGACCTGATCGGCAACGGCGTCAATAACTTCAACGGCCCTAACACGTCATTGATTGGCGGTATAGGGGCTAACGGCACCCTCCACGATGGCGGGTTCCTGTTCGGTAACGGCGGGGCCGGTGCGGCCGGGACCGCCGCGAGTCCCAATGGTCTTGTCGGCGGTGCCGCCGGCTTGATCGGCAACGGCGGTGCCGGTGGTGCCGGCTTCAGCCCTGCCAGCGGTGCTGGCGGTAACGGCGGGGTCGGCGGTGCCGGGGGGTTGCTGATGGGTAACGGCGGCGCCGGAGGCGCCGGAGGTGTCACCGCTCGCTTTGGCGCCGGCCAAGGTGGTGCCGGGGGTAATGCCGGCATCTTGTTCGGGAACGGTGGTGCCGGCGGCGCCGGCGGCGCTAGCAACCCCAACGGTGGTTACGGCGGCCGCGGTGGTGCCGGCGGTAACAGCGCCTGGCTGGTCGGCAACGGCGGCCGGGGTGGTTCTGCCGCCAACAACATCTACGGTTCCGGAGATTACAACATTGGTAACAACGGTGGTGCCGGCGGTTTCAGCGGGCTACTGGCCGGCAACGGCGGTAATGGCGGCAACGGCGGCAACGCCACCCCCGGCTACGGCTACAAGGGCGGCAGGGGCGGCTACGGCGGCCCCGCCGGATTCCTCGGCCAGATCGGTGCGGCCGGCATACCCGGAACCAGCGGCTAACACCCCCTTGGGCGTGATGGCTTCATGTACGCCCACGAAACACCTAGACCACAGACAGCAAAGGAACTAAGCGCATGCACCAGCGAACAGCCCTCCGACCTCTCGTCACCGCGGGCGCCGCGGCAGTCGGCGCCAGCCTGATCGCCCTCACCCCGGCAGTCTCCAACGACGCAGCCTTCGCCCTGCAGCACAGCGTTGCCGCCGCTCAGCAGCGCGCGGTCGAGCTGCTGAGCGCCGACACGGGCGACCCCGGGGTGGTGAACCCCATCCAAACCTGGATCAACGTCTTCCAACAAGCGGGCGCCAACCTGCAAGCAATTGGGAGCAACATGAGCACCGGGGGCGCGATCCCGCTCCCACTCGCCCAGCAGCTGGCCGCGAACTGGGTCACCTACGCGAGCATCTACGTCACGGCGTACAAGAGTGCCGATCTCGGCGCGTTCGGGTACTTGACTAATGTGCCGTCGCCGATTACGACCGGCCTTGCCTCTATTCTTACAAGGGCGGTCACTGAGCTTCAGGCACGTGATTTCGTCGATGCCGTCAGCAACCTGGAATTCGCGTTCTGGGGAGGGCCGGTTCAAATAATATTCCAGCCGATGGAAACGATCCCGACGATCCTCGCCTACATGTCGACCAACTTCGCGGCTCTGGGAAACGTGGCTTTTAACGAACCTGGCCTTCTCAGTCAATCGATCGTGTCAATGCTGGGTGCCTTTTTTGTCGAAGGTGTGAACAACAGCCTCGCCTCCGCACTTGGCCACGGTATTCAGAATGTTTACGACGCGTTCGCCGCTGGTGACCTGCCGGCGGGGGTGAGCAATTTGCTCAATATGCCGGGGCTACTCGCGGGGGCAGTCCTCAATGGATACGGTAACGTCAGCCAAGGGCTTTCCGGTGTTCTTACTCCCCGGAGCGGCTTGATAGGTGGTGGTCTGTTGGACACGTTGGCGGTCTGGGCCCCCCAGACGCTCGCGTCGAAGATTGTTGTTAACAATCAGGTGACAGGCACGATCGCCACACCTAACATTCTGGCGGGTGGGAGTCTGGCTAATGCGTTCTCGCAATTAGCAAGTCAGGTAACCACGGGTTGGCCGACACCGAACCAATGGGTCGATGGCTTAATTAATGTGTTCCAGTACTACCTCGGGTTCTTAGGCGGCCAGGTCGGCTTGGGGGGTGCGGCGTTCGCCGCTCCGGCCGGTGTGGTGGGGATTGCTCCGTCGCTCGCGGCTAACCTCTCCGGTCTGGCTCCGTCGATTGCGGCTGATTTCTCGGGGATTGCTCCGTCGCTCGCGGCTGAGATCGGTGGTATGGCTCCGTCGTTGGCGACGAACCTTGCGGGGACGTTGGCGCCTCAGTTGGGGACGCTGGCGGCTCATCTCCTTACGTCGCTGTTCTGAGTTGCAGTGCGGGTCTGCTCGCCCAGCGCCGGTGGCAATCACGCCGGTGCTGGGCGGGTTGACCCGCCCCCGGGTAGTGCTGGGCGGGTGGGCCCGCCCCCGGGTAGTGCTGCGCGCAAGCGAGGGCTGTGGTGTCGGCGACGACCACCGATATGCCTGATGACCTGGCGGGTGAAGACCCAGATGTTGCGCGCGCCGGGGTGGGTGTCGTGGGGGCAGGCCCGCTGTGTGTGAGACCCGGTAGCGAGGTACCGATGAGCAATGTCAACAGTACGGCGGCGGCCCTGGCACTCACAGAAGACTGGTGCCGACCGGGTGCATATGCGGGTACCGCGCTGGCCGCCGAGCGCCGCGAGGTGCTCGAGTGGGCGCAAGCGCGTATCGGCGAATTGATCGGTTTGCAAAGCGCTAAAGACCGTTTCGCGGTGTGGCTCGGCCAGCACGATGCCCCACACCACGGTGGTGTCGTGGCCTCGTGTTCTGAACACCACATGGTGTTCCTGGGTGCGCCGGGCACGGCGAAAACGACGTTCGCCCGGGTGGTCGCTGAAGTGCTGTTCGGGTTAGGCACGATCACGCGCCCGGACCTCACCAAGGTCAGCGCCCACGACATCGCCGCCGGCAGCCCCTCGCACAGCGCGGCCAGAATGAAGAACGTGTGCGGCCGGGCGCGCGGTGGGGTGCTGTTCCTCGACCAAGCTTACCGGCTGGCCCCCGACACCGAAGACCACTGTGGGGGTGTGGAGGCCATCTACACGCTATTGACGTGCATGGCGGCCTACCGCGACGAGCTCGTCGTCATCCTGGCCGGTCACGCCCGCCCGATGCAGGACTTCCTGACAATCCATGCCGGACTCGCCGTGCAGTTCCCGTTCACCGCGACGTTCACCAGCTACACCCCCAACGACATCGTCGCCATTGGGCGCCACCTAGCCAGCAGGGAGCAACTTCTTGTCCAGGACGCGGCGTGGGATCTGCTGCGCACCGAAACAACACGACTGCGATCCATCCCCCACGGCCACGGCACACTGCTCGATGTCGCCGGCAACGCCCACTACGCCCACGACGTCATCCACACCTGCCAACGCACACGACTACGCCGACTCCACAAACTCGCACCCCACCGCCGCGACCTCGAACACCTCCTCCACACCAACCCCAGCGCCCTCCACGCCAACACCACCGACATGCAACGCGCCCTCACCGCAACACACCCAGCCACAGCAATATCAACCTACCAACACCTACACCCCAACACCCAAACCCAGCAAACACCAACACCCTCAACAACCGGATAACATCAACCCACAACACGCTCGCTAAACATGGTCGAGTGTGCGTGTGCCTGTTCGAGGTGGCGTCCCGTGCTCCCGGCTGGGCTCGTCCGGCCGAGTCTTGCGCTTTCGGGCACTCAGAATATGTTGACCTTCTCGATGCTGACTACCGCCGCCAGGCCGGGTGCTTCCGGCGGTCGCAGAAAAAACGCGCCATGGAAGCATCCGAGCGCCAAACGTCGCTTGAATCTGGCGTGTCGGTACTCGCTGCGAAGATGGCGGCATCAGATAGTAGCCCCAGTAAACCCAGCAAGTTATGGCAAACTGGTCCGACGACCAGCACCGATGGAGCAAACAGTGAGTTTTCCCCTCGACTTGACGGTCACACTGACCGGGGTCACTCGCTGGCAGCTTTCGCACTGGCGAAAGACGGGGCTTCTTGTGCCGGAGGTTCAGGCCTACCGGCCGCCCCTCTACTCATTCCGCGACCTGGTCGCATTGCGAACCGTCGCGAAATTGCGAGCCGAGACGTCCCTGCAGAAGGTCTGTCGCGCCTTCAAGAACTTGTCAGAGTTCGACCTGACCGAACATCCTTCCGCCTATCGATTTGCGACAGACGGCAAGACAATCGCGGTGTGGACTGACAACGGCTTCATGGACATCGTTCGGAATCCTGGCCAATACCACATCTACTTGCTAGAGGACATCTTCCGTCCCTTTGTGAACAAGAGGGGGCAGAAGGTCGCCGACTTCGAGGCACCTCGTCCACGTATTTCCGTTGACCCGCACCGCCTTGGGGGCTGGCCGACCATCGCAGGTACACGGGTTCCCTACGACACCGTTGCGTCGGCGCTCCGAGGTGGTGACCTCAACCCGAAAGACCTCCGTTTCTACTATCCAGGGGTCTCAAAAGCCGCCGCCAAGGACGCACTTGATTTCGCCAACGAAGTCGCTGAACGCGGAGGGAAACGCCTCGCGCCCTCTTTGATGCCGGTCTGCACTGGGTCGGCCACCGAGCGAAAGAACACGATGGCCTGTTCGGCATCGTGATTGAAACGGCGACGGTCACCGCCGGCCTAATCTATGTTCTTCGCGACTGGCGTAACCAGCCGCATCTCTACACCCTCAAGGGCGTCGAGTCGGAGAGCACGCAGAGAGTGAAGGTCGCACCGATTGAGCGGGCCCATTGGAATCTTCCACAGACAGATACGGGCGGTTTGAGCTGAGTGGCTTCCGTTGTTGCGGTCCCCAACCCGCAAACGTCACCCAGCTCAGAACGTGTCGACCTTCTCGATGCTGACGTACATGCCGTGGCCGGTGCGCTCGTTGGTGAAGCGCGTGCCTCCTTCGGTGGCGTTGATCGTCCAGCCCTGCGCCTCGTAGGTTTTGTAGTCGATGGTGACGGTCGGGATGGCTCCCAGGTTGCCCAGCACCCACTGCACCGAGCCGCCGGAGCTGATGCTGACGCCGTTGGCGTGTTCACCGTCCTGCATGGGTGAGTTGGTGAACGGGGCCTCGCACCCGACGGTTTCCTTGTTGATCTGGCAGCGCGTCAGGCCGGACTTAGTCTCGATGAAGACATAGCCGTTGTGATCCGGCGGGAGTGGGATTGCGCCGGCCGGTGCGGTCGGGCTCGCCGGTCCGGAAGGTCCCGGCAGTGGGACCGGGCTGGTGCCGGTGGGCGGCTTAGCGCTCGGTCGTGGGGTGGGAAAAGCCGGCTCGGTCGGCCCCGTCCCCGGCGTGGCGACCGGTTTGCCCTCGATGACGGAGCTGCAGCCCGAGACCAACACAAGACCGGCCAACACGGCCGAGAGCAGCAGCGAGCCACCGGCCAGACTTCGCCGTGCCTTTTGCGATAACTGCACCCGCCGCTCCCCGAAAGTCTCGGATATCAGGGCTTAGAGTACGCACCAGGCGGCGAAAGTTACTGCAGTCAGACAATTATCGATGCAGAGCCGATGACGCAGGTTTACCGCCGCGTGACTGACTCGATGCCCAGGCTGGCTCGATTTAGTGTTCGCGCCGGCTGCCGCTCGTGGCGAGGGCGTCGGGATCAGGACTTGAGGTGGCCTGGCCACGCTGCGGGTGAAGGCCGCCCCGGCCGGGGCGCGGCGGGCCAAAGATTGCGCCTCAATCCCGTTTGTCACATCGGTCACTCGCCGGTCGGCATACGACGATGTGCCCGCCTCCGAGCGACAGCCAACCACGCGTGTCGCTCGGAGGCGGGCAAAGAAGTAGGTGCCTCCGAAGCCGAGACGCGAGTGACACATGTGACTACCCAACCAACCCACGGCGGCGACGCTGCTGCGGTTCGCACTGTCCGAATGAGGCGGCACACCAGCCCATTTCGCCCCAATCCGGAGACGCCCAAGGCCTGCGCGACTGACCCGATGCCCCGGCAACCGGCGCGGCGATACCAACGGACCTCAGGCCGCCACGGACGGGTCGGTGGGCGGTGAGGCCGGCACGGCGGTGTCTTCGGCGGCGGCCCTCACCCTGTGACGGACCAGGAACCAACCGCCGAAGAGCCCCGGGACGCCGACGATCATCGCGCCCAGCAGCCAAGGCCCCTGCATCTTGTCGAACAACATCAGGATCACCACGCAGACCAGGAAAGCCAGCGTGAGATAGCCGCTATACGGGGCCAGCGGCATCCGGAAGCTCGGGCGCTGCAGGGTCCCGGCCTTTGCCAGCCGGTAGAGCTGCAGCTGGCTCGCCACGATCGTCCCCCACGCGAACACAATGCCCACCGCGGCGATGTGGAGCACGATTTCGAACGCTTGGCTCGGCTTGACGGCGTTGAGCACGATGCCCAACAAACCCACCGCGCTCGTGAGCAGGATCCCACCATACGGCACACCGTTTTTCGACATCAGCGCGGTGAACTTCGGGCCGCTGCCGTTGATCGCCATCGACCGCAGGATGCGGCCGGTGGAGTACAGTCCCGCGTTCAGACTCGACAGCGCGGCGGTGAGAACCACCAGGTTCATCACGCTTCCCGCGCCGCTGAAACCGACCTTGGAGAAGAACGTAACGAACGGGCTGACGTGGTCCCTGTAGGCGGTGTAGGGCAGCAGCAGGGCCAGCAGGACGGTGGACCCGATGTAGAAGACCGCGATGCGGAACACCACCGAGTTGATCGCGCGCGGCATGATCTTCTCCGGGTTTGCCGTCTCGCCGGCCGCGATGCCGACCAATTCGATTGCGGCGTAAGCGAATATCACCCCTGAGGTGACGAGCACCACGGGCAGCAGGCCGGCAGGCAACAGCCCGCCATGGCTGTTCCACAGCCCCGTGCCGGTGCTTTGACCGTCGACCTTGAAGCGCCCGACGAGGAAGACCGTGCCGACGACCAGGAACGTCACCAGCGCCAGCACCTTGACCAACGAGGCCCAGAACTCCAGCTCACCGAATGCCTTGACCGAGATCAGGTTCATCGACAACACCACCACCAGCGCGATCAATGCGAGGGTCCACTGGGGGATGACGTGGAACGCCTTCCAGTAGTGGCAGTAGTGCGCGATCGCGGTGGTGTCCACAATCCCCGTCATCGCCCAGTTCAGGACGTACATCCAGCCCGCGACGAAAGCCAGTTTCTCCCCGAAGAATTCGCGGGAGTAGGACACAAATGATCCCGACGACGGGCGGTGCAGCACCAGCTCGCCCAGCGCGCGCAGGATCAAGAAGACGAAGATGCCGCAGACCCCGAAGACCACGAACAGCGCGGGCCCTGCCGAGGCGAGACGTCCTCCGGCACCGAGGAAAAGGCCGGTTCCAATGGCGCCGCCGAGGGCGATCATCTGCAGCTGGCGGTTTTTGAGACCCTTGTGATAGCCCGCGTCTTCGCGCGCGAGCCGCGCGGCGGCGCTGTCTAGCGGTGGCATCGAGCTCCTGCCGTGGTGGCCCGGGGGAAAGCTCAGGCTATCCCATGGAGGAGCCGGGCGCCCGCTAATGGCAAACCGGAGTCACAGCCCCAACAGCCGCTCCGCGTTGCGGTGGCTGATGAGCGCCCGGTCGTCGGGGCTCAGCGGCAGCCGGTCGAGGAACGACCGTGCCGCTCGCATCGACCCGAACGGGTAGTCGGCCGAAAAGCACACGCGGCCAACGCCGACCTGCGCGACCAGGTTCGCGTAGGTCGCTTCGTCGTTGAAGTTGGCGAAGGTGTAGTGCAGGTTCTGCCTTAAATACGTGCTGACGGGGTGCCGGAGCCCGGTCAGCTCGGGCGTTAGGGTGGCGTCGAACCGCGGCAGCATGAACGACGTCGCCTCCCCCATGTGCCCGATGATGAACTGCAACTCCGGGTATCGGTCGAACACGCCGCCGAGTATCAGACGCAGCACATGCGTCGCTGTGTTGATGTGCCAGCCCCAGCCCACCGTGGCCAACACGAAGGTGACATCGGCGGCGAACCCCGCGTAGCTGGACTCGATGACGCCCGCCGGCGGGATGGTCGGGTGCAGGTAGATCGGGACCTTCAGCGCGGCCGCGCGCTCGAGAACGGGTTCGAAGTATCGGTCGTCCAGGTAGCGGCCCTTGCTGTGCCCGTTGATGACCGCGCCGGGAAAGCCGAGTTGGCGCACCGCGCGCTCGAGTTCCTCGGCCGCCGCCTCCGGCGCGCTGATGGGCACGGCGGCAAACCCCGCCAGCCGATCTGGGTGCCGCCCGACCGCCGCCGCGAGCTCGTCATTGCAATTGCGGGCCAACCGAACCGCTTCCGGCCCGTCGAGTTGTTCGACTCCCGGCGCAGCGAGCGACAGCACCGCCAGGTCGACGCCCGCCTCGTCCATCGCCGCGATGCGGCCCCCACCGAGATCGCTGATCGGCTCGATTATCCCGGGCCGCGACGCCAGCCAGGCGCCCGGCCCGCTCAGGAATTTCGTTGTGGCGTAATGCTCTTCGAGTGCGATGGTCCGCATGTCGTGTTAATCCGCCAGCACTCTGGCGGCGGCGCTCCAGTAGGACAGCTCGTCGCGGTTGGCGGCCAGCCGGATCGTCTTGGTGTACCCGTACTCCGCGAGCGTCTCCTGGGCGTGCTCGCGGCCGAACCCGCTGTGGCCGACCCCGCCGAATCCGGTGCCGATCGAAATCCGCTGATAGTTGTTGACGAAGACGGCGCCGGCCCGGATCCGCCGGCTCACCCGCAGCGCGCGATCGCCGTCCCGGCTGAACACCGCCGCGACCAGCCCGAACGGCGTGCCGTTGGCGATCCGCACCGCCTCGTCCTCGTCGCTGAACGGAATGAGGGTCACCACCGGACCGAAGATCTCCTCGCGGGCCACCCGCATGCCGGGCGTCACGCCGGTCAGGACGGTCGGCGCGACGTAGAAGCCGTCGGCCAATCGCGGATCGTCGGGCAGCGGCGCCTGAGCGGCGATGCGGGCGCCTTCGGCCACGCCGATCTCGAGGTAGTCCAGGACCTGCTTCTGCTGTTGGCGGGTGACCAACGGCCCGACGTCGGTGGTCGGGTCGGCGCCGTCGCCCACCCGAAGCCGGCTCACCGCGGCGCACAGCTTCGCCTCGAACTCGGCAAAGATGTTGTCCTGCACCAGGATTCGCGATGACGCGGTACAGGCTTCACCCTGGTTGAAAAAGCCGCCGTCGACCGCGGCCAGCAGCGCCTCGCGCAGGTCGGCGTCGCCGAAGACCAGCAACGGGTTCTTGCCGCCCAGCTCCATCAGCGCCGGGGTGAGGTTGCCGGCCGCCGTCCGGAGCACCGCCGCGCCCGTCCTCGGCGATCCCGTGAAGGAAACCTTGCCGACCAACCGATGCCCGGCCAGCGCTGCGCCCACGTTGCCCCTGCCCGGCACCGCCTGCACCACGGGGTCCGGCAGGACCGACTGGATCAGTTCGACCATGCGCAGCACCACCGAGGGCGTCTGCTCCGGCGGTTTGAGGACGACGGCGTTGCCGACGGCCAGTGCCGGAGCGACCTTTCCGGCGGTGTGGATGGGCGGCCAGTTGAACGGCACGATGCCGGCGATCACGCCGTACGGCTCCAGCGTGGTCACATCGAAGACGGGGCCGTAGTCGCGCGCCTGGCTGGGCAGCACCTCCACCACGCCGGCGAAGTACTCGAAGATGCCGATCGCCGCTTCCACGTCGAAATTGCGGGCCTGGGCGATCGGCTTGCCCATTTCCAGCGTCTCGAGCGCGGCGATCTCGTCGGCGTGGGCGCGGATCACCTCGGCGATCTGGTGCAGGTAGCGCCCGCGCTCCCGGGCCGGCAGCCGCTTCCAGTTCAGGTGCGCGGCGTGGGCCTTGCGCACGGCCTGGTCCACCTCGTCCGGCCCGGCCCCCTGCACGACGGTGACGGCCTGGCCCGTGGCGGGATTCTCCACGACGAATTGGTCGTCGGTGGACGCCGAAGACCAGCGGGTTCGGGTCCTGGTCAGGGTGGGAGCTTGCTGGGTCATGCGGCACCGTTTGAGGGGAATGGGAATCGACGCGGATTAGTTAGGCGAACAATAAATTGTCCCGGCCTTGAGACGCCAACGAATATTTCTGATGGACTCCATCACCAACGGTGATAATGGCTCGGTGGAGCTTCGCCACCTGGAGTACTTCCTTGCCGTCGCGGACAACCTCAGCTTCACCCAGGCCGCCAGGAGACTTCACGTCGTCCAGTCCGGGGTGTCCGCGACGATCAAGGCCCTCGAACGCGAACTCGGTGCCGAACTCTTCTTCCGCGGCCCGGCGGGCGTGACGCTCACCGCCGCGGGACAGGAGCTGGCGCCGCACGCCCGCGCGGCCATCGACGCCGCCCGGTCGGCCAAGGACGCCGTCGCCGCCACCCGCGGGGCCATCCGTGGCACCGTCACCCTGGGCACGATGACGTCGATCAACGTCATCGACCTGCCGACGCTGCTGGCCGATCTCTATGCGCGGCATCCCGGTGTGCTGGTCCAATTACGTTCGGCCCGTGCCGGTTCCGCGGGGCTGCTGCAGCAGCTCCGCGACGGGGACCTCGACGTCGCGTTCGTCGTCTTCCCCGATGGCCCGCCGGTCGACCTGCACACCCGACTCGTCGCCGTCTTCCAGCTGCTGTTGGTCGTCCCCGCCGGGCACCCCCTCGCCGGCCGGGAATCGGTGCCGCTGGCCGAGCTGGCCGGGATGTCGTTCGTCGACGGCCCGCCGGGATACGGCAACCGAACCGTCGTCGACCAGGCCTTCGCCGGCGCCGGGGTGCCACGCACGATCGCCCTCGAGGTCGCCGACATCGGCACCACCGCGACCCACATCCGAAACGGCATAGGGATCGGCTTTCTCAGCAGGTTCATCCTCGACGAGATCGGCGACTCCGGTTTGGCGACGATCCGGATCTCCGACTACGACCTGCGATGGTGTCTCTACGTCGCGATGTCTGCTGTCCGCCCGACCAACGCCGCCACCCGCGCCCTGTTCTCGCTGATCGAGGAGATGATCCCGAACCGTGGGGCGTCGAGCGTGCGCTGACGGCGTCGGCTTAGGGCGTCGAGTGTGCCTCCGGCGTTGGCTTAGGGCGTCGAGTGTGAATCAGCGGCTTTCAGCGTGAACAGAGGGCGTGATTTCACCGATTTTCCCGCCCAGGATTCACGCTCAAAGCCCAGGATTCACACCCAAAGCCCAGGCTCCGCTCGCGTGGAAGCCGTCAGCTCGGAAGGCTGACGGCCTGTGCTTCTTCAAGAGTGTGTAGCCCGGCGACCCCTCACTAAGGTGTGCCGGATTCCTAGGGACCAGCGATATGACCATCTTCACAAGTGTTATGGATGCATAACGTTCGATTTAGGGAATCGATCCGTAACATCTGCAGGACTTGGTGTGGAATGGGTGACAGGTGTTGCTGACCTGATCGAGGCCGCTACGACCTATCTTCAGAGCTAGGCTCAAATTTATTTAGCGGTTGACCGTTGGCCCTACGTCTCGACATCCACAGACGTTATGAGTTCATAACATTGATTTGATGTATTGGTACCATAACTTCATGCCTCATCCCCGAGTTGATCGACAGCTGACCCAGCTTGGCGCGACTCTGCGCAATGCCCGAATCGAGGCCGGGTTGACTCAGGACGGACTCGGCGCGCGCGCAGGTGTCTCGCGGCAATTGGTGAG
This sequence comes from Mycobacterium heidelbergense, assembly GCF_010730745.1. Classification (NCBI taxonomy): domain Bacteria; kingdom Bacillati; phylum Actinomycetota; class Actinomycetes; order Mycobacteriales; family Mycobacteriaceae; genus Mycobacterium; species Mycobacterium heidelbergense. The sequence goes on along the minus strand of NZ_AP022615.1, from coordinate 1,557,244 downwards.
CCGAATCGAGTCGGGCAGTCCCCGCGGAGAAGTCGGTCGTGTCGCTCAAGTGGCCGCCGCCCTTGGATATCGGCTCACTGTCGTGCCACGGACACCGCCCAAGCCCACCCAGGATCGCGAAGCCGTGAAGGCGTATCTGGACCAGCTGAACCGGCAGGCGCACACCGGCGATGGCTGACCTCGTTGTGGTGCTCAACCGGCAGATCACTGGCGCGATCACCCATGTCGACGGCAAACCTCGGTTCACTTACCTCGACAAGTACGCAAGCGACCCGGACGCCACACCGTTGTCGCTGTCGATGCCGCTGGCCGTCGGCAGAAGCTATGACCACCGGGTCACTGCGCCATGGTTGTCCAATCTGCTCCCCGACGATGACCAGGTTCGTGCGAACTGGGCCCGCGAACTCGGAGTGTCAGCAAGTAACGCCACCGCGCTACTGGAACGGGTGGGCCACGACGTCGCGGGAGCGGTTCAGCTCGCGGCGCCGGACGAGATCGAGAACGTGCTCGCTCAACCGGGGACTTTAGAAGCCGTCACCGACGAACTGGTCGGCCAGCGACTGCGTGACCTGATTTCGCGCCCATCTCAGTGGGCGCACGCCGACGAGGGCTGGAGCCTCGCGGGTGCGCAATCGAAATTCACCGCGGCCCGCACATCCGCCGGCCAGTGGGCGTGGCGGCGTGGAAATGCGCCGAGTACCCACATCATCAAGCCGGGCATCGGGCGATATCCGGCCCAGGCCCTCAATGAGCACCTCTGCTTACGGTCCCTCGAGCAGATCGGAATCGTCACCGCGAGAACAGAATTCACGTCATTCGACGGAATCGAAGCGATCGTCGTCGAACGCTATGACCGCCTTCGGCTTCCAGACGGCACAGTTATCCGGCTCCACCAGGAGGATATGTGCCAGGCGCTGTCGGTGTGGCCGCAGAACAAGTACACCTCCAGCGGAGGGCCTTCGGCCGTCGACATCAGCCGGCTGTTGTCCCGGGTCGCTTCTCAACGCGACATCGACCGGTTCACCGACGCCGTCATCGCCCAATACCTCTTGGGCGCACCGGACGGTCACGCCAAGAACTACTCCGTCATCCTCGACGGTGAGGACGTCACGCTCGCGCCGATCTACGACGTCGCAAGCATGCTGCCCTACCCACGCGACGCCGGATCCAGCCTCGACCGCGCCGCGATGTCCATCGCAGGCCACAACAAGTTCGGTGATGTTCAGCTAAGACATGTCGAACGGTTCGCGCGCAACACGGGAACCGATCCCGGGCGACTCATCGATCGGACCCGAGAGATGGCAACACAACTGCCGGATGCGATCGCCGACACTGCGGCAAGCGTCAAGGCGGAGGGCCTGATCGAACTGCGCGACTCTCTCATCCGGGAGGTCGGAACTCTCACCGCAACCATCGACGGGCTCTTGGGTTAAGCGGGCCCACGACGCGGCGGCTTCGATGTGGATGTTCTCAGTAACGTGTCGGTCGGCGATTGTCACTAAGCTGTCGGATTCCTCGGCTATCGACTCACCGTCGTGGGTGCCATGACTTCCCACCGCATTCGACTGTCAAACCACGCCGTAGCCAAGGCGTTTCGCAGCGCCGGCGATGCGGCCGGCCAGATCGGGATGGGCCAGGGGCAGCGATACTTTCGGCCGGTTTGGCATTGCCGATGCGGCCGGCGCGAACAGTGCTAGGCATGGATCGCCGGCGAATCGGCTGTTATAGCGCAGGCCGTCGAGATCGCAGAATGCCTCGGTAATGTGCCGCGCCCACTGCTGAGTGACGGTATGTGGGGATGTGGAGATGGCGAAGGTGCCGCCGACGCGTGTGACCCATGCTCCCTGGCTGTCAGCGGCGAGGTCGAGGACCGTGAGTGGGCGGGTGAATGACAAACCGGTGAGATATGGGCGGCCGCGTTCACGGTCGATGGTCCGGTCCACTTGGTAGGCCTCGCCGAGCGCGGCGCAAGGGGTTGCGGCTCCATACCAAACGCCATGCCGCACATGTTCACCTTTGGGGAGGGGGTGAGAATCGAAGCGCAGCACCGGTCCAAAAGTGCGTAGCGCGTTCCACGCCAGGACGTGCTCGCCCCCAGTGCGATGAACGCGCCACCAGATCTCGTCTGTGCCTATCGCGCGCATTTCGTCGTCGTTGATGCCGAGCGAGCGCAGCACATGCGGTGGTGGTGGTTCCGGCAGCATGGGGTCGCCGGTCACGTAGCCGCCCATTCGCCGATCTCGATCAATCCGAGTACGGGTTCGACGGGTTCACCGTGCAGCAGCCACTCCCGCACCGACTTCGGTTGGCCATCGATTCGCAGGTCGGGCTGCGGGGTCATGAGAAAGCCGGCTACCGCAGTGGGGTGAAGGTCCCTGGCAAGCAGGGCCGGTAGCACCTCGTCGAGGCCGCGGACGTGCTTGAGCGTGAGCGGCTGGTCGCGGCCGGGGCCGACGATCTCGAACTGAATCGCCGGGTATACCCAGGTGCCGCCGTCGTTGATCGCCCACAGCGTGCGGGCGAGGCGGCGCTGCCGCACGCGGGAATCGTTGACGCCCAGCCCTTCGCTGACCTCGGCGGCGGTGTAGGCAGTGCTGTACAGCCTGGCCATGTGGGCGGTCACGTCGGCTGCGATCTCTGCGTACACTTCGGGGTCTTCGGTGAACCCGGCCTTATCGAGTAGCCGGGCCTCGTCGGTGGTGAGTGTGGCCGCCCACGGCCGGTGTGCGGGGAGCGTCTTGAGTGCGGCGATCAGGTCGGAGCGGCGCAAGTTGAAGCGGTCTAACAGGAGTTGGTCCAGTTCATCTGTGGTCATCGCGGCGAACCCTTCAGCCCCATATGCTCCTAACGGAGATTAACAGCATAATACCACCGTTAATTCTGGCGGCCATCGTGTCGGAATCCTCAGCCTGCATCGGCATCGATACTACTTGAAATGAATAGTCATTCCAAGTAGTATTACCAGGTGATCACCGACTGGACCGGAGAGTTCCAGAACTGGCTGGACTCCCTGGACGCGAAAGCCGACGCGGGTGATCACATCGCGCGGCGGCAGGTCGAGTATGCGGATGCGGGCATATCCGTGCTTACCGATTTGCCGGAGCCGCCGAGTGAAGACACTGCGGTCCTGATGCGGGTACGCCAGCGGGGAAAGTACCCCATCTGGCGGGTGTCGCACCCGTTCGACGACGAGGTCGCGGTTCGCCTCATTGTGTGGTTTCCCGAGGGTGAGACAGCCGGCGTGGTCGTCGCGTTCGGCGGCGACAAAAAGAAGATTGGCGACGCCTTCTATATCAGTGCAGCCTCGCGCGCCGACGCGGCAATCGACCAGTGGCTACGAGAGAGGAACAGGAAATCGTGAACCTCGAAGATAAGGGCGCCCAGCGTCTGCGTCGCAAGCTCACCGATCCCGACCATGCCCAGCGCGTGGCGGAGATTCGGGAGGGGATGCGGGAGATGGACCGCGTCTATGCGATGAACCTGGCGATGATTCGCAAGGCCGCACAACTCACGCAGGAAGACTTGGCGGCCCGTCTCGGCAAGGGACAAGCGGCTGTGTCCAAGCTGGAACGGCAAAACGATCTACTGCTGTCCACGCTCGCAAGCTACATCCACGCCGCGGGTGCCGAAGCGCAGCTGGTTGTCACTGTCGCCGGCACGGAAATCCGCTACGACCTGGAGCAGCTGGGTACTGCGGACGACTCGGTGGCCACGACCGGCTGACAGCTTAATGACGGTCCGAGAAGATAACCCGGTTCCTACCCGGCACGCGGCCAGCCACCACCCCCGGGAACAAGACGCCGCAACCCTCCGTTAGAGTACTCGACAAGTTGAGTGAACCAGGCTCAACCCTGGGTTGACACCAGGGCGCCCTCAGGGGCAGGCTTGAGCGGGGTTCACTCAGCATAGTGGCACCAAAGAAGCTCTATATAACAGGAGGAATCACTATGGCTCGTGCGGTCGGCATCGACCTCGGGACCACCAACTCCGTCGTCGCAGTTCTCGAGGGCGGTGACCCCGTCGTCGTCGCCAACTCCGAGGGCTCGCGGACGACTCCGTCCGTCGTCGCGTTCGCGCGCAACGGTGAAGTGTTGGTCGGTCAGCCCGCCAAGAACCAGGCGGTGACCAACGTCGACCGCACCGTGCGGTCGGTCAAGCGGCACATGGGCACCGACTGGTCCATCGAGATCGACGGAAAGAAATACACCGCGCAGGAGATCAGCGCCCGCGTGCTGATGAAGCTGAAGCGCGACGCCGAGGCCTACCTCGGTGAGGACATCACCGACGCGGTCATCACCGTGCCCGCCTACTTCAACGACGCCCAGCGCCAGGCGACCAAGGAAGCCGGCCAGATCGCCGGCCTGAACGTGCTGCGCATCGTCAACGAACCCACCGCCGCGGCGCTGGCCTACGGCCTGGACAAGGGCGAGAAGGAACAGACCATCCTGGTCTTCGACCTGGGCGGCGGCACCTTCGACGTCTCGCTGCTCGAGATCGGCGAGGGCGTGGTCGAGGTCCGCGCCACCAGCGGCGACAACCACCTCGGTGGCGACGACTGGGACGACCGCATCGTCAACTGGCTGGTCGATAAGTTCAAGGGCACCAGCGGAATTGACCTGACCAAGGACAAGATGGCGATGCAGCGGCTGCGTGAGGCCGCCGAGAAGGCCAAGATCGAGCTGAGCTCCAGCCAGAGCACCTCGATCAACCTGCCCTACATCACGGTTGACGCGGACAAGAACCCGTTGTTCCTCGACGAGCAACTGACCCGCGCCGAATTCCAGCGCATCACACAGGATCTGCTCGACCGCACGCGTCAGCCCTTCCAGTCGGTGATCAAGGACGCCGGCATCTCGGTGTCCGAGATCGACCACGTTGTGCTGGTGGGTGGTTCCACCCGGATGCCCGCCGTGACCGAGCTGGTCAAGGAGATGACCGGGGGCAAGGAGCCCAACAAGGGCGTTAACCCCGACGAGGTCGTCGCCGTGGGCGCCGCGCTGCAGGCCGGCGTGCTCAAGGGCGAGGTGAAAGATGTTCTGCTGCTTGATGTTACGCCGCTGAGCCTGGGCATCGAGACCAAGGGCGGCGTGATGACCAAGCTCATCGAGCGCAACACCACGATCCCGACCAAGCGGTCGGAGACCTTCACCACGGCCGACGACAACCAGCCGTCGGTGCAGATCCAGGTCTACCAGGGTGAGCGCGAAATCGCCTCGCACAACAAGCTGCTCGGCTCCTTCGAGCTGACCGGCATCCCGCCGGCCCCGCGCGGCGTCCCGCAGATCGAGGTCACCTTCGACATCGACGCCAACGGCATCGTGCACGTCACGGCCAAGGACAAGGGCACCGGCAAGGAGAACACGATCAAGATCCAGGAGGGCTCCGGCCTGTCCAAGGAGGAGATCGACCGGATGATCAAGGACGCCGAGGCGCACGCCGAGGAGGACCGCAAGCGTCGCGAGGAAGCCGACATCCGCAACCAGGCCGAGACGCTGGTCTACCAGACGGAGAAGTTCGTCAAGGAACAAAGGGAAGCCGAAGGCGGCTCCAAGGTCCCGGAGGACACCCTGAACAAGGTGGATTCCGCTGTGGCCGAGGCCAAGACGGCGCTGCAAGGCACCGACATCGGCGCCATCAAGTCCGCGATGGAGAAGCTCGGCCAGGAGTCCCAGGCTCTGGGCCAGGCGATCTACGAGGCCACTCAGGCGGAGTCCGGCCAGGGCGGGGGCCCCGGCGGTGCCGAGTCCGGTTCCGCCGATGACGTCGTGGACGCGGAGGTGGTCGACGACGACCGGGAGTCCAAGTGACGGGCGGCAATCAAAACGCGGACGGCAACCCGCAGGAACAGGTGACGGTCACCGACAAGCGGCGCATCGATCCCGAGACCGGTGAAGTGCGGCACGCCCCTCCCGGCGCAACGCCTGGCCCGACGGTCGGCAAGGCCGACGAGGCGGGGGCCAAAGTCGCCGAGCTGACCGCCGATCTGCAACGCGTGCAGGCCGATTTCGCCAACTACCGCAAGCGGGCGCTGCGCGACCAGCAGGCGGCGGCGGATAGGGCGAAGGCCACCGTCGTCAGCCAATTGCTGGGCGTGCTCGACGATCTCGATCGGGCGCGCGCCCACGGCGACCTGGAGTCCGGACCGCTGAAGTCCGTCGCCGACAAGCTGATGAGCGCGCTGACCGGCCTCGGCCTGACGGCGTTCGGCGAGGAGGGCGAGGACTTCGACCCCGTGCTGCACGAAGCCGTGCAGCACGAGGGCGACGGCGACGAGGGCTCCAAACCGGTCATCGGCACCGTCATGCGCCAGGGCTACCGGCTGGGCGAGAACGTGCTGCGCCACGCCCTGGTCGGCGTGGTGGACACGGTCGCGGGCGGCGAAGCCGCCGAAACCGAACCGGCCGACACGGACGATAACGCCGACACCTCCGATGAATAGGCGATGAATAGGCACAGAATCAACGCACATAGCTAGAGACGCACATAGCTAGAGAAAGGTGGAAGGGGGTGACGCGGCATGGCCCAACGCGAATGGGTCGAAAAGGACTTCTATAAGGAGCTGGGCGTCTCCTCCGACGCCAGCCCAGAAGAGATCAAACGCGCCTACCGGAAGCTGGCACGCGACCTGCATCCGGACGCCAATCCCGACAACCCGGCCGCCGGCGAACGATTCAAGGCGGTGTCGGAGGCGCACAACGTGTTGTCGGATCCGGCCAAGCGCAAGGAGTACGACGAAACCCGTCGGCTGTTCGCCGGCGGCGGCTTCGGCGGACGCCGATTCGACACCGGCGGTTTCAATTTCAACGTCGGCGGCGACGGCGCCGAGTTTAACCTCAACGACCTGTTCGACGCCGCCGGGCGCAGCGGCGGCGCCAACATCGGCGACCTGTTCGGCGGCCTGTTCGGGCGGGGAGCCAGCGCCCGTCCGAGCCGGCCGCGACGCGGCAACGACCTGGAGACCGAGACGGAGCTGGATTTCGTCGAGGCCGCCAAGGGCGTGGCGATGCCGTTGCGGCTGACCAGCCCGGCGCCGTGCACCAACTGCCATGGCAGCGGCGCGCGGCCGGGCACCAGTCCGAAGGTCTGCGCGACCTGCAACGGGTCCGGCGTGATCAACCGCAACCAGGGCGCGTTCGGCTTCTCCGAACCCTGCACCGATTGCCGGGGCAGCGGCTCGATCATCGAGCACCCCTGCGACGAGTGCAAAGGCACCGGCGTGACCACTCGCACCCGCACCATCAACGTGCGGATCCCGCCCGGCGTCGAGGACGGCCAGCGGATCCGGCTGCCCGGGCAGGGTGAGGCCGGGCTGCGCGGCGCCCCGTCGGGTGACCTGTATGTGACGGTGCATGTGCGGCCGGACAAGGTGTTCGGGCGCGACGGCGACGACCTCACCGTGACCGTTCCGGTCAGCTTCACCGAATTGGCTTTGGGCTCAACGCTTTCCGTTCCGACGCTGGACGGCAAGGTCGGCGTCCGGGTGCCCAAGGGCACCGCCGACGGCCGCATCCTGCGGGTGCGCGGACGCGGTGTGCCCAAGCGCAGCGGCGGCAGCGGCGACCTGCTGGTCACCGTCAAGGTGGCCGTGCCGCCGAACGTGGAGGGCAAGGCGCAGGAGACGCTGGAGGCCTACGCGGAGGCCGAGCGGTCCAGCGGGTTCAACCCGCGCGCGGGATGGGCGGGTAACCGCTGATGGCCAGGAACCCCAGAAACTCTAGGGAAGGGGACGCCCGGACCTTCCTGATCTCGGTGGCCGCCGAACTGGCCGGCATGCACGCGCAGACTCTGCGCACCTACGATCGCCTCGGGCTGGTCACCCCGCGCCGGACTTCCGGTGGGGGGCGCCGCTATTCGCAGCACGACGTGGATCTGCTGCGCGAGGTGCAGCGGCTCTCCCAGGACGAGGGTGTCAATCTGGCTGGCATCAAACGGATTATCGAGCTGACCAATCAGGTCGAGGCCCTGCAGTCGCGGCTGAAGGAAATGGCCGACGAGTTGACGGCGTTGCGCGCCAACCAGCGCCGCGATGTGGCGGTGGTGCCCAAGAGCACCGCGCTGGTGGTGTGGCAGCCGCGCCGGTGAGCGAGCGCGCGTAAGCGGGCGAGCAAACGGCGCAGTCGGCTTCAGCCGGTGAGCGAGCGCGCGTAAGCGGGCGAGCAAACGGCGCAGTCGGCTTCAGCCGGTGAGCGAGCGCGCGTAAGCGGGCGAGCAAACGGCGCAGTCGGCTTCAGCCGGTGAGGCGACGCGGTTTTCCCGTTGCGCTCAGGTGTAGCGATACCGAGCCTGCATCATCACGACGTCGTCGCCGTCGACGAGGTACACCAAGCGGTGTTCCTCGCTGATGCGCCGTGACCAGGCGCCCGCGAAAGCGGGGCGTAACGGTTCGGGTTTGCCAGTCCCGGCGAACGGATCGCGCAAGATGTCGTCGATGAGGCGGTTGATGCGCTCCTGTGTCCCCCGGTCGGTCGTGCTCCAGTACTGGTAGTCGGCCCATCCGTGAGGCGTGAAGACCAGCCTCACCGGGACAGCGTGTGCTCTTCGCGCTCGCCACGCTGCGCCTGGGCGAGGCTCTCCAGCAGTCGACGTGCGTTAGCCGGGGACCGCAACAGGTGTGCGGTCTCTTCCAGGGCTTCGTAGTCGGCGCGGGAGATCAATACCGCATCACCCCGGCGGGAGTTGATCTCCACCGGGACACGGTCGTTGTTGACCTGCTCGATCAACGGAAATAGGTTCTTGCGTGCCTCAGACGCGGTGATCGCCACTCTGACTCCTCCAAATTGGTACAAGATACGGTACCACTTTGGGGCTATGCCCGGATGGAGAACACCGCGACCGCCGGCTCGCCCGGGCGCGCGCACCGGTAGCCGCCGCGGCGCAGCGCGTCGGTCGGCGCGGCCATCGGCTCGAAGCACACCACGTCCTCGGCGAGCGGCGCAAAAACCTGCGCCGCCGGATACCCCCGTTCGAAATGCACCTCCAGCCGGCGTCCGCCCCCGGACACCGCGAACACCGCGCCATCGCCCACCCGGTTATAGGCGTCATCAAAAGCCTTGTCGCCCAACGGCCCCTCCGTCGCCGGCTGCTCTGAAGTTTCTCCGGTGGGCAGCCCCTGGGCGTCGAGGCGCAGGTGCCGCAGGGGCGGTGTCGTGACGATCCACTCGCCGCGGGCCACATCCGGCAGGCGCAGGTAGGGGTGGAAGCCGAAGCACAGCGGGACGGCCTTGTCGCTGGTCGCGGTGACCGTCGTTCGCACCGTCAGCGCCCGTTCGGCCAGCCGCACCGCCACCGCGAGCACATGCGGGTACGGGAAACCGGCCAGCAACCCGGGGTCGGCGCCGAAGTCCGCCTCGGCGGCCAGCTCGTTTTCCGACTCCGCCGTTATCCGCCAGCCCGGGTAGGCGGCCAGGGTGCCGTGGATGGGTAACCCGTTCGGGTCGGGACGAACGCCGTTCTCGCCGGGCGTCAGCCTAACCATGACGTTCTCCGCCGTATAGGTGTTGGCGCCCAATCGATTCGCCCACGGATACAGGATCGGGATCCCCATCGTCTTGCCGGCCGCCAGGTAGGCCTCCAGCCCGCGCCGCTGGCCGAGCAGCTCCACGCCCGAGTCGGTGAGCGAGGTGCCGATCATGCCCGCCTCCGGCACGAACTGCGCGGCCATCGATGACGACGGGTCGCGCAGGGTGACGACGTGCACGCGGTCAGCCTAATGGGCACCGTCCCCGACGACCCGATGAACCATCACACACCAGCCCCACGCAACCGAGAAGTCCACCTACCGTGACAGCGGGTCGTGCTGAATACGTTCCGGCGGAGCGCCTTTGGCGATCAGGGCGGCCTTGGTGGCGCGGACCATGGCCGGTCCGCCGCAGATCAGGATCTGGCGGTCGCCCCAGCCGCCGTATTTGGTCACCACGTCGGGCAGCCGGCCGGTTTGGCGCACGTGCAGGCCGCGTGGCGGCGTGACGTCGGGATACTCGCCGGCCCACGACGGGTCGGCGCCGTACTCGGAAACCGGCGAGACCGACAGCCACGGATTGTGCTGCGCCACTTGCCACAGCGTGGGCAGGTCGTAGAGCTCGCAGCGATAGCGGGCGCCGAAGAAGAGGTGCATTCGCGGGTTCACCGCGTAGCGGCTGAGGTCCATGATGATCGAACGCAGCGGCGCCAGACCGGTGCTGCCGGCCACCATCAACACGTCGCCGCCGTCCCGGTCGACGCGCAGGCCGCCGTGCGGGCTGGACAACCGCCACCGGTCGCCGGGGCGGGTTTCGTTGACGATGGCGGTGCTGACCAGGCCGCCGGGGACCAGGCGGACGTGGAACTCGATCCCGCCGTCCGGGTCGGCCGGGATCGCGGGGCTCAGATAGCGCCAGCGGCGCGGGCATTGGGGAACGTGGACGTTGACGTACTGGCCGGGGTAATAGTGCATCGGGCGGTCCAGCCGCAGCCGAACGACCGCGAGATCGCGCGACACCCGCAGGTGCTCGACGACCGTGCCGTCCCACCAGGCGGGGCCCTCGTCGGCGTCGGCCGCCCCGCTCATCACTCCGGTGATCAGGTTGAGCGACTGCCGTGCCGCGTCGTCGACCGCGTCGGTCCAGGAATCGCCCAGGTGAGCCCGCAGCGTCGCGTGCAACGCGCGGCGCAGCGTGTCGTAATGGCGTGGCAGCACACCGTATTTGCGGTGATCGCGGCCCAGCTGGGCGAGAAAGGCCACCGGCTCCGCGGCGCGCCGCTCGACCAGTTCGCCGTAGACCCAGTGCAGCGCGTGGGCGAAAGCGGCTCGCTGGCCGTCCATTTCGGGCGGGAACAGGTCGCGCACCGACACGTCGAGGGCAAACCAGCGGGTGTAGAACCGGTGGACGAGGTCCGGCGTGAACGCGTCGCGCAGCACCCGCAACGCGTCCCGGTCCTCGAGGCTCACGGAGCTCGATTCTAGGAACGCGTCGCCGAGCGTGCACTCAGTGCGAAAATCGGCGCCTCAAGTCGCCGTGGGTACACGTTCGACGGGCCGCGCCGGCACGCGGCCCAAAGGCGCGCAGGAAGCTGCTGTAAGTTGAGCGGAACAGACTCAACCTTGACGGCGTTGAACATCGCGACAAGCATTTTCCCCAAGTACTCGAACGGAGGTGTCGTGGACTCTTTCAACCCGACAACCAAGACGCAGGCGGCTCTGACATCGGCCCTGCAGGCGGCCTCGGCCGCCGGCAATCCCGAGATCAGGCCCGCTCATCTGCTGTTGGCGCTGCTGACACAGAACGACGGGATCGCGGCGCCGCTTTTGGAGGCCGTCGGCGTCGAGCCCGCCACCATCCGCACCGAAACACAACACATCCTCGACCGGCTGCCCCAGGCCAGCGGCGCCAGCTCGCAACCGCCGCTGTCCCGCGAATCGCTGGCCGCCATCACCACCGCCCAGCAGCTCGCCACCGAGATGGACGACGAGTACGTCTCCACCGAGCACCTGATGGTCGGGCTGGCCACCGGCGACTCCGACGTCGCCAAGCTGCTGACCGGGCACGGCGCGTCGCCGCAGGCGTTGCGGGAGGCGTTCGTCAAGGTCCGCGGCAGCGCCCGGGTCACCAGCGCCGACCCCGAGGCCACGTACCAGGCGCTGGAGAAGTACTCCACCGACCTGACCGCCCGCGCCAAAGAGGGCAAGCTGGACCCGGTCATCGGGCGGGACAACGAGATTCGCCGCGTCGTGCAGGTGCTGTCCCGGCGCACCAAGAACAACCCGGTGCTCATCGGCGAGCCCGGCGTCGGCAAGACCGCGATCGTCGAGGGCCTGGCCCAGCGCATCGTGGCCGGCGACGTGCCGGAGAGTCTGCGCGACAAGACCGTCATCGCCCTGGACCTGGGCTCGATGGTGGCCGGCGCCAAGTACCGCGGCGAGTTCGAGGAACGGCTCAAGGCCGTGCTCGACGACATCAAGAACTCCGCCGGGCAGATCATCACGTTCATCGACGAGCTGCACACCATCGTCGGCGCCGGAGCGACCGGCGAAGGCGCGATGGACGCCGGCAACATGATCAAGCCGATGCTGGCCCGCGGCGAGCTGCGGCTGGTCGGCGCCACCACGCTCGATGAGTACCGCAAGTACATCGAGAAGGACGCCGCGCTGGAGCGCCGCTTCCAGCAGGTGTTCGTCGGCGAGCCGTCGGTGGAGGACACCGTCGGCATCCTGCGCGGGCTCAAGGACCGCTACGAGGTGCACCACGGCGTGCGCATCACCGACTCCGCGCTGGTGGCCGCGGCCACGCTGTCCGACCGCTACATCACCGCCCGCTTCCTGCCGGACAAGGCCATCGACCTGGTCGACGAGGCGGCGTCGCGCTTGAGGATGGAGATCGACTCGCGGCCCGTCGAGATCGACGAGGTCGAGCGGCTGGTGCGCCGGCTGGAGATCGAAGAGATGGCGCTGGCCAAAGAGGAAGACGAGGCGTCCAAGGAGCGGCTGGAGAAACTGCGCGCCGAGCTGGCCGACCACAAGGAAAAGCTGGCCGAGCTGACCACCCGCTGGCAGAACGAGAAGAACGCCATCGACGTCGTCCGCGAGCTCAAGGAACAGCTAGACACACTGCGCGGGGAATCCGAGCGCGCCGAGCGCGACGGCGACCTGGCCAAAGCCGCCGAGCTGCGGTACGGCCGCATCCCCGAGGTGGAAAAGAAGCTCGACGCCGCCGATACGTCCGCTCGAGCTCACGAAGCTCAAATGCTCAAGGAGGAGGTCGGCCCCGACGACATCGCCGACGTGGTGTCGGCGTGGACGGGCATCCCGGCCGGGCGGCTGCTGGAGGGCGAGACCGCCAAGCTGCTGCGGATGGAGGACGAGCTGGGCAAGCGCGTCGTCGGGCAAAGGAAAGCCGTGACTGCGGTTTCTGACGCGGTGCGTAGGAGCCGCGCCGGGGTCGCCGACCCCAACCGGCCCACCGGATCGTTCATGTTCCTGGGCCCCACCGGCGTCGGCAAGACCGAGCTGGCCAAGGCGCTGGCCGACTTCCTGTTCGACGACGACCGGGCGATGGTCCGCATCGACATGAGCGAATACGGCGAGAAGCACTCGGTGGCCCGGCTGGTCGGCGCGCCACCCGGCTACATCGGCTACGACCAGGGCGGTCAGCTCACCGAGGCGGTGCGCCGGCGGCCCTACACCGTCGTTTTGTTCGACGAGGTCGAAAAGGCCCACCCGGACGTGTTCGACGTGCTGCTGCAGGTGCTCGACGAGGGCCGGCTCACCGATGGGCAGGGCCGCACGGTCGACTTCCGCAACACGATCCTCATCCTGACGTCCAACCTCGGGTCGGGCGGCAGCGAGGAGCAGGTGATGGCGGCCGTCCGCGCGACGTTCAAGCCGGAGTTCATCAACCGCCTCGACGACGTGCTGATCTTCGACGGGCTGGACCCCGAAGAGCTGGTGCGGATCGTCGACATCCAGCTCGAACAGCTGGGCAAGCGGCTGGCGCAACGCAGGCTGCAGCTGGAGGTGTCGCTGCCGGCCAAGGAGTGGCTGGCCCACCGCGGGTTCGACCCGGTGTACGGCGCCCGGCCGCTGCGCCGGCTCGTCCAGCAGGCCATCGGCGACCAGCTGGCCAAGCTGTTGCTGGCCGGCGAGGTGCACGACGGCGACACCGTTCCGGTCAACGTCAGCCCGGACGGCGACTCGCTGATCCTGGGCTGAAGTTCGGCTCGGGTCGGCTCGGTCGAGTGTGAATCCTGGGCTTTGGGTGTGCGTGCAGGGCGGGGAAAATGGCCAAAACCCCGCCACCAGCTCACACTCAAAGCCGTCAGGGCACGCGGCTCGAGGGGCCTGGGCCTCGCGATCGCAACGGGCCTGTGACGCGGTTGTGACCTGGTCGCATTCTCGGTTCCGACCCAACAGCAGATACCCTGTGTGGGATGGTCCCGCTCTGGTTCACGCTCTCCGCGCTGTGCTTCGTCGGTGCGGTGGTGCTGCTGTACGTCGACGTCGATCGGCGCCGCGGGCGCAGCAGGCGGCGCAAGTCGTGGGCGCGCTCGCACGGATTCGACTACGAGCGTGAATCGACCGACATCCTGAAGCGCTGGAAGCGCGGCGTGATGTCCACGGTCGGCGACGTCCCCGCCCACAACGTCGTGCTGGGTCAGATCCGCGGCGAGGCGGTCTACATCTTCGACCTCGAAGAGGTCGCCACGGTGATCGCGCTGCACCGCAAGGTGGGCACCAACGTCGTCGTCGACCTGCGGCTCAAGGGGCTGAAAGAGCCGCGGGAGAACGACATTTGGCTGCTGGGCGCGATCGGTCCTCGGATGGTGTATTCGACCAACCTGGACGCGGCCCGGCGGGCCTGCGACCGGCGCATGGTCACCTTCGCGCACACCGCGCCCGACTGCGCCGAGATCATGTGGAACGAGCAGAACTGGACGCTGGTCGCCCTGCCGGTCACCAGCACCCGCACCCAATGGGACGAGGGCCTGCGCACCATACGCCAGTTCAACGACCTGCTGCGGGTGCTGCCGCCGGTGCCCCAGGAGGCCCCGCAGGAGGCGGGAGAGCCCGCCGGGCTTCGCAACGCGTCACCCAGCCGCCCCTTGGCGCCGGCGGGCCGCGCGGAGTTGCCGTCCCGGCACGGGGGGCAGGACGTGGCCGGGCTGCTGGGCTCGGACGTTCAGGGTCGTCGTCAACCCGAGCCGGTTCGCCGCGACCAGGGTCACCCGGAAGGCCGCGCCGAAGGCGTTCACCGGCCGCCGCCGGTCGGGCGCAACGGCCACCAGACCAGCAACTACCAGCGCTGAGCGCGACGGGTGGGGCAAATCGGACCTGAGCGCGCGGAGCTGGCCGAGCTGGTGCGGCGGCTGTCGGTGGTGCACGGACGCGTCACGCTGTCGTCGGGCGCAGAGGCCGACTACTACGTCGACCTGCGCCGCGCCACCCTGCACCACCGGGCCTCCGCGTTGATCGGCACGCTGATGCGCGAGCTCACCAGCGACTGGGACTACGCGGTCGTCGGCGGCCTGACCCTGGGCGCCGATCCGGTCGCGACGGCCATCATGCACGCACCCGGGCGTCCGATCGACGCGTTCGTTGTGCGCAAGTCGGTGAAAACCCATGGCCTGCAACGCCTTATCGAAGGCTCCGAGGTGGCCGGGAAGCGGGTCCTGGTGGTGGAGGACACGAGCACCACCGGGTCCTCGGCGCTGACGGC
Source organism: Mycobacterium heidelbergense (assembly GCF_010730745.1). NCBI lineage: Bacteria > Bacillati > Actinomycetota > Actinomycetes > Mycobacteriales > Mycobacteriaceae > Mycobacterium > Mycobacterium heidelbergense. The sequence continues at coordinate 1,542,056 of NZ_AP022615.1, read as the reverse complement.
GGTGCGCGCCGTTCGGCACGCCGGCGGCGACGTGATCGGCGTGGCCACCGTGGTGGACCGCGCCACCGGTGCCGCCGAGGCCATCGAGGCCGAGGGCCTGTCGTACCGCAGCGTGCTGGGCCTCGCCGATCTGGGACTGGGCTAGGCCGCTAGCTTGACCACCGTGCGCACCTTCCTTGCGATGGCAGCCTGCGTCACCGCCTGCCTGGTGGGGTGTTCGAGCTCCAACCACCCGGCGCGGCCCTACGGCGCCCAGCGCGCGCGGCTCGGCGAATCGCTGGCGCTGCTGGGCTGGAACATGTCGGTGTCGAACCTGCGCTGGGACGGCGACTACGTGCTGATCGACGTGGACGCGTCGCCTACGGATCCGCACGTGGGCCACGCCAATCCCGAGGATCTTCGCTTCGGGCTCTACGGCGCGCTGGCGCACCCGATCGAATCGGTCGGCCTAAGCAGCTGCGACAACGCGATGGCCAGCGTGCACGATCTCCAAAACGCGCTGTCGGCGCCCCCCAATCGGCTCACGGGCACGGTTTGCCTTGGGCCGCTGAAGGATCGAAGCCAGGTGCGTGGGGTGTACAGCTACTCGCCGCGCGACCGGATCCCGAACACCTCGGCGGCCTACCCGGCGGCGTTCCCGGTGGGGTTGCTGCCGACCAACGGCAGCGACACCGGCCTGACAGTCAAGACCGTCAGCCTGTCGGCCTGGCGCGCCGACGGAACCCCGGTGACCAAGGCCCAGCTCGGCGACCCGGGCGCGTTCACCGGGAACGGCTTCATGCTGCTGGGGTTGGAGGCCGACGCGATCGCGGCCCGCTATCGTGACGAGTCCGCCGCCCGCGGCGGCCCGATGATGCTGCTCGCGGCGCCGACCCTGCCCGGCCGCGGGCTGAACCCGGCCTGCGCGACATATGGGTCCTCGGTGCTGATCCTGCCCGACGCGTCGTTGGACGCGGTGCACGTCAACGCGTCGCTGTGCACCCAGGGCGAAATCAATCAGGCGTTGCTGTACGCGACGGTGGCGGTGGACGGCACCCACGCCGCCGTGTGGACGCAGCGATGACCGAACCCGGGCCCACCGAGTGGGGGACACCGGGCGGCGGCGTCGGGCCCTGGGTGAGCGAGCCTCCCGACGACCCCCGATATGACCCAGTCCTGTTGCGCGAGGGCGACACTCGCAACGTCGTCGACGCCTATCGGTACTGGACCCGGGAAGCGATCATCGCGGACATAGATCGGCGTCGCCATCCCCTCCATGTGGCGATCGAGAACTTCGGCCACGACGCCAACATCGGCTCGGTGGTGCGCACCGCCAACGCCTTCGCCGTCGACACCGTGCACATCGTCGGGCGGCGGCGCTGGAATCGCCGCGGCGCCATGGTGACCGACCGGTATCAGCGGCTGTGCCATCACGACAGCACCGCCGGGCTGCTGGACTTCGCGGCGGCCGCCGGTTTGACCGTGGTCGCGGTGGACAACGTCGCGGGCGCGGCGCGGCTGGAGGAGACGGCGCTGCCGCGGGAATGCCTCCTGGTGTTCGGCCAGGAAGGCCCCGGCATCACCGACGACATCAGGGCGGGCGCGGCGGTCACGGTGTCGATAGCCCAGTTCGGTTCGACGCGCAGCATCAACGCCGGCGTCGCCGCCGGGATCGCGATGCACGCGTGGATCCGCCGGCACGCAGACCTGTCCCGCGCCTGGTAAACGGCGTCGAGCGTGCGCCCCTGGCGTCGAGCGTGAAGCGGCGGCGGGATTTTGGCGAATTTCCCGCCCTCAGCGCACACTCGACGCCCGGAGCGCACACCCAACGGGACGCCCGGAGCGCACACCCAACGGGATAGCGCATGAGGCAGGATCGACAGGTATGGATCAGCTATGGGCCAACCGGGCGGCCAGCTCCGAAGCCGCTGTCGCGCAACGACACCTGAAACGGCTATGGGCGCTACCCGGAACCCAGCTGGGAGTCGTCGCCTGGCCGTCGACCCGTAAGGACCGGCTGTTCGGCACCTGGCACTACTGGTGGCAGGCCCACCTGCTGGATTGCCTGGTCGACGCGCAACTGCGCGATCCGCGGCCGGACCGGCGCGCCAGGATCAACCGGCAGGTCCGCTCGCACCGGCTGCGCAACAACTTCTCCTGGACCAACAGCTATTACGACGACATGGCGTGGCTGGCGCTGGCGCTGGAGCGCGCCGACCGGATAGCCGGCGTCACGCGGCGGCGCGCGCTGCCCAAGCTCGCCGACCAGTTCGTCAAGGCGTGGGTGCCCGAGGATGGCGGCGGCATCCCGTGGCGCAAGCAGGACCAGTTCTTCAACGCCCCGGCCAACGGCCCGGCGGGCATCTTCCTCGCCCGCTACGGCGACCGGCTGAAGCGGGCCGAGCAGATGGGCGACTGGATCGACCGCACGCTGATCGACCCCGAGACGCACCTGGTGTTCGACGGCATCAAGGCCGGCTCGCTGGTCCGCGCGCAGTACACCTACTGCCAGGGCGTGGTGCTCGGGCTGGAAACCGAACTGGCCGCGCGGACCGGGAACGATCGGCATCGGGCACGGGTGCACCGTCTGGTCGCCGCGGTGGGCGAGCACATGGCGCCGTCGGGCGTGCTGCGCGGCGCCGGCGGCGGGGACGGCGGGCTGTTCGCCGGGGTCACCGCCCGGTACCTCGCGCTGGTCGCCACCGCGCTGCCGGGCGATTCCGCCGACGACGCCGCGGCCCGCGACACCGCCCGGGCAATCGTGCTGTCGTCGGCGAAATCGGCGTGGGACTACCGCCAAACGGTGGACGGGCTGCCGCTGTTCGGCGCGTTCTGGGACCGCGACGCCGAGCTGCCCAGCGCGCAAGGCGAAAAGGCGCAGTTCGTCGAGGGCGCGGTCTACGCTTCCGAGGTCGCCGAGCGGGACCTGTCGGTGCAGCTGTCCGGCTGGATGCTGATGGAGGCCGCCTGTAACGTCACCGCCGTGAGCGGGACATGAGCGAACCCGGCAGCTGGACCCCCGACGAGGCCACGCTCGCCGACGCCAACCTGACCCGCTTCATGGCCTGGCTGGCCGAGACCGACCGCGGCGAGTACGGCGACTACCCCGAGCTGTGGGCGAAGTCGGTGGACGACATCGAATGGTTCTGGGACGCCGTCTGGAACTTCTTCGACGTCCAGGCGCAAAGCCCGCCCCGCGCGGTGCTGGGCAACCGTTCCATGCCAGGCACCGAGTGGTTCCCCGGCGCCACGCTGAACTACGCCACCGAAATATTCCGGCACGCTACCGACGAGCGCCCGGCGCTGATCGTCGTCGGCGAAGACGGCTCGAGCGAGTGGTCGTGGGCGCGGCTGGAGCGCGAGACCGCGGCGTTCGCGGCCTACCTCCGCGGCCTCGGCGTGCGACCCGGGGACCGCGTCGTGGGATACCTGCCCAACGTCGGCGAGGCCGTCGTCGCCGCCCTGGCCGCCGCCTGCGTCGGCGCGGTGTGGGCGGTGTGCAACCAGGACCTGGCCGTCGACGGCGTGATAGCCCGGCTGGGTCAGGTGGAGCCCGCCGTGCTGGTGGCCAGCGACGGCTCGGTGTACGACGGCAAGCGCATCGATCGCCGCGACGAGCTGGACGCGATCCGGCGCGCCATGCCCACGCTGCGGGCCACCGTGGTGGTGCCCCGCCTGGGGCTGGACCCGGACAGCGGCGTGGTTCCGTGGGCGACGGCGGTGGAATCGCATGCGGCCCTGGACATTACGCCGGTTCCGTTCGGCCACCCGCTGTGGGTGCTGTTCTCGTCGGGAACCACCGGGAGCCCCAAGGGCATCGTGCACGGGCACGGCGGCGTCCTGCTGGAGCACCTGAAATACCTGAGCCTGCAACTGGACCTGCACCCCGGCGACCGCTTCCTGTGGTACTCGTCCACCAGCTGGATGATGTGGAACATGCTGCTGTCCGGCCTGCTGGTCGGCGCCACCATCGTGCTCTATGACGGCAGCCCAACGCATGTGGGCACCGACGGCCTGTGGCGGGTCGCCGCCAAGGCCGGTGTCACCGTGCTCGGCGCCGGAGCGGGCTACCTGTTGGCCTGTGCCAAAAAGGAATTGACGCCGGGCGCGTCGTATCCGCTGGAGAAGCTGCGCGCGGTGGGCTCCACCGGCTCGCCGCTTCCCGCGTCCGGATTCCGCTGGGTGCAGGAGGGTCTCGGCCGGTCGCTTCCGGTGATCTCGATGAGCGGCGGCACCGACGTCTGCACCGCCTTCATCGGCGGCTGCCCGATCCTGCCGGTGCGGGCCGGCGAGCTGTCCTGCCTTTGCCTGGGCGCCGCCATCGAGTCGTGGAATGGTCGGGGCCGCAAGGTGATCGGGGAAGAGGGCGAGCTGGTGCTGACCAAGCCGATGCCCTCGATGCCGGTGTTCTTCTGGAACGACGACGACGGCAGCCGCTACCGCGCCGCCTACTTCGACAAGTACCCGGGCGTGTGGTGTCACGGCGACTGGATCACCATCACCGACCGGGGATCGGTTGTGGTGCATGGGCGTTCGGACGCCACGCTGAACCGCTTGGGCATCCGGATGGGCAGCGCCGAGATCTACAACGCCATGGAGCGCATGCCCGAGGTGCGCGACTGCCTGGTGGTCGGCGTCGAGCAGGACGACGGCGGCTACTGGATGCCGCTGTTCGTGGAGCTGGACGACGGCGTCAAACTCGACGACGAGCTGCGGTCGAGAATCGCCGCGGCCATCCGCCAGCATGCCTCGCCGCGGCACGTGCCCGACGACGTCCTGCAGGTTTCTGGCATACCGCGGACGCTGACCGGCAAGCGGCTGGAAATCCCGATCAAACGGATCCTGCTCGGCGCGGCGCCGGGCGCGGCCGTGCAGCAGAGTTCGGTCGACCGCCCGGAGCTGCTAGACGCTTTCGTTGCGTACCGCCGAAGCCGGGTGTCCTGAGTCGGGCTGCCGGCCGGCGGCGCGGCGGCGCCCCCGGTAGCCGCGCCACGCCGCGATGAACGCGGGCAGCAGCGAGACGAACAGGATGGCCAGGATGATCTTTTCCAGGTTCTGGTGGACGAACGGCACGGTGCCCAGGAAGTAGCCGGCCAGCGTCGCCCCGCCGCCCCAGGCGATGCCGCCGACGATGTCGAACCCGAGGAACACCGGATAGCGCATGTACGACACCCCGGCCACCACCGGGACGAACGTCCGCACGAACGGCGCGAACCGGGCCAGGATGACCGCCCAGGGCCCGTACTTCTCGAAGAACGCGTGCGACTCGGTCACGTAGTGCTTCTTGAAGAACCGGGAGTCTTCCTTCTTGAACAGGGCCGGCCCGATCCGCCGCCCGATGAAGTATCCGGTTTGATCGCCCAGCACCGCGACCAACGCGACGGATGGCGCCAGCACCCAGATGCTCGCCGGCGGGTCCGGGTGCGCGGCCAGCAGCCCGCCGGTGAACAACAGCGATTCGCCGGGCAGCAGCGGAAACAGCAGCCCCGTCTCGATGAAGACGATGACCAGGATGCCGGGCAGCACCGCGGAGCCGAAGACGCCATTGGCGCCCAACCAGTACATCGGGTCGAGGATGTCCGGCAGGGCCGTGACGGCGGTGCTCACGATGTCTCAACATACCGGTGTTGCGATACTGGGTAGAGCCAGCCGCCAGGAGGAGCTCATGCCCATCGCAACGCCCGAGGTCTACGCCGAGATGCTGCGACGCGCCAAGGACAACTCCTACGCCTTCCCGGCCATCAACTGCACCTCCTCGGAGACGGTCAACGCCGCGATCAAGGGCTTCGCCGACGCCGGCAGCGACGGCATCATCCAGTTCTCCACCGGCGGTGCGGAATTCGCGTCCGGCCTCGGGGTCAAGGACATGGTGACCGGCGCCGTGGCGCTGGCCGAGTTCGCCCGCGTCATCGCGGCCAAATACCCGATCAACGTCGCGCTGCACACCGACCACTGCCCCAAGGACAGGCTGGACAGCTACGTGCGCCCGCTGTTGGAAATCTCGGCTAAGCGGGTGAGCGCGGGCGGCGATCCTCTATTCCAGTCCCACATGTGGGACGGCTCGGCCGTGCCGCTCGACGAGAACCTGGCCATCGCGCAGGAGCTGCTCAAGCAGGCCGCGGCCGCCAAGATCGTCCTCGAGATCGAGATCGGCGTGGTCGGCGGCGAGGAGGATGGCGTCGCCAACGAGATCAACGACAAGCTGTACACCACCCCCGAGGACTTCGAGAAAACCATCGACGCGCTGGGTCACGGCGAGCACGGTAGGTACCTGCTGGCCGCGACGTTCGGCAACGTGCACGGCGTGTACAAGCCGGGCAACGTCAAGCTGCGTCCGGACATCCTGGCCGAGGGGCAGAAGGTGGCCTCGACCAAGCTTGGACTGCCCTCCGACGCCAAGCCGTTCGACTTCGTCTTCCACGGCGGCTCGGGCTCGCTGAAGTCGGAGATCGAGGAGGCGCTGGGCTACGGCGTGGTGAAGATGAACGTCGACACCGACACCCAGTACGCGTTCACCCGCCCGATCGCCGGTCACATGTTCACCAACTACGACGGCGTGCTCAAGGTCGATAGCGAGGTGGGCAACAAGAAGGTCTACGACCCGCGCAGCTACCTCAAGAAGGCCGAGGCCGGCATGACCGAGCGTGTGATCGAGGCCTGCAACGACCTGCGCTGCGCCGGGAAGAGCCTGGCCTAAACCCGGGCCTAAACCCGGCGTAGGCCTGGGCCGCTTTTGACTCTGCGTCTACCAGGCAAAAGTGCGAGTAGACGGCCTGGTGGGCGCAGAGTCAACGCCGACCGTCAGCCGCTGGGGGACTGGCAGATCTTCCACTGATCGTCGCGGTACTGCAGGTCGAGGCTGCGCGTCGAACGCACCGATGGGTCGTACGCCATGAACGTGGTGACGTTCGCCTCGGCGTGCTGCCCGTTGACGACGACCTGGTCGATGCTGGCGATCACCGGATACTGCTTGGCCGCCGAGACCCGCGCGTAGGTCTCCTGCCACGCGCGTTCGTCGTAGTCCACATATCCGTCGCGGGAATTCCCGCACGTCATGGTGCGCAGCGCGGTCAGATCGCCCCTCTGCACCGCGACGTCGTATTGGGCGATGGTGTGCCGAACCCGGTCTTCCTCGGAGACTTTCGAGTGTTTACCGCGGGTCAGCAGCACGGTGCCCAGGATCGCGATCGCCACCAACGCCAGCACGATCACGACCAGCGCCAGCACCCAGCCCCAGTTGAATTGCCTCGACGTCCGTAGCTTCGCCCCGAATCTGGGTGGAATCGATTGTGGGACAGCCACTTTCGGGGGAGTGCCCGGCTGTGCCGCCTCCCCGGCCGGCGGGAAGACCTCCGTGGCGGGCTCCACGGGAGTGGCGATGATCGCCGTCTCTTTGGCGTCGAAGCCGGGTGCGGTGAAACGCCGTTCGCGCTGCTGGCCTTCCGGCGACTCGGGGTCGTCGTCCGGATCGGGTTTGTTGATCACCACGGTCTCGGTCTCCGGGTCCGGGGGCACCAAAGGGTAGTCCTCGGGGGCGTCTTCGCCGGCCTGAAAGGCGCGCTCGCCGCGGGATTCGCGTGGGTCGAACCCAGGCCGCTTCGGCGTTGCGCCTCGGTCGGGCTCGGGTGCGTTGGGCATGAATCGAGCTTAGCGACCACACCCCGGTGGGCGGCACAATAGACGCCATGACGTCGATGCGAGACCTCCTGGGACCCGATCCGATCCTGCTGCCCGGCGACAGCGAAGCCGAGGCGCAACTGCTCGCCAACGAGAACCCGAGCTTCGTCGCGGCCGCGCACCCGTCGGCGTCGGTGGCCTGGGCGGCGCTTGCCGAGGAGGCGCTGGCCGCCGATAGGGCCGTCACCGCCTACGCCTATGCCCGCACGGGCTACCACCGCGGCCTGGACAAGCTGCGGCGCCACGGCTGGAAGGGGTTCGGGCCGGTGCCGCATTCGCACGAGCCCAACCGGGGCTTCCTGCGTTGCGTGGCGGCGCTGGCGCGGGCCGCCGACGCCATCGGCGAGACCGACGAGTACCTGCGCTGCCTCGACCTGCTGGACGACTGCGACCCCGCGGCCCGCGAAGCGCTGGGCCTTTAGAAGCTATCCGTACAGTCGCCGTCCCGGTCCGGGCACTCGACCTGGACGGTGGCGTGGTCGAGCCCGCGCGCCGACAGCACCGCGCGGGCGTCCTGCAGAACCCGGGCGGAGTCGCCGGCGCTGGTCAGGTGCGCGGTGCAGACGTCCTTGCCGGGCGACAGCGTCCACACATGCAGGTCGTGCACCTCGGTCACGCCCGCGACGGCCCCCAGCGCGCTGCGCAGCTCCTCCACGTCGATGTGGGCCGGCGACGATTCGGAAAGGATCCGCAGCGCGTCGCGGGCCAGCGAGATGGCCCGGGGCAGCACCCACAACGCGACCAGCACGGCGACCACCACGTCGGCGTACGGCCAGTGCGTCGTGACCGTGACCACGCCGGCGATCAGCACGCCCAGGCTGCCGACGGTGTCGGCGATCACCTCCATGTAGGCGCCCTTGACGGCCAGGCTTCCCGACGAGTGTGAACGCAGCAGCAGCGCCACCACGAGGTTGGCGGCCAGGCCGGCCAGCGCCACCACGATCATCGGCACGCCGGGGATGGACGGGGCTTCGCTGAGCCGCTGGGCGGCCTCGTAGAGGATGAACAGCGCGACCCCGACCAGCAGCGCGGCGTTGGCCACCGCGGTGAACACCTCCGCGCGGTGCCAGCCGTAGGTGCGGGCGGGCGACGAGCTGCCGCGCCGGGCCAGGATCACGGCGGTCAGGCCCATAAAGACGGCGACGACGTCGGTCAGCATGTGCCCGGCGTCGGCCAGCAGCGCCATCGAGTTGATCCACAGCGAGGTGGTCAATTCCACCGCGAAGAACGTCGCCAGGATCGCAGCGGCCATGACCATGCGGGGGATCATCCGGGACGTGTGGTTGTGGCCGGCTCCCATAGCCAGAAATATATGCGTGGAGACGCATGTATTGCAAGGGCTAGATCCAGGCGCTCCAGAACCGGGTCAGCGAGTTGCCCGCGGACACCAGCCAGTGCGGCACACCGGAGAAATCGAACACCCAGAGCACGATCCCGAAGAACCATTGGTTGGCCACCGGCGCCAGGAGCAGGAACAGCAGGATGAAAAAGCCATACTGCTTGGCCGGTGCCACCGCCCGCTGCGTCTCGGGACTCAAATGCGGTTCCAGGGCGTCGTATCCGTCCAGGCCCGGGATGGGCAGCAGGTTCAGCAACACGGCGGTGAGCTGTAGGAACCCCAAGAAGGCCACGCCCGCCCACAGCACCGCGTGGGCCGGGTCGTACAGCAGCCGTGTCAGCGCCAGCAGCAGCACCGCCAGCACGAGGTTGGCCGCCGGCCCCGCCAGGCTGACCAGGGTGCGGCGGGCCGGCGTCATGAACCAGGTCCGCAGATACACCGCGGCGCCCGGCAAGCCGATCCCGCCCAGCGCGATGACCACCATCGGCAGCAGGAGCGAGAGCGCCGGGTGGCTGTAGCGCCGCGGATCCAGGGTCAGGTAGCCGCGGACCGCGGCGTCGTGGTCGCCGAATCGCCAGGCGGTCACCGCGTGCCCGAACTCGTGCAGGCACAGCGAGACCAGCCAGCCGGCGATCACGAGGACGAACACCCCGGCGTAGGACAGCGGTCGCACGCTCGCGCCGGCCAGCCAGGCCAGCACGCCGCCGACCGCCGTCAATCCGATGAGGGCCAAAAAGATCGGGCTGGGTCGCACCGATTCGTGTTGCCGAGCGGGAAAACTCACCGGTCGAAATTACCGGACCAGCAGCCAGCCCTCGACGTGGCGGTAGAACGTCGACCGGCGCGCCGTGCGCGGCGCCGCGACGCCGTCGCGCACCACGACGACGCCGGTGCTCCCCAGCTGGACCGCGCGGCCGGCGACCCACCGGCGCCTCACCCGGGCCCGCAGACCCGGCATGGCCAGCGTCGGCTCGACGAACACCGCGGCGACGTCGCCGTCGAACAACGCGGTGTCGTCGACGACCGCCTCGCCGTGGATGTGCCGCCGATCGTCGGCGGGCAGCCAGCCGGCCCGGCCCACGATCGCCGAGCCGGTTTCGTCGCGGACCAGGGTGACCCGCCGCGCGCAGCCGCGCAGGGCGCGCCGCGCCGCGCGGCGTCCGGCGGGCAGGCGGTAGATCCGGGTCGCCCGGGTGCGGCGGGGCGGCGCGTAGGCCACCTCGATGTCGAGCCGGCCGGCGCGCAGCAATCGGGTCAGCACGGCGGCGAGGTCGGCGTCGCCGCCGACGATCACCAGGCGTCGGTACGGCCCGATCGCGGCGTCGATCTCGGCCGTGTGGACCGGCAGGCCGGTCAGCGGCCGTGGCACCCGCCGGTCGCCGAACACCAACACCCCCACGGTTTGCATGCGGTCCTCGCAACCTCCTGGCTTAAGCTGATTTGCCCGGCTCCACAGCTGGCCGCAGGCGGCCCGCATCGTCGCCTGGGTAGGGTGGGTCACCGGCTGGACCACAATAAGCAGGCTTAAACGGTCGCGATCAGGTGGGAGCATGTCATGCCGGCAATCGTCCTCATCGGCGCCCAGTGGGGCGACGAGGGCAAAGGTAAGGCCACTGACCTGCTCGGCGGGCGCGTGCAGTGGGTCGTGCGCTATCAGGGCGGCAACAATGCCGGGCACACCGTCGTCCTGCCCACCGGCGAGAATTTCGCGCTGCACCTGATCCCGTCGGGGGTGCTGACGCCCGGCGTCACCAACGTCATCGGCAACGGCGTCGTGGTGGATCCCGGCGTGCTGCTCGACGAGCTGAAGGGCCTCGAGGACCGTGGTGTCGACACCTCCAGGCTGCTGATCTCCGCCGACGCGCACCTGCTGTTGCCCTATCACGTCGCCATCGACAAGGTCACCGAGCGCTACATGGGCAGCAAGAAGATCGGCACCACCGGCCGCGGCATCGGGCCGTGCTACCAGGACAAGATCGCGCGGATGGGGATCCGGGTCGCCGACGTGCTCGACCCCGAGCCGCTGGCCCGCAAGATCGAGGCCGCGCTGGAGCTCAAAAACCAGATCCTGGTCAAGGTCTACAACCGCAAGGCGCTGGAGACCGACCAGGTGGTCGAGGCGTTATTGGCGCAAGCGGAGGGGTTCCGGCACCGCATCGCCGACACCCGCCTGCTGCTCAACAACGCGCTGGAGGCCGGCGAGACGGTGTTGCTCGAGGGCTCGCAGGGCACGCTGCTCGACGTCGACCACGGCACGTATCCCTATGTGACGTCGTCGAATCCGACGGCCGGCGGCGCGTGCGTCGGGTCCGGGATCGGGCCGACGCGGATCACCGCCGTGCTGGGCATCCTCAAGGCCTACACCACCCGGGTCGGCTCCGGCCCGTTCCCCACCGAGCTGTTCGACGCCAGCGGCGAGTACCTGTCCAAGACCGGCGGCGAATTCGGGGTCACCACCGGGCGGCGCCGGCGCTGCGGCTGGTTCGACGCCGTCGTCGCCCGCTACGCCACCCGGGTCAACGGCATCACCGACTACTTCCTGACCAAGCTCGACGTGCTCTCCAGCCTGGAGACGGTGCCGGTGTGCGTCGGGTATCGGATCGACGGCTCGCGCATCAGCGACATGCCGATGACCCAAAGCGATCTCGCCCGTGCCGAGCCGGTCTACGAGGAGCTGCCGGGCTGGTGGGAGGACATCTCGGACGCGCGGGAGTTCGACGACCTGCCCGCCAAGGCGCGTGATTACGTGTTGCGGCTGGAAGAGCTTGCCGGGGCGCATGTTTCGTGCATCGGCGTCGGCCCCGGGCGTGACCAGACCATCGTGCGCCGCGACGTCCTGGCGGCCCGCCCGTGACGGATTTCGATCCCAAACAACTCGACCCCGAATACGAGCATCACGGCGGCTTCCCGGAATACGGCCCCGCCAGCCCGGGCCCGGGATTCGGCCGGTTCGTCGCGGCGATGCGCCGGCTGCAGGACCTCGCGGTGTCCGCCGACCCGGGTGACGACGTCTGGGACGACGCGGCCGACCGCGCCGCGGCCCTGGTGGAGCTGCTGGGGCCGTTTCAGGCCGATGTCGAAGGCAAGGCGCCGGCCGGGCGGACGCCCGACCTGCCCGGTATGGGTAGCCTGCTGCTGCCGCCCTGGACGTTGACGCGGTATGCCCCCGACGGGGTCGAAATGACGGGATATTTCAGCCGGTTTCACGTCGGGGGTAACCATGCGGTGCACGGCGGGGTGCTGCCGCTGCTGTTTGACCACATGTTCGGGATGATCTCGCACGCCGCGGGGCGGCCGATCAGCCGGACGGCCTTCCTGCACGTCGACTACCGCAAGGTCACGCCCATCGATGTGCCGCTGTTGGTGCGCGGGCGGGTCACCGGCGCCGAGGGCCGCAAAGCGTTCGTGTCGGCCGAATTGGTCGACGGGGACGACACCGTGCTGGCCGAAGGCAACGGCCTGATGGTGCGGCTGCTCCCCGGCCAGCCGTAGGGCGCCGGCGGCGGACCTATCCTTGAGCGGTGACTGACGGCTTGACCGAGGGGCAGGACGACAAGACGACGGCGCGCGCCGTGCCGCCGCAAGCCGACGTCAGGCCCCGAGTGCTGCTGCTGGGCTCCGACGAGCTCAGCCGGGAGCTGGCCGTCGCGCTGCGGCACCTCGGCGCGCAGGTGATCGCCGCGGGAGATGACCGCGCGCCCAGGGTGACCGACGCCGCCGAGCTGTCCGCGGCGATCCACCGGCTGCGGCCGGACTTCGTGGTGGCGGCCACCGACGGGCTCGCCGTTGACGCCCTCGAGGCGCCGGCCGCCGGCCCCGAACTGGTGCCCAGCGCGCGCACGGCGCGGCTCACCGCCGACCGCGAGGGCCTGCGCCGGCTGGCCGCCGACGAGTTGGGGCTGCCCACCGCGCCGTTCTGGTTCGTCGGGTCGCTCGGCGAGCTGCAAGCGGTGGCCGGACACGCCGGGTTTCCATTGCTGGTGAAGCCGGTGGCCGGGCGGGGTCACTCGGTGGTCTCGGGGCCCGGCGACATCGAGCCGGCCTGGCGGCGCGCGCTGGGGGGCTCGGCGGGGCGGGTGCTGGCCGAGGCGCTCGTCGAGGTCGAGTTCGACGTCACGCTGCTCGTGGTGCGCAGCGAAGGGCCGCACGGTCCGCTGATCGAATTCTGCTCGCCCATCGGCCATCGCGACGCCGACGGTGTCGTGCTGGAATCCTGGCAGCCCCAGCAGATGAGCCCGGCCGCGGTGGATGCGGCCAGATCGATCGCCGCGCGAATCGTCAAGGCGCTCGGCGGGCGCGGCCTCTTCGCTGTCGAGCTGATGATCAAGGGCGACGAGGTGTACTTCGTCGACGTCACCGCCCGGCCGCACCCGAGCGCCTGGGTGACCCTGCGCAGCCAGCGGCTTTCGGCGTTCGAACTGCAGGCCCGGGCCATTTTGGGCCTGCCGCTGGACACCATGATGATGTCGCCGGGCGCCGCGCACACGGTCAACCCCGGCCATGACGGCGGGCCGCCGGCCGCCGGCGCGCTGGCCGCCGCGCTGCGGGTCCCGGAAAGCGACCTCCGCGGGCTCGGCGTGGCGCTGGCCACGGCGCCCGACGTGGCGACCGCACGCGACCGCGCCCGACAGGTGGCGACCGCCCTGAATGGGAGCTGACGCCTGCGGCCGCGAGCCAAGCACGGGCCGATGTCGCTGACTTCTGCGACAATCGCCGCATGGCCGCCACCGTTTCCGTCCTGGACCGCGAGATGTACTCCGAGGCAGAGGCCGCGCGTCTGCTGCGAGTTCATCAGCAGACGCTGAATTACTGGCTCGAAGGCAAGACATGGCGTGGCCGCACGTATTTGCCGGTGATTCGGCCTAAGCCTGAGGGTCGGCGAACCGTGACCTGGGCGGAGTTTGTCGAGGCGGGTCTGCTGAGCCAGTACCGCCAACGCAAGGTTGATCTCGATGAGGTCCGCCGGTTTATCGCCGTACTGCGGGATAAAACCGGCGAACCGTATCCGCTCGCTCATGAACGTCCTTGGACGCTGAATGGTCGTCTTCTGATAGAAGCGCAGAAGGCGAGCGATCTGCCGCCCGAATATTGGTTGTATGCCCCTACTGACGGCCAATTGATACTTCCCTTGTATGCCGCACAGGAGTTTCTAGATCGGGTGAAATTTGTTCACGACGAGGCTGTCCTTTGGCGCCCGGCCGGCCCTGAGTCGCCCGTGGTCATCGAGCCCGACACGCGGTTCGGCCGACCTTCGGTCGGTGGCATCAGTACGTCGGTACTCAAGGAGTACGCGGACGACGGTTATGGCTACGACGAGATCGCCGAGGAATTCGGCCTCAAAGTGCGTGACGTGGAAATGGCTGTCGCATACGAACTGCAAAGCAAGGCCGCTTAAGCGGGATCGCGCGCTGTGAAGAATGCCGATGTCCGCTTTTACTTCGATGCGGACATCCTTGGCTTGGCCCACGTGATCTGTGCGCTGAGGCCGGATTGCACCTATCCGGGCGATCCCGGAGCCGTCATCAAGCGTAAGTCGCGGCCGCCGTGCGTCATTCAGTCAGATCCGGGTGACAACCGCTGGATTACAACATCCACCGCCCAGGGATGGATAGGCATCACCCGCGACAGCGACATCCAGACTCACTTTTCGCTCATGCAATCCGTCAAGGACAATGGGGCGAGGCTAGTCACTCTCGCGGGTCCTGATGCAGGGGACAAATGGCATCAACTCGAAACGTTTATGACGCAGTGGAGACGGATTGAGGCTCTGCTGGACCGAGAGGGGCCGCTCATCCTGTCGATAACACGGACTTCCCACCGTGAGGTTGACATCGAAAAGCGCCTGAGGAACATACGGCAAGGGCGCGTGACGCGATCGGAAGCTCGTCGGCGACGGCGAGACGGCCACCCGGACAGCCCGCGCCTGCTCTGAATCAAACATCAACGGGAACGGCCGCGGCTGCGACCAATCCCGGCTGATAGCTTCGAGGGGTTGCGCCGGGCCGGTTGACGCCAGCACTGACATGATGCTCAGGCACGGATAGTGTGGCTCATAGCGTTGGCAAAGGACGAGGTTGAAGACGTATGAGCACAGAGCGCGCACGCGCCTACGCAGGAGACATCACGCCTCTGGAGGCGTGGAAGCTACTCAGCGACAACCCCGACGCCGTGCTGGTCGACGTGCGCACCGACGCCGAATGGCGGTTCGTCGGCGTCCCCGACCTGTCCAGCCTGGGCCGCGAGGTCGTCTACATCGAGTGGACCACGACCGGTGGGACGTACAACGAGAACTTCGCCGACGAGCTGAAGGACAGGGTCCCGCCCGCCGAGGCCGACGAGGGGCGGCCGGTGGTCTTCCTGTGTCGCTCCGGCAACCGCTCCATCGGCGCCGCCGAGGTCGCGACCCGGCTCGGGATCACCCCGGCCTACAACGTGCTGGACGGCTTCGAAGGCCACCTCGACGTCAACGGTCATCGCGGTGAAAGTGGCTGGCGCGCGGTGGGATTGCCTTGGAAACAGGGATGACCCGCGCCGACGGCTCTCCGCCGGGGGGCTCGGTCCGCACCCCCAAGCAGCTGCCCGACGGCGTCAGCCAGGCCACCATCGGCGTGCGCGGCGGACTTTTGCGTTCCGGATTCGACGAGACCGCCGAGGCGATGTTCTTGACGTCCGGGTACGTCTACGAATCGGCGGCCGTCGCCGAGCAGTCCTTCACCGGTGAGCTGGACCACTTCGTCTACTCGCGGTACGGCAACCCGACCGTGACGATGTTCGAGGAGCGGTTGCGCCTGATCGAGGGGGCGCCCGCGGCGTTCGCCACCGCAAGCGGCATGGCCGCGGTGTTCACCTCGCTGGGTGCGCTGCTGGGTGCCGGTGACCGGCTGGTCGCGGCGCGCAGCCTGTTCGGGTCGTGTTTCGTGGTGTGCAACGAGATCCTGCCGCGCTGGGGAATCGAGACCGTCTTCGTCGACGGCGACGATCTCGCGCAATGGGAGCGGGCGCTCTCGGTGCCGACGCAGGCGGTGTTCTTCGAGACGCCGTCGAATCCGATGCAGTCGCTGGTGGACATCGCCGCGGTGACCGAGCTGGCTCACGCCGCGGGCGCAAAAGTGGTGCTGGACAACGTGTTTGCCACACCGCTGCTGCAACAGGGCTTTCCGCTCGGGGTTGACGTGGTGGTGTACTCGGCCACCAAGCACATCGACGGCCAGGGCCGGGTGCTGGGCGGCGCGATCCTCGGCGACCAGGAGTACATCGCGGGTCCGGTGCAGAAGCTGATGCGGCACACCGGCCCGGCCATGAGCGCATTCAACGCCTGGGTGCTACTGAAAGGCCTTGAAACGCTTGCCGTTCGGGTGGAGCGCGGCAACGCGTCGGCGCACCGGATCGCGGAATTCCTAGAGGGTCATCCGGCGGTGAGCTGGGTGCGCTACCCGTATCTGGCGTCGCACCCGCAACACGACCTGGCCAAGCGCCAGATGACCGGCGGCGGGACGGTGATCACGTTCGCGCTCACGGGCCCGGAAAGTGCCGCCAAGCAACGGGCCTTCGAGGTGCTGGACAAGCTGCGGCTGATCGACATTTCCAACAATCTCGGCGACGCCAAATCGCTTGTCACTCACCCGGCGACCACGACGCACCGCGCGATGGGCCCCGAGGGCCGCGCCGCGATCGGGCTGGGCGACAACGTGGTTCGCATCTCCGTCGGGCTGGAAGGCGCCGACGACCTGATCGCCGATATCGACCGGGCGTTGAGCTAGCCCGCCGCCTTCTGTTCGGCGTCCTCGGCCTCTTCGGCCGCGGCCAGCACCCCCTGCGTATGCGCCTCCATCCATTGCGTCACCACCCTGGCGTAGACCATCTGGCTGGTGATGGCCATCTGGCCGCGACCGCGACCCAGGAACGAGATCAGCCAGGCGAGCACCGCGGTGAACCGATTCTTGTGGCCGACAAGGTAATACACGTGCAAGACCAGCCAGGCCAGCCAGGCGATGAAGCCGCCGAACTCCAGCTTGCCCACCTGCGCCACGGCGCTGAACCGTGACACCGTCGCCATGCTGCCCTTGTCGAAGTACCTGAACGGCTTGCGGTTTGCCGGGTCGTCCTTCCCTTTGAGTGCCTGCTTGACGATCGCGGTCGCGTACTTGGCCCCCTGAATGGCGCCCTGCGCCATCCCCGGCACGCCGGGCACCGACATCAGATCGCCGACGACGAAGACGTAGGGGTGTCCCTTGACCGTGAGGTCGGGCTCGACGAGCACCCTTCCGGCGCGGTCGATTTCGGTTCCATCGGACTGCTCGGCGATCATCTTGCCCAGCTCGCTGGCCTGGACGCCGGCCGCCCACACCTTGCACGCGCACTCGATCCGCCGTTCGCCGCCGTCCTTCTCCTTGATCGTGATGCCCATGTAGTCGACGGCCGTCACCATCGCGTTGAGCTGGACCTCGACCCCCATCTTCTCCAGCCGGCGCTGCGCCTTGAGCCCCAGCTTCGCCCCCATCGGCGGCAGCACCGCGGGCGCGGCGTCGAGCAGGATCACCCGGCAGTCGCTGGGCTTGATGGTGCGAAACGCCCCGGCCAGCGTGCGCTCGGCGAGCTCCACGATCTGCCCGGCCACCTCGACGCCCGTCGGCCCCGCGCCGACCACCACGAAGGTGAGGCGGCGCTTCCGCTCGGCCGGATCGGTGGTCACCTCGGCGGCCTCGAACGCGCCGAGGATGCGGCCGCGCAGCTCGAGGGCGTCGTCGATGGACTTCATGCCCGGCGCGAAGGCGGCGTATTCGTCATGCCCGAAATAGGACTGCTGGGCGCCGGCGGCCACGATCAGGCTGTCGTACGGCGTCACCGTTTCCATGCCCATCAGGTGCGATGTGACCGTCCTCGCCGACAGGTCGATCGCGCTGACGTCGCCCCACAGCACCCTGACGTTCTTTTGCCTGCGCAGGATCAGCCGGGTGGCCGGGGCGATCTCGCCTTCGGACAAGATCCCGGTGGCCACCTGGTACAGCAGCGGCTGGAACAGGTGGGTGGTCGTCTTCGAGATCAGGGTGATATCGACCTGGCTTCCTTTGGGGACGCGCCTGAGCGCCTTGGCCGCGGTCAGTCCGCCGAATCCGCTTCCGATGATGACGACCCGATGGCGCGACATGCGCGTTCCCTTCTGTTGGAAGTCTCTGCGGCGCATATCCACCCTATGACTCCACGGTGGCCGGCAAGGAAGGAATTTTGTGGCCCGACCCACCCATCGAAGGTCAAGTTGCTGTGTTGAATTGGTGCCGATCGCTGACGAAAAGCGCTGGTAGAAGCGATTCCGGGTCAAGGAGTGTTGTTTGCAACATCTGAGGTAGCACGGTCTAGCGGGCCGGGCGATCGATGGGCCGATGGAGGCGCTCCGGGCGCGACCCGGGTAAACCGGGGTCCGAATTCCCCGAGCTGAGTGCACCACGGTCGCGACGAACGCATGGGCCTCTGACGCATCCGCAGGGGCGCTCACCGCCGCGAGAATAGTGCACGTAGGTATTCGTAGTGTATTGTAGGTGGGTGGTGCGGGTCGACGGAGCAAGCGGGCCGACTATATCGGGGAACGGCACGGCGTCTCTGTTGCCTGGACGGATGAAGCGGTCAACGACCGTCACGCCGTCTGGCAAGTGCCAGCGAGGAGCAGCAAGAATGAGCAGGATTGATGATTTGCTCGCCGACGAAGGCGCACGTGCGGAGGCATACCCGGGAGGGCCGACGCCCGAGCACGTCGCGACAAGCCGCCCGAATCTTGGTCGCCAGACTGTGGTTTCGGTGCGCTTGGCTGCCGACGAACACGAGCGGTTGAGCCAGGCTGCCCGCAACGCGGGAATGTCACTATCGACCCTAATCCGGGTATGGGCCGTCGATCGACTCCACGCCGAAGATCATGGCGAATCAGGAACCGTCGCCGAGCGTCTGGCACGGCTCGAACGCGAAGTATTCAGGCGGCCCGCGTAACCGCTGCAGACGGCAAGCGAGAGATGGCGGCAAACGGCGCACGAGCGCCGGTTGTCCCTGGCTCCGGCTGCGCCTGCCACCAAGCGGATGGGTAGATTCCCGACTTGTCAGCAACCTCAATTGCTTGCTCTGCCCGTATCACCACCTGCTCAAGACCTTCTACCCCGGCCCGGGCGGGTGGCGGGACCGCCAGGAACCCGACGGCACCGTGGTATGGACCTCACCGTCGGGGCATGACTACGTCACCAAACTCGGTGGGACCCGGCGCTGGCCGTCCCCACGGGCGCACTGGTGCTGCCCAACAGCATGCCGCCGCCGGGACAAAACCGCGCACTGATGATGCCCACCCGCAAACAGACCCGCGCCCAAGAGCGCGCCGCCCGGATCAGCTGGGAACGAGGCGTCAACGAAGCCCGCCTGGCCACCGAGGCCACACGGCGCGCCGAACGCACCGCAGCCAACTACGAACCACCGCCCTTCTAGCGCAGCGGATTTGGTTGCGGGTGCTCAATCTAGAATGGCCAGGCTCCGGCGTTGGTCTTGTACTTCGCGTTGAGTGCGGTGCAGAAGTCGTCGGCCGTGCCGGCGAGGAAGATGTAATAGGCTTCGGCACCGCTGCGGCGGCTGTCGAAGGAATTGGGCGTGGTCCAGCCGCTGTTGCACATCGCGGTCTCGCTGCCGAGGGTGGGCCGCCGCCAATTGGTTTTGGCGCAGGCGGTCAGGGCATCGACGTTCGGTGTGGCGCTCTTGGCGGCGACCAGCATCGCGCCTCCCCATTGGCCGTCGTTGCGGCGGTAGGCGCGCGCCCCGAATCCCGCACCGTTGGTCTGGCACGCCAGCGCGCGGCGCAGCAGCGAAAAGGGCGCCGCCAGCTGCGGGTTGGCGACCGCGGCGGCGGCCGTGATGAATTGCGCCGCGTCCGAGCCGTCGACCTCCTGGACGTTCGGGTTGCCCAGGCCGGTCAGCTGCTGCGCGATCCCGGCGCTGTTGCCGCCACCGATGATCGGTCCGCCGCCACCGGACGTCATCGGGGGCAGCGTAACGGGATCGGCGCCCGCCGTTGGTATGCCCGCCGCGGCGACCAACGCCACCGCGGCGGCAGCCCTGCGGATCCGGTATGCGGTAATTCTCATGCTCTCATTCCAGCACGTGCGCATACTCCGCGCGGCGCCCGTCGGCAATCAGCGAGTTGAGCACGTGGCGGGTCTGCAGCGCGACGTAGTCGCCGACGGTGTAGTTGGGCCCGAAGTGCCAGTGCTTGAGCGCCCACCCGTGCGCCAGCAGCATGATGTCGCACACGGTGAGATCGACGTCGACGTCGCGGAATACGCCTTGCGCGATGCCGGCCTCGATCGCGGTGCGCAGCGGCGCGGCGGTGGCGATTTCGAGCTCCTTGATCTGCGTACGCCCTTCGGCCCCCAGCGTTCGGCTCTCGCGGTAGGTGAGCACCACCCCGTCGAGGTTCTCGTCGACGATCTGGATGTAGCGCCGGATGCCCGCGGCCAGCCGGTCGACGGCGTCGTCGCCGGCGGCGTCCATGACCGGCGCCAGTTGATCGCGGAACACGTCGAGGATCCGCACGATCGTCGCGAGCAGCAGGTCCTCCTTGCCGCCGAAGTACGTGTAAATCAGGCCGACGCTGACGTTGGCCTCGGCGGCCAGATCCTGCATCGACATCTGGTGAAATCCGGTCCTGCCCATGACTTTGACGGCGGCGTCGAGCACCTGCCGGCGCCGCGAGCTGGCCCGCGCCGCGCGCACGGCCTCCTCGACGGGCAGGGAGCCGTAGTCGACGGCCATCAGAGGCCCAGGTCCTTGGCGATGATCGTCTTCATGATCTCGTTGGTCCCGCCGTAGATCGTCTGGATGCGGGCGTCGACGAACGCGCGCGCCACGCTGTACTCGCGCATGTAGCCGTAGCCGCCGTGCAGTTGCAGGCAGCGGTCCGCGGTCCGCACCTGCAGGTCGGTGGTCCACCATTTCAGCCGCGCGGCCCGCGCGGCCGTCAGCGAACCGACGAGGTGCTCGGTCAGGCAATCGTCGAGATACGTTCGGGCGATGTCGATTTCGGTCGCCAGCTCGGCGAGCACGAACTGGCTGTTCTGGAAGCTGCCGATCGGCGCGCCAAACGCCTTGCGCTGCTTAACGTAGTCCAGCGTTTCGGCCAGGACGCCCTCCGCGGCGGCCACCGCGCCCACCCCCAGCGCGAGCCGCTCCTGCGGCAGGTTGCGCATCAGCTGAGAGAAACCTTTGCCCTCCCCTTCAAGAAGGTTCTCGACGGGCACCCGCATGTCGGTGAAGGTGAGCTCGCTGGTGTCCTGGGCGTGCAGGCCGATCTTCTCCAGGTTGCGGCCCCGGCGAAAACCCGGCGTGTCCGCGTCGACCACCAGCAGCGACAGCCCCTGGTGCCGATCGGGCGAGGTGCGCACCGCGATCACGAACAGGTCGCCGGTCTGCCCGTTGGAGATGAACGTCTTGGCGCCGTTGACGACGTAATGGTCGCCGTCCCGCACCGCGGTGGTGCGGATCCCGGCCAGGTCGCTGCCGGTGCCGGGCTCGGTCATCGCGATGCCCAGCACGGTCTCGCCGGTCACCACCCCGGGCAGCCACCGCCGCTGCTGCTCGGGCGTCGTCAGGTCGGTGAGATAGGGCAGCACCACGTCGTTTTGCAGCGTGAAGGCGATGGCCTCGGCCGCCGCGCCGGCCCGCTGCAGCTCGTCGATGACGATCGCGTTGTAGCGAAAGTCACGCACCCCCGGGCCGCCCAGGTGCTCGGGCACCGAAAAGCCCAGCAGCCCAAGCTTTCCCGCCTCGACGAACAGCGAGCGGTCCCATTGGCCATCCTTTTCCCAACGTTCGTGAAGTGGGACCACGGTCTGGTACACGAAATCGTGTACCAGTCGCCGGAACTGGTGATGCTCTGGGTGGTAGGACAGGCCGCTCATCAGCTCATCAGCGGAAGGCGTCGCTGCCGGTGAACGCCTGGCCGAGGACGAGCTGGTGCATCTCCGGGGTGCCCTCGTAGGTGAGCACCGATTCCAGGTTCACCATGTGTCGGATGACCGGGTATTCCAGCGATATCCCGTTGCCGCCCAATATGGTTCGCGCGGTCCGGCAGATCTCGAGGGCCTCGCGGGTGTTGTTGAGCTTGCCGAAGCTGACCTGTTCGGGGCGCAGCCCGGCGCCGTCCTTGAGGCGGCCGAGGTGCAGCGAGAGCAGCTGCCCCTTGTGCAGCTCGACCGCCATGTCGACGAGTTTCGCCTGGGTCAGCTGGAATCCGGCGATGGGCCGGCCGAATTGGGTGCGCTGCGTGGCGTAGTCGAGCGCGGCCTGCCAGGCCGACCGCGCCGCCCCCATCGATCCCCAGATGATGCCGTAGCGCGCCTCCGACAGGCACGACAGCGGGCCGCGCAGGCCTCTCGCGTCGGGCAGCATCGCGTCGGCGGGCAGCCGCACGTCGTCGAGCACCAGCTCGCTGGTGATCGATGCCCGCAGCGACAGCTTGTGGTGAATCGTGTTGGCGGTGAAGCCCGGGGTGCCGGTGGGGACGACGAAGCCGCGGATCCCGTCGTCGGTGCCGGCCCACACGATCGCGACGTCGGCCACCGAGCCGTTGGTGATCCACATCTTGCGCCCGTCCAGCACCCAGTCCGAACCATCCCGTCGCGCACGGGTTTTCATCGCCGCCGGGTCGGATCCGACGTCGGGTTCGGTCAGCCCGAAGCAGCCGAGCAGTTCGCCGGCGGCCATGCCGGGCAGCCACCGCTGCTTCTGCTCCTCCGAGCCGAACTTCCAGATGGCGAACATCGCCAGCGACCCCTGCACCGACACCATCGACCGCACCCCGGAGTCGGCGGCCTCCAGCTCGGTACAGGCCAGGCCGTAGTGCACCGCGGAGGCCCCGCCGCAGCCGTAGCCGTGCAGGTGCATGCCGAGCAGGCCGAGTTGGCCGAACTGCTTGGCGAGTTGGCGGACCGGAAGGTCGCCGATCTCGAACCACTCGGCGACGTAGGGGAGGACGTGCTCGGCGCAGAACTTTCGCACGGTGTCGCGCACGGCGAGCTCGTCGCCGGACAGGGAGGCGTCCAGGCTCAGGGGGTCGTCGCGGTCGAAGGCGGGAGGCGCGTCGGTGCTCATGGGAATCAGCCTGCCACTAGCCGGCCATTGTGAGGCCACCGCTGACGCTGATCACCTGTCCGGTGATGAACGACGCGGCGTCGGACGCGAAGAACAGCACCGGCGCGGCGACCTCCTCGGGCCGGGCCAGCCGCCGGAACGGAATCGCTTTGACCAGTGCCTCTTTCAATTTCTCCGGCTGCGCGTGAAACAGCGGCGTGTCCGTCGGGCCGGGGCACACGCAGTTGACCGTGATCTGGTGGCGGGCCATCTCGCGGGCCAGCGATTTGGTGAGCGCGATGACCCCGCCCTTGGCGCCGGCGTAGATCGTTTCGCCCGCGCTGCCGACGCGGCCCGCGTCGCTGGCCAGGTTGACGACGCGCCCGCCGGCCCCCGCCTCGATCATGCCCGGCAGGAACGCACGACAGACATGCACCGGCCCCAGGTAGTTGATGGCCACCACCTTGGCCGCGAATTCCGGTGTGGCATTGAGGAATTGGTCGGTGCGGTCCCAGCCGGCGGCGTTGACCACGATGGTGGGCACGCCGACCTGCGCGTGGGTCCGGTCGCACAGCGCGTCGACCCGGGCGGGGTCGGCGACGTCGACGGGCAGCGCGGTGATCAGCTCGGGTTGCTCCTTGGCGGTGGCCGTCGCCGCTGCCTCGTCGAGATCGGCGGCCACAACGCGGTCGCCCCGCGCGGCGAACGCCAGCGCTATCGCCCTGCCGATCCCCGACCCGGCGCCGGTCACCACCGCGAGCCGGCCTTGTGAATGGGCATTCATTGCAGACGAATCTAGGTTCACCCCGGTCGCGGGGTCAAGAATCCCGGCCCGGCCCGGTAGTCTCGCTGCATGCGACGGCCGGCGTGGTTAGCCATGGACGTCATCGCCGTGCTGGTGTTCTGCGCCGCCGGGCGCCGCAGCCACGACGAGGGACTCGGCATCGCCGGCGTCGCGACGACGGCATGGCCGTTCCTCGCCGGAACCGTCGTCGGCTGGTTGGCGTCCCGGGCGTGGCGGCAACCCACCGCGCTGGCGCCCACCGGGGTGATCGTCTGGCTGTGCACCGTGGCGGTCGGCATGGCGCTGCGCAAGGCCAGCTCGGCGGGGGTGGCGGCGAGCTTCGTGGTGGTGGCCGCGTCGGTCACCGCGGTTCTGTTGCTGGGTTGGCGAGCGGTCGTCGGGCTGGCCGTGCGGCGCCGCTCCGGCGCCTGACCGACGATGGCGCGAAAGGACGACGACACCTGGGATCCGGCCACCGGCGTCGGGGTGACCGCGACATTCGGCGCCGTCGCCAGGGCCGTCGCCAACAACAAGGGGCTGATGCACGACGCGTTCGCCAAGCGGCTGGTGCGTGCCGTGGGGGTGGAGTACTTCATCCGGGTGGTCAACGACGAGCGGTTCTCGACCGGCGACGGCGAAAGCGCGGTCATGACCGGGCTCATCGACATCCTCGCCGCGCACACCCGATTCCTGGACGACTATCTGGCCGCCGCGGGACGGGCGGGCATCCGCCAAGTGGTGCTGCTGGCATCGGGTCTCGACACTCGGCCGTACCGGCTGTGGTGGCCGCCGGGGACCACGGTGTACGAGATCGATCGCCCGCAGGTGCTCGACTTCAAGAGCGAACTGCTGCGCGGGCTGGGCGCCAGGCTGGCCGCGAACCGTTGCGCGGTGGGCATCGACCTGCGTCAGGATTGGCTGGCGGCGCTGCGGCGGGTCGGTTTTGACGAGGCTCAGCCGACGGTGTGGATCGCCGAGCAATTGCTGGTCGGCTACCTACCGCCCGACGCGCAGAAGCGGCTGCTGCGCGACGTCACGGCGGCAAGCGCGGCCGGCAGCCGGCTCGCCGCCGATCACATGCCCACCTGGACGCCCATGCACCTCGAGGCGGGGCGGGCGTTCGTCGACGGCTGGCGACAACACGGCCTGGACGTCGACCTGGCCAGCCTGACCTACCCGGGCGAATACGTCCACGTGCCCGAGTATCTGGCGGCGCACGGCTGGGAGACGGTCGAGCGGAACGTCGTCGAACTGCTGACCGGCATGGGGTTGGCCGGACTGTGGCGCGGCGGCCCCGGCGACCTGGCCGTCGTCCCGGCTTATGTCACCGCGGTTCGGCTCGGAATGCTTCCCGCCGACGAGCGTTAGACGTGAGGTGATGGCGCTCGAGTTCGTGTCGGCTACCCACGACGACCCGCTGGCCCGGCCGCTTTTGGCCGAGCTCGCCGTCGAGTACGCGCAGCGCTACGGCGGCACGCCCGACGCGCATTTGGCCTGGCTGCCGGTGCCGGCCGACGAGTTGGCGGCGCCCGACGGCGGCTTGCTGATCGGCGTGTTGCACGGCGCGCCGGTCACCGGCGGGGCGTTTCGGCGTTTCGACGACGACACCGCCGAACTCAAGCGGATCTGGACCGACCGCGCGCATCGTCGCCGCGGGTACGCGAGGGCGCTGCTGGCGGCGCTGGAGGCGGAGGCCGCCGCGCGCGGGTACCGGCGGCTGTACCTGATCACCGGGAGTCGTCAACCCGAGGCCGAGGCGCTCTACGACGCCACCGGCTACACCCGGGTGGCCGCCGAACCCATGCCGTCCTGGGGGCCGTTTCATCCGATCGCGTTCGAGAAGTGGCTGGCATGACCGGCCCGTTGCGCCCGGGCGTCGCACTGCGCTCGTCTTCGCCTGCGGCGCAAGCGATGTGGTGGATGCGGCCCGGGCCCGCGGGCTAGCGTGCGCTCACGGCGTCGAGTGTGCACCCACGGCGTCAGAATCGCGAAATCCCCGCCCTACGTTCACACTCGACGCCCAGGACCCACATTCAATGAGCCAACGCAAGTGCCGCTTGCGTCGCCTCGCGGATCGGGCCGCGCCACACGTCGCCGTGACCGGGCAGCAGCACGTCGGCGTCCAGCAGGGCCAGCGCGTCCAGGCTGCGCAGGCAATCCTGTTGGTTGTGGCTGAACACCGCCGGAAGCAGCTGCGGCCCACCGTGACGCAGCAGCGGGTGGCCGGTTATCAGCGCGTCGCCGCTGGCCAGCACGCCGTCGACGACATACGAGCAGTGCCCGCCGGTGTGCCCCGGCGTCGCGATGGGCGTCGGGCGGCCGGGCAACCCGGCGGCCACCTCGGCGGTCAGCGGCCGGGCCGACGGGATGCCGTCGCGGATCAGGCCGCCGCTGCGCAGCACGTGGACGCCCCACACCGCCCATCGGGGACGCCAGATGCGCAGTGCCACATCGAAAACCGAGGCCTGCTCGAGGTATTCGCGCTTGGCGTGAGGCACTTCATCGGCGTGGCAATAGACCGGGGTGCCGTGCTCTTCGGCGAACCAGATCGCCGAGCCGAGGTGGTCGATGTGCGCGTGCGTCAGCAGGATCGCGCGCACGTCGCCGGCCTCGTAGCCCAGCCCCCGCAGCGAGGCCAGCACGTCGTCGCGGTCGCCGGGATAGCCGGCGTCGATCAGCATGACTCCCGTGTCGTCGGCGACCAGCACCCAATTCACGGCCTGCCCCCGGGCGAGGTGCACGGTGTCGGTGACCTGAACAAGCCTCGGCGCCTTGGATGACTGGTGGGCCATGCCCGCGAGTTTAGGTCTGATGCGTGGCGACCCGCTGCGCCCGGCTCCGCCGCGCTTGCGATCGCCACGAGGAGTAGAAATAACGAGTGGCTGAACTGAAACTTGGATACAAAGCGTCCGCTGAACAATTCGCCCCGCGCGAGCTCGTCGAGCTGGCCGTCGCCGCCGAGGGGCACGGCATGGACAGCGCAACCGTCAGTGACCACTTCCAGCCGTGGCGGCACGAGGGCGGGCATGCCCCGTTCTCGCTGGCCTGGATGACCGCCGTCGGCGAACGCACCAAGCGGATCACGCTGGGCACCTCGGTGCTGACCCCGACCTTTCGGTACAACCCGGCCGTCATCGCGCAGGCCTTCGCCACCATGGCGTGCCTCTACCCGAACCGCATCTTCCTCGGCGTGGGCACCGGCGAGGCGCTGAACGAGATCGCCACCGGATACCAGGGCGAGTGGCCGGAGTTCAAGGAGCGGTTCGCCCGGCTGCGCGAATCGGTACGGCTGATGCGCGAGCTGTGGCGCGGCGACCGCGTTGATTTCGACGGCGACTACTACCGGCTCAAGGGCGCCTCGATTTACGACGTGCCCGAGGGCGGCGTCCCGATTTACGTCGCCGCCGGCGGCCCGGCGGTGGCCAAATACGCCGGACGGGCCGGCGACGGGTTCATCTGCACCTCCGGCAAGGGCGAGGAGCTCTACAAGGACAAGCTGATGCCGGCGGTGCGGGAGGGCGCCGCGGCCGCCGACCGCGACGTCGACGACATCGACAGGATGATCGAGATCAAGATCTCCTACGACACCGATCCGGAGCTGGCGCTGGAGAACACCCGGTTCTGGGCGCCGCTGTCGCTGACCGCCGAGCAGAAGCACAGCATCGACGATCCGATCGAAATGGAGAAGGCCGCCGACGCGCTGCCGATCGAGCAGGTCGCCAAGCGCTGGATCGTCGCGTCGGACCCCGACGAGGCGGTCGAAAAGGTCGGTCAGTACGTGGAATGGGGCCTCAACCACCTGGTGTTCCACGCGCCCGGCCACGACCAACGCCGGTTCCTGGACCTCTTCGAGAAGGACCTGGCGCCACGGCTGCGGCGACTTGGCTGAAACCGGGCCTTTATCCAAGGCCATCTATATCGCCGCGCCCGAGCCCGAGACCGGCAAGTCGACGATCGCGCTGGGGCTCCTGCACCGGCTGACCGCGACGGTCGCCAGGGTCGGTGTCTTCCGGCCGATCACGCGGCTTCCCGGCGGGCCCCAAGCCCCCGGCGAGGACCGCGACTACATCCTGGAACTGTTGCTGGAGCACACCACCGCGGGCTTGTCCTACGAGCAGTGCGTCGGTGTGACGTACCAGCAGCTGCACGCCGACGGCGACGCCGCGCTCGCCAGCATCGTCGACTCCTACCACGAGATGGCGCAGGCCTGCGACGTGGTGGTGATCGTCGGCAGCGACTACACCGACGTGGCGAGGCCCGCGGAGCTGTCGCTCAACGCGCGGATCGCGGTGAACCTCGGCGCGCCGGTGTTGTTGACGGTCAGCGGGAAAGGCCGCACCGCCGACGAGGTCGCCGGCATCGTCGAGGCCTGCCTGGCGGAGCTGGCCGCGCAGCACGCCGTCACCGCGGCGGTGGTGGCCAACCGGTGCGAGCCGGCGGAGGTCGCGGCCGTCGCCGAGGCGCTGCGCGCGTTCGCCCCGCCCAGCTACGTGCTGCCGGACGAGCCGCTGCTGTCGGCGCCGACGGTCGCCGAACTGGAGCGGGCCGTGAACGGGACGCCGGTCAGCGGTGAGGCGTCGCTGACCGAACGCGAGGTCACCGGCGTGCTGGTCGCCGGGATGACCGCCGACCACGTGCTGGAGCGGCTGCGCGACGGCATGGCGGTCATCACCCCCGGCGACCGCTCGGACGTGGTGCTCGCCGTCGCGAGCGCCCACGCGGCCGAGGGGTTTCCGTCGCTGTCGTGCCTTGTCCTCAACGGCGGGTTCGAGCTGCACCCGTCGATCGCGGCCCTGGTTTCGGGTCTGCACCTGCGGCTGCCGATCATCGCCACCCCGCTGGGCACCTACGACACGGCCGGCGCGGCCGCCGCGGCCCGCGGCCGGGTGACGGCCACCTCGCAGCGCAAGATCGACACCGCGCTGGAACTGATGGACCGCCACGTCGACATCACGGATCTGCTGGCGCGGCTTGCCATTTCGATCCCCACCGTGACCACCCCGCAGATGTTCACCCACCAGCTGCAGCTGCGGGCCCGTTCGGATCGCAAGCACATCGTCCTTCCCGAAGGCCACGACGACCGCATCCTCAAGTCCGCCGGTCGCCTGCTGCGGCGCCGCGTCGCCGACCTGACCATACTGGGCGACGAAGCCCAAATCCGGCTGCGCTCAGCGGAACTCGGTGTGAACCTGGACGACGCGAAGGTGATCGACCCGCGTGCCGGCGAATTGCGTCACCGGTTCGCCGGCCAGTACGCCCAGTTGCGCAGGGCGAAGGGCGTCACCGTCGAGCAGGCCGGCGAGATCATGGGCGACGCCACGTATTTCGGGACCATGATGGTCTACAACGGCATGGTCGACGGCATGGTGTCCGGCGCCGCGCACACCACGGCGCACACCGTTCGGCCGGCATTCGAGATCATCAAGACCGCTCCCGACGTCTCCACCGTGTCCAGCATCTTCTTCATGTGCCTGCCCGACCGGGTGCTGGTCTATGGCGACTGCGCGATCATCCCGAATCCCACGTCCGAACAGCTGGCCGACATCGCGATCAGCTCCGCGCGCACCGCGGCGCGGTTCGGCATCGAGCCGCGGGTGGCCATGCTGTCCTACTCGACCGGTGACTCCGGCGCCGGGGCGGACGTCGACAAGGTCAGGGCGGCAACGGAGTTGGTGCGGCGGCGGGATCCTCGGCTGCCGGTCGAGGGACCCATCCAGTACGACGCCGCGATAGACCCGTCGGTCGCGGCGACCAAGCTGGGCGATTCGCCGGTGGCCGGTCGCGCCACGGTGCTGATATTCCCCGACCTGAACACCGGCAACAACACCTACAAGGCGGTGCAGCGCAGCGCCGGGGCGATCGCGATCGGCCCGGTGCTGCAGGGGTTGCGCAAGCCGGTGAACGATCTGTCCCGGGGCGCGCTCGTCGAAGACATCGTGAACACGGTCGCCATCACCGCGATCCAGGCGCAGGGTAGCCGTGGCTAGCGCAAGCGGTCCCGTGCTGGTGATCAACTCCGGTTCGTCGTCTTTGAAATACCAACTCGTTGACCCCGATTCCGGTGTCGCGCGCGCGACCGGCAACGTCGAGCGAATCGGGGAGGGCTCGTCCTCGGTCGCCGACCACGGCGCGGCGCTGCGGCGCGCGTTCGACACGCTGGCCGACGACGGCATCGACCTGCGGGTCTGCGGCCTGGCGGCGGTCGGTCATCGGGTGGTGCACGGGGGTCAGGAGTTCTTCCGGCCGACGCTGTTGGACGACGCCGTCATCGGCAGGCTCGAGGCGCTGTCGGAGCTGGCGCCGCTGCATAACCCGCCCGCGCTCAAGGGGATTGAGGTGGCGCGGAAGTTACTGCCCGACGTTCCGCACATCGCGGTGTTCGACACGGCGTTCTTCCACGACCTGCCGCCGGCGGCGGCGACCTACGCCATCGACCGCGAACTGGCCGAGCGGTGGCGGATCCGCCGGTACGGGTTTCATGGCACCTCGCACCGCTACGTCAGCGAGCGGGCCGCCGCCTTCCTGGACCGGCCGCGCGGCGACCTGAAACAGATTGTGCTGCATCTGGGTAACGGTTGTTCCGCCTCGGCGATCGCCGGCACCCGGCCGGTCGACACGTCGATGGGCCTGACACCGCTGGAGGGCCTGGTGATGGGCACCCGCAGCGGCGACATCGACCCCAGCGTCGTCAGCTACCTGTGGCACACGGCGAAGATGGGTGTCGACGAGGTCGAGTCGATGCTCAACCAGCGATCCGGGGTGTGGGGCCTGGCCGGCGAACGCGACTTTCGGCGGCTGCGGGAGATGATCGAATCGGGCGACGACGCAGCGCAATTGGCCTACAGCGTGTTCATCCACCGATTGCGCAAGTACATCGGCGCCTACCTGGCGGTGCTGGGGCACACCGACGTCATCAGTTTCACCGCCGGGATCGGCGAAAACGATGCGGCGGTGCGTCGCGACGCGGTGGCCGGCCTGGAGGGGTTGGGCATCGCGCTCGACCAGCGCCGCAACCTCGGCGGCGGAAAGGGGCAGATCGCTCGCATCTCCAAGGACGGCTCGCCGATCGCCGTGCTGGTGGTTCCGACCAACGAGGAACTGGCCATCGCCCGCGACTGCGTGAGCGTGCTGGCGGGGTGTTGACGGGTCCGCGGAATTTCGCCCCTTGGGTTCTTCCGCCCTGGACGCACACTCGATCGGCCTGTGCATAGAGGTACACGCCGTCGGCCGTTGTCGTGCGAGTGTGCCGGCATGGATTCGGGGAAACCGTTTATCGGCAGCGAGGCATTGGCGTGCGGGGCGTTGAGTCGGCACCAGCTGCGCACGCAATACTGTACGGTCCTGCCCAATGTCTACCTGTCGCGGCGGGTCCAGCCGTCTCTTGAGCAGCGCATCGCCGCCGCGGGACTGTGGTCGAGGGGGAGGGGGATTTTCACGGGCGCGGCCGCGGCGGCGCTGCACGGCGCCAAGTGGATTCCCGACAGCGTCCCAATTGAGCTGGCATATGGCAACTCCCGGCCGCCGCGCGGGGTGCTGACCCGACGTTACACGCTGCTCGACGGTGAAACGCAGACCATGGACGGCCGCCCGGTCACCACCCCGGAGCGCACCGCCTTCGACATCGGCCGGCGCGGAGCCATCCACTCCGCTGTTGCCAGGCTGGACGCGCTCGCGGCCGCAACGGGTTTCAAGGTCGACGACGTCCTGCGTGTTGCGCAACGCCACCCCGGTTCCCCGGGGCTGCGGCGCTTGGAGACCGCGCTCGACCTCGTCGACGCCGGCGCGCAGTCGCCCAGGGAAACCTACCTCCGGCTGCTCCTCATCGACGCCGGATTCCCTCGGCCGCAGACCCAGATACCGGTGCCGGGCGCGGACGGTGTTCCGGTCGCTCATATCGACGTGGGCTGGGAGGAGTACATGGTGGGCGTCGAATACGAAGGCGGCCAACACCAGACAGACCGTTGGCGGTACGTCTACGACATTCAGCGCCTGGAGATGATCGAGCGGATGGGCTGGCTCATCGTCCGAGTCGTCGCCGAGGACCACCGCGCCAATATCGTGCACCGAGTCCGGGTGCCGATGGTTGAACGGGGTTGGACTGCGCGCTGACACGCTGGGTGTGAGCTGACGGCTTTTGAGTGTGCTCCTACGGCTTTGGTTGTGAGCGTAGGGCGGGATCTGGGCCGGAATCCCGCCCTACGCTCACACCCGAAGCCCAGGGTTCACACCCAAAGCGAAGCCCAACCCGGAAAGACTAGAACGTGCTGGTGGGCCGCACCTTGTTGGCCATGTCCACCAGCGTGTAGCGGTGCCGTTGCGTGGGCGCGACGCGGGCCAGGCTGCGCAGCGACGCCTCCACGCCCAGGCGCAGGCCGTGTTCGGTGAACGGGAAACCGAGGATGTGGTTGGTGCTGGCTTTCTTGTCGTCCCGGTTGTCCTCGAGCCAGTCCATCGCGCCGCCCAACACCAGGGCGCGGATCTGCAGCACGCGTGGCTCGGTCGGCGGCAGCGCCTCCACGCGGCGGGCCGCGTCGCGGATCTGCGCCTCGGTGATCTCGCCGGTGGACCGGCCGGACATCAGGGTCACGGCGCTGGTCAGGCGCGCGGTGGTGAAATGCCGTGAGGTGGGCGGCACCTCGTCGAGCGTGCGCACCGCGCCCTCTCGATCGCCTTCGGCCGAAAGGGATCTGGCCAGCCCGAAAGCCGCCGAGATGATGCCGTCGTTGGTCTTCCACACCGTCTCGTAGAACTTGTGCACGTCGGTGTTGCCGGCCAGCTCGGCGGTGGCGGCCAGCGCCAGCTTGGGCGCGAGCTCGCCGGGGAAGGTGTCCAGCACCTCGGTGAAATGCTTGGTGGCCGAGTCGTAGTCGCCGGTGAGCAGCTCGGCGACCGCGCGGTACCAGACCAACCGCCACTGCCAGCCGACCCGCTCGGCCAGGTCGTCGAGTTTGCGGGTGGCCTTGGCCACATCGCCGAGGTCCAGCAGCGCGCGGACCTCCATCAGCGGCAGCTCGATCGACTCCGACAGCTCGACGCCGTCCGCGTCCAGCGTGCCGTGGCGGGCCGCGCGCAGCGAATCCAGCGTCTGCACCGGCTGGGAGAGCACCGTCGCCTGCAGCACCGGGGCGGCGACGTCGGCCGGATCGACCAGCGGCACCGACAGCGCGGTCACGATTTCCCTGGCCGTCAGCTTCTCTGAATGGACCTGCCCGTCCAGGTACACGTCGGTGTGCGCGACCAGCAGGTCCACCCCGAACGTCGAGCGGCTGGGGGAGAAGACCGTCGACAGCCCGGGCCGCGGCTCCCCGGTGTCCTGGGCGACCACCTCGCGTAGCACGCCCATCAGCTGCGCGGACATCTCCTCGGCCGTGGAGAACCGGCGCCGCGGGTCGGGGTCGATGGCGCGGCGCAGCAGCCGGGCGAAGGAGTCGTACGTGGCCAGCACGGGGTCGTCGTCGGGCAGCCCGTCCACGTAGCGGCCGTTGCGGGTGCGCAGGTTCAGCGTGAGCGCCGCCAGCGTGCGTCCCACCGTGTAGATGTCGGTGGCCACCGTCGGGCCGGTCCGCACGATCTCCGGCGCCTGAAAGCCCGGTGTGCCGTAGAGGTAGCCGAACGAATTGATCCGCGACACCGCACCCAGGTCGATCAGCTTGAGCTGCTCCTCGGTGAGCATGATGTTCTCCGGCTTCAGGTCGTTGTAGACCAGGCCGATCGTGTGCAGATAGCTCAGCGCGGGCAGGATCTCCAGCAGGTAGGCGATCGCCTCGGCGACCGGCGGTTTCTCGGCTTCCCCCTGCTTGAGGCGCCGCTTGAGCGACTGGCCCCCGATGTACTCCATGACGATGTAGCCGACGGGGTCGCCGTGCCGGTCGGTGTGCTCGACGAAGTTGAAGATCTGCACGATCTGCGGGTGCACCACCTCGGCGAGGAACTGGCGTTCGGCCATCGCGATCGCCTGCGCCTCGGCGTCACCGGAGTGCACCAGGCCCTTGAGCACCACCGGGCGGTCGTTGACGTTGTGGTCGACGGCGAGGTAGACCCAGCCCAGCCCGCCGTGCGCGATGCAGCCCTTGACCTCGTACTGGCCCGCGACGATGTCGCCGGGATTCAGCTGCGGCAGAAACGAATACGGGCTGCCGCAGGCGGGGCACCAGCCCTCCGACGCGCCCTTCTCGGCCCCGGACCGGCCGACCGGCTTCCCGCAGTTCCAGCAGAAGCGCTTGGACTCCGGCACCACCGGGTTGGTCATCAGCGCCTCGAGCGGATCGATGTCCCGCCCGCGGGGGATCTCGACCAGGCCACCGCCCAGCTGCCGGGTCGGCGGGAGCACCCGCGTGGCCACCGTCATCCGCTCGGGCGACTCCGTGTCTATGCCGGGGACGAGCGGGAAGTCGTCGTCATCGTCGTCGAAATCGGGCCGGAACAGCGCCTGCGTGGCCTGCGGCCGCGACTCCGCGCCGGTTTGCGCTTCGGCCGGCCGCGACTCCGCCGCCGCGCCGTCTTCGAAGTCCATCGGCTCGCCCATCAGTCCACGTACCTCGGCGTGGGCGGGGCGGGCGCGGGCCCCAACACCGTCAACCACTTGCGGTACAACGTGTTCCACGTGCCGTCCCGGCGGATGCGTTCCAGGGTGCCGTTGACGAACCGGACCAGGCCGGTGTTGTCCAGGTTGATGCCGATGCCGTAGGGCTGCGTGGCCATGTTCGGCCCGACGATGTGCAAGTAGGGGTCTTCCTCGACCAGCCCGGCCAGGATCGAGTCGTCGGTGCTGACGGCGTCGATCTCCCGCTGCTGCATGGCCACCAGGCAGTCGGCCCAGTTCACCACCGACACGATGGCCGGCGGCGGGTCGATCTGCTGGATCCGGTGCAGCGACGTGGTGCCCCTGGCCACGCAGACCCGCTTGCCCGACAGGTCGGCCACCCTGGCGATCGGCGAGTCGCGCGGGGCGAGGATGCGCTGGTTGGCGTCGAGGTAGACGGTGGAGAAGTTCACCAGCTTGCGCCGCTCGCACGTGATGGTCATGGTCTTGACGACGACGTCGACCTCCGAGCGCTGCAGCGCGGTCACGCGCTCGTCGGACGACAGGATGCGGTACTCGACGTGCGAGGGCGCCCCGAAGATGTCGCGCGCGATCTCACCGGCGATGTCGACGTCGAAGCCGGTGATCTCGCCGGTGATCGGGTCGCGGAAGCTGAACAGGTTGCTGCCGATGTCGAGGCCGACGATCAGCCTGCCGCGGGTGCGGATGTCGGCGACCGCGGCGTCCGCCTCGGCCTTGGTGGGGAAGGGCCGCAGGCTGGCGGTCGCGTTGCAGTCCTGGCTGGCGTTGTCCGGGGGCAGCGGCGGCTCCGGCGGCAACTCCTGCATGCCGACCGGCGTCGGCGGCGGCAGCGTCGGCGCGGTCGCCCCCGTCAGCGATTCCTTGTGGCCGCAGCCCGCGAGCACGATCGCCGCGGCGGCCGCGGCGAGCGCTCGGGGCAGGCGCGTCATTATCGATACTCTTTCAGCCGGGGCCACAGGCCCAGCGCGACCGCGATGGCGGCGCCGAGGCTGAGCACCACGCCGCCGACCTGGGCGCCCGACAGCCCGCCGCGCGCGCTGAGGACGTCGTCGCGCAGGTGGGTGCGGCTTTGGTCCATGGCCTTGCCCAATTGGTCTTCGAGCTTGTCGAACGCCGGGGTGGAGTCGTCCTCACCGCTGCCGAGGGCGACCTGGGTGGCGGCCCGGTAGTTGCCCACCGAGATGTAGGAGTTGATCCGGTCGTTGGCCTGGCGCCAGCGGAGCAGCAGCTGATCGGCGCCCTGCAGGTCGGGCTTGTCGACGGCGTCGCTGCGGGACATGTACTGGTCGAGCTGGGCGTGCATGGAGTCGATGCGCTGATAGAACGACTGCTTGCGGACCTCCTCGTCGCCCCGGCGGATCAGCGACAGCGTCTCGTCGGCCCGCGCCTGCTGGGCGGTGATGGCGACGTTGGTGACGGTCTTGAGCGACTCGGCGGCGGTGTCCTTGGCGCTGCGACTGGCGGTCGTCGAGATGGTGAGCGCGGTTCCGACCCATACCACCATGACGAGGATACCGAGCGCGCCGACGACCAGCCCCGGGTTGATCCGGCGCCTGGTGCGCCGGGCCAGCCAGCGATGGGCGAACGCGCCGAAGACCACCGTGCTGGCGACGACGAGGATCACCGGGGCCGGGAAGTGAGTGGACGCGGTGGTTTCCGAGTCCACCCGCTCCGACGTCGCCTGATAGAGCTGCGCCGCGTCGGGCAGGATCGTGGACTGCATCAGCCCCGACGCCTCCGACAGGTACGACGACCCCACCGGGTTGCCCTCGCGGTTGTTGGTGCGCGCGATCTCGATCAGCCCGGTGTAGACGGCCAGTTCGGCGTTGATCCGGCCCAGCAATTGCACCAGCGGCTCGTCCGTCAGGCCGCTCGACGCCCGGGTCACGGCCACCGCGGCGTCGGTGATGGCCTGCTCGTAGCGCTGCCGGACCGGGCGCGGCTCGGCCTGGGCGATGAACGCGGTGGCCGCCGCGGCGTCGGCCACCGACAGCGTGGTGTAGAGCCGCCCGGCCGCGAACGACAGCGGCTCGGTGTGGTTGAGCACCGTGGTCAGCACCTGCTGCCGGTGGTTGATCGTCGTCGAGGTGGCGAACGCGCTGGACACGCCGAGCGCCGCCAGCACGATCCCGATGGTCAGGATGCGGCCCGGCGTCGTCGAGATGAACCACCAGCGGGGATGGGCCGGTTCGGCCGGCGACCGCGACCCCTTCGGCTCGGTTGACGGGTGCGCCAGCTCGACCGTCACGTCTGATCAGCCCTCACCTTTCGGCCTCCGAAAACACATGCGATTCGCCGCACCAACCCGGATAAGCGAATTCTAAGAGAATGTTCGGCCGGATGGGGGGAGGCCGATCTGATTGACGCCTGCATATCCTGAATTCGTGCAGGGCGACGGTGACGGATGGGTGATATCCGACGGCGGCGCTCACTACTGGGGCCGGCACGGCGCCGCCGGGCTGTTGTTGCGCGCCCCCCGGCCCGACGGCAGCCCCGCGGTGCTGCTGCAGCATCGGGCGGTGTGGAGCCATCAGGGCGGCACCTGGGGTTTGCCGGGCGGTGCGCGGGATAGCCACGAGACCCCCGAGGAAACCGCGGTCCGCGAAGCCCGCGAAGAGGCCGGCCTGTTGGCCGAGCTGCTGACCGTGCGGGCGACCGTGGTGACGGCCGAGGTCTTGGGGCTCGGCGGCGCCCGCTGGACCTACACCACCGTGGTCGCCGACGCGGCCGAGCTGCTGCACACCGTGCCCAACGGGGAAAGCGCCGAGATGCGCTGGGTCGGCGAGAACGAGGTCGCCGACCTGCCGCTGCATCCCGGCTTCGCGGCCAGCTGGCAGCGCCTGCGCACCGCCCCGGCGCTGGTGCCGCTGGGCCAGGGCGACGAACGACGGCGGGGCCTGCCGCGCACGATCGAGATCGAGGCCGGGGTCTTCGTCTGGTGCATGCCCGGCGCGGCCGACGAGGCGCCGTCGCAGCTGAGCCGCCGCGTCAGCTCGCTGCTGCAAGCGCCGAGCTGAGCCGTTCGGCCGCGGCCCGGGGGTCCTCGGCCGCGGTGATCGCCCGCACCACCACGATTCGTCGCGCACCGGCGTCGAGGACCTCGGGCAGCCGCCGGGCGTCGATCCCGCCGATCGCGAACCACGGCTTGCCGCCGCCGAGTTCGGCGGCCACCCGCAGCAGCTCCAGGCCCGGCGCCGCGCGGCCCGGCTTGGTCGGGGTGGGCCAGCAGGGGCCGACGCAGAAGTAGTCGGCCCGGCTTTCGGCGGCCGCGGCGACCTGGCCGCGGTCGTGGGTGGACAGCCCGATCAGGACGTCGGGCCCGACGATCTCGCGCGCCGCGCCCAGTGGCAGGTCGCCCTGGCCCAGGTGCAGCGCGTCGGCGCCGGCCGCGCGGGCGATGTCGGCGCGGTCGTTGACCGCGAACAGGGCGCCGTGCCGGCGGGCCGCGTCGGCCAGGATCTCGCAGGCGGCCAGCTCGTCGCGCGCCTCGAGCGGGCCGAACCGCCGCTCGCCGGCCGATCCCTTGTCGCGCAGCTGGACGATGTCGACCCCGCCCGCCAGGGCGGCGTCGACGAACCGGGCCAGGTCGCCGCGCTCGCGGCGCGCGTCGGTACACAGGTAAAGCCTCGCCGCCGCGAGGCGGGCATGGGAGTCGTGCACACCGCGACGCTAGCGCGCTAGCGTGGAAGCCTGAAGAACACGGGAGTCCCGGGAGCGGGGTCTGAGAGTGGGCGCGCCTGTCCTTACCGTCGAACCTGATCCGGATCATGCCGGCGAAGGGAGCGAAGGGATGCCGAACACGCTGGCCGGCTCGTTGGCCGTCGTCGGCGGCGGGGTCATCGGGCTGTCGGTGGCGCGCCGGGCGGCGCGGGCCGGATGGTCCGTGCGGGTGCATCGCACCGGCGATCCGGGCGCGTCCTGGGTCGCGGGCGGCATGCTGGCCCCGCACAGCGAGGGCTGGCCCGGCGAGGAACGATTGTTGCGGCTGGGCATCGAGTCCCTGCGGCTGTGGCGCGAGGGCGGTTTCCTCGACGGGCTGCCGCCGACGGTGATCACCGCCCGCGAGTCGCTGGTGGTCGCCGTCGACCGGGCCGACGTCGCGGACCTGCGCACCGTGGCCGAGTGGCTCTCCGCCCAGGGCCATCCGGTGGTCTGGGAGTCGGCCGCCCGCGACGTGGAACCCCTGCTGGCGCAGGGCATCCGGCACGGCTTCCGCGCGCCCACCGAGCTCGCCGTGGACAACCGCGCGGTGCTCGAGGCGCTGAGCCTGGACTGCGAGCGCCTCGGGGTCCGGTGGGCCGCGCCGGCGCACGACCTGTCTCGGGTCGACGCCGACGCGGTGGTGATCGCCAACGGCGTCGACGCGCCGACGCTGTGGCCGGGCCTGCCCGTGCGCCCGGTGAAGGGCGAGGTGCTGCGCCTGCGCTGGCGCAAGGGGTGTATGCCGTTGCTGGCCAGGGTGATTCGCGCCCGCGTGCACGGACGGCAGGTGTACCTGGTGCCGCGCGCGGACGGGGTGGTCGTCGGCGCCACCCAATACGAACACGGCCGCGACACGGCCCCGGTCGTGTCCGGGGTGCGTGACCTGCTCGACGACGCCTGCGCGGTGCTGCCGGCGCTGGGCGAATACGAGCTGGCCGAGTGCGCCGCCGGGCTGCGCCCGATGACACCCGACAACCTGCCACTCGTGCAACGCCTGGACGAACGAACCCTGGTCGCCGCCGGCCACGGCCGATCGGGGTTTCTGCTGGCGCCCTGGACCGCCGAACGGATTGTGTCCGAACTCGTTCCGGTCGGAGCCCACCGATGATCGTCATCGTCAACGAGCGGCGGGTCGAGGCCGACGGGCGCACCACCGTGGCCGCGTTGCTGGAGTCGCTGGGCTTCCCGGACCGTGGCATCG
This sequence comes from Mycobacterium heidelbergense, assembly GCF_010730745.1. Taxonomy (NCBI): domain Bacteria; kingdom Bacillati; phylum Actinomycetota; class Actinomycetes; order Mycobacteriales; family Mycobacteriaceae; genus Mycobacterium; species Mycobacterium heidelbergense. Next base: position 1,502,716 of record NZ_AP022615.1, on the reverse strand, counting down.
CGGTGGCCATGGGCGACGCGGTGCTGCCGCGATCCGACTGGGCCACAAAACTTTCCGACCTTTCCGGGCCGGTCCGACTCGAGGTGGTGACGGCGGTGCAAGGTGGCTGACCAGAAACTGACGATCGGGGACCGCAGCTTCGCCTCGCGGCTCATCATGGGCACCGGCGGGGCGACCAACCTCGCGGTGCTCGAAGAGGCGCTGATCGCGTCGGGAACCGAGCTGACCACCGTCGCGATGCGCCGGGTCGACGCCGAGGGCGGGACCGGGCTGCTCGGCCTGCTCAACCGGCTCGGCATCACGCCGCTGCCCAACACCGCGGGGTGCCGCGGCGCGGCCGAGGCGGTGCTCACCGCGCGGCTGGCCCGCGAGGCGCTGAACACCAACTGGGTCAAGCTCGAGGTGATCGCCGACGAACGCACCCTGCTGCCCGACGCGGTCGAATTGGTCCGGGCGGCGGAGCAATTGGTCGATGACGGGTTCGTCGTCCTGCCCTACACCAACGACGACCCGGTGCTGGCCCGTCGGCTGGAGGACACCGGCTGCGCGGCGGTGATGCCGCTGGGCTCGCCGATCGGCACCGGCCTTGGCATCACCAACCCGCACAACATCGAGATGATCGTGGCCCGGGCGGGCGTTCCGGTGGTGCTCGACGCCGGCATCGGCACCGCCAGCGACGCCGCGTTGGCGATGGAGTTGGGTTGCGACGCCGTGCTGTTGGCCACCGCGGTGACCCGGGCCGCCGACCCGCCGGCCATGGCCGCCGCGATGGCCGCCGCCGTGAGCGCCGGCCACCTGGCGCGGCGGGCCGGGCGGATCCCCAAGCGGTTCTGGGCGCAGGCGTCCTCCCCGGAGCGGTGAAACGTCATGCCGCGCAGGGTGGTTCGACGGCCGAGCCCTGAACGTCAGCCGTTGGTGCGCCACCACTGGTAGAGCGCGTTGACGTCGGTGTTGGACGCGCGGATGTGACTCAACACGTTTTTGCTGTCCGTGGTCCAGGTTATTATCGCGGCGTTCTTGTACGTCCCGCACACCACCTGTCCCGCCGTCTGGCCGGAACTGCCCTGGTGCCAGGTGCCCGGTGACTCGCCGCCCTCCCCGCAGGGGGCCAGGGATACGCCGTTGACGCCGGCGGTGAACGCGGCGCCCAGGTCGCTGCCGCCGTTGTAGAGCTGGTAGACGCCCGCGGCCGGTCCGTTGGGATCGGGGCTTTGGCCGCAATCGAGTTCGGCCAGCACCGGGCCCGTCAGTGGCGCCGATTGGCAGTCGTTGAGGCCGTAGCCCTTCGACAGCGCGGCGGCCAGCGTGTTGACGTCCGCCGAGCTACCGATGTTGTCGGGGTCCGCGGCCGCCGTCGCGGTGCCGGCGATGACGGAACCGCCCGCGAGCGCCACGGCCGCCGCGGCCCGCAGCGCCTTGCCGAGAGGGGACATCCTGAGCTCCCTCGTGTAGTGGAAAGCCAAGGACCACAAGCACCTTCGGGTCGCCATGGCGCAACGTCAGCCGTTGGCCCGCCACCATTGATAAAGGGCCGCGACGTCGGTGCTGGATCCGCGGATGTAGCTCAACACGTTTTTGGAGTCCGTGGTCCAGATGATCTCGGCGGCGTTCTGGTAGGTCCCGCACGCCAGTTGTCCCGAGTCGCCCGTGGAACCGCCCTGGTGCCAGGTGGTCGGCGACTGGCCACTGTCCCCGCACGCGCTCAGAACGTCGTCCTTGATGCTGGCCTTGAACGAGCCGGCCAGATTGTCCGAGTTGCTGAAGAGGATGTACTTCGCCTGGACGGGGCCGCTGGGGTCGGGGCTTTGTCCGCAACTGAGCGCGGCGAGTTCGCCGCTGGTGAGGTTCTGGGCGGTGCAGTTGTTGAGGCCGTAGCCCTTCGACAGCGAGGCGGCCAGCCTGTTGATGTTTGCCGGGCTGCCGGTGTCCGCGGGGTCCGCGGCCGCCGTCGCGGAGCCGGTGACGGCAAGACCGCCCACGAGCGCGGCGGCCGCGGCGGCTCGCAGCGCGTTGTTGGGGGGAGGCATCATCCTGGCTCCTTGCGGTTGTCGGACCGGCGGCGCGGCCGCGCGCCTGCTAAAGGGATCGTAGGCGTATGTCCTGACTATGCAACACATTCCGCTGGAAATTATCTGTCTGGGCGTCATTCACGCCGCGCGCGCATGACGTTGCCGCGACGCGACAAACCGGTTGATAATCAACGACTTTCGGGCCGCTGCCGGCGCTCGCCGCCCGGGCGATGGCGAGGCAGCGGCCGCGGGCATGCCGTCGGGCGGTCGGCGGAAATAACGAATTTTGCGGAGACGGTGCCGTCGCGCCGGCGCTCGGGTAGGGTAAGCACCGCTTCACGCCAGCTAACTCCTCATCATCATTGCCGTGGCGGGTGGTCTGAATGCCGGAAATTCGAGCGCGGCGACGCTTTCGACCCTTTCTTCGCTCTCCTCGATGTTGTAACCACGCCCTCGGCGCGCCGCTGCTGGTGGCCGCGTCCACGTCATTGGTGTGTGCCGCGGTCTGGGTGGGCGATCCGACCACGCCGAACGGGCCGCTGCCGGTGTGCCCCACGAAGGCTCTCCTGGGCATCGACTGTCCGGGCTGCGGAACGGCGCGGATGCTGTATTCGCTCATGCACGGCGACGTGACGGCCGCCGCCCGGTTCAACGCCGTGGGCCTGGTGGCGCTGGCGTTGTTGGTATGGGCCTACCTGGCGTGGACCTACGGCCGCGTGACGGGCCGGCGGATCAGGGGCTGGCAGCACCGACGGTGGTCGGCGATGGTGACGCTGCTCGTGGTGGGCGCCTGGTTTGTGGTGCGCAACATCCCGTTCGCCCCATTCAGCGCGCTGTATGTCTAACCTTGGGCGAGATGGTAAACACTCCAAGGACGGTCCCGGCGGTCCTGGCCGTGGTCGCCCTGACCGCGTTCCTGACCGGCTGCTCGCACCGGTGCGCCGACTCCCGGCAGGCGACCGGCGACCCGGCCGCGGCCGAGTTCGCCACCGCTATCCGGAGCAAGGTCACGGCCGACGCGATGATGGCGCACCTGTCGAAGCTGCAGGACATCGCCAACGCCAATGACGGCACCCGCGCGGTGGGCACACCGGGCTACGAAGCCAGCGTCGACTATGTGGTGAACACGTTGCGCCACAGCGGCTTCGACGTGCAGACGCCCGAGTTCTCGGCGCGGGTGTTTCACGGCGACAAGCCGGCGGTGACGGTCGCCGGCGCGACCGTGGAGGCGCGTGCGCTGGATTTCAGCCTCGGCACCCCGCCCGACGGCGTGAGCGGGCCGTTGGTCGCGGTGCCCGCCGGGGACGGCGCGGGCTGTCAGGCCTCCGACTTTGACGGGCTCCCGGTGCGGGGCGCGGTGGTGCTGGTCGACCGTGGCGCGTGCCCGTTCGCCCAGAAGGAGGACGCCGCGGCGCAGCGCGGCGCCGTGGCGATGATCGTCGCCGACAACGTCGACGAGCAGCAGATGGGCGGGACCCTGGGGGCCAACACCGTCGTGAAGATCCCGGTGGTGAGCGTGACCAAGTCCGGCGGCGTGCAGCTGCGCGCGCAGCCGGGACCGACCACCATCAAGCTCAACGCGAGCGTCCAGAGCTTCAAGGCGCGCAACGTCATCGCGCAAACCAAGACGGGGTCGGGCACCGACGTGGTGATGGCGGGCGCGCACCTGGACAGCGTGCCCGAGGGGCCGGGCATCAACGACGACGGGTCGGGAGTCGCCGCCGTCCTGGAAACCGCCGTGCAGCTGGGGAACTCGCCACCGGTCCGCAACGCGGTGCGGTTCGGCTTCTGGGGCGCGGAGGAACTCGGGCTGATCGGGTCGCGCAACTACGTGGAGTCGCTGGACCTGGACGGGCTCAAAGACATTGCGCTGTACCTGAACTTCGACATGCTCGCGTCGCCGAACCCCGGCTACTTCACCTACGACGGGGACCAATCGTTGCCGGCGGACGCCCGCGGCCAGCCGGTGGTGCCGGAAGGCTCGGCCGGCATCGAGCGCACGCTCGTCGCCTACCTGAAGTCGGCCGGCAAGGCCGCGCAGGACACCTCGTTCGACGGCCGTTCGGACTACGACGGGTTCACCCTGGCCGGAATCCCGGCCGGCGGCCTGTTCTCCGGGGCCGAGGTCAAGAAGTCCGCGGAGCAGGCCAAGCTGTGGGGCGGAACCGCCGACGAGCCGTTCGATCCCAACTACCACCAAAAAACCGACACCCTCGACCACATCGACCGCGCCTCGCTGGGCATCAACGGCGGCGGTGTCGCCTACGCGGTGGCATTGTACGCCCAAGACATTGGCGGCCGGAACGGGGTTCCGGACCTGGCGGACCGTACGCGCCACGCGCTCGGTAAGCCATGAGGCGGCCGGTGATTCGCCGGCTGGGCTCGGCGCTGGTGCTGATCGGGCTGGTGGCGGGGTGCGCGCCGCCGCGCCCGGCGCCGCCGGCCGCTGCGCCGGATCTCGGTCACGGCCTGGCCGCCAGGGTGACCGTGGACCGGATGGTCGCCCACCTGCGCGCGCTGCAGGACATCGCCAACGCCAACCACGGAAACCGGGCGGAGGGCACACCGGGGTATGACGCCAGCGTCGAGTATGTGGCGAAGACCTTGCGGGACAGGGGCTTTGCGGTGTCGACGCCGCAGTTCGACCGGCTGTATCAGGTTTCGCCGGGCAAGCCGGCGCTGACGATAGCCGGCCGCACCTATCCGGTCGACCAGGCCTCGTTGCTGGTCCGGACGCCTCCCGGTGGCGTCACCGGGCTGCCGGTCCGTCCGGCACAACCGTCGGGCTGCGCGGCCGGCGATTATCCGGCGGCGGTGCCCAGGGGCGCGATCGCCGTCGTCGACGACGCCCGCTGCTCGGTGGTCGACAAGCAGAACAGCGCGGTGGCCAGGGGCGCGGCCGCGCTGATCGTGCTCAGCACGAACAACGGCGGGGCGACCCCGCCCACCCTGTTCACCCCCGGCTACTTCAAGCAACTGGCCGTGCCGGTCGCCGTCGCCGGCGGCTACGGCGCCGCCGCGCTCGAACGCGACACCGCGCCGATACGCCTGGTGCTGGACGCCGAGAACATCAAGATCACGTCGCGAAACGTGTTGGCGCAAACGGAAACCGGCTCGCCGCATGACGTGATCGTGGTCGGCGCACATCTCGACAGCCCGCGCAACGGCCCGGGCATCAACGACGACGGGACCGGCGTGGCGGCGGTGCTGGAAACGGCGCTGCGGCTGGGCCCGTTGGCCCCGGTGAACAACGCGGTGCGGTTCGTGTTCTGGGGAGCCGAGGAGGACGGGCTCAACGGCGCCATGGACTACGTGTTCGGCATGGATCGCGATCAACTCAACGACGTCGCGATGTACCTGGACTTCACCATGCTCGGCTCGCCGAACGCCGGCTTCTTCACCGACGACGGCGACCAGTCCGGTCCGCCGGGGGCCGGGATCGCATTCGGCGACGTGCCCGACGGTTCGGCCGGTATCGAGCGCACCCTGGCCGGCTATCTGTACCAGGCCGGCAAGCGGCCCGCCGACATGCCGTTGAGCACCAGGGCCGACTACCACCCCTTCATGGTCGCGGGCGTGCCGATCGGCGGCATGACCGCCGGTGCTTCCCAGACGAAGACCACGCTGCAGGCGCGGCTGTGGGGCGGTCAGTCCGGTGTCCCGTTCGACCCCAACTACCAGAGCCCCCGCGACACCGTGGACGGTATCAACCGGGAAGCGTTGGCGGTCATGGGTTCTGGCGTCGCGTTCGCCGTGGGCACCTACGCGGAGTCGATCGCGGGCGTCAACGGCGTCCCGTCCCACGACAAGCGGCATCGCGCGCGGATGCCGTAGCCCCCGGCACGACCCGCCGGGCCTGAGATGCCGAACGCCACATCTGGTGGGGACCTTGGACCCTATTCGACGCGCGTGGCGAACGGGAAGGCTTCGGCGTTGGCGCAATCGAGTGTTCGAGCGTGAGAAGAAGGCGAGGTCGCCTGGTGGTGTGTGCGTCGCGCGCGGCGGCTGCCGCGTCATGACAGGCCACCCCCAGGATGGCGGCACCGCGGTCGCCCGCGGGACGGTCGAGCTCGACCCCCGCGAGGCGCTGCGGTTGCTGGCCAGCGTCGAGTATGGGCGGGTGGTGTTCACCCACCAAGCGCTGCCGGCGATACGCGTGGTCAACCACCTCGTCGACGGGGGCCGGGTGATCGTGCGCACCCGCCTGACCGCCACGGTGTCCACCGTGGTGCGATTGAGCAGCGGCGCCGGCGTCGTGGTCGCGTACGAGGCCGACGACCTCGACCCGCGGCGGCGGGCTGGCTGGAGCGTCGTGGTCACCGGGTGGGCAACCACGATCACCGACCCCGACCAGATCGCCCGTTACGAACAGCGGCTGCGCCCGTGGGTGAACATGACCATGGACACCTTGATCGCCATCCGACCCGAGATCGTCACCGGCGTCCGCATCCTCGACGACACAACGCAATCGTGAGTGGCCCGCGGTGACCGAGTTGCGAAAGGCCATCGCGTCCGTCCCCATGTTCGACGGGCTCGACGCCGCGCACGTGGACTTTCTGGCCGCGCGGAGCCGCGCGATCTTTCTGCCCTCGGGTCAGGTGCTGTTCCGTAAGGGAACGCCATCGACGGGTTTCTACATGGTTCACGAGGGCCTCATGCAGCTTTCGGTGTCCAACTCCGAAGGCGTGCTGAAGGTGCTGGAAATCCTGCGTCCGGGAAGCGCTTTCGGCCATGCGGTCATGTTCGTCCGCGAACCGTATCCGGTGGACGCCACCGCCCTGGCCGATGCGCGGCTGGTGTTCGTCCCGGCCGCCGCGGTCGACCGGGTCCTCGACGACGACCCGGGGATGGCGCGCATCATGCTGGCCTCGATGGCGCGGCGGCTGCAAAGCAAGATCCAGGACATCGCCATGCTGTCCCTGCAATCCGCGACCCAGCGGATCGTGGCCTACATCCTCGGCGCGGCCGGGGCCGGGTCCTACGACCTGGGCGGGGGAGCCGCCCCGCCGGCAGGCGAGGCAAGCCTCGACGCGCGGTCGACCCGCATCGAGCTGCCCGCCCTCAAACACGTCCTCGCATCGCGGCTGGGCATGACGCCCGAAACCTTCTCCCGCGCGATGCGCGCCCTCTCCGAGAAGGGCCTGATCCGTGCCGACGGCGCCGTCATCGAGATTCCCGACATCGCCGCTTTGGACTCCTATACCCGGAGTGGCTCGATTCTGTGACCACAGCCATAGGGCCGACTTGATCTATGTCAAACCCGCCGTCCCCCAAGGTTCGTAGCGTGGGCCCGTTGCGCGAGCACGAAGGGAAACCGCGGCAAGGACGCCACTGCCTGAGACCATCACAGCCCCAATCCGAGTACTGTGACTGCGTCGCGTATCAGACATCTGGCAATACACGCGAAAGAGGTCGTCGCCATGTCAGAACACCCGGCACATTCATCGCAGCCATTGGTCGGACGGGGATGGGTCCAGGGTGTCGCCCTGGTGATGATCTTCGGCTTCCTGGTGATGGGCATCCTGGCCTATCGGACCTACACGGCAGCGATGCCGATGCCCGACAGGGTGGTCAGCGAATCCGGTCAGCCGCTGTTCACCGGCGACGACATCACCCGCGGGCAGGAGCTCTACCAAGCCCGGGGGCTGATGGAGTACGGGTCGGTGTTGGGCCACGGCGCCTACCTCGGGCCCGACTACACGGCCGAATACCTGCGCATGGCCACCGACGACGTCGCCGATCAGCTGCGGGCGCAGGGTCTGGTCGACCCGCGCGACCGCGTGGTCACCGAGTTCCGCACCAACCGGTACAACCCCGACACCAAGACGCTGGTGTTCACCGACCGCCAGGCCGCCGCGTTCGGCCGCATCCAAAGCCATTACGCGGCCTACTTCGGTGAGAACTCGACCAAGTACGGGCTGCTGCCGCAGCTGATCACCGACAAGGCGCAGATCCGCCAGTTGACGGCGTTCTTCGCGTGGACGGCGTGGGCCGCGGCGGCCGAGCGCCCCGGGCACAGGTACAGCTACACCAACAACTGGCCGGCCGAGCCTCGGGTCGACAACGGCCCGACCGCGGCGGTGGTCGTGTGGTCGGCGCTGTCGCTGATCGCGCTGCTGGGCGGCATCGGAATCATGTTCGCCGTCTACGGGCGCTGGAGCCAGAAGGTCGGCTGGCACGGCGCCGAGGCGTCCACGCTGTCGTTCCGCCAACCCGGCGAGGTGAGCCTGACGCCGGCGCAGCGGGCGACCATCTGGTTCTTCGCGATCGTGTCGGTGCTGTTTTTGGCCCAGACGCTGCTCGGTGCGGCCGCCGAGCACTACCGCGCCGATTTGTCGACGTTCTTCGGCCTGGACCTGGCCCGGCTGCTGCCCTATAACCTGGCCCGCACCTGGCACCTGCAGCTGGCGTTGTTCTGGACCGCGGCGGCGTTTCTGGCGGGTGGCATCTTCCTGGTGCCGTTCATCGCCCGCCGCGAGCCGCGCCGACAGGGCCTGCTCGCCTACGTCCTGCTGGGCGCCGTCGCCGTGGTCGTGTTCGGCTCGCTGATCTGCGAGGGGCTCTCCATCTACGGCGTGATCCCCGCGGGTGGGCTGTTCTCCCAGCAGTGGGAGTACCTCGACCTGCCGCGGCTCTGGCAGATCCTGCTGATCGTCGGCCTGTTCGTGTGGATCGCGATCATCTGGCGGGGCATGCGCGCCCGGCTCAAGGGCGAGTCGAAGATGAACATGCCGTGGCTGTTCTTCTTCTCCGGGCTGGCGATTCCGGCGTTCTACGCCGTCGGGCTACTGGCCGGCAGCGACACCCACTACACCGTCGCCGACTTCTGGCGGTTCTGGGTGGTGCACCTGTGGGTCGAGGACTTCCTCGAACTGTTCACCACCGTGATGGTGGCCTACATGTTCGTGCTGCTGGGCGTGGTGCGCGAGCGAATCGCGTTGGGCGTGATCTTCCTTGACGTCATCCTGTACTCCGCGGGCGGCGTCATCGGCACCATGCACCACCTGTACTTCTCCGGCACCCCGGTGGAGCACATGGCGCTGGGCGCGTTCTTCTCGGCGGCCGAGGTCATTCCGCTGACCTTCCTGACTGTCGAGGCGTGGGCGTTCCTGCAGCTGGGCGCGCGCCAGCAGTCCGGCGACGCCAACCCCTTCCCGCACCGCTGGGCGGTGATGTTCCTCGTCGCGGTGGGCTTCTGGAACTTCTTGGGGGCGGGCATCTTCGGGTTCCTGATCAACCTGCCGATCGTGTCCTACTACCAGATCGGCACCGCGCTGACGGCCAACCACGCGCATGCGGCGATGATGGGCGTGTACGGCATGCTCGCCGTCGGCCTGGCGATTTTCGCGTTCCGCTATGTCATCCCCGCCGACAAGTGGCCGGAGAAGCTGGCGCGAATCTCCTTCTGGTGTATGAACATCGGCCTGGCGTGGATGGTGTTCGTCACCTTGTTGCCGCTGGGTGTGCTGCAGCTGTACCACTCGGTCAACGACGGCTACTTCGAGGCCCGCTCGCTGGGCTACATCACCAGACCCGGCAACGCGGTGCTCGAATGGCTGCGGCTGCCCGGCGACGTCATCCTGATCGTCGGCGGTGTGCTGCCGTTCGTCTGGATCGCGTGGACCGCGCTGCGCAACTTCCGTTCCGGTTCGACCGTTCAAGAATTGCCCGAACATCCGCTCTACACCGAGGTTCCGGCCGAGTCCACAACCGGCTCGGCGGCGGCGGCGAAGGACTGACCGATGGCCGCGCCAGCCGCGTCCGTGTGGCTCATCGCCGGCTATTCGCTGGCGCTGCTGGCCATCGGGTGGAGTTTCGACTCGATGGCGCGACGGGCGTCGGCGCGCGCGGCGCTCTGGCGCACGGGCCGATTCACCTACCGCCCCGACCACGACGCCTGGGTGTGCCCGCAGGACCACTGGCTATGGCCGAGCTCGTTCGATCCCAAACACCGGGTCATGCGATACCGGGCGTTGCCGGTGGTGTGTAACAGCTGTCCCGTCAAGTCGACGTGCACGACATCGGATCACGGCCGCGAGGTCAGCCGCGAGATCGACCCGTGGCCGCATTCGGACGCCGGGCGGTTTCATCGCGGAATCGCCTGCTGCGTGGTGGCGTTCGGCATCGTGCTGCCGCTGGCCACGTTGGTCGCGAGCCATTCGGTCGGCGACGTGCTGGTGCTGGCGGGCACGGTGCTGGTCGTCGTCCTGCTGGGGCTGCCGCTGGCCCGCCATCTGTGGAACACTCCGTCCAACGCGCCGGATTACCTGCCGCACCGCACCGCCATCGAGGACCAGGTGGCGGCCGCGATCGACCGGTACTCCACGCGCTGGGGAGGCTGGCAAGGCAAGGAAGACAGGACCTCATGACCGCACTGGTGATTGGCGTCATCGCCACGGGGATCGCGATACTGGCCGTGCTCGGGTTGCTGTCGCTGACGGTCCTGCGCGAGTACGAACGCGGGGTGGTGTTCCGGATGGGTCATGTGCGCCCGCTGTATCGTCCCGGGCTTCGCTTCCTGATTCCGCTGGTGGACAAGATGATTCGAGTCGATCAGCGGCTGGTGACGCTGACCATCCCCCCGCAGGAGGTGATCACCCGCGACAACGTGCCGGCCCGCGTCAACGCGGTGGTCATGTTCCAGGTGATGGAACCGCTCAAGGCGATCCTGGCGGTGGAGAACTACGCCGTCGCGACCTCCCAGATCGCGCAGACGACGCTGCGTTCGCTGCTCGGGCGGGCCGACCTCGACACCTTGCTGGCGCACCGTGAAGACCTCAACAGCGATTTGCGCACGATCATCGAAAAGCAAACGGAGCCATGGGGCATCCAGGTCCGGGTGGTCGAGATCAAAGACGTCGAGATCCCGGAGTCGATGCAGCGCGCGATGGCCCGCGAGGCCGAAGCCGAACGGGAACGCCGGGCCAAAGTCATCAACGCCCGCGGGGAGCTGCAGGCGTCCGAGGAGCTGCGGGAAGCCGCCGAAACCCTGTCCAAGAGCCCGGCGTCGCTGCAATTGCGTTACCTGCAAACGCTTCTGGAATTGGGCGCCGACCAGAACTCAACGGTGGTGTTCCCGCTGCCGGTCGACATCATCACCCCGTTCTTGCGACACCCGGAGGTGTTGCACAACATCGCCAGCGCGCTACACGACACTCCCTGAGGGCGAATGCCGTTGCGGGGGCGGTCAGTTCCCGCCCCGTGGGCCGGTGCCCTGGTAATCGACCTGCCAGTGTTTGATGCCGTTGAGCCATCCCGACCGCAGCCGCTGCGGTGTCGAGAGCGGCGCGAGATTGGGCATGTGGTCGGCGATGGCGTTGAACATGAGGCCGATCGTCAGCCTGGCCAGGTTGGCGCCGATGCAGTAGTGCTCGCCGCCGCCGCCGAATCCGACGTGCGGGTTGGGGTCGCGCAGGATGTTGAACGTGTACGGATCGGTGAACACGTCCTCGTCGAAGTTGGCCGAGCGGTAGAACATCAGCACCCGCTGGCCCTTCTTGATCGTCACCCCGGACAGCTCGTAGTCGGCGAGCGCGGTGCGCTGAAAGCAGGTCACCGGGGTGGCCCAGCGCACGATCTCGTCGACGGCGGTCTCCGGGCGCTCCCTCTTGAACAGCTCCCACTGGTCGGGGTGATCGCAGAACGCCATCATGCCCTGGGTGATCGTGTTGCGGGTGGTCTCGTTGCCGGCCACCGCGAGCATCACCACGAAAAACCCGAATTCGTCGTCGGACAGCTTCTCGCCGTCGATGTCGGCCTCGATCAGCGACGTGACGATGTCGTCGCCCGGGTTTTTGGCCTTGATCGCGGCCATCCCCATCGCGTAGGCGATCAGCTCCGCCGAGGTGGCTTTCGGGTTGATGTGGGCGTATTCGGGGTCGTCGTTGCCGGTCATCTCGTTCGACCACTCGAACAGCTTGTTGCGGTCCTCCTGCGGCACGCCGAGCAGGCCGGCGATCGCCTGCAGCGGCAGTTCGCACGACACCTGTTCGACGAAGTCGCCGGAGCCCGCGGCGGCGGCGGCCTTCGCGATGTTCTGCGCGCGCTCGTTGAGCTCGTCGCGCAGCCGGCCGATGGCCCGCGGGGTGAACCCGCGCGAGATGATCTTGCGCAGCCGGGTGTGGTGCGGCGCGTCCATGTTGAGCATCACGTATCGCTGGACCTCGATGTCCTCGCGGGCGATGTCGTCGCTGAACCGCGGGATCACGCCGTTTTGCCAGCTGGAGAACACGTCGCTGCGCAGCGATATCTCCTTGACGTCCTTGTGCTTGGTCACCACCCAGTGGCCGCCGTCGTTGAAGCCGCCGGCCTTGCCCGGGGTCTGCTCGCACCACCACACGGGCGCCGTTCGGCGCAGCTCGGCCAGCTCTTCGACCGGTAGGCGGTGCGCGTAGATGTCGGGGTCGGTGAAATCGAACCCGGGCGCCAGGTTGGGGTGGGCCATGACAACCTCCTGTGGGTGAGAGTATCTAGTCCGATTAGACCTGGGTAACGCCGCAGGAAAAAGGTACTTTAGTCACTTCTCTCCGCCGCCGAATAGAACGCGTTCTATATCGCGCTGACGAGCCGACTTGGGGACTTTCGGCCCTGCCGCCGCCGGGCCGGCGGCGCGGAGAATAGTGTTACTGCAAGTTGCATATAAGCTGTGGAGATGGTGGCCGTGGACCAGTTGACAATCCTTGACGCGGGCTTTCTCAAGGCGGAGGATTCCGATCGGCACGTGAGCCTGGCGATCGGTGGTCTGGCGGTCATCGAGGGGCTGATCCCGGACCGCGATGCGCTGATGTCCACGCTCGAGCAGCGGATCCGCGCGTGCCCCCGGTTCGGGCAGCGGCTGCGCATGCGCCCGCTCGATCTCGGCGCGCCCGAATGGGTGGACGATCCCGGCTTCGATCTCGCGCGTCACGTGCGGCACATCGCCCTGCCGCGGCCCGGCGACGACCGGGAGCTGTTCCAGCTCGCCGCCGACGTCATCTCCCGGCGCCTCGACCGGGATCGGCCGCTGTGGGAAATCTGGGTCATCGAGGGCCTCAGCGACAACCGGTGGGCGATGCTGACCAAGATCCACCATTGCATGGCCGACGGAATCGCCGCCACCCACATGCTCGCCGGCCTGTGCGACCCGGCCGCCAACGGCATCCACGACAGCTTCGCGCGCCGGGTCGGCGCCGCCAAGCAGCCCAAGGCGCAGGGAATCCTACGGGTCGTGTCGGACGTGAATCCGCTGAAAGTGCTGGGCGGCCTGTGGAATGCCTCGGCCGCCGTCGCCGCCACCACCGCCCGCACGGCCCTGGGCGCCGCCGAAATCGCGGCCGGTCTGCTGCGTCCCGCCGCGACGTCGCTGAACGGGCCGATAACCAATTTGCGCCGCTACAGCGCCGCGCGGGTTCCCCTGGCCGACGTCGCGCAGGTGTGCCGGGCGTTCGACGTGTCCGTCAACGATGTCGCGCTGGCCGCGATCACCGAGAGCTACCGCAACGTCCTCGTCCAGCGTGGCGAGCATCCCCAGCCCGATGCGCTTCGCTCGTTGGTGCCGGTGTCGATGCGGTCCGTCGACGCGTTCGACAAGACCGACAACCGCGTCTCGGTGATGCTGCCGTACCTGCCGGTCGAAGAGCGGAACCCGGTGCAGCGGCTGCGGATTGTCCATTCCCGATTGGATCGCACGAAGTCTCACGGACAGCACCAGGCGGGTCATGCGTTGGTGTCGGTCGCCAACCGCATCCCATTTCCCTTGACCGCGTGGGCCGTCCGTCTGTTGACCCGGTTGCCGCAGCGCGGCGTCGCCATCTTGACGACGAATGTCCCCGGCCCCCGCGAACCGCTGCACTTCATGGGGCGGCGCGTGCTGAGCGTGTTCCCGGTTCCGCCGATCGCGATGCAACTACGAACGGGGGTGGCAATGCTCAGCTACGCCGACGACCTGTCCTTCGGCATCCTTGCCGACTACGACGCCGGGGCCGACGTCGACACGCTGGCCCGCGGAATCGAAGCCGCGGTGGCACGCCTGGTGGCGAGCAGCAAGAGACGGAAGACCGCGCGCGACCGCGGCGGGCTGACGCTCGTCGCGAACGTGTAGCCGGCGCCCATGACCGAGCCCCACGCGCCAGACGACCGGGCGGTCGCGGACCTGACCGGCCGCGCGGACGTCGAGGCCTTGTTGCATCGGTTTTATGACCGGGTGATGGTCGACGACGTCCTTATCGGGCCGTTCGCCGAGCTGCGGGCCGGCGGGCTGGACTCGCATATCCCGGTGATGGCCGACTTCTGGCAGACCGTGCTGTTTCGCGCCGGACTGTACCGGGGCAGCGCGTTGCACGCCCACCGGCGCGTGCATCAACAAACCCCGCTGAGCGGGCGCCACTTCGTCCGCTGGCTGACCGTGTGGAACGAAACCGTCGACGAGATGTTTCGGGGACCCGTCGCCGAGCACGCGAAAATCCAGGCCGCCAGGATCGCCTGGGCCATGCACCGGCGGCTGACGGGCACCGACGCGCCGGAACTCGACACCCTGGTCGCGCGCTGAACTAAGGAATTCCGTGACCGCACAAGCGGTTTCGGGTCAGCCGGCGTCGCCGGCGGGCTTGTGGGCCACGATCGCGACGGCGATCAATCGTTCGCGGTGTCGGCGGAAGGTGCTCCGCATCTGGGCCACTCGCCGGCGGGCTTCGCGGTGGATCGACAGGTTTATGACAAACCGCAACGCCCGTGGGAGGCCTTCGTCGGCGATCAGGCGCCGCGGCTGCAACAGCGCCATCGGCGCCGTCGCGACACGGTCGACGACCAGACCGTGGTCGGTGAGCAGCCGGGTCCACTCGGCGACCGTCAAGGGGCGGGCGTTGACCTTGATCGCGCGGGCAAGCGATTGGCGGACATCGGTTTTGACCTCATCGGAGACGGTGTCGGGCGTCAACGCGAGTTCGTGGATGGCGTAGCGGCCGCCCGGCCGCAGCACCCGTGCGGCCTCGGCCACGATGGCGTGTTTGGCCGGATCGCCCTGCATTGTCAGCATCGCCTCACCGATGACGACGTCCCTGCTGGCGTCGGGCAGCCCGGTGTCGGACGCGTCGGCGACCCGGACCTCGCCCCGCCCGGCAACGACGTCGCGGACCGACCGGGCGGCGTCGGGGTCTTGCTCGGCCCCGACGTACGACCGGGGCCGGCGGGCGAGGATCTCGGTCGCGGTGCGGCCGAGACCCGGGGCCAGCTCCAGCACGTCGGCGTCGGGCACCCGGGCGTCGGCCAGCAGCGTGCGGGTGAGCCCGATGCCGCCGGGGCGCAACACCCGCTTGCCCAAGCGCGCCAGCAGCCAGTGCCCCTGCACGGCGTCGTCGCCGCGGCTCGACCGCGGCAGCTTGCCGGGATCGTTGTCGACGACGCCGCTCATCAGGCGTGCCGCACGGTCGGGGTAAGCGGCAGGATCTCCCGCTTCTGGTGCACGGTCAGGTAGCGCAATCCGTCCGGGCCTGCGGTGAATTGGCGCCGCGACCGGCGCGGGAGCCAGAGCAGCGCACCGGGGGCCAGCTCGATCGTGCCCTCTTCGGTGGTCAGCCGGCCGCTGCCGGACAGCACGTGGACCAAAACGTCCACGTCGGCCCCCGTGTGTGCGTCGATCCCGCCGTTGGGCGCCAGCGTGATGACGTTCGAGTCCAGGTCGCGGTCGCGGACGTCCAGCTTCCACGCCACCCCGGCCACGTCCGGTTCCGCGTCGGCGCCCGCGATGTCGGCGGTGTTCGTCAGAACCCGCGGCAGCGGCGTGGCGGTGAGCTTGCCGATCCGGATCCGCCAGACCGTCGGGCCCCGCTCGACGTACTCCCATCGGTAGCCGCCGGCGTAATCGGCCTCGAACTCGTCGCGCAGGTGGCGGGGATCATGATTGTTGACCAACACGAACGATCCGCCGACCGGCAGGTCGGCATAGGTGGCGAAGATCGTCGGGTGCTTGTCGGGCTTGCTTAGCTGTCGCACGTCGAGTTCGTTGTCGACCATGGGGGTTTCGCGCCTTCCGAAGTTTTTACAAGCATACTTGTGTAAACACTACCGCATGGTCGCGCGATAGGGAAGCCGGGTGAACTCGCGGCTCAGGTGATTTCAGCGAGCCGGGGAATCACCTCGTCGCCGAGGCGGCGGATGAAGCCGACGGGGTCGGGGTTGCCGGGAAGCGGACCTCGGCGCGCCGGCGGCCGGGGCCGGACGAGTCGCCCTCACGTTTGGCGACGCAGCAGGCGCAGCGCCGCATCGACGGCGAGCGCTGGCACGTCGAGGGTCTTCGAGCGCAAATCGTGCCGGGCGCCGGTGATCTCGACGACCTCGGTGGGCGCGGCGATCAGGGCCGCGGCGTCGCGCACCTCGCCCGGCGTGCCGAAGGGATCCGACGTCCCGTGGGTGAACACGGTCGGCACCGTGATGTCGGGCAGGTGCTCGGTGCGGGGGCGCTCCGGCTTGCCCGGCGGATGCACCGGGTAGGAGAACAGCGCCAGCACGTCCACCCGAGCCTCGCCGCCGGCGACCACCATCGACGTCTGCCGCCCCCCGTAGGAGTGTCCGCCGGCGATCAGCGGGCCGTCGGCGAGGCCGCGGCACACCGCGATCGCCTCGACGATCCCCGCGCGGTCGGTGGCGGCCGACCCCGACGGCGGGCCGCTGGGCCGGCGCCGCCGGTAGGGCAGGTTGTAGCGCACCGCGAACCAGCCGCGTCGCGCCCATTCGTCGCAAACCCGTTGCAGCAGCGGGGATTCCCGATCGCCTCCGGCGCCGTGGGTCAGCACGACGACGCCGTTGGGGTCGCCGGCCGGCCGGTGTGCGATGCCCGCGATCTGCTCGAGGAGGCGGGCAATCATGTGAGCCGGAACAGGGGCGAGACCGGGCCGTGCCCGTGGCCCAACGGGTAGGCGGCGCGCAGGCATTCGGTGACCCACCGCTTCCCAAAGCCGACCGCGTCGGGCACGCTGAACCCGTGCGCCAGCGCGCAAGCGATCGCGGCCGCCAGCGTGTCGCCGCCGCCGTGGTCGTTTCCGCTGGGGATGCGCTCCGCGTCGAACTCGTGGAAATCCGCGCCGTCATAAAGCAGGTCGCGGCTGCGATCCGAGGATCGCAGGTGCCCGCCCTTGACCAACACCCACCGCGGGCCCAGCGCGTGCAGCGCCGTGGCCGCCGCGCGCTGCGAGTCGGCGTCGACCACGTCGACATCCACGAGCAGCCGCACCTCGTCCAGGTTCGGCGTCACCAGCGTGGCCAACGGAAACAGGTGAGTGCGAAGCGAATCCAGGGCCGAGGGCGCCATGAGCGCGTCTCCGTGCATGGACGCGCACACCGGATCGACGACGAGCGGAATCGCCAGCCCGAGCCGGCGCCAGGTCGCGGCGACCGTGTCGATGATGCCCGACGACGCCAGCATCCCGGTCTTGGCGGCCTGAATGCCGACGTCGGTGACCACCGCGTCGATCTGGTCGGCGACCACCTCGCCGGGAACCTCGTGAAAACCCTGTACGCCCAACGTGTTCTGCACCGTGACCGCGGTGACCGCGACGCACGCGTGCACGCCCAGCAGCGCCATGGTGCGCAGGTCGGCCTGGATGCCCGCACCGCCACCCGAGTCCGATCCGGCGATGGTCAGCACCCGCCGGGGCGTGGTACCCGGCGACGGCACAGGCAGGTAACTCACTGTGTAAGCGGCAGATACACCCGGTTGCCGTGCTCGGCGAACTCGCGCGACTTGTCCTGCATGGCCGCCTCGATCGCTTCCTCGCTGTCGAGCCCGTGCGCGGCCGCGTAGTCCCGCACGTCCTGGGTGATCCGCATCGAGCAGAACTTCGGCCCACACATCGAGCAGAAGTGCGCCGTCTTCGCCGGTTCGGCCGGCAGCGTCTCGTCGTGGAATTCCCGCGCGGTGTCGGGATCCAACGACAACGCGAACTGGTCGTTCCAGCGGAACTCGAACCGCGCCGTGGAGAGCGCGTCGTCGCGCTCCTGGGCCCGCGGGTGCCCCTTGGCCAGGTCCGCCGAGTGCGCAGCGATCTTGTAGGCGATCACCCCGTCCTTGACGTCCTTGCGGTCCGGCAGGCCCAGGTGCTCCTTGGGGGTCACGTAGCACAGCATCGCGGTGCCGGCCTGCGCGATGATGGCCGCGCCGATCGCCGACGTGATGTGGTCGTAGGCCGGCGCGATGTCGGTGGCCAAGGGGCCCAGCGTGTAGAAGGGGGCCTCCTCGCACAGCTCCTCTTCCAGCCGCACGTTCTCGACGATCTTGTGCATCGGGATGTGTCCCGGTCCCTCGATCATCACCTGTGCCCCACGGGCTTTCGCGATCTTGGTCAGCTCGCCCAGGGTGCGCAGCTCGGCGAACTGCGCGGCGTCGTTGGCGTCGGCGATCGAGCCCGGCCGCAGCCCGTCACCGAGCGAGAAGGTGACGTCGTAGCGGGCGAAGATGTCGCAGAGCTCCTCGAAGTTGGTGTAGAGGAACGACTCCCGGTGATGGGCCAGGCACCAGGCCGCCATGATGGACCCGCCGCGGGACACGATGCCGGTGACCCGCTTGGCGGTCAGCGGCACGTAGCGCAGCAGCACGCCGGCGTGCACGGTCATGTAGTCGACGCCCTGCTCGCACTGCTCGATCACGGTGTCGCGGTAGATCTCCCAGGTCAGCTCCGTCGGATCGCCCTTGGTCTTTTCCAGCGCCTGATAGATCGGCACCGTGCCGACCGGCACCGGCGAATTGCGCAGGATCCACTCGCGGGTTTCGTGAATGTTGCGGCCGGTGGACAGGTCCATGATGGTGTCGGCGCCCCAGCGGGTGGCCCACACCATCTTGTCGACCTCCTCGGCGATCGAGCTCGTCACCGCCGAGTTGCCGATGTTGGCGTTGACCTTCACCGCGAACGCCTTGCCGATGATCATCGGCTCGCTCTCGGGATGGTTGTGGTTGGCCGGGATCACCGCGCGGCCGCGGGCGACCTCGTCGCGCACCAGCTCGGCGGGCAGGTCCTCGCGGGCGGCGATGAACGCCATCTCGGCGGTGATCTCGCCGGCGCGGGCCCGCTGCAGCTGGGTGCCGCGGTCGCGCACCACCCCGGGCCGCGCCGGGAGCCCGGCCGTCAGGTCGATCGCCGCGTCCGGATCGGTGTAGGGCCCGGAGGTGTCGTAGAGGTCGAAGTGATCCCCGGTGGACAGGTTCACCCGCCGGAACGGCACCCTCAGACCGGCCCCGCCCGGGCCCTGAACGTCGCGGTACGCCTTGCTGCTGCCCGCGATGGGTCCGGTGGTCACGGACGGTGCGGCGGTTTTCGGCAAGGTCTCAGTCATTGTCATCTCCCTACGCCGGCATTACCCGGTCAGGTTCGTACGGTCGACGGCCCCTAGCCGTCCTCTCAGCGCACTCGGCGTGCGCTCCCGCGCCTGTTTACTTGGTTTGGCTGGATCGCCCGCACGCGACGTTACTCGCACGGCACGCGACGCGGCATGCGGGCGGCCTTCCCGACAGAGCGGTAGCCGCCGCTACCCACGAAATGGGAAGATGCACATGTGCAACAGCCCACGGGAACGGGTGCGTCGGCACCCGGGGCGAACCGCCAGCCGTCGACCGACGCCGCCGACGCTGCCAGCACGTACGCGAACGTCGGCACCTTCCGGTTCTGGTTCGACGGTCAGCGCTGGGAGTGGTCCGACGAGGTGGCCAGGATGCACGGCTACGAACCGGGGACCATCGTGCCGACGACCAAGCTGCTGTTGTCGCACAAGCATCCCGACGACCGCGCGCACGTCCAGGAGCTGCTCGACTACGCCTTGCGGTCGGCGGAGTCGTTTTCCAGCCGGCACCGGTTCATCGACACCGCGGGCAACGTGCACGACGCGATCGTGCTGGCCGACCGCATGCTCGACGACGCCGGCACGGTGGTGGGCACCGCCGGCTACTACATCGACCTCACCAACACCTTCGACGAGGCCCGGCAAGAGGCGCTCGACGTGGCCCTGCCGGACCTCTTCGAGAACCGCGCGTCGATCGAGCAGGCCAAGGGCGTGCTGATGTATGTCTACCGGGTCAGCGCCGACCAGGCCTTCCGCGTCCTGCAGTGGCGCTCGCAAGAGACCAACGTGAAGCTGCGGGCGCTCGCGAAGCAGCTACTCGCCGAAGTGACCACCCTGCCGTCGCCGCCGGCCGCCGCCCAAAGTCAGTTCGACCACGTGTTGCTGACGATGCACGAACGGATCCCCGCCGACGCCGCCGATTGACCGGCCCTAGGCCTCTTCCATCGCGTCGCCGAGTTCCTCCAGGAGCCGGTTGTGGTGGTTGCTCGCCAGGAGATGCCCCGCGGCGATGACCAGGGCGACCGGCCAGTCGATGAGCTCCAGCGCCGCCAGCGCGGCCAGACCCCCGTAGTAGGCCAACTGCTCTGGGCGCGGAATCTCCATCTGCCCGATCACCGGCACGTTCACCACGAAGGTTTCGCCCTCGCGGATCTTCTCCACCGCTTCGCGCTGGGAAATCCCTGTGCGCGACTTCTTTTCCGCCATCATTTGCCTTTCGGTAACGAAGGGTTTGCCGCCTCGCCGGGTCGTGAGGTCAACGTCGGACTTATGTCGACGACCGACTCCTCGGGCTTCTTGACCGATCCGCTCGTTTCGTCGATCGCTTTGGTGCTGCGGGTCCCGTTAGTTGAACTTTATGCGCTGCTTTGGCGCGTCGGGGTGGTGGAGATCCGGCAGCCCGATCGGGCGGCGCGCCGTTCGTCGCGGGCGCGTCAGGTCCGGGTGGCGGCGTGCCCGGCCGGCGCGGCGTGCCCCAACCTTGCGAAGCGCGGTTCGGAACGGCCATCGCGATGGTCGCCGCGGCGGCGCCCGGAGCCCGCCCCCACCCGGTTGGACCCGGCGGTGTGCGGCCGAGCGGTGACCGTGGTGACCGCTTAAACGGTTCCGTTCGGTCGGTTCAGTTGGTGCTGCGCAACGCGGCGGCGCCGGCCCGGCGCCCGGCCGCCTTCTTGGCCGCCGGCTTGCCGGCGGCCTTGCCGGCGGCCTTCTGCGGCACCGCTTTCTTGGCCGCGGGCTCCGACGGCACGGGCTTGAGGTTCGTCTTCGCCGACGCGGGCGGCTCGGGCTTGCGTTGCATCTTGTGCACCAACAACGCGCCGCCGCCGACGGCCAGCAGCACCGGCCACTCGACCAGGCCGGCCACACCGAGCGCACCCAAAGCCAACGCGGCGGCCGGCGTCGAGTGGCTGCCACTGCTGACTCCGCGCTTGATGCCCTCGGCGGCTCCCGTTACGCCGCCGACGATTCCGTTGACCGCGGCGCCGCCCACAGCGCCCGCGGCCGCCGTGGTCGCGTCCGCGGCGCGACCCACCGTCTTACCCACGTTCCGGACTGCCCCGCCGACGACACCCATGATGACTCCCTGGTATCCGATCGCTCTTACTGGGAACCGCGTCGGCAACCCGTATACCCGTTGAACGCGAGGTTAACAGCAACAACGAAATTGTTCTCTGCATGTATAAGGCGAAAGCCTGCCACGTTACAAACGCGCGTACAACGAGCAACTTCTGGTTTTTTATGCCACGCAGCCCGCATACAAATCGTCAATGCGACTCAAACCCGACTCACATCGATCAGCACCGGCGCGTGGTCGCTGGGCGCCTTCCCCTTGCGTTCCTCCCGGACGATCTGTGCGTCGGTCACCCGGGCCGCCAGCGCCGGTGATGCCAGGATGAAGTCGATGCGCATGCCCTGCCGCTTCGGGAACCGCAGCTGGGTGTAGTCCCAGTAGGTGTAGACCCCGGGCCCCGGGGTGAAAGGCCTTACCACATCGGTGAATTGGGCGTCGACGATGGCGTCGAACGCGCGGCGCTCCGGCTCGGAGACATGGGTGGCGCCGGCAAAGAATTCGGCGCTCCAGACGTCGTCGTCCGTCGGGGCGATGTTCCAGTCGCCGACCAGGGCGATCTGGGCCTCGGGATCGTCGCGCAGCCAGCCGGCCGCCGTATCACGCAGTGCGGCAAGCCAATTCAGCTTGTAGGTGTAGTGCGGATCGCCCAGCGCGCGGCCGTTGGGCACATACAGGCTCCACACCCGGATGCCGCCGCAGGTGGCGCCCAGCGCGCGGGCCTCGGCCGTGGCGGCCACCTCCGGCTTGCTGCTCCAGCTGGGCTGGCCCTCGAAGCCGATCTGCACGTCGTCGAGGCCGACGCGGGAGGCGATGGCCACGCCGTTCCACTGATTGAATCCGACGTGTGCGACCTCGTAGCCGAGTTCGAACAGCGGCAGGGTCGGGAACTGGCCGTCGGAACACTTGGTCTCCTGCATGGCCAGCACGTCGACGTCGGCGCGGGCCAGCCAGTCGACGACGCGGCCCAGCCGGGTGCGAATCGAGTTCACGTTCCAGGTGGCCAGTCGCAGCGTCCCGTCGGGCATGGCTAGACGGTATCCATTGCGCGGGCCGGAACGTAGCGGCGGCGGTGGTGTGGCCGGAAACCCAGCCCATCGGCGAGGGCGGTGGCGCCGGCTTGACGGGCACGCGCGTGGCCGCGGGTCGCGCCGCGATCCGCGCCCCAGGCCAGCAGCGCTTCGCAGAGGACCGCCGCGGCCCGTTCGTCGGGGGCGCGTATCGCCGACAGGCCCACCCAGCGGGTGCCGTCCGGGGCGTCGGTCACCGCGGCGCGCGCGATCGCCCCGCCCGGGTGGGTGCCGAACATCAGCTCGCCGTCGACGACGGCGGTGAGCGCGTCGACGGGAATCTCGCGTTGGTAGGTCCGCAGCCACGCGTCGCCCGGCCGTCGCTCTAGCGTGACGCTCGGGTCCGGCCGTAACGCCAGCGTGACGCTCGACACGTCGCGCACCAGGACCACCTCCGTGCGCCCAGCGGTCAGGCCGGGCGGCAGGGGCAACAGGCGATCCGGGATGGCCAGCCACGGTGTCAGGCCGCGACGCTCGTACCAGGTCATGATCTCGGGGATCGCACCCGTCCGGGCCGAGATATCCAGCGGCATAGCCGAATTGGCGGCCAGGCCGGCTCCCCGCCCGGCCCGCAGCAGCCAGCCGCCCAGCCAGGTCCGCTCGGTGCCGGGCCAGGCCGCCGCGGCCGCGTGCTCGAGCGCCCGGATCTGGGAGGTGCGCACCGGCGCGTCGGTCAGGACCCGCAGCGCGACGACGTCGGCGGGGGCGATCTCGACGACCGCCCCCGTTTTCGTCCGCACCCGCAGCACCGGATCGGCCTCGAGCAGGTGCCCAACCGCGTCGGTCAGCGGCGGGACCGATCCGGCCGGGCGCCGGTACCGCACCGTCACCCGCGTTCCCGGGTCCGGCCACGAGACCATCAGTGGCCGAACGGGTCCGGGCCCTCGCCCGGCAGCCACGACAGTCCCGGAACGCCCCAACCGTGGGACTTCACCGCCCTTTTCGCGCTGCGGGCGTACCGGCCGATGAGGCGGTCGAGGTAGAGGAATCCATCCAGGTGCCCGGTCTCGTGCTGCAGCATCCGCGCGAACAGGCCGCTGCCCTCGATGGCGATCGGACCGCCGTCGGCGTCCAGCCCGGTGACCCGTGCCCACTTGGCGCGCCCGGTGGGGAACGACTCGCCGGGAACCGACAAGCACCCTTCGTCGTCGGTGTTCGGGTCGGGCATCGTCTCGGGTATTTCGGAGGTTTCCAGGACCGGATTGATGACCACGCCGCGGCGGCGGTCCGTCAGCCCGCGGTCCTCGCTGCAGTCGTAGACGAAGAGCCGCAGGCCGTATCCGATCTGGTTGGCGGCCAGGCCGACGCCGTGGGCGGCGTCCATGGTCTCGTACATGGTCGCGATCAACTCGGGCAGATCCGCCGGTAGCGAACCGTCGGCGGCGACGGCCACCGGCGTCGTCGGGGCGTGCAGGACCGGATCTCCGACGATGCGTATGGGTACGACTGCCATGGTCGGCTAGCTTAAAGCGTCCCGCGGTGGCGACGGGGAGAGCTGGGCAATCGCGGGGGAATCGGCCGACTCGCGGGTCTGGATTACGGCTTGAGGGTTCGCGACGTGGTTCAATATTCGCCGAAACATGCCCCTATGTAAGTCAAGTCATTCGAACACTGTGAGAATCGCCGGAAGGGTCCAGGGGAAGCGATATGGACAGCGCCATGGCGCGGGCAAATCGATCGGGGGACGACGCTGAAATCGCCGATGGGCTGACCCGCCGTGAACACGACATCCTGGCATTCGAACGTCAGTGGTGGAAATACGCCGGGGTGAAAGAGGACGCCATCAAGGAGCTGTTCTCGATGTCGGGGACGCGCTACTACCAGGTGCTCAACGCGCTCGTCGATCGACCCGAGGCGCTGGCCGCCGACCCGATGCTGGTGAAGCGGCTGCGGCGGCTGCGCGCCAGCCGCCAGAAGGCGCGGGCTGCGCGGCGGCTCGGCTTCGAGGTGACCTGACGGGTCCGTGCCTTTGCGGGCTCCGGCACTTTTCTGGCTACAGTGGGCTCGATGAAAGAGCGCGTCCCCGACTCCACGGGGCTTCCCCTGCGGGCCATGGTGATGGTGCTGTTGTTCCTGGGCGTCATTTTCCTGCTGCTCGGCTGGCAGGCGCTGGGTTCCTCCGGGACCTCCGATGACGACTCGGCGTCGCCGGTGTCCAGCGTGACCAGCACCGCCCCCGCGTCGTCGACCTCGACGAAGCCCCCGGCGAACCAGGCCGAGGTGCGCGTTTACAACATCTCGTCGAAAGAGGGCGTCGCCACGCGCACCAAGGACGAGCTGACCTCCGCCGGTTTCAAGGTGACCGACGTCGGGAACCTGTCGGTGTCCGATGTCTCGGCCACCACCGTGTACTACACCGACGCCGGCGACGAGCGCGCCACCGCGGACGCGGTGGGCCAGAAGCTGGGTGCGCCCGTCCAACCGCGGATTCCGGAACTCAACAACCAGCCGCCCGGTGTCATCGTCCTCGTGACGGGCTGAGCGCCACGGTGAATTCGCAGTAGCGTTACGCTCGCGCACGGCGTATCGGGGTTAGGCTCGCCCTATGGCTAAGCTCGCCGGTCACCGCCACGTCGCTGCCGCCACCACGTCCGCACTGTTCGCGGCGGCCAGCCTCGGGCTCAGCGCTTGCACCCCCAACCAACCGCCCGCGTCGACGCCGGGTACCACGCCGGCGGTGTGGACCGGATCGCCCGCCCCGTCGACAACCCCGGGCGCCGAGGGCGAGGGGCAGCCCGCGGCGCAGAGCGTCATCACCCAGCTGAAGGCACCCGACGGCACTCGGGTCGCCACCGCGAAGCTCGATTTCGGCAACGGCTATGCCACCATCACGATCGCGACGACCGGCGCCGGTCACCTCGCGCCCGGCTTCCACGGAGTGCACATCCACAAGGTGGGCAAGTGCGAGGCCAATTCGGTTGCCCCGACCGGCGGCGCGCCCGGCGACTTCCTGTCCGCCGGCGGGCACTTCCAGGCGCCCGGGCATTCCGTCGAGCCCGCCAGCGGTGACCTGACCTCGCTGGAGGTCCGCAAGGACGGGGTCGGCACGCTGGTGACCACCACGGACGCCTTCACCCTGGACGACCTGCTGACCGGAGAGAAGACCGCGATCATCATTCATGCCGGCGCCGACAACTTCGCCAACATCCCGTCGGATCGCTACACCCAGGCGAACGGAACACCCGGTCCGGACCAGACGACGATGACCACCGGTGACGCCGGCAAGCGGGTAGCGTGCGGTGTCATCGGTGCCGGCTAGCAGGGACCGGGCCCGTATCGACTTCGCCCCCTCGCCACGGCCGACCATCGGCGTGGAATGGGAGTTCGCCCTCGTCGACGCGCACACCCGCGACCTGAACAACGAGGCCACCGCGGTCATCGCCGAGATCGGCGAAAACCCGCGTGTGCACAAGGAATTGCTGCGCAACACCGTCGAAGTGGTCAGCGGCATCTGCGACTGCACCGCGCAGGCGATGGAAGATTTGCGCGACACGCTGCGCCCCGCCCGCCGGATCGTCCGGGACCGCGGCATGGAGCTGTTCTGCGCCGGCACCCACCCGTTCGCTCGGTGGTCGACCCAGAAGCTCACCGATGCCCCCCGCTACGCGGAGCTGATCAAACGCACCCAGTGGTGGGGCCGGCAGATGCTGATCTGGGGGGTGCACGTGCACGTCGGGATCTCGTCGGCGAACAAGGTGATGCCGATCATGACGTCGCTGCTGAAGTACTACCCGCACCTGCTGGCGCTGTCGGCGTCGTCGCCGTGGTGGGGCGGCGAGGACACCGGGTACGCCAGCAATCGCGCGATGATGTTCCAGCAGCTGCCCACCGCGGGGCTGCCGTTCCACTTTCAGAGGTGGTCGCAGTTCGAAGGCTTCGTCTACGACCAGAAGAAGACCGGCATCATCGACCATATCGACGAAATCCGTTGGGACATCAGGCCATCACCGCACCTGGGCACGCTCGAGGTGCGGGTCTGCGACGGCGTGTCCAACCTGCGTGAGCTCGGCGCGCTGGTCGCGTTGACGCACTGCCTGGTCGTCGACCTGGAACGCAGGCTGGATGCCGGAGAGACGCTGCCCACCATGCCGCCCTGGCACGTCCAGGAGAACAAGTGGCGCGCCGCCCGTTACGGCCTGGACGCCGTGATCATCCTGGACGCCGAGAGCAACGAGCGGCTGGTGACCGACGATCTGGCCGAGGTGCTGACCCGGCTGGAGCCGGTGGCCAAGTCGCTGCACTGCACCGAGGAGCTGCGCGCGGTGGCCGACATCTGGCGCGACGGCGCGTCATACCAGCGGCAGCGGCGGGTGGCCGAGGAACACGACGGCGACCTGCGTGCCGTCGTCGACGCGCTGGTGGCCGAGCTGGACATCTGATGGCCGATTTCAAACCCATTGAGCTGGCGATGTTTCCGCTGGAGTCGGCGCTGCTGCCCGACGAGGATCTGCCGCTGCGGATCTTCGAGCCCCGCTACGGCGCGCTGGTGCGGCGCTGCCTCGACGGTGACGAACCGTTCGGTGTCGTGCTGATCTCCGCCGGCCGCGAGGTCGGCGGCGGCGATTCGCGCTGTGATGTCGGAACCCTGTGCGGGATCATCGAACACGCCGATCTCGGCGCCGGCCGATTCGCGCTGCGCTGCCGGACAGGGGAGCGGATCCGGGTGTCCGGGTGGCTGCCCGACGATCCCTACCCGCGGGCGACGGCGACACTGTGGCCGGACGAGCCGGGGGATCCGGTGACGCACGCCCAGCTGCTCGATCTCGAGGACCGGGTGATGGCGCTGTTCGAGCGGATCGCCCAGGCTCGCGGGGCCGCGCCGCCGGACCGCGACGTGCTGCTGGGTCACGGCTCGGCCGACGCCGGGCAGCGCCTATACGCGTTGGCGTCTCGCATCCCGATCGGCACGGCCGACCGCTACGCCGTGCTGTCGGCGCCGTCGGCCGCCGACCGATTCGCCGCGCTCAGCGAGGCCGTGGACGCGGTGGCCGACATGGTGGAATTCCAGCTGTCCGAATAGGGGGCGATGCGATGAGCGCCGACGTGACGGTCGACAGCAACGCGGGCGTGGCGGTGCTCACGCTCAATCGCCCCGAGCATCTCAACGCCTATACCGCCGACATGGGCAGGCTGCTGAGCCAGGCATACCGGGAGTGCGACGCCGACGACGACGTCCGCGCCATCGTGGTCACCGGCGCGGGCAGTGCCTTCTGCGTGGGAGCGGACTTCTCCGGCAACATCTCGCCGTTCGAGGCGCCCGCGGACGACAGCACGTTCTCGGCATCGCCGATCGATCCCGCCGCCTTCGAATTGCGCAAGCCGGTGATCGCCGCGCTCAACGGCCACGCCATCGGAATCGGCCTGACGATTGCCCTGCAGGCCGACATCCGCATCGCCGCCGAGGACGCCAAATACGGTGTGGTGCAGGTGCGCCGGGGGGTGATACCCGACTGCATGTCGCACTGGACGCTGGCGCATCTGGCCACGCTGGGGGTGGCCGCCGAGGTGCTGCTCACCGGGCGCACCTTCACGGGCGCGGAGGCGGTGGCGCTCGGCATCGCGAATCGGGCGCTGCCCGCCGAGCGGGTGCTCGACCAGGCGGTGGAGATGGCCCGCGACACCGCGGCCCACGTGGCTCCGATGTCGGCGGCCTTGTGCAAGCGACTGCTGTGGGACAGCGCGATCAACAACTACACGCCGCGGCAGGTCGCGTCGCTGGAAACCCAGCTGCACCACCGCGTGATGGGCACCGCCGACGCCCGCGAGGGCGTCAGCGCCTTCCTGGACAGGCGGCCGCCCCGGTTCAGCTCGCGGCTTTCGGCCGACTGGACGGAGCTCCCGGAGCCATGAGCCGGCCTGTTTCAGTTGACTCTGCGTCCACCAGGCAAAAGTGCGAGTAGAGCCCCTGGTGGGCGCAGAGTCAAAACCCCGGGCCTCACCCGCTCAGCAACTCGGCCAGCGCGACGCCGAGGTTGTGCAGGTTGGTCTCCAGCGAATACGTCCGGTCGACGGTCCAGTTGAGGATGCCCCCGGACAGGGCGCCAACGATGATGTCGGCCAAGGTTTCCGGGTCGTGTCGCGCGCCGACCTCGCCGCGCGCGATCCCCTCCTTGACCAGCTCGACGAACGTGTCGTGCAGGTCGAAGCCGCGCTGGATGCCGTAGCCGCTGGTGGCGAGCATGTGCCCGATCAGCTCGCGGTAGGTGTCGCCGGATTCCGCCAGCGCCGCGGCGATGTCGTCGAACACGCCGATCAGCCGGTCCGGGATCGGCTGGTCGACACGGTCGAACACGACGTCGTGCAGGTTGACCAGTCGCCGCCGCGCCAACGCCCGGATCATGTCCTGGCGCGTGGCGAAGTGGTTGAAGAACGTTCGATTGGCGACGTCGGCGCGCTCGCAGATCTCCTCGATGGTGGTGGCCGCGACGCCGTTGCGGAGAAACAGCTCGAACGCGGCCGCGAGGATCTTCTCCCGCACCTCGAGCTTTCGCCGTTCGAGTCTGTTCACGCTCTGTCACACAGCTTTTCGGAGAGGGCCCACCAGTCGGCCGCGCGCCGCTCGTCGCGGGCGTAGGGCGCGACCGCGTCGCTGACCCCGCAGTCTTCCAGGTACAGCGCCCCCTTGTCCCTCAGCTCGGGGCTGACCGCGGCCCACACCTGGGTGGCCGCGCCCTGCTCGGGCGTGGTGAAGTCGAGGAAGCCGTCGGACCGCTTGCCGCGCGCCGCGCTGTTGTCAACGACAAGCTTGCGGAGTTCGGAGAAATCCGAGCGGGACATGTACCGCGCCAGGGCGGTCGCCACCGTGCCCGGATGAACGGCGAAGGCGCGGATGCCCAACTCGCGCAGCCGCCGGTCGGCCTCCTTCGCGTGCAGGATGTTCGCCGTCTTGGACGCGCCGTACGCGACGAACTTGTCGTATTCGCGGCTCTCCCAGTTCGGGTCGTCGAAATCGACGTCACCCATGAGGTGGCCCCCGGACGACAGCGTGACGATCCGGGCGCCTCCGGCGGCCGCCAGTTGCGGGACAAGGAGCCGGGTGAGTTCGAAGTGCCCGAAATGGTTTGTCCCGACCTGTATTTCGAATCCATCGCGCGTTCGTCCGAACGGGGTGAACATGACACCGGCGTTGTTCATCAACACATCTATGGTCGGCGCGACGTCGCTTATGGCGTCCGCCGCCGCGCGGACGCTGGCCAGCGCGGTGAGGTCGAGCCGTACCGTCGAGGTGCGGGACCCGGGCACCTCGGCCGCTATCCACCGGGCCGTCTGCGCCAGCGCGTCTTCGTCACGCGCGGCCAGCACCACGTGCGCGCCCGCCGCGGCCAGCGCGCGTGCGGACTCGCGGCCCAACCCCGACGACGCCCCCGTGATCACACATACCTTGCCCGACAGGTCGATTCCGTCGACGACGTCCAGGGCGGTCGGACGTTCGGTCATGCCGGCGTGAGTCGCCACAGCGGGATCACCACCTCCGGATCGCATTCCTCGTCGACGATCCACTTGCACATCCGCCGGATCGGCTCGATGGCGTCCTGCGGGGCGGCGACCGCGACGCTGCACGCGTAGCCCAGGGTGGTCAGCCGTTGGGCGCCGAACAGCGGCAACGTGTTTCGCAGCCGCCGCTTCAGGGATTCCGGGTAGACGCCGATGGTCTGAGTATAGGCGTTCACCGCGGCGGTCACCTTGTCGATGCTGTCCACGGGCACGACGTTGGCGACCCGCCCGGACAGCATCGGCGAATAGTCAACGGCCTCATCGAATTGCGAGACGACGATGGCGCCCTCGCGGCGCTCGCCGCCGATGACGCGGTAGAAGTCGTCGGCCATGCGCGAGGCCTCCAGATGGTCGAGTAGCTCGCGGTTGGGATACCGCGGCGGGGTGCTGATGACCGGAGGCAACGACATCAACTCCCGGTAGACCAATTCCCCGAACCGATTGGCGTTGGCCAGGCCCTCGGGATCCGTGCCGCTGAGCACGTAGATGACCCGGGCGTTGGCGCACCCCTCCTGGTTGGCCACACCGATGTCGGTCGCGGCGCGCCGGGCCACCTCCCGCATCGTGTCTTCGTCGTCGAACGCCTCGCGGCCGATGATGGTGGCGCTGCGCTTGGGGTCCAGCGCGATGAGCTCCAAACCCGGCTGGATGTACCGGGTTACGTGTTTGACCGACGCCAGCCCGCCCCAGGCCACGATCTTTTCGATGTGCTGCGGCCGGTAGAGGGCTTCTTCGACGCCCGAATCGCCGCCCTTCCAGTACCCGACCGCCAGGTGCCGGGTGATCGGGTGGTTCGGCGCAACATCGGCCAGCGTGCGGGCGATGGCGATCGCGGTCAGCGGATCGTTGGAGGGCGCCTTGATGATCGCGTCGGACCGGGTGATCACCGAACGCAGGATGGTCACCGCCGAGACCAGCCCACCGTTGCCCGCCGGGATGTGCAGCACGCGGGATCCGAAGGCGCGCACCCGCAGTTCGCGCCCGTCGTGCAGTTTGTGCGGGACCCACCCGTTGAGGTAGTCCAGCCCGACCTGGCTGTCGGCGATTTCGGTGACATTGTCGCGGGAAAACAGCGGCCCCAGAACGCGATAGCTGTTCTTCAGCATTTCCGCCGGCAGCACATTGGCCACCAGCGAGGCTTCGTAGGCCTCCTGCAGGTGGGTGTTGGACTCGAAATCCAGTGCGCCGCCCAATGCCTCGAGCACGTCGAGGATCTCGTCGAAGCTCACGTCGTGGAGGTCGCTCATTTCGGCGGGGCTGTTGAGCGGCAGGCGCGCGACGTACTTGGCCATGTCCGGCGCCCGGAATTGCCAGTCGCCGGTGCGGGTGCCGTAGGGGACGAGGTCGTCGGTGATGACTTGCCCCCGCAGGAACAGCGGGACGGTGTAGGCGATCACAGGTCGACGCCCTTCATGAAGTTCACCGCCTCGTTGTGCACCTCATGCGTGGCGGCACAGGTGATTCGGTCGTCCTCTTGCCCATTTTTCAAGCCCTTCTTCTCGCTGTAGCGGATGATGTCGGGTTCGAAGGCGACGCTGGCCTGCCCGCACGGGCAGCGCAGGTCCCAGTCGATGGTGACCTCGTCACCGGAGATGACGCCGCCCCAGTGGGCGCGCAGCAGGATGTCGTAGACGGCGGCGCGGCCGGTCCGCACACCGGTGCGGGGCAGCGGCTCGCTGGTGTCGGGATCGAGTACGAAGGGGATGACCCACGGGGCGACGTGGTAGCGGCCCTCGGTGCAGCCCCAGTGGAAGGTGCTCGACTCGGAGAAGCCGTAGCCGACCTGGATCCGCTGGACGCCGAGGAATTCCTTGATGACGTCCATGAAATCGTGCGGCAGCGCAACGCCTTTCATGCCGCCGCCGGTGAGGATCGCCGAGTCGGGGGCGAAGACGTTGCGCACGCCGCGCTCCAGCCCAGCCCTGGCGATGTCGTACATCAGGTGGTAGGTGCCCAGCATGAACACCCGCCTGCCGCGCAGCTGGTCGCTGAGCCGGGTGAAGAAGGCGTCCATGTCCTGCGCCTGACGCGCCTGCATGGCGACGAACTCGTCCTTGCGGGCGGCCAGCGCCGGGTCGATCTCGAGCCGGTCGAGTTCCCCGCGGGACGCCGCGGCCCGCATCTTGGACGCGAGGAACATCAGATCGGTGTCGATCGCGCCCGGGTAGAGCGCGTGGAATCTGCTCTCGTCGCCGCCGGTGAAGCCGCGCTTGATCATGTTGGCGATGCGCAGGTGGCCGAGCTTGCCGTTGGCGAAGTTGGGCCAGACCACGTCCACCGACGGGTTGAGCTCGGCTTCGGTCGGTTCTTGGCCGAAGGTCTGGAACAGGCAGATCTTCCACAGCGTCATGCCTTCTTCGGCGCCGCGCTTGTCCTTGGGGAGGATCGAGATGGTGCCGGTCGTGCCGCTGGAGGTGATGACCTCGAGCGGTGTCTGCTCGTCGAGCCGGTCGATCCAGTCGTCGATCCCGATGCAGCCGGTGGTGTCCACGCCGGACAGGTCGTAGCTGGTGAGCTTGTCGAGCCACCGGGTCATCAGGTCGAAGCGCTTCTTGTCGATCAACGCGGCCGGGTACGACTTGAACGCCGTGTGGGAGAAGAGCAGCGGCACAACGTCATTGAATTCGTTGAGCGCCGTGATGCCGAGCCGGTCGGCGAGCTTGCGCAGCATCTCGATGCTGTCGTAGTGCTCCCGGAAGCGGATGCCCATGGCCCGGCGCTGCAGCCCTTCGAGCTCGCCGCGGTCGATGCTGTGCATCCGCGTATACGACTGCCCGAAGAAGCCGATCGGGTCGTTCATGAAATCGTCCACCGGCCGCGCGGCGGTGCTTGTCATCGGGTCAGCGTAAACCCACTATGCAGCTACACGCAATACTGCAGTCTACTGCAAATCCAAGCGGCGTATCGGGTGTGCGCCGGTGTACTTCACTGTGTGTTCAGGGCGGGATTTTCGCTTAGCTTCCACCGCGTGCGCACACTCAAATGCCTGGATGCACGCTCGACGGCGCGGGCGGTGCTAAAGAGCTTTGGCGAACGCGCGCAACGACTCCACCTGCGCCGGATCCAACGAGGGGCGCACCGTCTTGCGGGCCGCCGCGAGGTCGGCGGCCGTCACGTCGGCGGCGTCGATGGAGCGCCGCATGGCGGTGAGCGCGGCCTCCCGCAGCAGCGCCACGCAGTCGGCGGCGCTGTAGCCCTCGAGTTCGGCGGCCACCTCGCCGAGGTCGACGTCGGCGCTCAGCGGGATGGATTTGCCTGCGGTGCGCAGGATTTCGTGGCGGGCCGCGGCATCGGGCGGTTCGATGAACACCAACCGTTCCAGCCGACCGGGGCGCAGCAGCGCGGGGTCGATCAGGTCGGGCCGGTTGGTGGCGCCCAGCACCACGACGTCGCGCAGCGGGTCGATCCCGTCGAGTTCGGTCAGCAGCGCGGCCACCACGCGGTCGGTCACGCCGGAGTCGAAGCTCTGCCCGCGCCGGGGCGCCAGCGCGTCCACCTCGTCGAGGAACATCAGCGAGGGGGCCGAATCCCGGGCCCGCCGAAACAGCTCACGAACGGCTCGCTCGCTGCTGCCCACCCACTTGTCCATCAGCTCGGAGCCTTTGACGGCGTGCACGCTGAGCTGCCCGGTGCTGGCCAGCGCGCGGACCACGAACGTCTTGCCGCAGCCGGGCGGGCCGTACAGCAGCACCCCGCGCGGCGGATCGACGCCCAGCCGGGCGAACGTGTCGGGATGCTGCAGCGGCCACAACACCGCCTCG
This sequence comes from Mycobacterium heidelbergense, assembly GCF_010730745.1. Classification (NCBI taxonomy): domain Bacteria; kingdom Bacillati; phylum Actinomycetota; class Actinomycetes; order Mycobacteriales; family Mycobacteriaceae; genus Mycobacterium; species Mycobacterium heidelbergense. The sequence continues at coordinate 1,469,010 of NZ_AP022615.1, read as the reverse complement.
GTCAACGACCGTCTGGCCTCGGCCATGTCGCCGACGTCGTCGAGGGTGACGCTTCCCACGCTCAGCTCCTCGCCGGCCGAGCGGGACAGCGGCCGGATGACGGTCAGCGCCCCGGCGAGATCGTCCTGGTTCAGCCTCGGTGGCCGGCCGTCGGTGCTGGCGCGGGACGCCGCCCGCAGCGCGGCCTCACGGACCAGCGCGGCCAGGTCGGCGACGACGAAAGCCGGTGTGCGACGGGCGATCTCCTCGATGTTGAGATCGCCGGTGGGCACCGGTTTGAGCAGCGCCTCCAGCAGCGCCCTGCGGGTGGGGGCGTCGGGGAGCGGCAGGCCCAGCTCGCGGTCGCACAGGTCGGGGGCGCGCAGCCGGGCGTCGAGCTGGTCGGGTCGCGCGGAGGTGGCGATCAATGCGACGCCCTCGGTGGCGACGGCGGCGCGCAGCTCGCCCAGGATCAGGGCGGCCACCGGCTCGGCGGTGGCCGGCAGCAGGGCGTCGGCGTCGGCGATCAACAGCACGCCGCCGCCGTCGCGGACCCTCTTCACCGCCGAGGCAACGGTTTTCAGCCGGTCGTCGGCGGCCAGCGCGCCGACCTCCGGGCCGTCCAGCTCGATCAACCTGCGGCCGTCGCACACCGCGCGGACCAGCGTCACCTTGCCGACGCCGGCCGGTCCCGACACCAGGACACCCAGGTTGGCGCCGGCGCCCAAGGTCTTCAGCAGGTGCGGTTCGTCGAGCGAGAGTTTCAGCCATTCGGTGAGCTTGGCGGCCTGTGGCTGCGTGCCCTTGAGCTCCTCGACGAGGATCTCCGGGGTCCCGGTGATGAGCTGTTCGCGCGCGGGCGTCCCGACGCCGGTGCCCCAGGTGACCAACGAGTTCGGCTGCACGCTGACCGGCCCCTCGGGGTCCACGCCCGTGACGGTCAGCAGCTCCGACGTCCAGCTGATCCCGACGGAAGCCGCCAGCGCACGGGTGGCGGGCGACGTCGTCGTGCCGGGGCCCAGGTCGCGCGGCAGCAGCGACACGGCGTCGCCGACCGTCATCACCTTGCCGAGCAAGGCCTGTCGCAGGGTGATCGGCGTAATCGAGTTGGTCGCCATCGATGAGCCGGACAGCGTCACCGACCGCGCGCCGTAGACGGTGACAGCGCTGACGATCACCGCGGTGCCTTCCCGCAGTCCGGCGTTGGACAGCGTCACGTCGTCGAGCAGCGCGGTGCCGACGGGGTTGTCCGGGCCGGCGAGGCCGGCGACCGCCGCCGTGGTCCGCGACCCGGTCAGCGATACCGCGTCCCATTCCCGGATGCCAAGGGCAGCAACGACATTCGGATGAAGACGGACGACGCCGCGGCGGGAGTCGACGGCGGAGGTGTTCAGCCGGGCGGTGAGGGTGAGCTGGCGCGCGGCACCCTCGCCGGCGGGCGTCATGGCAGGCGCCCGCTCGGCTTGCGCAGCCCCAGCCGCGCCATCGACCGGCGGTTCGGCTGCGCCCGGCGGTTCGCGCGCCGCGCGGCGCGCCGTTGCTTGGGCTTGTCGTCCCACGCCTCGGGGTGCGCGGCCAGCCAGCGCTGGTTGCGGACCGCGAAGGGGACGTGGCACAGGTAGGCGACGATGATCACCCAGATCAACAGGTAGGGGGCCAGCACCGCCGCCGCCGCGCAGATCGCCAGGACCGCCAGCAGCGGTGCCGCCCAGTTCGGCGGCACCGCCACCGCATGCATCTTTCTCATCGGGATCTTGCTGACCATCAGCACCGACGTCCCCGTCACCCAGACGCACAGGAACACCGGCGACGTCCACCACCCGTCACCGAACTGCAGTTTGAGCCCGATCAGACCGATCATCGACACCGCGCCCGCCGGCGCGGGCATCCCGACGAAGAATTCGTGCGCGTAGGCGGGCTGGGTCCCGTCGTCCTGCAGCGTGTTGTACCTCGCCAGCCGCAACACGACGCACACCGCGTACAGCAGCACCACGATCCAGCCGGCCGGCGACTCGGCCAGCATCGTCACGTAGAGCACGATCGCGGGCGTCACCCCGAAGTTCACCGCGTCGGCCAGCGAGTCGATTTCCTCGCCCATGCGTGACTGGGCGTCCAAGATGCGGGCCACCCGGCCGTCCAGCCCGTCCAGGATGGCCGCCGCGGCGATCAGCGCCATCGCGGCCTTGGGCTGGTGCTCGAGGGCGAACTTGATCGAGGTCAGCCCCGCGCAGATGGACAGCACGGTCATCGCGCTGGGCAGGATCTGCAGGTTCACCGTGCGCCTGCCGCGGGGCTTGCTGATCATGGCAGCTCGGCCAGCACGGTCTCGCCGGCGACCGCGCGCTGGCCAACCTCGACGAGCGGTTCCGTGCCCGGTGGCAGGTAGGTGTCCAGCCGGGAGCCGAACCGGATCAGCCCGTAGGTGTCGCCGATCGACAGCTTGTCGCCGACGTGTGCGTCGCACACGATGCGGCGCGCCAGCAGCCCGGCGATCTGCACGGCGACGATGTCGGCGCCGGCGTCGGTGCGGATCCGCAGGCTGGTGCGCTCGTTCTCGGTGCTGGCCGCGGCCAGATCGGCCGAGCCGAAGCGGCCCGGCTTGTGCTGCGCGGCAACGACTTCGCCGCTGACCGGGGCGCGCTGCACGTGCGCGTCCAGCAGCGACAGGAAGATGCTGACGCGCGGCAGGGGCGCATCGCCCATGCCGAGTTCGGCGGGCGGGGCCGCCGCGTCGATCACGCAGATCACGCCGTCGGCGGGCGCGACGACGGCGCCGGGCCGGCTCGGTGGCACCCGCGGGGGGTGGCGGAAGAACGCCGCGCTCGCGCCCGCGGCCAGCAGACCCGCCCGGCGCAGCCAGCGGAACTTGCGGCCCGCCAGGGCCACCCCCAGGCCGGCGGCGACGAACGGCAGCCCGGCGGGGTGGACCGGCGGAACGGTGGAGCGCACCAACTCCACGACGTGTTTCGGTCCTTCGGTGCGGGGGCGTCGTGCCACCCGGCCATCTTACGAAGCGGCGAGCTTAGCTCAGGTCCCACACCTGCAGTTGCGTGCCGGCCGGCACCTCGACGACGTCTTCCGGGATCTCCAACAGCCCGTTCGCCGACGCCAGCCACCGCAAATGGTGTGAGGCCGGTGGGCCGTAACTGGTGACGGTGCCGGCTTCGCTGTCGAGTATCGCGCGCCGGAACTGACGCTTGCCGCGCGGCGAGGTCAGCGATTCGGCGAGCACCGCCGGCCGGCGCGGGCGCTCCGGATCGGGCAGCCCCATCGCCTTTCGCAGCGCGGGACGGATGAACACCTCGAACGACACCAGCGCGCTGACCGGGTTGCCGGGCAGGGTGACGATCGTCGTGCCGGCGACCCGGCCGATGCCTTGCGGCATCCCCGGTTGCATTGCCACCTTGACGAATTCCACTCCCTGGTCGCCGTCGCGGCCGAAGGCGTCTTTGACGACCTCGTAGGCGCCGGCGCTGACCCCGCCGCTGGTGATGATCAGGTCCGCTGGGGTTTCCGAGGCCGCGTGCCGATCGAGGATCGCGCTGAACTGCGCGACGTCGTCTTCGGCGGTCGCGACGGCAATCACGTCCGCGCCTGCCTCACGTACGGCCCCGGCCAGCATGATCGAGTTGGACTCGTAGATCTGTCCGGGCCGTAGCGGGGTGCCCGGCGCCACCAGCTCCGTCCCGGTCGAGATCACCAGCACCCGCTGGCGCGGGATTACCGGCAGCCCGGCCAGTCCCAGCGCCGCGGCCAGGCCGAGCACCGCCGGCGTCACGACCTGGCCCGTGCGCAGGACGGTGGTGCCCGCTGCCACGTCTTCGCCGGCTCGCCTGATGTGCTTGCTCGGCTCGCGGTGTTGCCGGATGACTACCGATTCCACGCCGCCGTCGGTGTCTTCGACCGGCACGATGGCCGTCGCTCCGGCCGGCAGCGGTGCGCCGGTCATGATCCGGTGCGCGGTTCCGGGTTGCAGCGTCAATTGATCGGTGCGCCCGGCCGGAATGTCCTCGGCGACCGGCAAGGCCACCGGGTGCTCGGGTGTGGCGTTCGATATGTCCTCGGCACGTACCGCGTATCCGTCCATCGCGGAGTTGTCGAAGACGGGCAGCGCCAGCTGGGCGACCACGTCTTCGGCCAGGACCAGCCCCTGAGCCTCGGCCAGCGCGACCGTGGCCACGGGGCGGGCACGGATCATCTCCGCTACGACGCGCTGATGTTCTTCGACTGACCGCACTGGGCCATTATCGGCCTCGCTGCCGGTGAGTCGCGGTGTCGTGTGAGTCGACATGTTCGGGTGTGGCGGGTGGTGGATCAACGGTGGTCGTGTCCGGTTGCCGAAAGGTGTTGTGCTCCTGGGTTTCGGTGCTCGGGTATAGGCGTCGGTAGGCTGATATTGCTGCGGCCGGAAGCGATGCGGCGATCGCGCGCCGCATGTCGGTAGCGCTGACGTGGAGCACACGGGGGTCTGTGCACAGGAGTTGTCTGAGGTCGCGGCGGCTGGGCGCACGTCGGTGCAGTCTGCGGACCCGCGCACGCTGACACGCCCCGATCACCTCACGTGCATAGCGGGCGTTGCCGGCGACGTCGAGCAGTGTGCCGTGGCCGTAGGGGATGGACCGTAGCCGTGTTGCTTCGGTGCGCAGCAGATCCCACGCGGCGTCTTGGACCACCAGTTGTGCCCTGCTGGCTAGGTGGCGCCCAATGGCGACGATGTCGTTGGGGGTGTAGCTGGTGAACGTCGCGGTGAACGGGAACTGCACGCCCAGCCCGGCATGGACTGCCAGGAAGTCCTGCATCGGGCGGGCATGACCGGCCAGGATGACGACGAGCTCGTCGCGGTAGGCCGCCATGCACGTCAATAGCGTGTAGATGGCCTCCACACCCAAAGAGTGGTCTTCGGTGTCGGGGGCCAGCCGGTAAGCCTCGTCGAGGAACAACACCCCACCGCGCGCCCGGCCGCACACGTTCTTCATCCTGGCCGCGCTGTGCGAGGGGCTGCCGGTGGCGATGTCGTGGGCGCTGACCTCGGTGACCTCCGGGCGCGTGATTACACCGAGTCCGAACAGCACTTCAGCGACCACCCGGGCGAACGTTGTTTTCGCTGTGCCCGGCGCACCCAGGAACACCATGTGGTGTTCAGAACACGAGGCCACGACACCCTGGTGCTGGGCATCGTGCTGGCCGAGCCACACCGCGAAACGGTCTTTAGCGCTTTGCAAACCGATCAATTCGCCGATACGCGCTTGCGCCCACTCCAGCACCTCCCGACGCTCGGCGGCCAGCGCGGTACCCGCGTACGCGTCGCGACCGCCCAGGCACCAGTCTTCTGTGAGTGCCAGGGCCGCCGCCGTACTGTTGACATTGCTCATCGGTACCTCGCTACCGGGTCTCACACACAGCGGGCCTGCCCCCACGACACCCACCCCGGCGCGCGCAACATCTCGCCCAACAGGTCATCAGGCATATCGGTGGTCGTCGCCGACGCCACAGCCCTCGCTTGCGCGCAGCACTACCCGGGGGCGGGCCAACCCGCCCAGCACCGGCGTGGTTGCCACCGGTGCTGGGCGAGCAGACCCGCACTGCAACTCAGAACAGCGACGTAAGGAGATGAGCCGCCAATGTCCCCAGCTGAGGCGCCAACGTCCCAGCAAGGTTCGTCGCCAGCGACGGAGCCAGACCGGAGAGATCCGCCGCGAGCGACGGAGCAATCCCCGAGAAATCAGCCGCAATCGACGGGGCAATGCCACCGAGGTTGGCCGCGAGCGACGGAGCAATCCCCACCACCCCGGCCGGAGCGGCGAACGCCGCACCCCCCAAGCCGACCTGCGCGCCCAACGTTGCCAGGAAGGTCTGGTACGCATTAACTAACCCGTTGAACCACATGTTCGGGGTTGGCCAACCCGTGGTTACCTGGCTTGCTAATTGCGAGAACGCATTAGCCAGACTGCCACCTGCCAGAATGTTGGGTGTGGCGATCGTGCCTTTCACCTGAGAGTTAACAACGATGTTCGACGCGAGTGTCTGGGGAATCCAGACCGCCAACGTGTTCAACAGGCCAGGTGTTAGCAAACCGCTGGTGGGGGTAAGGATCCCGGTGCCGCTCAAGTAACCTGGGGACATGTATCCGTTGAGGATTGCTCCCGCGAGTAGTCCCGGGATATTGAGGAAATTGGTCACCCCCGCCGGTAGGTCTCCAGCGGCGAACGCGTCGTAAACGTTCTGAAGACCGTTGCCAAGCGCGCCGAAGATGCTGCTACTCACACCTACGGCAAAAAAGGCACCCAGCATTGACACGATCGACGAACTGAGCTCACTCGGCTCGTTAAATGCGAGGTTGCCGAGGGCCGCGAAGTTGGTCGACATGTAGGCGAGGATGGTAGGGATGGATTCCATCGGTTGAAATATCTGCGAAATCGGCCCGTACCAGAGCGCGTTGTAAAGGGTTGAGAAGCCCGAGATGAAGTTACCTTGCCGCATGTCGGTAATCGCAGTGGCAAGATCAGGAAAGAATGCATTAGTGGAGAAGTTGTAGGCGCCGTTGACGGCGCCCTTGTAGGCGTTCGCGAACGTGCCACCAACCGCGCCCGGCCCCGTTTGGCCGACGTAGATGCTCGCGTAGGTGATCCAGTTCGCGGCCAGCTGCTGGGCCAGCGGGAAGAAAATCTTGCCCCCGGTGCTCATGTTGCTTCCAATCGTTTGCAGGTTGGCGCCCGCTTGTTGGAAGACGTTGATCCAGGTTTGGATGGGGTTGACGACCCCGGGGTCGCTGCTCAGCAGCTCGACCGCGCGCTGCTGAGCGGTGGTGACACTGCGCTGGAGGTCGGAGGCCGCGTCGTTGGAGACTGCGGGGGTGAGGGCGATCAGGCTGGCGCCTAGTGCCGCGGCGCCCGCGGTGATGAGGGGTCGAAGGGCTGTTCGCTGGTGCATGGGTGTTGTTCCTTTGCTGTGTGTGGTCTAGGTAGTCGTAGGCATGCAGAGGCCCACTACATTCACAGGGGTATTAGCCGTGGGTCCCATTTGTGCCGGCCGCACCGATCTGGCCGAGGATCCCGGCGAGACCACCGAGTCCCCCCTTGCCGCCGGCGTAGCCGTAGCCGGGAGTGGCGCTACCGCCGTTGCCGCCAACACCGCCATTGCCGGCCAGTAGCCCGCTGAAACCGCCGGCACCACCGGCACCACCGCCCCCGTAAGCACCGCCGCCGCTAGGGGCATTGGGGGCGTTGCCGCCAGCCCCGCCGTTACCGACTAGCCAGGCCGCGTTACCGCCGGCACCGCCCTTACCGGTGTACCAACCGCCAGGGCCGGCATTGCCGCCGGCACCGCCGGCACCGCCGTTACCGAACAGGATGCCGGCGGCACCGCCAGCGCCACCGACACCGTTACCGGCTGAACTGCTGGTGTAACCGAAGCCACCGACACCACCGGCACCCCCATTGCCCATCAAGATGCCGCCGACACCACCGATACCACCGGTGCCGCCTACCCCGCTGGCATTGCTGAAGCCGGCACCACCGACCCCGCCGTTGCCGATCAGCCCGGCAGCCCCGCCCGCGAAACCGGTGTGGTGAGCGGCGGTGCCGGCCGCCCCGGTCCCGCCGTTGCCGAACAAAAACCCGCCATCGGCGAGGCTGCCATTAGCCCCGATACCGCCGATCGGCGAGGTGTTGGCGCCGGTGAAACCATTGACACCGTTACCGATCAGGTCGCGTCCGAACAGGGCGACGAACGGGCCGTTGATCACTCCGTCGACTTGTTGGCCGGTGGGGCTGGCGATCCAGGTTTGCCCGGCGGTATAGACCATGGTGTAGACGTTGCTGAACGCCCCGTACACCAGGTTGTTCAGCGCGGCCTTAGGCGAGTTCGCCGCAGCGACCGCCGCGTCTAGCCCGCCACCACTAAAGGCCGCCGCCGCGCTGGCATGCAGGCCTTCCAGGGCCGCGTTCAGGCCGCCGGTGTTGAAGGCGGCGGCGCTGGCGGTGAGGCTGTTGGTGATGCTGGCCAGGGCGGCCGAATGCACCCCCTGGAAGGCCGCCGCGCTGGCGTTGAGGCTGTTGGTGAGGCCTTGGAGGGCGCCGGTGTGAAGGCCCGCGAGCGCTCCCGCGCCGATACCGTTGATCGCGGTGGTACCCGCGGCGGCGGCCGTGCTGGCGGCGCCCATCACGGGTTGGATGATCGGGTTGATGATCAGGTCCAGCACCCCCGCCTGCGCCGAAGGTGCGGCAACCACCGGTGTCATGGTGGCGGTCAGCAACGCACCCGCGGCCGTACCCAGGCCGACCACACGGCCACGGCTCGCCGCCTTGGTGTTGCGGCGATCCCGCCGCCTCATGCTGTGCTGTTTACGCTTCATCTGGGCGCCTTCCTGTCATGACCGATAAAACGAGGTGTGCGGGCCGTACTTGAGAAAAAAGCCAGGTACTGGCCGTTGTTGATCTGGTTCACCCTGTGTTTCTGGCTGGTAACAGAGGTGAACATACCTATGAATTACATCGAGAAAATCGCGCAATGAAATGGATACTGAGCTGCGGTGGAAGGAAATTAGCAGCAAAGTCTCCACTCGAAGTGACTCTAAAATTATTGGCTTTTCGAAATGCTCGCGGACGCCGCCACCGCCCACGGCTTAGTGGTATTTCTGCTTGTTGCCTGCCATCGAGATTGGGGGCATCGTCGAGTATCAACCCGGCGGTAGTGCGGTCGTGTTGTCGGTCACCCGCCGAGGCGCGTGGCGCGGGAAGGCAAACGTCTCTATCGGGGTGGGGGCCGCGATCGGGAGGGTCTGCGGGAGGGTCTGGTAGGCGGGTGCGGCCGGGTCGGCGGGCCGGCCAGGTGTGGGAATCTCGTCGGCGGTGACGAAGACGTTTCTTAGCGATCGTCTTTGAGGACAGCGTAATTAGGGGTTCTTGCCCTGGTGCCCGGGTGAGTGGCTGCCGCTTCTCGGTGTCCCCTACTGGCCGGTGTGGGTAGTGGGTGTCTTGTCTTTGTGTGGGCCGGCGCAGCGTGTTTGACGCGGGAATCGACGGTGATGGTCGCTGCGGGCTGGCCGGGGTGGCGGGTGTTGTTCGAGGTGTCTACCTGGACGGTGACATGGGGTCGGGTCGGGCAGAGGAATCGCGACGGCTGAGGGTGATCCTGAGAAAAAGTAAGTTTGGCTCCTGGTGGCATCGGGTTAGGACGATGTGTCGGATGCATGCTGGCGCAGCCAGCAGCAGCAAACTGAGTTATTCGCTGTATTCCGTGCCAAATAGCCTAATGGTAATGGGTGCAGCTATCGTGAGTGAGGGGTGGGTACGGGTCGGGCTTGTTACCGGCAGGTACTTTCACACTGAACTATCACAGTGCCGAAGAGCTGTTGCTGATATACGCGGTAGCAGCATGCTCACCAGTGTTTTCGCAAATTTTCGGGGATTGCTGGACGGTGTGTTTTCGAAGTGATCGGCAAATGTCTACCGAAAACCCTGTGGGCTCAGGTTCTTCATAGGTATGGCCACCTCGTCATCCAGCTCGGGTATGGCCACCTCGTCATCCAGCTCGGGTATGGCCACCTCGTCATCCAGCTCGCACTCGGAAGGTCAGATTCGAGTAGCCACCGGAATGTTTACCATCGCTGATTCCATGGCAGCAGGTCACACACGTGTTCGACTGTGTTGACTGTCGCCACGACGCGTGGTCGACGCATCGTCAATGGGGGAAGACAACAGCTGTCGAGAGACGCCCGGCCTTACCGGTGTGAGGACGGAAGCTTCTCATGCGGGTGTTGTGGATTAGCGTTATCCGGTTGTCGAAGGTGTTGGTGTTTCCTGGGTTTGGGTGTTGGGGAATAGGCGTTGGTAGGCTGATATTGCGGTGGCTGGGCGTGTTGCGGTGATCGCGCGCCCCATGTCGGTGGCGTTGACCTGAAGAACACGAGGATCGGTGCGCATGAGTTGTCTGAGGTCGCGGCGGTTCGGTGCACGCCGATGCAGCCTGCGGACTCGCGCACGCTGACACGCCCCGATCACCTCATGGACATAGTGGGCATTGCCGGCGGCATCGAGCAACGTGCCATTGCCGTAGGGGATTGACTGCAATCGAATCACTTCCTCACCCAACAGGTCCCACGCCGCATCGTGTACCACGAGGCGTTCCTTAGCGGCGAAGCGGCGCCCGATACCCACAATGTCGGCCGGGGTGTAGCTGGCAAAGGTCACGGTGAAGGGAAACCGAGCGGCCAGCCCGGCATGGACCGTCAAGAAGTCCCGCATCGGGCGGGCATAGCCGGCCATGATGACCACCAGCTCGTCGCGGTAGGCCGCCATACACGTCAACAGGGCGTAGATCGCTTCTATCCCCCAACAGGGGTCGTCGTCGGTGTCGGGGGCCAGCTGGTAGGCCTCGTCGATAAACAGCACCCCGCCGCGTGCGCGGGCGCAGACCTGCTGCATCCTGCTGGTCGCGCTGCCCGAGGGGCCGTCCACGGCGATGTCGGCTGCGCTGACCACGGTGACCTCCGGGCGCGTGATCATGTCCCACCCGAACAGCACTTCACTGATCACCCGGGCGAACGTCTTTTTCGCCGTGCCGGGTGCACCCAGAAACACCAGGTGGTTTTCCCTGATTGCGCCGCCGGGTTCGACACCGTGCCGGCCGGCCTCCAGTGCGGTGCGCCATACCTGGAAGTGTTCTTTGGCCTCGGCTAAACCGATTAGTTCATCGATACGCGCTTGCGCCCAGTCGAGAACCTCTTGACGCTCGCAAGCCAGGGCGGTACCCGCATATGCACCCGGTCGGCACCAGTCTTCTGCCAGTGCCAGGTCGGCCATACTGTTGACATTGCTCATCGGCACCTCCGCTACCGGGTCCCACGCAGATCGGGCCTGTCCCGCCTAGCACTGGCGCGTGGTTGCCACCTGTGCTGGGCGGGTTTGGCCCGCACTGCAACTCAGAACAGCGACGTAAGGAGGTGAGCCGCCAGTGTCCCCAGCTGAGGCGCCAGCGTCCCAGCAAGGTTCGTCGCCAGCGACGGGGCAATGCCCGAGAGATCCGCCGCGAGCGACGGAGCAATCCCCGAGAAATCGGCCGCGATCGACGGAGCTATGCCACCGAGGTTAGCCGCGATCGACGGGGCAATGCTGGCGACACCAGCCGGAGCAGCGAACGCCGCACCCCCCAAGCCGACCTGGCCACCTAAGAACCCGAGGAAGCTCTGATACACGTTGAGCAACTCATCGACCCACATGTTCGGGGTCGGCCAACCCGTGGTTACCTGGCTCGCCAATTGCGAGAACGCGTTGGCAAGACTGCCACCCTGCAAAATGTTGGGGGTGGTGATGGTGCCTGCTACCCGATTATTAACGACTATCTCCGACGCGAGTGTCTGGGGGATCCAAGCCACCAACGTGTCCAGCAGGCCAGGCTTTGTCAACGAGGTGGTGGGGCTGAGGATACCGGTGCCGCCCAAGACTTCCAGGGGATCGTATCCGTTGAGGACTGCTCCCGCGAGCATCCCCGGGATATTGAGCAAATTGCTCACCCCCGCCGGCAGGTCACCAGCGGCGAACCCGTCGTAAGCATTCTGAACACCGACGCCAAGGGCACTGACGATGCTTTGGCCCACACCTATAGCAAAAAAGGCCCCAAGCATTGACACGATCGATGCACTGAGCTGACTCGGCTCGTTAAAAGCGACGTTGCCAAGGGCCGCGAAGTTGGTCGACATGTAGGCGAGGATGGTCGGAATGGATTCCATCGGTTGAAATATTGAGGCGACTGGCGAGAACCAGAGCAGCCGGTACAGGTCCTCGAAACCGTTGATGAAGTCACCTTGGTGAAAGCTACTGATCACGCCGGTAAGCAAGGGGTAAACCGAGTAACCGGTCATATTAGTGAAGAATTGGTACGCGCCGTTGACGGCGCCCTTGTACGCATTGTGGACGCCGCCGACGTAGATGCTCGCGTAGGTGATCCAGTTCGCGGCCAGCTGCTGGGCCAGTGGGAAGAAAATCGTGCCCCCAGTGCTCATGTTGCTTCCAATCGTTTGCAGGTTGGCGCCCGCTTGTTGGAAGACGTTGATCCAGGTTTGGATGGGGTTGACGACCCCGGGGTCGCTGCTCAGCAGCTCGACCGCGCGGTACTGGGCGGTGGTGACGCTGCGCTGGAGGTCGGAGGCCGCGTCGTTGGAGACTGCCGGGGTGAGGGCGATCAGGCTGGCGCCGACTGCCGCGGCGCCCGCGGTGATGAGGGGTCGAAGGACTGTTCGCTGGTGCATGGGTGTTGTTCCTTTGCTGTCTGTGGTCTAGGTAGTCGTGGGCATGCAGAGGCCATTTCGCCCAAGGGGTATTAGCCGGGGGCTCCGGGGGTGCCAGCCGTACCGTTTAAGCCGAGGATCCCGGCGTAGCCGCCGAGACCTCCCATGCCGCCGGTACCAACTCTGCTGGTGTCGGCGGCGCCGTTACCGCCGTTACCGCCACTGCCACCGACGCCAGCCAGCAGCCCACTGAAGCCACCGGCGCCACCGGCGCCGCCGTTGCCGACGGCGCCGGTGCCGCTCGCAACGGCTGTACCGTTATTGCCAAGACCCCCGGCGCCGCCGTTACCGATCAGCCAGGCGGCGTTACCGCCGGCCCCGCCAGCCCCGCCATCGAAACCTTTAACCGCGCTCACGCCGGACGCGCCGCCGACACCGCCGGCGCCACCGTTGCCGAACAGGATGCCGGCGGCACCGCCGACACCACCGACACCGCCTTTATTGGTAGCGGCGGCACCGCCGGCACCGCCGGCACCGCCATTGCCCATCAGGATGCCGCCGACACCACCGATACCACCGGTGCCGCCTACCCCGCTGGCAGTGCTGAAGCCGGCACCACCGACCCCGCCGTTGCCGATCAGCCCAGCGGCCCCGCCGGCGAAACCGGTGGGACTAGAAGCAGTGCCGGCGGCCCCGGTCCCGCCGTTGCCGAACAAAAACCCACCATCGGCGAGGCTGCCATTAGCCCCGATACCCCCGATCGGTGAGGTGTTGGCGCCGGTGAAACCATTGACGCCGTTGCCGATCAGGTCGCGCCCGAACAGGGCGACGAACGGGCCGTTGATGACTCCGTCGACTTGCTGGCCGGTGGGGCTGGCGATCCAGGTTTGCCCGGCGGTATAGACCATGGTGTAGACGTTGCTGAACGCCCCGTACACCAGGTTGTTCAGCGCGGCCTTAGGCGAGTTCGCCGCGGCGACCGCCGCGTCTAGCCCGCCACCACTAAAGGCCGCCGCCGCGCTGGCATGCAGGCCTTCCAGGGCCGCATTCAGGCCGCCGGCATTGAAAGCGGCAGCACTGGCGTTAAGGCTGTTGGTGATGCTGGCCAGGGCCGCCGAATGCACACCCTGGAAAGCCGCCGCACCCGCATTAAGACTATTCGTGAGGCCCTGGAGGGCACCGGTGTGCAGGCCCGCCAGTGCACCCGCGCCGATACCGTTGATCGCGGTGGTACCCGCGGCGGCGGCCGTGCCGACGGCGCCCATGATGGGTTGGATGATCGGGTTGATGATCAGGTCCAGCACCCCCGCCTGCGCCGGGGGTGCGGCGATGACCGGGGTCATGGTGGCGGTCAGCAACGCACCCGCGGCCGTACCCAGGCCGACCACACGGCCACGGCTCGCCGCCTTCGCGTTGCGGCGGTCTCGCCTCATGCTGTGCTGTTTACGCTTCATCTGCGCGCCTTCCTGTCATGACCGATAAAACGAGGTGTGCGGGCCGTACTTGAGAAAAAAGCCAGGTACTGGCCGTTGTTGATCTGGTTCACCGTGTGTTTCTGGCTGGTAACAGAGGTGAACATACCTAAGAATTACGTCGAGAAAATCGCGTAATACACTGGATAATTGGTTGTGGTGAGACGAAATTGGCAGCAAAAGAATCCGCTCAAAATAGCCCCGAAAATTATTGGCCTTTCGAAAATGCTTGGCGGCGCTGTCGCACCCGGCGACTGGGTGGCATCGTCGAGTGTCGATCTGAGGGCAGTGTGGCCGTGTTGAGGGTTACATGCCGAGGCTCGTGGTGTGGGAAGGGAACGTCGCTATCGGGTGGGGGCTGCGATCGGGAGGGTCTGGTAGGCGGGTGCGGCCGGGTCGGCGGGCCGGCGAGGTGTGGCGATTTCGTCGGTGTGGATGAAGACGTTTCTCGGCGATCATCTGCTGGGTTTCGGCGATCGTCGTTGAGGACAGCGTGATTAGGGGTTCTTGCCCTGGTGTCTAGGTGAGTGGCTGCCGCTTCTCGGTGTCCCCTACTGGACGGTGTGGGTAGTGGGGTGCTTTGTCTTCGTGTGGGCCGGCGCAGCATGTTTGACGCGGGAATGTCTACCTGGACGGTGACACGGGTCGGGTCGTGCAGAGGATCGCGACGATCGGGGCAATCCTGAGAAAAGATGAGATTACTCCTGGTGGCATGAGTCCATCACGACGTGTCGGCTACATGCCGAGGAAGCGCGCTATAGCAAACTCAGTTATCCGCTGTATTCCGTGCCAAACGACCTTATAGTAATGGGTGCAGCTATCGTGAGTGGGAGGCGGGTACGGGCCGGGCTTGTTACCGGCAGGTACTTTCACACTGAACTATCACAGCGCCGGAGAGATGTTGCTGACATACGCGGTAGTGCATGCTCACCAGTGTTTTCGCGACCTTTTGGGGATTGCTGGACGGCGTGTTTCCGAAGTGATCGGCAAATGTCTACCGAAAACCCTGTGGGCTCAGGTTCTTCTTAGGTACGTACAGTTCGCCGGCCCGGTAAGGACCGGCCCTGCACCGGGAACCACCCAAGCCTGGCTCTTCCTCGGCGAATCGCTTCGTTGTCACCTGCCCTGAAGTGGTTTGCCTAGCAGCCTTTTTAGATGCGGCTGGTCCTCATACCATGCGAGAAAGCGTCGCGGGGATGGCGAGCAGCCGGCACACTCTTCTGGCCGCTGTGACGACATAACAGGCTGTGGCGAGGACCCCAGTCCGTCCGCAATGGTCACTAGCGATGCCGGCGGGTGCCAGTATGTCGATTCATATTCCTGTGGGTGGGTGGGTTGCGGTGAGGGCGCGTTGCATGTCGGTGGTGTTGACGTGGAGAACACCGGGGTTGGTGCGTACGAGGTGTTCGAGGTCACGGCGGTGGGGTGCGAGTCGGTGTAGTCGGCGTAGTCGTGCACGCCGACACGTCAGAATCACGTCACATGCGTAGTGGGCGTTGCCGGCGACGTCGAGCAGCGTGCCGTGGCCGTAGGGGATCGACCGCAACCGGGCCGCTTCGGCGCGCAGTAGTTCCCATGCCGTGTCTTCGACGTGGAGGTTTTCCTTGCCGGCTAAGCGGTGCCCGAGAGCCACGATGTCGTCGGGGGTGGGGCTGGTGAAAGCCACGGTGTGGGGGAATCGACCGGCCAGCCCCGCATGAGCCGTCAAGAACTCCCGCATGGGGGTGGGGTGGCCGGCGAGAATGACGACCAGCTCGCCGCGGTAATCCGCCACGCACGCCTGCAGGGCGGCGATCACATCCCCACCCCAGGAGAGGCTTTCGGTGTGGGGGACCAACTGGTGGGCGTCGTCGAGGAACAACACCCCACCACGCGCGTCGTCGCACACGGTTTTCATTCTGGCGGCGCTGTGTGAAGGATCGTCTACCACGATGTCGTGGGCGGTGATCTCGGTGACTTGTGGGCGGGTGAGGGTGCCTAACCCGAATAGCACTTCAGCGATGATTCGGGCGAACGTTTTTTTGGCTGTGCCCGGTGCGCCGAGGAACACCATGTGGTTTTCTCGGCAGGAGGTCACTGCGCCACCGTGCTCGACACGGTGGTTGTTTTGTAGGGCGGTGCGCCATGTCGTGAAGTGTTCTTTGGCCTCGGCTAGACCGATCAGTTCGTCGATGCGTGCTTGGGCCCACTCCAGCACCTCCTGACACTCCGCGGCCAGGACAGCATCCGCGCGCGCGTCGCGACCGGTGCTGATGGTGACGTTTCGGCATCTGGGCTCCGCGAGCACTGGGCGTGTTCGTGGAATCAGCCAGATACCTGTAGCACCCAGGACCTCGTCAGTGGTGTCTTCGTCATCCCACTCTCGCCAGCCCACAGACATCAGCAACCACCGGTCATACCCGCTGGTGGTACGGGGTTAGCGCCACACCACCACACGGGCGCCACCCACCAGATCCCGGTCATCGTGATACCTGAGCAATGATCAGAACTTGTGGATGAGCCTCGGTGTGGGGGCGTGAAAGTGGGCGCACCTTCCCGAGGATGATCTGAAAGTCCAGTAGCTCTGATCAAGACCGGCGTTGGCGCGCTGGTTGGGAAGGTACGCCCATGCTCACCGTAGTTCACGATGCCGTAGAGGCCAACGGCAACGAGGCCGGCCGGCGGTCGTTGTTGGATGAGATTGTCCGCGATGGTGCCCGGCAGATGCTGGCCGCGGCGCTGGCCGCCGAGGTCGCTGCTTATGTGGAGCAGTTCGCCGATCAGTGCGACGGGGACGGCCGCCGGCTGGTGGTGCGCAACGGCTATCACCAGGCCCGTAAGGTGTTGACCGCGGCTGGCGCTGTCGAGGTCAAAGCGCCGCGGGTCAACGACCGCCGTGTCGATCCCGATTCGGGTGAACGGCAGCGGTTTTCCTCGGCGATCCTGCCCGCGTGGGCACGTAAGTCTCCGCAGATGAGCGAGGTGTTGCCGCTGCTGTACTTGCATGGGCTGTCCAGCGGTGACTTCACCTCGGCGCTGGAGCAGTTCCTCGGCTCGGGCGCGGGTTGTCGGCCTCGACGATCACCCGCCTGACCGCGCAGTGGCAAGACGAAGCCGCCGCGTTCGGCCGCCGCGATCTGTCCGGCACCGATTACGTCTACCTGTGGGTCGACGGCATCCACCTCAAGGTCCGCCTCGAGCAGACCAAGCTGTGCCTGCTGGTGATGATCGGTGTGCGTGCTGATGGCCGCAAGGAACTCGTCGCGCTCACCGACGGGTATCGGGAGTCGGGCGAGTCGTGGGCTGATCTGCTGCGTGATTGCCGCCGCCGCGGGATGGCCGCCCCGGTGCTCGCGGTCGGTGACGGTGCGCTCGGATTCTGGAAGGCCGTGCGGGAAGTCTTCCCGGCCACCAAGGAGCAGCGCTGCTGGTTTCACAAGCAGGCCAATGTCCTTGCTGCACTGCCGAAGTCAGCGCATCCGAGCGCATTGGCGGCGCTCAAGGACATCTACAACGCCGAGGACATCGACAAGGCCCAAGTCGCAGTCAAGGCCTTCGAGGCCGACTTCGGCGCCAAGTACCCAAGGCGGTCGCCAAGATCACCGACGACCTGGACACCTTGCTGGAGTTCTACAAGTACCCGGCCGAACACTGGATCCATTTGAGGACGACGAATCCGATCGAATCGACGTTCGCCACGGTGCGGCTGCGGACCAAGGTGACCAAGGGGCCGGGATCACGCGCGGCGGGTATTGCCATGGCCTACAAGCTGATCGACGCCGCCCAGGCCCGCTGGCGGGCCGTCAACGCCCCGCACCTGGTCGCCCTGGTGCGCGCCGGAGCGGTCTTCCACAAAGGCAAACTGCTCGAACGCCCCACCGACATCACCCCACCGACACCGTCCTCAGACAGCGACCAGCACACCGGAACGGAGGTCGCCTGAAAAACCCCGATCCACAAGTCTTGACAATTTCTCGTGATACCTCCCACACCCGGGCGTATGCCGGCGACCGCTGATCGGGCCGCCGGCACACCACCGCAGCAACAACGAAATGGTGGGGCTTACAGCGCCGACAGGATGTGCAGCGCAACCTTGGAGAGGTCGACCGACAGGGTTGTCGCCAACGACCCCGCCAGATTCGCCCCCAACGACCCCGCCACCTCCGCCGCCAACGACGGACCCAACGACCCCGCAATATTGGTCACCGCCGCCGGATCAAACGCCTTCAACACACCAGCCGACAAACCAGGCAAGGCACTAGCTGCCGGGGCCAAGGCCGCAAAGCCACTTCCATTCGCCGCCGCGGCGGCCGCCGCACTAGGAATACCCGCATAAGTACGGATGACGTTGAGTAGGTTGTCGAAGACGATCTGTGGGGTGGGAAACCCAGTAGTCACCACGTTCCCCAAGTACCCCAACGCATACGAGAGGCTGCCGCCACTCATGATGTTCTGGGCGTTGGGAGCGACGATCTTTGACGCAAGCCCCTGAGGCGTCGTTAGCGCGAGATACGAGAGGAAACTAGGGGTCGATTCACTGATTAGGCCGCTGATGTAGACCCCTTTTGCGTTGAGACTACCGTTGAGGCCTGCGTTTATCACTTCGCCGGGGACATCAATCGCGTTGATCAGACCACCCACTGGATCCCCTGCCGCAAATGAATTGTAGACATTTTGGAGGGCGGCACCCAGCGCCAGCTCCATCTGATTTGGCACGTTAGTGAGAAGGCTTCCAAGAACATTAGACATAGCCGTAACCGTCAGATAACTACTCGCGTTCGAGAGGTTCGCCGTGATGGGATTAATGATTTGGGGAATGCTTTCGAGTGGATGCGCGACCTGAAGGACAAATTCATTCCAAAGGGCCTGGTAAAGCGTGCTAACCGCACCGGAAATATTACCCACTTGCGCCTCAGTGACCGCGCCTTGAAGGCGGGGTATGAAACTGCCGACATTAGTTTTAACATTGTAGGGGATGGTCCCGAGATAATAGCCGACAGCACCGTTTGCGGCCGCTTGATAATACCCGACATAGCTGGATCCGTAGTGCAAAAAGTTGGCTGCGATCTGCTGCGATGCCACGAAAGGGTACGCTTGGAATTGTGTGGCGATCGACTGGAGGTTGAGACCCGCCGTCTCGAAGGTGTCGATCCAGGTTTGGATGGGGTTGGCGACGTAGTCGGTGAGTTCGACCGCGCGTTGCTGCAGATCGGTCATGCTGTGTTGGATGTCGGCGGCCAGATCGTTGGAGACCGCCGGTGTGAGGGCGATCATGCCCGCGGATAGGGCCCCGGCAACCGCGGTGACGAGGGGCAGAGAGCCTGCTAGCTGTTTCATGTGCGTTTACTTCCTTTGCTGTGGGTGATCTAGGTGTCCGGAGCCTCCACGCTGCGGCGTCGAGAGGCGGTAGGGTCTAGCAGCGGCTAGGGATTTACGCTGCCGGGGGAGCCGTTTTGGCCGAGGAGCCCGGCGAGGCCGCCGGCGCCGATAACCTTGGCGGTAGTAGCGTTGCCGCCGGTGCCGCCGTTGCCGGCGAGCATCCCGCCCAAACCACCCGCACCGCCCTTTGAGCCGCCGGATGCGCTACCACCGAGGCCCCCGTTGCCGACCAGCCAGGCGCTGTTCCCGCCGGTACCCCCGGCGCCGGTGACTGTGGCGGTGCCGACGGGGCTACCGGCGCCGCCGGTGCCACCGTTGCCGAACAAGAAGCCACCGGCGCCGCCTTGGCCACCATCCCCGCCGAAGAGGCCGATAGTGTCGCCGCCGATGCCACCGGCGCCGCCGTTGCCCATCAGAATGCCGCCGGGACCGCCGGCGCCCCCGATGTTCAGGTTGAGCCCCGAGCTGGTGATGTTCGCGCCTGTTCCCCCGTTGCCGCCGTTGCCGATCAGCCCGGCGGCCCCACCGGCCAGGCCGGCGGGATTAGTGGCGGTGCCGGCCGCACCGGTTCCGCCGTTGCCGAACAGGAATCCGCCGCTTTGCAGGTTGCCGAAGAGTCCGGTTTGGCCGAGCAGCGTGGTGTTGGGGCCGTTGAATCCGTTGACGCCGTTGCCGATCAGGTCGCGCCCGAACAGGTAGAGGAAGGGGGCGTTGAGTATCCCGTCCACTTGCTGACCGGTCGGGCTGACAAGCCACGACTGCCCGGCCGTGTAGATCATGTTGTAGACATTGCTGAAACCGCCATACACGAGGTTATTCAGCTGCACATTCCCCGCAGAATTAGCCGCGGCCGCGCTAAGCCCCCCACCACTAAAGGCAGCAGCAGCGCTGGCATGCAGGCCTTCCAGGGCCGCGTTCAGGCCGCCGGTGTTGAAGGCGGCAGCGCTGGCGGTGAGGCTGTTGGTGATGCTGGCCAGGGCGGCCGAATGCACGCCTTGGAAGGCCGCCGCGCTGGCGTTGAGGCTATTGGTGATGCCCTCGAGGGCTGCGGTATGCAGGCCTGCGAGCGCACCCGCGCCGATACCGTTGATCGCGGTGGTGCCCGCGTTAGCGGCGGTGCCGACGGCGCCCATCACTGGTTGGATGATGGGGTTGATGATCATGTCGAGCACCCCGGCCTGAGCGGGCGGCGCGGCGGCCATCGGTGCCCCCACGGCGGTCAGCAACGCGCCGGCGGCGGTACCCAGGCCGACGACACGGCCACGACGAGCGGCCTTGGCGTTGCGTGAGCGGTGGTCTCGCCTCATGTTGTGCTGTTTACGCTTCATCTGGGCGCCTTCCTGTCGTGACCGATAAAACGAGGTGTCCGGGCCGTACTTAAGAAAAGACTGGGTACTGGCCGTTTTTGATCTGGTTCACCGTGTATTTCTGGCTGGTAACAGAGGTGAACATACCTGAGAATTACATCGAGGAATTTATGCAATTAAATGGTTAATGAGCTGCGGTGATGGGAAATTGGCAGCAAAAAAATCTGCTGAAAATAACCCTAAAATTATTGGTCTTTTGAAATGCTTGCGGGTGCTGCTACACCCAAGATTGGGTGGCGTTTCTGTCCAGCGGGCAACTGCGCACGGCGCACGGCTGGCCAAGCGTGGGTCTCACGACCGCTGCTGTCAGGAAGTGTCTTGGTCAACGCTGACGTGATCGTCAAACGTCGCTGGCCCGTCGACGCCCGGCTGCACGTTGATGGAGACCGCGCCCCGTCGCGGGTGACGCCATTGTGCTGTATGTGCGCCTATCCCTGCAGGGTTGGTGGTGTAGCGGGTCAAACGTCGGTGGGCATGGCTCCTCGCGGTGGCCGCCGCAGCGCACCTGATGCGGGAATTGACGGCGATGGTCACCGGCGGGCTGGGCCCGGGGGTGACTAGTGCTTGGAGGTGTCTACCTGGACGGCGACACGGGTCGCGTCCATCAGAGGATCGCAAGGGTTGGGGGCAATCTCACTTTTTCTCAGGTTTGCGTCCGATGGCCTAGGACCATCACGACATGTCGGAGACATGCTTCCGAAGTGGACAGCAGCAAACTCAGTTATTCGCCGTATGCCTTGCCAAACAGTCCTATGGCAATGGATGGAGCTATCTTGAGTGGGGAGTGGGTGCGGGTCCTGCTTGTTACCGGTAGGTACTTTCAAACTGAACTATCGAAGCCTCGAATAGAGATTGCTGAAGCACGCAAGAATAGTGTGTATACCAGGTACTCATCTACTTCATAGAGATTGCTGGACTGCGTGTTCCTGAAGTGATCGGCAAATGTCCACCGAAAGTCCCGCCGACTCAGGTTCTTCTCAGGTACGTACAGCTCGCCGACCCGTAAGAACCGACCCTCACCATGAACCACCCAACCCGGGGCCCCCTCAAGGTCGAACGACGAGACAGGCTCCACTCACGTCACGGACCGCTCAGTCGCTTCCCTCGCAAGGCTTTCCGACGCTGGGCCTCAACCCAGCCCAACTTCCACACCAGACCACCAGCCTGCCACCGGACCTCTGGTGCTGGCGCCGCCGGCACCGGTGCCGAGGATTCCTCGACCGGCCGCTACTCCGCCACTTCAGCCCTCTGCGCGACTCACCGCGAGACCTCCGGTCCAAAACCACCTGAAGCCCATTGGCGATGCGGCAAACACGTTCAAGCAGAATCCCCGGCTCAGCATCGGTGTGCGCGGACCCAACGCGACCGTTTTGGGTTGGCGTGGTTGTCGGGTTTAGCCGAGGCGGCGGGTGGTGAGTGGGCGGACCTCGGCGATGCGGGAGTAGTCGCCGTCGACATGCACGACTCCTAAGCCGTGATGTCGGGCGGTTTCAGCGATCAGCAGGTCGGGGATTGGGGACCGCCACATCTGCTCCGAGGCAAGCAGCTCCACATCGACGTGGTCGGATGCCCATCTTCCAGGTGTCCACCCCACTGGCGATCAGCACCGGC
The DNA here is from genome assembly GCF_010730745.1 of Mycobacterium heidelbergense. Classification (NCBI taxonomy): domain Bacteria; kingdom Bacillati; phylum Actinomycetota; class Actinomycetes; order Mycobacteriales; family Mycobacteriaceae; genus Mycobacterium; species Mycobacterium heidelbergense. The sequence goes on along the minus strand of NZ_AP022615.1, from coordinate 1,446,997 downwards.
CGGGCCGCATAGTGGCCTTCGGCGGAATGCAGGTGGATGGGCACCTCGACGGTGCCGTCGCGGTAGGGCACTGTGATGATGCGACGTTCAAAGGCCACCTGGAAATCCTTGGCCGCCAACTGGAAGTGCTCGAGCTGGTTCTGCAAGGCCCGCACCCGCGCCTGGTCCGTCAGGCAGGGGAACTTCGCGCAGCCGTAGGCCAGTGACGCCATGCGGTGGTCGCCGCGGTCGGCGTATTCGGCGCCCAGCTTCGACCACTCGTAAACCCAGCCGCCGGGCGCGTCGGCCCACATGTCTGTCACGGCGGTCCGGACCGCTCGATGTCGTCGAGCGGGACGCCGAATTTCTCGAATTGGCCAGTACGGTCGGTGAACGTGTCCGCGGTGGCGATGTCGTAGGTGTACATGGGTATTCAGCTCCTGATCTTGACGAAGTAGTCGGCCACGGTGGTCGCGTCGTCCAGGGCGGCGACAGCGCCGAGGTAGCCGTCCGGGCGGATCACGATGCGCCCGCCGTTCCCGAGTCTGAACCGCTGTGCCACAACGCCGTTCGAGGCAGCGATAACGGTGTCGTACCCCGCGACCGGGGTGTCTTCCGCGGTCACCAGAACCTGCACTTGACCTTTCGTCGCGGCCGGTGCCACCTGCCCGCGCGCGACGGTGACCACGACGTGACCCGTGTTCTGCGCGCCGCGCACCGCGCTGAGTTGCTTCTGCACCGCTGCGTCCATGACATCTGGAACATGGTCGCCGGCAACTACTTTGGCGCGCCGCCGGCGTTTCCCCACGGCGATCGGGCTGTTCCGATACGTGATGTTGACCTCTTCCGCCGTGTCGGCCATCATTCGTCGCGCCGCGCGGATATGCGAGAGCATCCGAATCACCACGTCGCGGATACGACGGGGTGCATCGGACAGCGTGTCGGCCTTGGTGAGCCGATCGGTGAACGCGATGACGTTGTCGGCGACGGGGATACGCTCGGCTTGATAGCTGTCCAGCAGCGTGTCACCGCCGTCGCCGTCGATTACCGCTGCCAGCTTCCAGGCCAGGTTGAACGCGTCCTGCATGCCGGTGTTCATGCCCCTGGCCGCCGGCGAGGCTGTGGATGTGGGCGGCATCGCCGGCCAGGAAGACCCGGGCCCAGCGGTAGGCAGGCACCCGCGCGTGGTGGATCTCGAAGGTGGTCAGCCGATGTGAATGCACCAGGCGGATACCGCCGATCCGCTTGTCGAGGATCGTCTGCAGTTCGCGCTGGGTCGGTTTCGGGTTCAGCGGGGTGCCGGGCGCGTCGTGCACCTCGGCGAGAAACCGTATCCGCCCGTCCCGCATCGGCAGTACCACCACCGGGCCGTCGGAGGCGAAGAAGGTGTGCATCGAGTTCAGGTCGAGTGAGTGCTCGGCGTCGACGTCCCGAGCAGAAAGCGTTCCCCGACAAACGAACCCGCGAGTTTGGTGCCGACCAGTTTGCGCACCGTGCTGTGGGCGCCGTCGGCCCCGATCACCCAGGAGGCGTTGGCTTGCTCGGTAACCTGCAGCGCTACGTCGATGGCGACCTGGCTACCTGACTACTAGATGAAGAAGTTGTCGTGGCGGATGAACCACTCCCTGCGTTGGCCATCCGTCATGTCGGCCAGCGCACCGAAACCTTCGAAGTAGGCCTCGCGTGGGGCGCCGGGGGCGAAGAGCATCAGGATCGATGCCGGTTCGTCGGCCTCGTTGCGGAAACCATGGATGCCGCCGGGCGGGACGTACAAGAAGTCACCCTGACGACCGTCCATCCACTCGTTGCCGTCGTAGAGCTTCATCGTCCCGGACAACACGAAGAACGCCTCGGACATCGCGCGGTGAAAGTGGGCTGGAGGCCCGCCGCCGGCCGGCGCGATGTCGACCCGGTAGAGGCCGTAGTCGCCGTCGGTGGCCCGCTGATTGGCCAGGTAGTGGTACTTGACGCCGGAGGTTTCGTAGTCCGGCGGCTGATCGGCCCGCTTGAGCCAGGCGCTGGTCTCCGGCTCCTCCTTGGTGTAGCGGGGCGGCGGATACGGTGGCACGACGATCGACATGGGTCCAGTGTGGCCCCCGTCGCGGTCAGTCGATGGGATAGACCACCCCGGTGAGCTCCTCGGAGACGGCCCACAACCGGCGCTGCCGGTCGACGTCGTGCGACTTGGCGCTGGACGTCACGACCTTGGGGTGGCCTCGTGTTTCGGCGAAGCCGTTCGGCCCGTAGTACTGCCCGCCGAGAACGCCGGGGTCGGTGGCGGCGCGCAGTTGCGGCAGCGCGCCGGTGGCCGCGTCCTGGGCGATCAGCGGTTCCAGCAGGCCGTACACGGGCGCGAGCAGCCCGGGCAGATGCCGGGTCAGCTCGGTGCTCGAGCCGCCGGGGTGGGCGGCCGCGGCGATCGTCGTTCCGTGCGGGGCGAGGCGTCGCTGCAATTCGTAGGTGAACAGCAGGTTGGCGAGCTTGGCCTGCCCGTAGGCCGCGACCCTGTTGTAGCGGCGTTCCCACTGCAGGTCGTCGAAGTGAATGTCGGCGCGGATGCGGTGCCCGATGCTGCTGACCGTGACGACGCGGGAACCGGCGACCGGCAGGAGCCGATCCAGCAGCAGGCCCGTGAGCGCGAAGTGGCCGAGGTGGTTGGTGCCGAACTGCAGCTCGAAGCCGTCCTTGGTGGTCGACTTCGACGTCCACATCACCCCGGCGTTGTTGATCAGCAGGTCGATGCGGTCGTACCCGGACCGCAGCTGGTCGGCCGCGGCGCGGATGGACTCCAGCGACGTCAGGTCGAGCTCCTGCAGCGTGACCTCGCCCTTGGGGCTCGTGGCGGCGATCCGCGCGGCGGCGTCCTTGCCCTTGTCGAGGTTGCGCACCGCCAGCACCACGTGGGCGCCGTGCCCGGCCAGGGCCAAGGCGGTCTCGTAGCCGAGGCCCGTGTTGGCTCCGGTGATGACGGTGACGCGGCCCGTCTGGTCGGGAATGTTGGCGGTGGTCCACTTGGCCATGGGGAGCTCCTGAACTAGGTAAGGTAAACGGGGCGAGCGCTCCGGTTGTTGGTCACTATACGGAACGCACGCCCCGCTTTGTCAACCGATTGGGTAGTGAACAGATGGAGCAACCCACACGGCCGTTGCGCGCCGATGCGGCGCGCAACCGCGCCCGGGTGCTGGAAGTCGCCTACGAAACCTTTGCCGCCGAGGGCCTGTCGGTGCCGATCGATGAGGTCGCGCGGCGCGCCGGCGTCGGGGCCGGCACGGTCTACCGCCACTTTCCGACGAAGGAAGCGCTGTTTCGGGCGGTCATCCAGGACCGGATGCAGCGTTTGGTCGACGACGGGTACGCGCTGCTGGAATCCGACGGGCCCGGCGAAGCGGTCTTCAGTTTCCTGCGCTCGATCGTGTTGCGGTGGGGCGCGACCGACCGCGGGCTGGTCGACGCGCTGGCCGGGTTCGGCATCGACATCGCCAGCGCCGCGCCCGAGGCCGAGGACGCGTTCCTGGCCGTGCTCGGCGAGCTGCTCCGGGCCGCGCAGCAGGCGGGCACCGCGCGCCAAGACATCGGCGTGCGGGAGGTGAAGGCAATCCTGGTTGGATGCCAGGCGATGGAGGCGTACAACCCGGCGCTGGCGGAGCGGGTGACCGACGTCGTCGTCGACGGTTTGCGCGCCGCGCGATGACGGGCCGCATCGTCACCGGGCGACCTTGCACTCGGCATAGGCGAGTGCTAAGAATGACGTTGGCACTCGCGACTGGTGAGTGCTAGGTCGGGACGGTGAGACCAGCTCTGGTCGTCCGTCGCGGGCACTGCGCCCGGCCAGCGTAAGTAACGGGGTGGCCCACCCGCGGTCATCCGTTTCATTCCCGATCCGGAGGAATCACTTCGCAATGGCCAAGCAAATTGCGTACGACGAAGAGGCCCGCCGCGGCCTCGAGCGGGGCCTGAACGCCCTCGCCGACGCGGTAAAGGTGACGCTGGGGCCCAAGGGCCGCAACGTCGTCCTGGAGAAGAAGTGGGGCGCCCCCACGATCACCAACGATGGCGTGTCCATCGCCAAGGAGATCGAGCTGGAGGACCCGTACGAGAAGATCGGCGCCGAGCTGGTCAAGGAGGTCGCCAAGAAGACCGACGACGTCGCCGGCGACGGCACGACGACGGCCACGGTGCTGGCCCAGGCGCTGGTCAAGGAGGGCCTGCGCAACGTCGCGGCCGGCGCCAACCCGCTCAGCCTGAAGCGCGGCATCGAGAAGGCCGTCGAGAAGGTCACCGAGACCCTGCTCAAGTCGGCCAAGGAGGTCGAGACCAAGGACCAGATCGCGGCCACCGCGGCGATCTCGGCGGGCGACCAGTCGATCGGCGACCTGATCGCCGAGGCGATGGACAAGGTCGGCAACGAGGGCGTCATCACGGTCGAGGAGTCCAACACCTTCGGCCTGCAGCTCGAGCTCACCGAGGGCATGCGGTTCGACAAGGGCTACATCTCGGGCTACTTCGTCACCGACGCCGAGCGTCAGGAAGCCGTCCTGGAGGACCCCTACATCCTGCTGGTCAGCTCCAAGGTGTCGACGGTCAAGGACCTGTTGCCGCTGCTGGAGAAGGTCATCCAGGCCGGCAAGCCGCTGCTGATCATCGCCGAGGACGTCGAGGGCGAGGCGTTGAGCACCCTGGTCGTCAACAAGATCCGCGGCACCTTCAAGTCGGTGGCGGTCAAGGCCCCCGGCTTCGGTGACCGGCGCAAGGCGATGCTGCAGGACATGGCCATCCTCACCGGCGGTCAGGTCATCAGCGAAGAGGTCGGCCTGACCCTGGAGAACGCCGACGTCTCGCTGCTGGGCAAGGCCCGCAAGGTGGTCATCACCAAGGACGAGACCACCATCGTCGAGGGCGCCGGTGACCCCGACGCCATCGCCGGCCGGGTGGCCCAGATCCGCACCGAGATCGAGAACAGCGACTCTGACTACGACCGCGAGAAGCTGCAGGAGCGCCTGGCCAAGCTGGCCGGCGGTGTTGCGGTGATCAAGGCCGGCGCCGCCACCGAGGTGGAGCTCAAGGAGCGCAAGCACCGCATCGAGGACGCGGTGCGCAACGCCAAGGCGGCCGTCGAGGAGGGCATCGTCGCCGGTGGCGGTGTGGCCCTGCTGCACGCGTCGCCGTCGCTGGAGGAGCTGAAGCTCACCGGTGACGAGGCGACCGGCGCCAACATCGTCCGCGTGGCGTTGGAGGCTCCGCTGAAGCAGATCGCCTTCAACTCCGGGCTGGAGCCCGGCGTCGTCGCCGAGAAGGTCCGCAACTCGCCCGCCGGCACCGGCCTGAACGCCGCCACCGGCGAGTACGAGGACCTGCTGAAGGCCGGCGTCGCCGACCCGGTCAAGGTGACCCGTTCGGCGCTGCAGAACGCGGCGTCCATCGCGGGGCTGTTCCTGACGACCGAGGCCGTCGTGGCCGACAAGCCGGAGAAGGCGGCCGCTCCCGCGGGCGACCCGACCGGCGGCATGGGCGGCATGGACTTCTAAGAAGTCGCCAAGCGAAAAGCCCGGCTCCCCAACAGGAGCCGGGCTTTTTCGTCGCGGGCCAGCCACATTCGCCTGCGGCTTGAGTGTGAACCTACGGCTTTGCGCGTGAAGCCAGGGCGGGATTCCGGCGATTTCTCCGCCCTGGTTTCACTGCCAACGCCCTGGTTTCACTGCCAACGCTCCACGAGGCTCAGGCCGGCAGCGAGAACACCACGCAGTCGTGCAGGCAGCCCTTGGCCGCCTCGGGGGAGTCGGCGTCGCGGTGCAGTAGCGCGCGGGTGGGCACCACGCCCAACCGGGTGGTCTGGTCGTCGACGTCACTGGCCTCGGCGCGGCCGTCGACGATCAGCGAGTAACCGCCGGGCTCGGGCGGGGGCCACAGCAGGGTGACGTCGCCGTGCTGGGCCAAATTTTTCCGGGTGCGGCCGCCGATGAGCCCGACGTCGAGGATCGCGCCGGGGCCGTCCGGAAGGTCGCGCAACGTCGGCTCGACCGTCACGGTGTGCACGCGATAGCCGTCGTCGACGGTGATCAGATACGCGAACGGGTAGTCGGCGAGAGCAGCGGCGAGCCGCTTAACGTCCACCCTCTTCTGCGTGCGCATGGTCTCGAGGATAGGCGCAGGCGGACGTTAGTCGGATATGTCCGGCACCCGTATGCCCGGGTTGGGGGCGCCGGGGGCGCGGTCTCCCTTGTTGAAGAAGCCCGAGCTAGGTATGCCAGTGTCGCGGGTGGGCGGGTTCCGGAAGCCGGAGTCGTTGCCGCCGGTGGGGAAGAAGCCCGCGGGAGCGGATGTCGTCGTTCGCAAGGCCGGTGGTGTGGGGGTGGGGCCACTCGCCGCGCTGACGGCGCCCGCGCTCGCGCCCACCTGGAGGCCGCCGGACATGGCGCTCGGATCCGCCGGGTTGGCGAACGCGGCGTTGGACAGTGCCGGGTTGAGCAAACCCGAGCCTGGCAGGCTCGAGTTCAAGCCGCCGGTCGCCGCGGTGACCGAGCCGAGAACGCCCGAGCTGGCCGCGCCGACACCGCCCGTGACGTAGCGGCCGGAGCTGAGCATGCTCGAGTCCGCGCTGCCCTGGCCGGCCATGCCGTTGTCCTGGAAGAAACCGGTGTTGGAGCTGCCGGAGTTGAAAAATCCGGCGTTCGCCGACCCCGCGTTGGCAAAGCCGCTGTTGAAGTTGCCCGAGTTCCCGATGCCGAAGTTTCCGTTGCCGGAGTTGAAAAAGCCGATGTTGTTGTTCCCGGAGTTGAACAGTCCGATGTTGCCGGTGCCCGAGTTGAAGCCGCCGAAGCCGATCTGGTTGTTGCCGGTCAGCCCGATCCCGAAGTCGTTGTTGCCGGTATTGCCGAAGCCGACATTTCCGTTGCCGAGGTTGCCCCAGCCAATATTGTTGTTACCCGAGTTTCCGGAGCCGATATTTTGACTACCGCTGTTGCCAAAACCGATGTTGGAATTGCCTTGCGCGGATCCGAAGAGGTTAAAGCTGAGTTGGCCGTTGTTGAAGGTGATACCGAGCTTCTCCAGGATTTGCTGCCACGGCGCCAATTGCGCGGCCGCCGCCGAGGCGTCGGCGTGGTAACCGAACATTGCCGCCACGTCCGATGCCCACATCGCCTCGTACGCCGCCTCGGTGTCCATGATCGCCGGGGCGTTGAGGCCGAACCAGTTCGTGGACGCCAGCGCCTGCACCAGGGCGCGGTTGGCCGCCACCACCGCCGGCTGGATCGTGGCCGCCAGCGCCGCCTCGAATGCGGCCGCGATGGCTCCGGCCTGGCTCGATGCGGCCTCCGCCTGGGCTGCCGCGGCGCTGAGCCAGCTCACGTACTGGCTCGCGACGGCCATCATCGCCGCCGAGGACGCACCCTGCCACGAACCGTTGGCCAGGTCCGACGTCACCGAAAAAAACGATGACGCCGACGACGCCAGGTCCTCGGCCAGCGCGTCCCACGCCGCGGCCGCAGCAAGCAGCGGCGCCGCTCCGGGGCCGGCGAAGATTAGTGCCGAGTTGATTTCTGGCGGCAACCACGCAAAATGCGGGCTTGTCACTAACCCAACTTAACCGGGACGGGCCGCCCTTCGTGGCGTTATTGAGCAGGTACAGGGATGGGCTTTCGGCCGCGGACCAACTTTCCGGGACGCGCATGCGTGGGAATGCCATTTTCGGCAATTATTTCGCCGGACACGATCGTTGCGACATACCCGTCGGCGGTCTGGTCCAGGCGTCGCCCGCCGGCGGGAAGGTCGTGGCGGATCACCGGCTTGTGCAGGCGCAGCGCGGCGTGGTCGATGACGTTGAGGTCGGCCTTGTATCCGGCGGCGATGCGGCCGCGGTCGCCCAGTCCGGCGACGCGCGCGGGCACGGACGTGAGTTCGCGAACGGCTTCGGGCACCGAGAACCGCCCGGTCTTCCGGTCGCGCGCCCAGTGCGCCAGGAAGTACGTCGAGTAGCTGGCGTCGCAGATCATCCCGTAGTGCGCGCCCCCGTCGCCGAGTCCGAGCACCACGTCGTCGCGGTGCAGCAGTTCGCCGACGGTGTCCAGCGAGTTGTCCTGCAGGTTGCTGGTCGCGACCAGCAGCATGGCGCGCCCGTCGTCGTCGAGCAGGCGGTCGTAGGCCTCCTCCATCGGGTCCACGCCCTTGGCCCGGGCGCGCGCCCCGATGCTGTCCGCCGGGTCCGGCTCGTAATTGGGGTGCTCACCCAGCGGGAAGATCCAGTCCCACATCTGCGCCACGTACAGGATCGGATGCCCCTGGCCGGGCTTGTCGGCCAGGATGCGGGCCCGGACCTCGGGCTTGCGCATCTCGGCGACGCGCTCGGCCAGCGGCAGGTGCGCGATCTCGCGGTAGCTGGGATAGAGCACGAACGGGTTGGCGGACAGCTGCAGCCCGATGATCAGCCCGATCGGGCGCGGCAGCAGCTGCGCGGTGATTCGTGGATCGCCCGCGCCCGCCCTTGAATTGGCCTTCTCGATCATGGTGATGGCGTCCGGCCACGTCGGGTCGCCGGCGTTGGCGACGACCAGGGTGAAGGTGACCGGCAGCCCGACGTCCTCGGCGACGTCGAACACCGTCTGCAGCACGGGCTGGTAGCCGCCGGCCGGGATGTCGGGGACGAACTGGAGCAGGCCGCCGCCGGCGTCCACGACACCCCGGGCGATCTCTTCGATCTCCTCGCGGGCGGCGTCGTAGCTCGGGATCGGCGAACCACTTTCGGTCTTGTGGATCATCAGCCGCGACGACGCGAACCCCAGCGCCCCGGCCTCGATCGCCTCCTTGGCCAGCGCCCGCATCTTCGCGAGGTCCCCGGCGGTGGCCGGCTCCCGGTTGGCGCCGCGCTGGCCCATCACGTAGACCCGCAGCGGGGAATGCGGCAGGTAGGCGGCCACGTCGATATCGCGTTTGCCCGCGTCCAGCGCGTCCAGGTATTCGGGGAAGGTTTCCCAGGTCCAGGGCAGCCCGTCGGTCATGACGACGCCGGGAATGTCCTCGACGCCGGCCATCACGTCGACCAGGACGTCGTGGTCCTCCTGGCGGCACGGGGCGAAGCCGACCCCGCAGTTGCCCATCACCACCGTGGTGACCCCGTGCGCCGACGACGGGGTCAGGCGCTCCGACCAGATGGACTGGCCGTCGTAGTGGGTGTGCAGGTCGACGAAGCCGGGCGTGACCAGCAGCCCGGTGGCGTCGATCTCGCGTTTGGCGGCTTCGCCGTTCACGTGACCGACGGCCGCCACCTTTTTGATGACGCCGTCCCGCACCGCGACGTCGCCGACGTACGGCTCACCCCCCAGGCCGTCGACGATGGTGCCATTGCGGATGAGGAGGTCGTAGGTCATCTAACTAATCTACGGCCGCCCCGGTGGGTCGTGCCAGGATCTTTTCATGATCGACCACATCGGAATCACCTGCGCCGACTACGCGAAATCCCAGCGGTTTTACGACGCCGTGCTGGGAGCCGAGTCGCTGCACGCGCCGCGCCGGTGGCCCGAATACCACCCCGGGTACTTCGGCGCCTTCGTGCGCGACCCCGACGGCAACAACGTCGAGGCGGTCTGGCATGGCGGGGGAGCGTAGCGTCGCGAACATGGCCAGCACCGACGCCGCCGCGCAGGAGCTACTCCGCGACTCGTTCACCCGGTTGATCGAACACGTCGACGAGCTCACCGACGGCCTGACCGACGCGGTATCCAATTATCGGCCGGCCCCGGCCGCCAACAGCATCGCCTGGCTGATCTGGCACAGCGCCCGCGTCCAGGACATTCAGCTGGCCGACGTGGCCGGGGTCGAGCAGGTGTGGACCCGCGACGGCTGGGCGGACCGGTTCGGGCTGGACCTGCCGCGCAACGACACCGGCTACGGGCACGGCCCCGAGCAAGTCGCGAAGGTGAAGGCGCCCGCCGACCTGCTGTCCGGCTACTACCACGCGGTGCACAAGCTGACCCTGGAATACATCGCCAGCGTGACCGCCGACGAGCTGGCCCGCGTCGTCGACACCCACTGGGACCCGCCCGTGACGGCCAGCGCGCGCCTGGTGAGCATCGTCGACGACTGCGCCCAGCACCTCGGGCAGGCCGCCTACGTGCGGGGGATCGCCCCGTAGGTTTCGGCCTGGCCCATGTGTTCGTCGGGATTGCTTTTTCCGGCGTCGAGATCGACGCGGGCGTGCGCTCCACTCGAACTTTCCCGCGCTAACGCAGATCTCGATGCGCCGGTGCCGGTGCGGGTGGGCCAGCCAGCGACAGCCAACTCGGTGGGCGCTTAGCCGAACGTGAACGAAAACACTTGCAGGCCTTGGCTGACCCGCATGTCGAGCTGATCAGGGTGCGCGGTGTCCCCGGGGTCGTTGCCCACGATCTGATGCAGGGTGGGCGGTCCGCCGATCGGCGTCGTGGTCGTCGTCCCGCCGCGGGTGACGGCGAGGGTGCCGGTGCCGCCGACGACGACGTAGACGTCTTTGGCGGTGTAGTTGAGTCGGATGGCGGCGTCGTCGCTGTCGGCGGTGGCGCCCTGGTCGTCGAGCTTCCAGCGGCCGCGCAACGCGAACCTGTCGCCGGCCAACGTCGCCGGGTAGCCGAACGTGGCGGTGCCCGCCTTGTATTCGCCGTCGCCGCCGTAGTTTTCGGCCCTGCCGACACCCAGGTAGGTCTCGGGGGTGAGCCTGGTCCGCGGCGTCGCGTCGACCGAGGGCGTCGCCCCGGGTAGCCGCACGCCCGGATTGGCGTCGACGAGCAACTGGCGGATCAGTCCCTCGGTGCCGTCGTAGTCGCCTTCGCCGAACTTGGTATGCCGCACGGTTCCGTTCGCGTCGATCAGGTATTCGGCCGGCCAGTACAGGTTCTGGTAGCTGTTCCAGGTCGCGTAGTCGTTGTCCAGCGCGACGGGATAGGTGATGTGCAGCGCGGCGGCGCCGCTGGCGACATTGGCGGCGACGCGTTCGAACGCGTACTCGGGGGTGTGCACCCCGATGACGACGAAACCGTCGTCGCGATACCGGTTGTACCAGTCGACCACGTGCGGGATGGCGCGCTGGCAGTTGATGCACGAGTACGCCCAGAAGTCGATCAGGACCACCTTGCCGCGCAACGACGCCAGGTCGACCGCCGCGCCGCCCGGGGTGTTGAGCCACCCGGTGATCCCGGTCAAAGCGGGCGCCGGCCCGCACCGCTGCAGCCGGTCGGCGCCGTCGGTGCAGTCGGCCAATCGACCGTTGGCCGTGCCGCCCGGGTTCAGCCTGCGCCGAATGTCGTTGGCGCCGATCCCTTTCTGCATTGCCGCCGTGTAGTCGGGGACGGCGCGCTGCAGCATCGCCGGCAGGTTGAAGACCAGCGCCACGGCCAGCACGATCATCGTGATTCCGCCGGCGATCTGGATCACGCGCTGCCGGCGGCGGAATGCCGCGACGCGTTCGGCGATGCCCCGCCCGGCCAGCGCGAAAGCCAGCAGCGGCAACGCGGTTCCGACCGCGAACGTCGCGGTCAACACCAGCGTCGCCACCCCGATGGACGCGGTGCCGCCCGCGACCACGATGGCCGCCAGCACCGGTCCCGCGCACGGCACGTAGAGCGCGCCCAACGTCAGGCCCAGGCCGAAACCGCTTCTGCTCGAGCTTTTTAAGCCGATTTCACGCTGCGGGATGCGGGCAAACGGCCGTTCGATCAGATGCTGCAGCGGCGGGAAGATCAACCCGAGGCCGATGAGGGTCAACGTCACCAGGGCGGCCCAGCGGATCGCGTCCTGCGGCAGGTGCAGCGCCGACAGCAGGGCCGAGCCGGCCAGCGTGACCACGCCGAAGCTGCAGACCAGGCCCGCGATCACCAGGTAGGGGCGCGCCGCGCGGCCGCCGTTCAGGCCGGAGAAGAACACCACCGGAAGGACCGGCAGGATGCACGGCGAGATGCCGGTGATCAGGCCACCGAGGAATCCGATCAGCGCGACCGTGCCCATACGGCCCGACCTACGGGCTAATCGCTGTAGGCAAAGGAACGGTGGGGCTCGACCGGCTGGGCGGGCACCCTGGCGGGCCGGGAACGCACCCGCATCGGCCACCAGAACCAGCGTCCGAGCAGCGCGGCGATGGACGGCGTCATGAACGCGCGCACAATCAGCGTGTCGAACAGCAGACCCAGCCCGATGGTGGTGCCGACCTGTCCGATGATCCGCACGTCGCTGACGATCATGGACGCCATCGTGAACGCGAACACCAAACCCGCGTTGGTCACCACCTTGCCGGTGCCGCCCATCGAACGGATGATGCCGGTCTTCAGGCCGGCATGGATCTCCTGCTTGAACCGGGAGACCAACAGCAGGTTGTAGTCGGATCCCACGGCCAACAGCACGATGACGGACATCGCGAGCACCAGCCAGTGCAATTGAATGCCGAGAACGTGCTGCCACACCAGGACCGACAGCCCGAAGGAAGCGCCCAGCGAAAGCGCCACCGTGCCCACGATGACGGCGGCCGCGACGAGGGCCCGGGTGAGGATCAGCATGATGATGAAAATCAGGCAGAGCGACGAAATTCCCGCGATCACCAGGTCCCATTTGGCGCCGTCGGAGATGTCCTTGAAGACGGCCCCCGTTCCGGCCAGGTAGATCTTCGCGTCCTCCAAGGGGGTTCCCTTGAGCGATTCCTCGGCCGCCGTGCGTATCTTGTCGATGCTCGCGATGCCCTCGGCCGAGGCCGGATCGCCCCGATGCAAAATGATGAACCGAGCCGAATGTCCGTCCGGCGACAGGAAGTTATTCATCGCGCGCTTGAAGTCCTTGTTCTTGAAGACCTCGGGCGGCAGGTAGAACGAGTCGTCGTTCTTGGAGGCGTCGAAGGCGTGGCCCATCGCCGTCGCGTTGTCGCTCATCTCGTCCATCTGATCGAAGATCCCGGACATGGTGCTGTGCATGTCGAGCATCATGGTCCGCATGCTGGCCATGGTCTCGATCATCGGCGGGAACTGGGCGACCATCTGCGGCATCAGCCGATCCAGGTCCTTGATGTCACCCACCAGCGTGCCCAATTTCTCGGTGATCTGATCGACGCCGTCGAGTGCGTCGAATATCTGTCGGATCGACCAGCAGATCGGAATGTCGAAACAGTGCTTCTCCCAGTAGAAATAGCTGCGGATCGGCCGCCAGAAGTCGTCGAAGTCCGCGATGCGATCGCGTAGCTCGTTGGTGATCTGCTGCATTTGCTCGGTGTCGCCGACCATGCGGTGTGTGGTGGCGACGAGCTGCGTCATCAGCTCGTACATCCGCTGCATGGTGGCGATCGTCTTGGTCATCTCGTCGGCCTGTTTGAGCATGTTGTCCATCTGGTCACGCTGGTACTTCATGGTCTGCAACTGACCGGCGTTCTGCATGCTGATCTGGAATGGGATGGAGGTGTGGTCCATCGTCGTTCCGTCGGGCCTGGTGATCGCCTGGACGCGGGAAATGCCCGGGACGCGGAAGATGCCCTTGGCCAGCCTGTCCAGGACGAGGAAGTCGGCCGGATTGCGCATGTCGTGGTCGGACTCGATCATCAGGATCTCCGGCTTCATCCGGGCCTGGGAGAAGTGGCGATCCGCGGCCATCAAGCCCGCATTGGCGGGGATGAAACTGGGCAGGTATTCCCGGTCGTTGTAGTTGGCCTTGTATCCGGGCAGCGTGAGCAGGCCGACGAGGGCGACGGCGCAGGTGACGGCCAGAATCGGCAGCGGCCAGCGGACCACCGCGGTGCCGACCCGTCGCCAGCCCCGAACCTTGAGCACCCGCTTGGGGTCGAACAGGCCGAACCGGCTGCCCACGGTCAACACGGCGGGCCCCAGGGTCAGCGCGACGGCCACCGCGACGAGCATCCCCACCGCGCACGGGATGCCCAGGGTTTGGAAATACGGCATTCGCGCGAAGCTGAGGCAGAACGTGGCGCCGGCGATCGTCAGACCCGAGCCCAGGATGACGTGGGCCGTGCCGCGGTACATCGTGTAGAAGGCCGCTTCCCTGTCTTCGCCGGCCTGGCGGGCTTCCTGGTAGCGGCCAATGATGAAGATCCCGTAATCCGTCCCCGCCGCGATCGCCAGCGACGTCAGCAGGGACACCGCGAAGGTGGAAAGCCCGATGAGCCCGCTGTGCCCGACCAGCGCGACGGCCCCGCGCGCCGCGGTCAATTCGAAACCGACCGTGATGAGCAGGAGGATCACGGTGATGATCGAACGGTAGACGAACAGCAACATGATCAGGATCACCGCGACCGTCGTCGCCGTGATCCGCAGCATCGATTTGTCGCCGCTGTGGTGCAGATCCGCGGCGAGCGCCGACACCCCGGTGACGTAGGCCGTGACCCCGGGCGGCGGGGGCACGCTGTTGACGATCTTGCGGACGGCTTCGACGGATTCGTTGGCCAGCGGCTCGCCCTGGTTACCGGCGAGATTCACCTGGACGGTCACGGCCTTGCCGTCGTTGCTCTGCGCGCCCGCGGCGGTGAGGGGATCACCCCAGAAGTCCTGGATGCTCAGCACGTGCGTCTTGTCTTCGCGCAGCTTGCGGATCAGGACGTCGTAGTACCTGTGGGCGTCGTCGCCGAGGGGCTGGTTGTCCTCCAGCACGATCACCGCCGAGCTGTCGGTCGCGCCTTCGTTGAACGCGTGGCCGATCTTTTTCATCGCCACGAACGACGGCGCGTCCCTGGGGCTCAGCGACACCGACCGCTCTTGCCCGACCACTTCCAGCGACGGGACGAACACGCTGAGGACGATGGCGATCCCCACCCAGAACAGGATGATCGGCACCGCGAAGGTGTGGAGCATCCTCGCGATGAACGGCCGTTCGGTGTGGGTGTTGGCGGCGTTGGCGAATTGTGTGGTCACGCGGACTTCACCAGGCAGAAGGTGTAGGCGTGGACCTCGTTGGAAATTCTCTCGGCCTTGACCACGTCGTCGACCGTGATGCGGCAGCCGATGCTATCGCTATCGCCCCGCGCCGTAAGGTTTCCCATCACGGCCGCCTTGTCGGTGGTGATGTGCAGCGACCATGGCAACTGTGCCCCGTCGACGCGTTTGGGGTCGGCGTTGACGTCGAAGTAGCTGATGTCGGCCATCGTCCCGGGCGGTCCGAAGACCTCGTAGACAATCCGTTTCGGGTTGAACGGCTTGGGGTTTTGCAGGTTGCTGTCGGCATACGATTCGCGCTTCTCCGAGCCGAAGTAGCCATGGACCCGGTACACGATGAACCCGCCGACCACCACCACCGCCGCGATGACCAGTGGAATCCACGTCCGGGACAGCACCTTGAAAATTGGACATCCCTTTCAGCGGTTGGCACTTCTGCGGTTCGACGGTCCACAGAATCGCGGATGCCGCCGAACATGGTCAACTACGGTAGGGCCGCGCTACGCCCCATCCGGCCCGCCATAGCGATTCGGGCACGAACACAGCCAAGCCTTGCCTAAGTAAATCACGGCGGGGCCATCGCCCTGCCGGGACGTTGACTCCTTCCCCTCGCGCCCTGGAGTGTAACGCATATCACGTGCGTAACGGGAAATTACCGTGCCTCCCGCCCTCCCGCAAATCACGCAGCGTGCGTTATGCAAATCACATGATGTGCGTTATCCTCGGCCGGTGGCGCCACTGACCTTTCAGCGCGCCCGCACGGAGGAAAACAAGCGTCAACGTGCGGCGGCGCTCGTCGAAGCCGCGCGTTCGTTGGCGCTCGAGGCCGGCGTCGCGTCGGTCACCCTGACCGCCGTCGCCAGCCGCGCCGGGATTCATTACTCCGCGGTGCGTCGCTACTTCACCTCGCACAAAGAGGTCTTGTTGCACCTCGCCGCCGAGGGGTGGGTGCGCTGGTCGGCCATGGTGTGCGCGGAGTTGGCCGCGCCGGGTCCGGCCTCGCCGGAGCGGGTGGCCGAGACGCTGGCCAACGGGCTGGCCGCCGACCCGCTGTTTTGCGACCTGCTGGCCAACCTGCACCTGCATCTCGAACACGAGGTCGACGCCGAGCGGGTCGTCGACATCAGGCGGACCATTTCCGCCGCCGCGATCGCGATCGCCGACGCGATCGAGCGCGCGCTGCCGGCGCTCGGCAGGTCCGGCGCCTTCGACATCCTGATCGCCGCCTACTCCCTGGCCGCCGCGTTCTGGCACATCGCCAACCCCCCCGAGCGGCTCACCGACGCCTATGCCGACGAGCCGGAGGCCCTCCCGCCGGAGTGGAATATCGAATTCCCGTCGGCCCTCACCCGGGTGCTCACGGCCACCTGTATCGGCCTCGTCTCCGAATCGCATTGAGGCAGAAAGGAATGAGCGGTGACCGCATCGATGTGAAACCGGGATTTGGGGCCGGATCGGACCACAACGCGCGCGGGCGCGCCGGTGCGGCTAAGGTGCTTAGCGCACCAAAGCATCAATGGATTAACCACGGGGGAGAGGGTTTTCGCGAGCGGAGGCCGGGCGATGGCCGAAGCAATCGCATGGACGGTTGAGCGCCGGGTTAGCGGAAGGTAAGTGAGTGGCAAAGGCTCCTGTTGCCAATGCGGTGAAGAAAGTGTGGATTGCACTGGTCATCGTGGTGGTCGTCGCGGTCGCTGGATTCTGCGTCACGCGACTCCGGAGCGTCTTTGGCAATCACGACAATCGCCCGATCACCAGCGGCGCCGCCGACGACATTAAGCCGTTCAATCCCAAGCACGTCGTCTACGAGGTTTATGGCCCCGCCGGGACGATAGCGAACATCAATTACCTGGACGTCAACGCCCAGCCGCAGCGGGCCAGCAATGTGCCGCTGCCCTGGACGCTCTCGGTCATCACCACACTGCCCTCGGTGAGCGTCAACGTTGTGGCGCAGGCCGATACCGATCAGATCGGCTGCCGGATCATCGTGAACGACGTAGTCAAAGACGAAAGGTCGGCGACCGGAGTGAATGCCCAAACCTTCTGCATAGTGAAGTCCGCATGAGCGATAACCAGGCCGCCGGCCTCCCGCACATGCCAATTTTTGCGCGGAGTGTCCACAAATTCGCGCCGCTGATCGTCCTGGGGTGGGTGGGACTCGTCGTCGTCCTCAGTACGTTCGTGCCCTCCCTGGACAAAGTCGGCAAGGAACACACGGTGTCGATGAGCCCGAGCGACGCGGCGTCGATGCAGGCGATGAAGCGCGTCGGCAAGGTGTTCAACGAATTCGACAGCGACAGCGCGATCATGATCGTCCTGGAGGGCGACAAGCCGCTTGGCGACGATGCCCACCATTTCTACGACCAACTGATCAAGAAGCTCGAGGCGGACAAGCAGCACGTCCAGCACGTCCAGGACTTCTGGGGGGATCCGCTGACGGCGGCCGGTTCGCAGAGCTCGGACGGCAAGGCGGCCTACGTTCAGGTCTACCTGGTCGGTAATCAGGGCGAGAGCAAGGCCAACGAATCCGTCGAGGCGGTCCGCAGGATCGTGCACAACGTCCCGGCGCCGCCCGGGGTCAAGGCCTACGTGACCGGCGCGGCGGCGCTGACCGCCGATCAGTCGGTAGCCGGTGAAAAGGGCGTCATTAAGGTCACGATCCTCACCTTCATCGTGATCATCATGATGCTGCTGTGGGTCTACCGCTCGATAGTCACGGTGTTCATCACCCTGCTGATGGTGGTGTTCGAGCTGTTCGCGGCCCGGCAGGTCGTCGCTTTCCTGGCCTATAACAACATCATTGGCCTTTCCACCTTCGCGGTTAACCTGCTGGTGTTGATGGCCATCGCGGCCGGCACGGACTACGCGATCTTCGTCCTCGGGCGATATCAAGAGGCGCGGTCGCTGGGCGAGGACCGGGATCAGGCCTTCTACACCATGTTCCACGGGACCGCGCACGTGGTGCTGGGCTCCGGCCTGACCATCGCCGGCGCGATGTACTGCCTCAGCTTCACCCGGCTGCCCTATTTCCAGACGCTCGGCGTGCCCTGTGCGGTGGGGATGCTCGTCGCCGTCTTCGCGGCGCTCACCCTCGGCCCCGCGGTGTTGACGGTGGGCAGTCGCTTCGGTCTGTTCGACCCCAAGCGCAAGATGCGGACGCGGGGCTGGCGACGGGTGGGCACCGCGATCGTGCGGTGGCCCGGGCCGGTCCTGGCCGTGTCGGTCGCGATCGCGCTCATCGGGTTGCTCGCCCTGCCCGGGTACAAGACGAACTACGACAATCGCAAGTATCTGCCGGGGTATACCTTGGCAAACGTCGGATACGACGCCGCGGAACGGCATTTCCCCAACGCCCGAATGAATCCGGAATTGCTCTTGATCGAGACCGATCACGATATGCGCAATCCGGCGGGCATGCTGGTGCTGGACCGGATCGCCCGGGGCGTCTTCCACATCCCCGGTGTCGCGCGCGTCCAGGCGATAACCAGGCCGCTGGGAACGCCGATCGAGCACACGTCGATCCCGTTCCAGATCAGCATGCAAAACACGACGCAGGTCGAAAACCAGCAGTACATGCATCAACGCATGGACGACATGCTCAAGCAGGCCGACGCGATGCAGCAGTCCATCGACACGATGCAGCGCATGTACAACATCACGTCGCAGATGGCCGCCGTCACGCACCACATGGACGGCCTCACGCATGAAATGTTGGATGTCACAGCCCAATTGCGGGACAACATCGCCAATTTCGACGACTTCTTCCGGCCGATCCGCAGCTACTTCTACTGGGAGAAGCACTGTTTCGACATTCCCGCCTGCTGGTCGCTGAGATCCATCTTCGACGCGCTCGACGGTCTGGACCAGATCACCGAAAAGTTCACGTATCTTTCGGGCGACATCGCCCAGCTGGACGCGTTGATGCCGCAGATGCTGGCGCAGATGCCGCCGATGATCGCCACCATGCAGACGATGAAGCAGATGATGCTGACCATGCACAGCTCGATGTCCTCGCTGTACGACCAGATGGACGTGATGAGCCAGAACTCGACCGCCATGGGCCAGGCTTTCGACGCCGCCAAGAACGACGACTCGTTCTACATTCCGCCGGAGGTCTTCGACAACCCCGACTTCAAGCGGGGCCTGAAGATGTTCCTGTCGCCGGACGGGCACGCGGCCCGGTTCATCATCTCCCATGAGGGGGATCCGGCTACCCCCGAAGGGATTTCGCACGTCGATCCGATCAAGAAAGCGGCGAAGGAAGCCATCAAGGGCACCCCGCTGGAGGGCGCCAAGATCTGGCTCGGCGGCACCGCCGCCGTGTACAAGGACATGCGCGACGGATCCAAGTACGACCTCATGATCGCCGGCATCTCCGCGGCCTGCCTGATTTTGATCATCATGCTGATCATCACCCGAAGCCTGGTCGCCGCGGTCACCATCGTGGGCACCGTGCTGATCTCGTTGGGTGCGTCGTTCGGGCTTTCCGTGCTGGTGTGGCAGGACATCATCGGCTTCGAGCTGCACTGGATGGTGCTCGCGATGTCGGTCATCCTGCTGTTGGCGGTGGGCTCCGACTACAACCTGCTGCTGGTATCCCGCTTCAAGGAGGAGATCCATGCCGGCATCAAGACCGGCATCATCCGCTCGATGGCCGGCACCGGCGCCGTGGTGACCTCCGCCGGTCTGGTGTTCGCCGCCACCATGGCGTCCTTCGTGGCCAGCGATCTGAAGGTCATGGGGCAGGTGGGTACCACCATCGCCCTGGGCCTGTTGTTCGACACCCTGATCGTGCGCTCGTTCATGATGCCGTCCGTCGCCGCGCTGATGGGGCGCTGGTTCTGGTGGCCGACACAGGTGCGCACCCGCCCCGCAAGCCAGATGCTTCGGCCCTACGGGCCCCGCCCGGCCGTCCGGGCCCTGCTGTCGCCCGAGGAACCCCGCTCTCGCGACGCCGGCGCGGCCGACACCGACCGGTTCCCGGTGAGCGCGCCTCATTACTGAGATTGCTGAGGTTACTGGGGTTACTGAGGCATTACCGGGGGCGGGTCGAGCGAATCAGGCGTAGCTGCGCAACTGCACCATTTTGCGCATGATGTCGCTCAGCTTGTGCACCGGCGCCCCGCAGGTCAGGCAGTAGCCGCCGGGGCACCGGCTGATTCGGTCCACCTGCTGCAGGACTTCGGCCTTGAGCCGGCGCACGCAGCGGATGCACAGGATGTCGACGATGTTTCCGGACGGGTCGAGGTTTGGCCGGTTGCATTCGTCGACGGCGTGCCGGTACACGACGTGCGTCGCCAGGTTGGCGCAGCCGGTTTCGGATTGGCACGTGATCTCGTGCCAGTCGAGTGCGGCCAGCGCGTCCGGGATCTGGCTGGCCGACTGGGGGTCCACAGTGGTCATCGTTTCCTCACTGCGGCACAGCATCCCGGCACGAGCCGGCCTCTGTCCAATTTTCGCCATTCGCAGCGGCGGTGATGTGCATGTTGTGGTCCTGGTTGAGCCGTGGTCTCCGGGAACTGTGCGCCGAATAACCAGTCAAGAGGTATTGATTTGTCGCCTAATCGGGAAAGAAAAGCGATACCCACCAAGGGCAAATCTTAAACTCGCCGGCGAATAAAGGCCAGGGTCAATTCGCAAGCGCAGCAAGACCCGAGCGGGCGCAGCGCCCGGGCGTGGTCTAGGACCAGTTCCACACCGACATGTCGCCGGGCGGGTATTGGTTGCACGCGTCGGTGGACTTGGCGACGACGCCCTTGTTGTTGAAGAAGATCTTGAAGTGGTTGGGCCAGGCCAGCCACAGCGGATCGACGCCGCCGTCGTAGAAGTGCTCGGAATAATCGCGGCGACCCTCCGGCGATAGCGAGTAGAACCAGTGGATCTTGTCGATGGTCGCCTGCTGGACGTTGGGGTGGTTGTTGAAGTCGATCATGTAGCGCTGGTAGTACACCGGGCTGGTGTCCCTGGTGGCCGCCAATATCTGCTCGGCGTCGCAGGTGGTGGCGATCATCCGCCGGGGAATCGGGAAGTCTTCCGTGGAATCGGCCGCGGCGGTCTTGGGGAAGATCGCGGCGGCGATGCTCAAAGCTAGGAGAAAGGCAGAAAAAACGACGCCTGCACGCAGGCTGGAACTCGGCCGAGACATAGTCGCTACCGTAACACTTTTTGCGGCGCCGGCGCACGGGTGGGCCACATTCGTAGTCCATCTCACTATCCATCGCGATCAGGCACGATGACGTGCGCCGGGTCCGGCCGCAGCTCGGGCGGCGCCTGGCTGTAATCGCCGAACGGACCGTCGCGGTGCTCGACCGCCGCGCGCACGCCCCGGGTCTTGGCGGTCTCGACGAAATCGAGCGCCTCGGGGGTGTTGCGCATCAGGCCGTCGAGGATGCCGCCGAGCGTCTGCGTGGACGCCAGGCCCATGTTCTCGTAGGCCTGGTTGACGATCAGCTTTTGCGCCCGCAACTGCGACAACGGAATTCGCGCCAGGTCGGCGGCGATCTCGGCCACGCGAGCTTCCAACCGCTCGAACGGCACGGCCTCGTTGATCAGCTCGACTTCGGCGGCCTGCGCGCCGGTCAGCGGCCGGCCCGTCAGCGAGTGCCACTTGACCCTGGCCAGACTCAGCCGATACAGCCACATGCCGGTCAGGTAGGCCCCCCACATCCGGCTGTACGGGGTGCCGATCACGGCGTCGTCGCTGGCGATGACGATGTCGGCGCACAGCGCGTAGTCGCTGGCCCCGCCGACGCACCAGCCGTGCACCTGGGCGATCACCGGCTTGGACGCCCGCCAGATGGCCATGAACTTCTGCGTCGGCCCCGTCTCGCGGGCGCTGACCATGGCGAAGTCCTTGCCCGGGTCCCACCGACCGTCGGTCATCATCGACTCGCCCCAGTGCCGGAAGCCGCCGCCGAAGTCGTAGCCGCCGGAGAAGGCGCGGCCGGCGCCCCGCAACACGATGACCTTGATGTCGTGGTCCCGCTCGGCCAGCCCGACGGCCGCCTCGATCTCGTCGGGCATGGGCGGGACGATGGTGTTGAGCTGCTCGGGTCGGTTCAACGTGATGGTGGCGACCGGGCCGGCCGTCGTGTACAGCAGTGTTTCGAAGTGCGATGTCGGCATGACAGCAGGCAAGCCGCCGCGGCTGCGGGTGTCAAGCAGCTGGGATCGGCCAGTAGCCGATGACGCCACCGTTGAACTCGAGGTCGGTGCGCGGGAAGTCGTTGCCGACCGCCAGGAGCGGTTGGTGGCTGATTTGGGCCGCGGCGTAGGTCATGCAGTCGCCGAAGTTGAGGGCTGCAGGATGGCGGCCCTTGCCGTACCGCAAGAACGCGCGTTGCGCGGCGGCTGCATGTTCGTTGGTGAAATCCGCTATATCCAAGTCGATTTCGGTGCGAAGACGCTCAAAGATGGTGCGCGCGACGGGCCCATGGCGGGCGGTCAAGACGATCAGACATTCCGCGACGGTCGGCGCCGACATCACCGGGTCACGCGCGCCGGCCAGGGCCGCGACGACCTCTACGGCGTGCGGCTGCTCGTCTTGAATGAGCGCCAGGACGGCGCTGGTGTCGATGATCATCGGGGCCTTTCACACTCCGATCTCGGGGTCGTAGCCCAGGATTTCCTCGCGTTCACGTTTGGTCACGGGGGTGCGGTCGGTGAGCAGCGGCCATATTTCGGTGCGCATGATGTCGAGGAGCCGCTCCTCGCGGTAGCCGGCGTGCGCTTGCAGTAGCGCCAGTTGGGCGTTGAGGGCATGGCGAATGGCGCCGGTCTTGTTGGTGTGAAGGCGGGCGGCGAGCTCCGTGGCTAGCCGGTCGACCTCGGGGTCCTTGATATTCAGAGCCATAAGGTAGATGGTACCTTACACACGGTATGATCTACCCTTCGGTTTGGTGCGACGTGGCAGCGTGTGCCGCGGCGCCGGATCGTCATAGGTCAAGTGCCCAGCGTCCGCCATAAAAACGAGTAGCTCAGCGCCGACTTGAACGCGACTTGCTCGTTGTCGGCGGCGCCGGCGTGGCCGCCCTCGATGTTTTCGTAGTACCAGACCGGATGGCCGGCGGCCTCGAGCGCCGCCGTCATCTTGCGGGCATGGCCGGGGTGCACGCGGTCGTCGCGGGTGGACGTGGTGAACAGCACCGGCGGGTAGTCGCGGCCCGTCGAAATGTTTTGGTACGGAGAGTATTCGGAGATGAATGCCCAATCGTCCGGGTGGTCTGGATCGCCGTACTCGGCCACCCACGAGGCCCCGGCCAGCAGCAGGTGGTAGCGCTTCATGTCCAGCAGCGGCACGTCGCAGACCAGCGCGCCGAACCTTTCGGGATATTTGGTGAGCATGATGCCCATCAGCAGCCCGCCGTTGCTGCCGCCCCGCGCGCCCAGCTGCCCCACCGTCGTGATCCCGCGATCCACCAAATCGGTTGCCACCGCGGCGAAGTCCTCGGCCACCTTGTGGCGGTTCTCGCGCATCGCCTGGGTGTGCCAGCCGGGCCCGTATTCGCCGCCGCCGCGGATGTTGGCCACCGCGTAGGTGCCCCCGCGGGCCAGCCACAGCCGGCCCAGCACGCCGTCGTACCCGGGTGTTCGCGACACCTCGAATCCGCCGTACCCGCTCAGCAGGGTGGGCCCGGGGCCGTCGGCGCCGGCGGGCCGCACGACGAAGTAGGGGATCGGCGTGCCATCCTTCGACGCCACGAAATGCTGTGTTACGGACATGTTTTCGGCGTCGAAGAAGGCCGGCGCGGACTTGATCGATTCCAGCTTCCCGTCGTCGGTGCCGCGCATCAGGCGCGAGGGCGCGACGAATCCGCTGGAGTCGAGGAAGAACTCGTCGCCGGTGTCGTCGGCGGCGGCGATGACGGTGTTGGTCGCGGCCGGAAGGCCCGGCTGGGGTTCGCGCCGCCACGCGCCCCGTGACGATCGCAAGCGCGACGAAGGGCGCTGGGGGTACCTCCCGTTTGCGGGGGACGGGTCGTCACGCGAAGGCGGCGTGGCGATCTCCACGCGGCTGGCCACGTCGGCCAGGGTGACGATCAGCAGGCGGTCCTTCGTCCACGCGTAGTGGTTCAGGGCGGTGTGCGCGTCCGGCTCGAACACCACCCGCAATTGCGCTGTGCCGGCGAGGAATTCGTTATAGTCGGCCGCCAGCAGCGAGCCCGCGGTGTACGCCTCGTCGCGGAAGTGCCAGTCGCTGCGCAGCTCGATCAATAACCACTCGCGGTGTATCGACACGCCGGCGTCGGTGGGGGCGTCGATGCGGATCAGCTCCGGGCCCCGCAGCTCGTAGACCTCGTCGTTCCAGAAGTCGAGGGCCCGCAGCACCAGGGTGCGCTCGAATCCGGGCGTCCGGTCCACCGACGCCGAGACGCGGACGTCGGCGCGGGCGCCCTCGAAAACGGTCTCGGCGTCAGCCAGCGGCGTGCCCCGTCGCCACCGCTTGATCACCCGCGGGTAGCCGGACTCGGTCAGCGAGCCGGCGCCGAAGTCGGTGCCCACCAACACGGTATCCGGATCGGCCCAGGCGATCTGTGACTTGGCCTCCGGCAGCTCGAACCCGCCGGCGACGAATTCGCGTGTCGCCATGTCGAATTCGCGCACGATGGACGCGTCCGAGCCGCCACGGGACAGCCCGATCAGCGCGCGGGTGTGGTCGGGCTCGATGACGCCGGCGCCCGCCCACACCCATTTCTCGTCGTCGGCTCGCCCCAGTTCATCGACATCGATCAGCACGTCCCAGTCCGGGGAGTCGGTGCGGTAGCCGTCCAGCGTGGTGCGCCGCCACAGCCCGCGCGGGTTGGCGGCGTCGCGCCAGAAGTTGTAGAGGTACTCGCCGCGGCGCACCACATAGGGAATCCGGGCGTCGGTGTCGAGCACCTCGAGGGCCTCGGCGCGCATCCGCTCGAACTCCGCACCGCCGAATTCCGCCAGCGTGGGTTCGTTGCGCGCGCGCACCCAGGCCAGCGCCTCGTCGCCGGTGACCTCCTCGAGCCACAGGTAGGGGTCATCGTTGTTTTCGGCGGCGGCGGTTTCAGACGTCATGGCTGCCATTCTGGCCGCGGCGGTAGTGTGAGGTGTATTACACAGGGTGGAAACGAGGAGGCGGCAGATGACCGTTTTCGCACGTCCAGGTTCTGCCGGGGCGCTGATGTCGTACGAGTCCCGGTACGGGAACTTCATCGGGGGCCAGTGGGTGGCGCCGGTGGGCGGCCGCTACTTCGAGAACCCGACGCCGGTGACCGGCCAGGCGTTCTGCGAAATACCGCGTTCCGACCAGGCCGACGTCGACAAGGCGCTCGACGCCGCGCACGCGGCGGCCCCGGCCTGGGGCAAGACCGCCCCCGCGGAGCGGGCCGCGATCCTGAACAAGATCGCCGACCGGATCGAGGGGAACAAGGCCGCGCTGGCGGTGGCCGAGGTCTGGGACAACGGCAAACCGATCCGCGAGGCGCTGGCCGCCGACATCCCGCTGGCGGCCGACCATTTCCGGTACTTCGCCGCGGCGATCCGCGCGCAGGAGGGGTCGCTGTCGCAGATCGACGAGGACACCGTCGCCTACCACTTCCATGAGCCGCTCGGGGTGGTGGGCCAGATCATTCCGTGGAACTTCCCCATCCTGATGGCCGCCTGGAAGATGGCGCCGGCGCTGGCGGCGGGCAACGCGGTGGTGCTCAAACCCGCCGAGCAGACCCCGGCCTCGGTGCTCTATCTGATGTCGCTGATCGGCGATCTCCTGCCGGCGGGAGTCGTCAACGTCGTCAACGGATTCGGCGCCGAGGCCGGCAAGCCGCTGGCGTCGAGCGACCGGATCGCCAAGATCGCGTTCACCGGGGAGACCACCACCGGCCGGCTGATCATGCAATACGCCTCGCAGAACCTGATCCCGGTCACCCTGGAACTCGGCGGCAAGAGCCCCAACGTCTTCTTCTCCGACGTGATGGCCAGCAGCGGTAAGGTCCAAGACGACTTCCAGGACAAGGCGCTGGAGGGCTTCACCATGTTCGCCCTCAATCAGGGCGAGGTGTGCACCTGCCCGTCGCGCAGCCTGATCCAGGCCGACATCTACGACGAGTTCCTCGAGCTGGCCGCCATCCGCACCAAGGCGGTGCGGCAGGGCGACCCGCTGGACAGCGAGACGATGCTGGGTTCGCAGGCGTCCAACGACCAGCTGGAGAAGATCCTGTCCTACATCGAGATCGGCAAAAACGAAGGCGCGAGGGTCATTTGCGGCGGCGAGCGCGCCGAACTCGGTGGTGACCTCTCCGGCGGCTACTACATGCAGCCGACCATCTTCGGCGGCAACAACACGATGCGGATCTTCCAGGAGGAGATCTTCGGGCCGGTGGTGGCGGTGACGTCGTTCTCCGATTACGACGACGCCATCTCGATCGCCAACGACACCCTCTACGGCCTGGGCGCGGGCGTGTGGAGCCGCGACGGCAACACCGCCTACCGGGCCGGCCGCGACATCCAGGCCGGGCGGGTGTGGATCAACTGCTACCACGTCTATCCGGCGCACGCGGCGTTCGGCGGCTACAAGCAGTCCGGCATCGGCCGGGAGAACCACAAGATGATGCTCGACCACTACCAGCAGACGAAGAACCTGATGGTGTCCTACTCCGACAAGGCGCTCGGTTTCTTCTGATGGGTCGCGGGTCCCCATCAGGGGTCGTGATGACCGCCGCGGCCGCCGAACTGTTGGCGCGCCTGCAGGACCGGCACGGCCCGGTGATGTTCCACCAGTCCGGCGGCTGCTGCGACGGGTCCTCGCCGATGTGCTACCCCCGCGGCGACTTCCTGGTCGGCGACCGCGACGTGCTGCTCGGGGTGCTGGACGCCGGGCCGGAAGGTTCCGGCGGGGTGCCGGTGTGGATCTCGGGCCCGCAGTACCAGGCCCACTATCGGGGAGCGCGGCGCACCCAACTGGTCATCGACGTGGTGCCGGGCCGTGGCGGCGGGTTCAGCCTGGAGGCGCCGGAGGGCGTGCGGTTTCTCAGTCGCGGCCGCGTCGTCACCGGCGCGGAGGAGGCCCTGCTGCGGGCCACACCCGTCATCACCGGCGCGGACTACGAGCGTGGTGAGCGCCCGCCGGTGTGCGGCCGGGTGGTGGCCCTCGACGAGGCGGCCGCGTCGCAAACGTGCAGC
Source organism: Mycobacterium heidelbergense (assembly GCF_010730745.1). Classification (NCBI taxonomy): domain Bacteria; kingdom Bacillati; phylum Actinomycetota; class Actinomycetes; order Mycobacteriales; family Mycobacteriaceae; genus Mycobacterium; species Mycobacterium heidelbergense. Next base: position 1,419,986 of record NZ_AP022615.1, on the reverse strand, counting down.
CCCGGCCCCCGATGACCGCAGTAATGTCGTCAGCGTGATCCCGCTTCCCCGTCCCTGGCTCCTGGCCGGCGCCATGCTGATCGGTTGCGCGGCCGGGTTGTTGGCGGGCGTCGCGTTCACCGTGGTGGTCCATGCCAGGGTCCGCCCGGACGTCGTCATCGCGCTGGTGGTCGGGATACCCACGGTGACCGGGCTGCTGACCATCCTGTTTTCCGGGCGCCGATGGGTCACGGTGCTGGGAGCGTTCATTCTGTCGCTCGCGCCGGGCTGGTTCGGCGTGCTCGTCGCCATACAGGTGGCCTCCGGTGGCTGACGACGATCGCGCGTCGAACCCGGGCACCGAGCCGTTCGTGCCGGACTTCGAGGAGGACACGGGCACCCACGCATGGGTCCCAAACTTTGACGACACCGGTTCGCAGCCGGTTCCCGTCGTCGCCGACCCGGAGAAGCCGGAGAAGCAGGGGGAGCCGGGGCCCGAGACGCCCGCGCCGGCGGATTCGGCGACCGAAGCGGCCGGCGTGCCGGTGCAGTCGGTCACCGTTCCCGGTCGCTACACCTACCTGAAGTGGTGGAAGTTGCTTCTGGTGGTGCTCGGGGTGTGGCTCGTGGTGGCCGAGATCGGGCTGGGCCTGTTCTCCTGGTGGTACCACTCGGTCGACAAGACGCCGTCGGTGTTCATGGTCCTGGTCTATGTCGTGGCGTGCGCCGTGGGAGGCGTCATGCTGGCGATGGTCGAGGGCAGGCCGCTGATCTCGGCGCTGGCGTTCGCGGTGATGTCGGGGCCGTTTGCCTCCATCGTCGCCGCGGCGCCCCTGTACGGCTATTACTACTGCACGCGGACGGGCCACTGCCTGATCGGCGTCATCCCTTACTGACTCGGCGTCCCAACGCCGTCGCCGCCCACTAGATGACTGATTCCAAGGGGTCAGTGGTCGTAGGCGGTTAGGGATCGCAGGATGGGTTGGCTGGTGTGGTCGTTGTGCCAGATCGCGGCGGTGAGGGCGAGGACGCGTTGTAGGACGCGGGCAGCGACACCGGCGATGGTGCGTCCGCCGTGGCGTTCGAGGTCCAATTGGGCCTTGAGCGTGTTGTTGATGGATTCGATGATTTGCCGTAACGGTTTGAAGAACCGTTGTCCCGCACGAGGTTTCTCGCCCTTGCGGGCAGGCCGCAGTAGAGTGATGCCCTTGCCGGCAAGCTCGGTTTCGAACTGCTTGCCGTAGTAGTTTTTGTCCGCCATCAGTTGTTGGTGCAGGCGGGTGGTCAGCAGACCAGGATCGGCATCGAGCATGCCCAGCAGTGTGTCGCGTTCGTCGGCCTTGGCCCCGGTAAGCGCGAACGCGACCGGCAGCCCCGCCGGGGTGCACAGCAGGTGCAGCCGCAGTCCCCAGAAGTACCGAGAGTGCGACGCGCAGTATCCGTATTCGGCCCAGCCAGCCAGATCCGAGCGTTGGGCGGTCTCGCGTGATCGCCCACACTCCACCGGCGTGGAATCGGCGATCCACATGTCATCGGTGGACCTGGAGGTGCACGCGACCAGATGTGCGAACACCGCGCGCAGCATCCCGGTCGCCGCCCGGACACGCTTGTTGTAACCCGATTGCGTTGGCAGATCGGGAAACATCCCGCTCAGGTGGATATTCGCATAGCGCAACCACCGCGCCTCAGAAGTGAAGCCGAGCAATGCCTGCAACACCATCAGCGTGACCAATTCGGCATCCGAGAGCCGCGGTGTGAGCCCCACCTTCGGCCGCCACGGCCGGTGTTGTGGATTGTCGGCGAGAAAATCGTCCGTCGTCACGTACAGTGCGGTTGCGAGGGTGTCCAGGTCGGCGTCCACTTCGGCCTCCAGTGCCAGGTTGGGTTAGCAACGCCAATCCTGGACACCCTCACCCTAAAATCACAGCAGCCACACCAGTCACACCCCTCGGAATTACTCATCTAGTGTGGGCTCGTGACTTCTCACTATGACGTCGTCGTCCTCGGGGCCGGCCCCGGCGGATATGTCGCGGCCATTCGCGCCGCGCAGCTGGGCCTGAACACCGCGGTCGTCGAACCCAAGTACTGGGGCGGGGTTTGCCTGAACGTCGGCTGCATCCCGTCCAAGGCGTTGCTGCGCAACGCCGAGCTCGCTCACATCTTCACCAAGGAGGCCAAGACCTTTGGCATCAACGGCGAGGCGACCTTCGACTACGGGATCGCCTTCGACCGCAGCCGCAAGGTGGCCGAGGGCCGCGTCGCCGGCGTGCACTTCCTGATGAAGAAGAACAAGATCACCGAGATCCACGGCTACGGCCGGTTCACCGACCCGCACACGTTGTCGGTCGAGCTCAACGACGGCGGAACCGAGACGGTCACGTTCGACAACGTCATCATCGCCACCGGCAGCAGCACCCGGCTGGTTCCGGGAACGTCGCTCTCGGACAACGTGGTCACCTACGAGGAACTGATCATGACGCGGGAGCTGCCGGAGTCGATCGTCATCGCCGGGGCCGGGGCCATCGGCATGGAGTTCGGCTACGTGCTGAAGAACTACGGCGTCGACGTCACCATCGTCGAGTTCCTGCCGCGCGCGCTGCCCAACGAGGACGCCGAGGTGTCCAAGGAGATCGAGAAGCAGTTCAAGAAGCTGGGCGTCAAGATTCTGACCGGGACCAAGGTCGACTCCATCTCCGACGACGGGTCCGTGGTCAGGGTGGCGGTCAGCAAGGACGGCAAGTCGGAGGAGCTCAAGGCCGAAAAGGTGTTGCAGGCCATCGGTTTTGCGCCCAACGTCGAGGGCTACGGGCTGGACCGGGCCGGGGTCGCGCTGACCGACCGCAAGGCCATCGGCATCACCGACTACATGCGCACCAACGTCGACCACATCTACGCCATCGGCGACGTCACCGGCAAGCTGCAGCTGGCCCACGTCGCCGAGGCGCAAGGCGTGGTGGCGGCCGAAACCATCGCCGGCGCAGAGACTTTGGCGCTCGGCGACTACCGGATGCTGCCCCGCGCCACGTTCTGCCAGCCGAACGTCGCCAGCTTCGGGCTCACCGAGGAACAGGCCCGCGACGAGGGCTACGACGTTGTGGTGGCCAAGTTTCCGTTCACCGCCAACGCCAAAGCGCACGGCGTGGGCGATCCCAGCGGTTTCGTCAAGCTGGTCGCCGACGCCCGCTATGGTGAGCTGCTGGGCGGGCACCTGGTCGGCCATGACGTGTCCGAGCTGCTGCCCGAGCTGACGCTGGCGCAGAAATGGGACCTGACCGCGAACGAGCTGGCCCGCAACGTGCACACCCACCCGACCATGTCGGAGGCGCTGCAGGAGTGCTTCCACGGCCTGATCGGCCACATGATCAACTTCTGAGCGCGCCGATGAACACCAGCGAATCCACGGGCACCATTGCGGGGGCCGCCGGCGGGGTCGCCGCGGGCTATGTCCTGTGGCTGCTGGCCTTTTCGGTCGCCGACGACAACGCGGCGGTGGGCCGATGGGCGCCGATGGTGCTGCTGCTGTCGGTCGTGCTGGCGGTCGGCGCGGTGCTGTGGGGCGCGGTGTTGCGCCGGCGCGGGAACTACGTGTGGTCGGGGTTCGGCTTCGGCCTGCCCGTGCTGCCCGTGGCGCTGACGTTGGCCGTGCTGGCCGACGTCTACTTCTAGCCGTGCGGGTTGTCCAACGGGACGTCCAAGGCGGCGATCGTCGCGGCCAGGCCGTCGTATTGGGTTGCGAGCAAGCAGAATTCGATGAGCCGGCGCCGATCGAGGTGTGTCGCCAGCCGCTGCCAGGTGCCGTCGCTGATCGACCGGTCCTTGATCAACTCGTCGGTCGCCGTCAGCAGCGCCTGCTGGCGGGCGCTGAGTATCTTTCGCGGGCCGTCGCCTTCCGGGGCGTCCGGCCAGGCGAAGATCGTGGCCTGCATGTGAGCATCGAGACCGTACTGGCGCGCCATCCGGCGGTGGTGCTGCAGCTCGTATTCGGAAGAGCGCAAATGCGCGACGCGCAGGATCACCAATTCGGTGTCGACGCGTGGCAGCCGGCCCCGCAACAGCCGGCCACCGTAGAGGGACCACGCCCAGAACAGGGCTTGACGCTGACCGAGCGTGGTGAACAGATGCATCTCGGGCGCCCGCGTCGCGCGCGCCGCCAACTTCGCGACCACCCAGTTGATCGGTCCCAGCTGGCGCAGCCTGCCGGACGGGATGCGCCCGGCGGGGCCGGCTTGAGCGGCGCTCACGCTTGCTTCACCAGGTACGGGGACACGGTGCTGCGGTGCTCGTCGAGATCGAGCGCCCGCCCCAACGCCGGGAACGCCCGCTGCGGGCAGTTGTCGCGTTCGCAGACACGGCAACCCGCGCCGATCGGTGTGGCGATGTTCTCCAGATCGCCCGCCAAGTTCAGTCCTTCCGAGTAGACGAGCCGGTGGGCGTGGCGAAGCTCGCAGCCCAGCCCGATCGCGAAGGTTTTACCGGGCTGACCATACCGCGCGGCGCGGCGCTCCACGGTGCGGGCCACCCACATGTAGTTGCGGCCGTCGGGCATCTGGGCGATCTGCACCATGATCTTGCCCGGGTTGGCGAACGTTTCGTACACGTTCCACAACGGGCACGTGCCGCCGCTGGAAGAGAAGTGAAAACCGGTGGCCGACTGTCGCTTTGACATGTTGCCCGCCCGGTCCACCCGGACGAACGAGAACGGCACCCCGCGCATCGTCGGCCGCTGCAGCGTCGAGAGCCGGTGCGCGATGGTCTCGTAGCTCACCGCGTAGAACGATGACAACCGCTCGACGTCGTAGCGAAAGTTCTCGGCGACGTCGTGGAACTGGCGGTAGGGCAGCACCGCGGCGGCGGCGAAGTAGTTGGCCAGCCCCAGCCGGGCCAGCGTGTGCGACTCCTCGCTGGTGAACTTGCCCTCGGCGACCAGGGCGTCGATCAGGTCGCCGAACTCGAGGTACGCCAGCTCGGCTGCCATCTTGAAGACCTGCTGACCCGAGGAGAGGTGGTTGCCGATTTCCAGCGTGTTGGTCTTGGCGTCGTAGCGGTGCAAGACGGTGTCGCCGAGATCGATGCGCCTGGTGATGTGCACCCCGTGCACCTCGGTGAGCCGGCGGGTCAGCTCGCGGGCCAGGTCGCCGTGGTGCAACCGCATCTTGATGGTGAGGTCTTCGGCGGCGGTGTCCAGCTCGTGCAGGTAGTTCTGGCGTTGGTAGAAGTAGTCGCGCACCTCTTCGTGCGGCATGGTGATCGACCCGCTGCCACTGCCGTCGGAGTACCGCTCCTCGGTGGCGGCGGCCAGCTGGGCGGTGGTGATCCGGTAGCGGCGGTGCAGGTTGACCACCGCGCGGGCCAGGGCGGGGTGGGCGCCGACCATCTCGGCCACCTCCGTCGGGTCGACGTCGATGTCCAGGTCGCGATCCATCGTCACCTCGCGCAGCTCGGCGACCAGCCGGGTGTCGTCCTGCGAGGCGAAGAAGGTCGCGTCCACCCCGAACACCTCGGTGATCCGCAGCAGCACCGCCACGGTCAGCGGGCGAACGTCGTGCTCGATCTGGTTGAGGTAGCTCGGCGAGATCTCTAGCATCTGGGCCAGCGCGGCCTGGCTGAACCCGCGCTCGTTGCGCAGTTGGCGAACGCGCGAGCCGACGAAGGTTTTGGCCACCTAACACAGCGTACCCGTCGTTGCGAAGGCACCGTTCGCAGAGTTGGCAGCCCGGGACGGTGCCATCATGGTTGGTGTTCGAGAAATCCGATTGGCATGGTTCGCCTCGGGCGTCTGGGTAATAGTTTGGGGTACCGACGAGGATGGGGAGTGAAGTCGTGAGCCTGGACAAAGTGATGATGCCGGTGCCCGACGGCCATCCCGACGTGTTCGATCGCGAATGGCCGCTGCGGGTCGGCGACATCGACCGCACGGGCAGGCTGCGGCTGGACGCGGGCGCCCGGCACATCCAGGACATCGGCCAGGACCAGCTGCGCGAGATGGGCTTCGAGGAGACCCATCCGCTGTGGATCGTCCGCCGCACCATGGTGGACCTGATCCGGCCGATCGAGTTCGGCGACATGCTGCGGATGCGTCGATGGTGTTCGGGCACCTCGAACCGGTGGTGTGAGATGCGGGTCCGCATCGACGGACGCAAGGGCGGCCTGATCGAGTCCGAGGCGTTCTGGATCAACATCAACCGGGAGACCCAGATGCCGGCGCGCATCGCCGACGACTTCCTGGCCGGCCTGCACAAGACCACCTCCGTGGACCGGCTGCGCTGGAAGGGCTACCTGAAGCCGGGCGGCCGTGATGACGCGTCAGAGATCCACGAGTTCCCGGTCCGGGTGACCGACATCGACCTGTTCGACCACATGAACAACGCGGTGTACTGGAGCGTGATCGAGGACTACCTGGCGTCGCACCCCGGCCTGCTGGCGGGACCGCTGCGGGTGACCATCGAACACGAGGCGCCGGTCGCGCTCGGCGACAAGCTGGAGATCATCTCGCACGTCCATCCGGCCGGCTCGACCGACCGATTCGGCCCCAACCTGGCCGACCGGCCTGTTACGACGCTCACATATGCCGTCGGCGACGAGACGAAAGCCGTCGCCGCGATCTTCGCTGTGTAGCGGAACCGGCGACCTCGTCGATTTCCGGTCTGACCTGCAGGGATGTGGTTACTGACGGGTAGCTTCTGAAACGGTTAAGCTAACGTTCGTCTTCGCAAGATTCGCAAATCCGCGTGAACTCATTACGGAAATTGGCAAATGAAACGGGTAGACCTGCCTCAACAAGCTGTGCCATGGTCGAGTTAGCACACCAGTGAAGTTGAGCCCCTAGCTACCGCCGAGAGGCGGCTGGCAGTTCAGCAATGAAGACCGTTAAGGAGTAAGCCCCATGTCTGTCGTTGGCACCCCGAAGAGCCCCGAGCAGATCCAGCACGACTGGGACACCAACCCACGCTGGAAGGACGTCACCCGCACCTACACCGCCGAGGACGTCGTCGCGCTGCAAGGCTCCGTGGTCGAGGAGCACACCCTGGCCCGCCGCGGCGCGGAGGTGCTGTGGGAGGAGCTGCACGACCTGGAATGGGTCAACGCGCTCGGCGCGCTGACCGGCAACCAGGCCGTCCAGCAGGTGCGCGCGGGCCTCAAGGCCATCTACCTGTCGGGCTGGCAGGTCGCCGGTGACGCCAACCTGTCGGGCCAGACCTACCCCGACCAGAGCCTGTACCCGGCCAACTCGGTGCCGCAGGTGGTCCGCCGGATCAACAACGCGCTGCAGCGCGCCGACCAGATCGCCAAGGTCGAGGGCGACACGTCGGTGCAGAACTGGCTGGCGCCGATCGTCGCCGACGGCGAGGCCGGCTTCGGCGGCGCGCTCAACGTCTACGAGCTGCAGAAGGCCCTGATCGCCGCCGGCGTCGCGGGTTCGCACTGGGAGGACCAGCTGGCTTCGGAGAAGAAGTGCGGCCACCTGGGCGGCAAGGTGCTGATCCCGACCCAGCAGCACATCCGCACCCTGACGTCGGCCCGGCTGGCCGCCGACGTCTGCGGCGTGCCGACCGTCGTGATCGCCCGCACGGACGCCGAGGCGGCCACGCTCATCACGTCCGACGTCGACGAGCGCGACCAGCCGTTCATCACCGGCGAGCGCACCCGCGAGGGGTTCTATCGAACCAAGAACGGCATCGAGCCCTGCATCGCGCGGGCGAAGGCCTACGCTCCGTTCGCGGACCTGATCTGGATGGAGACGGGCACCCCGGACCTCGAGGTGGCGCGGAAGTTCTCCGAGGCGGTCAAGGGCGCCTACCCCGACCAGATGCTGGCGTACAACTGCTCGCCGTCGTTCAACTGGCGCAAGCACCTCGACGATGGCACCATCGCGAAGTTCCAAAAGGAGCTTGCCGCAATGGGATTCAAGTTCCAGTTCATCACGCTGGCCGGCTTCCACGCGCTGAACTACTCGATGTTCGACCTGGCCTACGGCTATGCCCGCAACCAGATGAGCGCCTACGTCGAGCTGCAGGAGCGCGAGTTCGCCGCCGAGGAGCGCGGCTACACGGCGACCAAGCACCAGCGCGAGGTCGGCGCCGGTTACTTCGACCGCATCGCCACCACGGTGGACCCGGACTCGTCGACCACCGCGCTCACCGGCTCCACCGAGGAGGGCCAGTTCCACTGAGGCCCTGAGGCCCGCAGGCCCTGAGGCCGCCCGGCCCGCCCGGCCTCCCGGCCCTCGCGAGCAGACGCGGAATCGCATTCCGGCGGCCGGATTTATGCGAGTCTGCGTCTCACTCGAAAATGTGGTGACCCGAAGCGGGTGAGTCGCTGGCCCCTGGTGTTAGGCGACTTCGGTGAGTGGTTCGAGGATGACGTTGTATCCCAGGGCTTCGAGCTGCTTGATGGCGTTGGCCTTGGTCTTGCTGGGGTGGTGGCGGGTGTAGTAGCCGGGGCCGGGGTCGCGGTAGAAAGCGCCGTTGATCAGCATGTTGTAGGCGTCGGTGAGCATCTTGTGTTCCAGGGCGACCAGGGCGATCATGCCCGCTGGTGAGCTGTGCTGGGCTTTGGTTCTGTTCCTGCGTTTTGGCTGGGGTGGGCGGCTGCCGGCGATGCGTCGGTAGCGGGCGTTGTAGTAGGTGTCTTTGCTGCGGGCCGCCGAGAGGGCCGCGACCCCGAGGGCGGCTTTGAGGTAGCGGTTGCCCGCTCGGGTGGCCGCTGATTTGACCCGGCCCGCTGATTCGTTGCAACCGGGCACCACCCCAGCCCACGACGCCAGGTGCGCCGCAGTGGGAAACACGCTCATGTCCGCGCCGGTCTCGGCGATGAACACATCGGCCACGATCGTCGAAAAGCCCGGGATGCTCATGAGTAACTCCCGGATGGCTTGAAAGGGTTGGATCGCCTCCTCGATGCGTTCATCTAGGCGGGCGACGTCGGCGTCGTGGGCGTCGATGCGATCCAGATACAACCGCGTCATGAACGCGTGATGGTCGTTAAACCGCCCGCGCAGCGCCTCGGTGAGCGCGGGGATCTTCTCCCGCAGCCGTTGTTTGGCCAGATCAGCCAGCACCGCCGGATCGCGCTGCCCGGCGATCAGCGCCTCGAGCATCGCCCGCCCGGAGACCCCGACGATGTCAGAGGCCACCGCCGACAGTTTGATCCCGGCGTCTTCGAGCAGTTTCTCTAGCCGCTGAATCTCCTTGGTACGCGCCCGGGTGATCATGGTGCGCGCCCGCGTCAGATCGCGTAACTCCCGAATCGGCTGCGGCGGCACGAACGAGGCGCGTACCAGCCCGTGTGCGCCCAGGTCAGCCAGCCACATCGCATCCGAGACATCGGTCTTGCGGCCAGGCACATTACGCACCGCCTTAGCGTTGGCCAAGATCACCGGCAGCGCATCTTCAAGCAGGTAGTAAAACGGCTTCCAATAATCCGACGTCGATTCGATCACCACACAGCTGACCTGCTCAGCCAGCAGATGCTCGCGCAACGCCAGGATCTGGCTGGTGGTCGAACCCACGTGCTCACCGTCGTCGTGGTGGCGCGCCGACCCTGACCCTGAACCCGGACACAGACCTTGGCGTCCTTCTTGGAAACATCAAGGCCTGCACACCGCCGATGGACCACCTCCATGATCAATCACCTCATCATCTAGAACCTGTTGTTAATCAGCGTGTTCCGGGAAGAGTGAAAACAAACAGGAGTCTCACTCGCGTGCTCACAGGCAACAAACCACGGCCCCCGCACAACCACGGGGTACCCTTCGTCCCAAGCTGCTCGGCGTGCTCACGACAACACAGACGCAACGGGATCCACCGAAACACCCCTCCAGCGTCAACCCCGCCAGCACGCCAAGCAACCACCTAGCCACGCCGAACGACACCACCAAATTTTCATCCCCCACGGCGGGGCCTCAGCCCCCCAGATAGCTGCTCGCGGTAGGAGCTCGCGGTAGGGGCTCGCGGTAGAAGGAGAAGTTGACAGCATAGGCCCCGCCCGGCCAACCTGGGCGGGGCCTATTGCGGTGCATGACAATGCGACTGGAGACAACGACAAGTGAGCGACGCAGCGATCCACCGGGTTGGGGTTGTCGGGGCCGGGCAGATGGGCTCCGGCATCGCCGAGGTTTCCGTCCGCGCCGGCGTGGACGTGACGGTGTACGAGCCGACCGAGGCGCTGATCACGGCCGGGCGCAACCGCATCGTGAAGTCCTTGGAGCGCGGCGTTTCCGCGGGCAAGGTGACCGAGCGGGAGCGCGACCGCGCGCTGAGCAAGTTGACGTTCACCACCGACCTGAAAGACCTGGCCGACCGGCAGCTGGTGATCGAGGCCATCGTCGAGGACGAGGCCGTCAAGGCTCAGGTCTTCGCCGAACTGGACCGGGTGATCACCGATCCCGACGCGGTGCTGGCGTCGAACACCTCCAGCATTCCGATCATGAAGGTCGCCGCGGCCACCAAGAACCCGCAGCGCGTGCTGGGCCTGCACTTCTTCAACCCGGTCCCGGTGTTGCCGCTGGTCGAGTTGGTCAGCACGCTGGTCACCGACGAGGCCGCCGCCGCGCGCACCGAGGAGTTCGCCGGCGCGGTCCTGGGCAAACAGGTGGTGCGCTGCTCGGACCGGTCCGGCTTCGTGGTGAACGCGCTGCTGGTGCCCTATTTGCTGTCGGCGATCCGGATGGTCGAGGCCGGTTTTGCCACCGTCGAAGACGTCGACAAGGCCGTCGTCGCCGGGCTGTCGCACCCCATGGGCCCGCTGCGGCTGTCCGACCTTGTCGGCCTGGACACCCTGAAGCTGATCGCGGACAAAATGTTCGAGGAATTCAAGGACCCGCAGTATGGCCCGCCGCCGCTGCTGCTCCGCATGGTCGAGGCGGGTCGGCTGGGCAAGAAATCGGGTCACGGTTTCTACGCTTACTGATCCGATTGGGCGTCGCAGTGCACGCCGGCCGCCGCCGATCGGTTATCATCGCTCGGCATTCATCAGACGAGAGGTGTCCACCGCGCATGGCCAAGTTGAGGCCCTATTACGAAGAGTCGCAATCCATCTATGACGTCTCAGACGAGTTCTTCGCGCTGTTCCTAGACCCAACGATGGGTTACACCTGCGCATACTTCGAGCGGGACGACATGACCCTCGAAGAAGCCCAGAACGCGAAGTTCGACCTGGCGCTCGGCAAGCTGAACCTCGAGCCCGGGATGACGCTGCTCGACATCGGTTGCGGCTGGGGTGGGGCGCTGGTGCGGGCGATCACGAAATTCGACGTCAACGTCATCGGCATCACGCTCAGCCGCAATCAGTTCGAGTACAGCAAGGCCAAACTGGCCGGGATGCCGACCCAGCGCAACGTCGAGATCCGGTTGCAGGGCTGGGAAGAGTTCGACGACAAGGTGGACCGCATCGTCTCGATCGGCGCCTTCGAAGCGTTCAAGGCGGAACGTTGGCCCGCGTTCTTCCAGCGCGCCTATGACATCCTTCCCGACGACGGCCGGATGTTGTTGCACACGATTTTGACGTATCAATGGCAGGAGATGCCCGCGCGCGGCGTCACGCTGACGATGAACGATGTGCGATTCGCGAAGTTCATCGGCACGGTGATTTTCCCGGGCGGACAGTTGCCGGCGCAGGAGGACATCGTCAAGTTCGCGCAGCCGGCCGGGTTCTCGGTCGAAAGAGTGCAATTGCTGCGCGAGCATTACGAGCGGACGCTGCACATGTGGGCGACCAATTTAGAGGCCAATAGAGAAAAGGCCATCGCGATCCAGTCCGAAGAGGTCTACGACCGCTACATGCACTATCTGACCGGGTGCGAGAACTTCTTCCGCAAAGGGATCACCGACGTGGGGCAGTTCACGCTGACGAAGTAGCGGCCGCGGCCCTACTTTTCCAAGGTGAACTGATTGACGTCGGTGTATCCCTGGCGAAACAGCTTGGCGCAGCCGGTGAGGTACTTCATGTACCGCTCGTAGACCTCTTCGGACTGGATCGCGACGGCCGTTTCCCTGTTGGCCTCGAGCGCGCCAGCCCACAGGTCCAGGGTTTTGGCGTAGTGCAGTTGCAACGACTGGATCCGAGCCACCTTGAAGCCGGCCGCGGACGCGTGCTCGTCGACCGACGGGATCGTCGGCAGCCAGCCGCCGGGGAAGATCTCGGCCAGGATGAATTGGGTGAAGTGAACGATTTCGTGGGTCAGCGGCCTGCCCCGCGCCCGGGCGTCTTTGAAGGTGGGACGCGAGATGGTGTGCAGCAGCATCACGCCATCGACCGGCAGCACCTGGTGGGCCATCTTGAAGAAGCGGCCCCAGCGCTGGCGGCCGAAGTGCTCAAAGGCACCGATCGACACGACCCGGTCGACCGGTTCGTGGAACTTCTCCCAGCCCTCCAGCAGCACCTGCCTGGTGCGCGGGGAGTCCATCTGGTCGAACATTTTCTGGACATGGGCGGCCTGGTTCTCGGACAGCGTCAGCCCGACGACGTTGACGTCGTATTTCTCGATGGCGCGTGCCATGGTGGCGCCCCAGCCGCAGCCGATGTCCAGCAGCGTCATGCCCGGCTCAAGGCGCAACTTGCCCAGCGCCAGGTCGATCTTGGCGAGCTGCGCCTCCTCCAGCGTCATGTCGTCGCGCTCGAAGTAGGCGCAGCTGTAGGTCTGGGTGGGGTCCAGGAACAGCCGAAAGAAGTCGTCGGACAGATCGTAATGGGCTTGCACGTTTCCAAAATGCGGCGTCAGCTGCACGGCCATAACGATGAGAGCCTTTCTTTGTCTCGGAGGCATAGACGCGTCGGCAAACGGCGCATCCTCGTCTGCCCCCGATGCTCCCTGCATGCTAGCCGTTCGGGCGGTTCAAATCGCCCTGCCGGGCGGGATTCGGGTCACACGACTGGCGGGATTCACAAAATGCGCAGCGCGGCGCCGATCGCGAGGCCCACGACCAGCAGCGCCCCCGCCTGACGCACGTGTACCCAGGCCAGCGCCGCGTACCACAGCGGCCACACCGGAAATTTCGGTGGCGGCTCGTCGGGTTTCGGGCGACGGAAGTATGGCCAGACCTTCGCCAGCCGCGGCAGCGCAAAGACGACGAGCAGCGCCGGCCAGGGCATCGCGCCCACCGCGACCGCGACGGCGACCAGCACGTAGAAGCCGACCATCATGGCCAGCGTCACCGCGCGGGCGCGCGCCTCGCCGAGCAGCACCGGCAGCGTCCGTATCCCGAGGGGTTCGTCGTACGGGATCTTGTCGATGTGCTTGCCCATCAGCACCGTCGTGCACAGCAGGCCATAGGGCGGCGACGCCAGCACCACGTCCCAGCCGACCGCGCCGACCGCGGAGTAGTACGTGCCGCACACCATCAGCGGACCCCACACGACGAAGACGTCGGGTTCGCCGAGGCCGCGTTTCTTCAGCCGCAGCGGCGGCGCCGTGTAGGCGACGCTCAGGGCGAACCCGCCGACCGCGAAGGCCACCACGGGCCACCCGCGCGCCCACGCCAGCACGACCAGGATCGCCAGGTCGGCGACGTTGACCGCCAGGATCGCCAGCCCCAGCGTGCGGCGGCCGATCAGCCCGGACAGCACCGGATGGGGGGCGTACAGCGCGCGCGGATAGGTGGCGCTGTCGGTGCCGACCCGGGTGTCGTAGAGGTCGTTCATCAGGTTGTTGGCCGTGTGCGCCAGCGTGATCCCCAGCACGGCCAGGACCAGCCAGCGCCAGTCCAGCCCGGGTTTGCCGACCGCCAGCAACGCGGCCACCAGGCCGGAAACCAGCGTCATCGGCAGCACCGCGGCGCGGGTGACCACGAGCCAGCGCGTGACGAGGTCGACCGGCCCGTCCGGCGGCGGGTTGGTGGTGCGAAGCGCGTAGGCCCACGATCTCAGCCGTGAGCCCACGCTCACGCCAGGCACGGGACCCGCGATCTCATGGCTCTCGCGGCGGCACGATCGGCGAGGGATGCGGCTGCTCGCGGAACTTCTCCAGCGACCCGCCCGCCTCGGCGATCCCGCAGATCGCGCTCCAGCTCAGCATGGTCAGGTAGTCGATCAGCTCGTCGCGGCTCATCCGCGGGTCGGACATCCAGGAGTGGGTGGCCAGCTGCACGCCGCCGACGATCAGGTAGGACCATGGCTCCGCCCCGCCGGTGTCCATCCCGACCTGTTGCATCCGGCGGCGCATCATCACCGCGATCATGCGGGCGATGATGCGCTCGGAGTCGGCGATCACCTTGCTCTTGCTGGCAGAGCTGTTGGACATCACGAACCGATACGGCTCCGGTTCATTCGCCACGGTTTCGACGTACACCCGGATGACCTCGCGGGTCAGGTCGAAGCCGTCCAGGTTGGACGACAGCGCCCCCGCCATGTTGGGGATCAGCGTGGTCTGGGTAAAGCGCATCATCACCGCGGTGGTCAGGTCGTTCTTGTCCTCAAAGTAGCGGTAGAGCACGGTCTTGGAAACGCCGATCTCCGCGGCGATTTCGTCCATGCTCAGGAAGCGGCCGTGCAGGCGAATCGCATCGATCGTGCCGTCAACCAGCTCGTTACGGCGCTCCACCTTGTGTTGGTGCCAGCGCCGCTTGCGGCCGTCCGTCTTCACGGTCACAGCCGGGATCCGCTCTGCCACTGTCGCCGCTTCCCACTCATCAGACGCTCCCGATACTACGGCTTGCGGGTGCTCTTTTGGCGGATGGCCCGCGTGTGTGTGGGCCGCTCAAGCAGGGCGGTAACACTAACCGCCCGCGGCGATACATGATGGTGTGGTGGCACACCGGGCCTCACACGGAGGCGAAGCACCGGGATCGCCGGCGGCGAGGCTGGAGTTGATCGGGCCGTCGACCGGCGCCCGGCAGGCCCGGACGTCCCTGGCGGAGTCCTTCGCCGGGGCCGATCCGCAGGCCGACGCCGAGCGGCGGGCGGCGCTGCGCCGGATGAAGATGGTGGCGCTGGGCTTTCTGGTCGGTGCCACCGGCGTGTTCCTCGCCTGCCGGTGGGCGCAGGGTCACGCCGGCACGGGCGCGTGGGTCGGCTACGTCGGCGCGGCCGCCGAGGCCGGCATGGTGGGCGCCCTGGCCGACTGGTTCGCGGTGACCGCGCTGTTCAAGCACCCGCTGGGCATCCCGATCCCGCACACGGCGATCATCAAGCGCAAGAAGGACCAGCTCGGGGAGGGGCTGGGAGCGTTCGTGCGGGAAAACTTCCTGTCGCCGCCGGTGGTGGAGACCAAGCTGCGGGACGCGCAGGTGTCCGGCCGGCTCGGTAAGTGGCTGTCGGAGGCCGCGCACGCCGAGCGGGTGGCCGGCGAGGCGGCGACGGTGCTGCGGGTGCTGGTGGAGCTGCTGCGCGACGAGGAGATCCAGCAGGTGATCGATCGGATGATCGTGCGCCGCATCGCCGAGCCGCAATGGGGTCCGCCGGTGGGCCGCGTGCTGTCGACGCTGCTGGCCGAGAACCGCCAGGAGGCGCTGATCCAGCTGCTGGCCGACCGGGCGTTCCAGTGGTCCCTGAACGCCGGGGAGGTCATCCAGCGGGTGGTCGAGCGCGACTCGCCGAGCTGGTCGCCCCGCTTCATCGACCACCTCGTCGGCGACCGCATCCACCGGGAGCTGATGGACTTCACCGACAAGGTCCGCCGCAACCCCGACCACGAATTGCGCCGTTCGGCCACGCGCTTCCTGTTCGAGTTCGCCGACGACCTGCAGAACGACCCGGACACGATCGCGCGCGCCGACGCGGTCAAGGAACAGCTGATGGCGCGCGACGAGATCGCCAACGCCGCCGCGACGGCGTGGAAGACGCTCAAGCGGCTCGTGCTCGAGGGGGTCGACGACCCGTCCAGCACGCTGCGGACGCGCATCGCCGACACCGTGGTCCGCATCGGGGAGTCGCTGCGCGACGACGCCGACCTGCGCGACAAGGTCGACAACTGGATCGTGCGGGCGGCCCAGCACCTGGTGTCCCAGTACGGGGTGGAGATCACCGCGATCATCACCGACACGATCGAGCGCTGGGACGCCGAGGAGGCCAGCCGGCGCATCGAGCTGCACGTGGGCCGTGACCTGCAGTTCATCCGGATCAACGGCACCGTGGTGGGCGCGCTGGCCGGGCTGGTCATCTACGCCGTCGCGCAGCTGCTTTTCTAGAAGTGCTAACAAGTGCTTGCAATAGCAAGCACTTGGCCGTAGTCTGGGGTCCGTCACGATCAAACCCAGACCCAGGAGCACCCGATGGCACCCGAGGAGAAGCTCTCCGCCAAGGTGTCGACGGCGGCCTCCGACATGGCGTCCGACCTCGGCAGCTTCATCAGGGACCTGCGCGAGAACGCCCAGGTGTCGGTGCGACAGCTCGCCGAACGCTCCGGCGTCAGCAATCCCTACCTGAGCCAGGTGGAGCGCGGGCTGCGCAAACCGTCCGCCGACGTCCTGAGCCAGATCGCGAAGGCGCTGCGCGTGTCCGCCGAGGTGCTCTACGTGCGGGCCGGAATCCTCGAGCCCTGCGACAAGAGCCAGGTGCGCGACGCCATCATCACCGATACGGCGATCACCGAGCGTCAGAAGCAGATTCTGCTCGACATCTACGCCTCCTTCACCCAACAGAACGAATCCGCGTATGAGGAGTGTCCGAACGAGTCCGACAGCGACGCATGATCGGCCCGGTTTTGGCCGGCATCGCTACGGGGTAGCCGGGCCCAGACATCACAAATTTCCCCTTGCACCAAATTTTCCCAATCACACCCCAATGACACCTAAGTAACGCCGATAACGAAAAACAAACCATGAAAGGAAAACACCATGGCTGAAAACCCAAACATCGACGACTTGCGGGCTCCGTTGCTGGCGGCGCTGGGCGCGGCCGACCTGGCCCTGGCCACCGTCAACGACTTGATCACCAACCTGCGTGAGCGCGCCGAGGAGACCCGCACCGAAACCCGCAGCCGCGTCGAGGAGAGGCGTGCTCGCCTGTCCAAGCTGCAGGATGACCTGCCCGAGCAGCTGACCGAGCTGCGCGACCGGTTCACCACCGACGAGCTGCGCAAGGCCGCCGAGGGCTACCTGGACGCGGCGACCAACCGGTACAACGAGCTGGTCGAGCGGGGCGAGGCCGCGTTGGATCGGCTGCGCAGCCAGCGGCCGTTCGAGGACGCGTCGGCGCGCGCCGAGGGCTACGTGGACCAGGCCGTCGAGCTGACCCAGGAGGCGCTGGGCACCGTCGCGTCGCAGACCCGCGCGGTCGGCGAGCGCGCGGCCAAGCTGGTCGGCATCGAGCTGCCCAAGAAGGCCGCGGCGCCCAAGAAGGCTCCCGCCAAGAAGGCCCCGGCCAAGAAGGCTCCGGCGAAGAAGGTCCCGGCCAAGAAGGCTTCGGCCAAGAAGGTCACCCAGAAGTAGTCGGACACGGCCAACGCACTCGACTCCGGGTCGCCCCACGGCGACTCGGAGTCGACGTTTCGGACGGTCCCCGCATACGCTTAGGGCGTGAACCACCTCGTGGGTACCGTCATGTTGGTCTTGCAGGTCGCCGTCCTGGTGACGGCGGTGTACGCGTTTGTGCACGCGGCGATGCAGCGACCCGACGCCTATACCGCCGCGGACAAGCTGACCAAGCCGGTGTGGCTGGTGATCCTCGGTCTGGCCGTCGCGCTGACGTCCATCCTCAGTTTCGTTTTCGGCGTGCTCGGCATGGCGATCGCGGCGTGCGCCGCCGGCGTCTACCTCGTCGACGTGCGGCCCAAACTCCTCGAAATTCAGGGCAAGTCGCGCTAGCGGGATGAAGGCCCCGCTGGCCGCGCCGGCCGGTGGTCGACGGCGGCTCGAAGAAGCGTTCTAGTGGCGAGCCCACCCACCCGGGCGCAGCTGGCCGCGCTGATCGACCACACCCTGCTCAAACCCGAGGCCACCCGTGCCGACGTGGCCGCCCTGGTCGCCGAAGCCGTCGACCTGGGCGTCTACGCGGTGTGCGTCTCGCCGTCGATGGTGCCGGTCGCGGCGCGCGCCGGCGGCGACATGCGGGTGGCGGCGGTGGCGGGTTTTCCGTCGGGCAAGCACGTGCCGGCGGTCAAGGCGCTGGAGGCCGCGCGGGCCGCGGCGTCCGGCGCCAGCGAGATCGACATGGTCATCGATGTCGGCGTCGCCCTGGCCGGGGATGTCGACGCGGTGCGATCCGACATCGAGGCGGTGCGCGCCGCCGTGCCCCGGGCCGTCCTCAAGGTGATCGTGGAGTCGGCGGTGCTGCTCGGCGGGGCGGACGGCCGCAGGCTGGCGGACGTGTGCCGCGCCGCCGAGGACGCCGGCGCGGACTTCGTCAAGACCTCGACGGGGTTTCATCCCGCGGGCGGGGCGTCGGTGCGCGCGGTCGCCCTGATGGCCGAGACCGTCGGTGGGCGACTGGGCGTCAAGGCCAGCGGCGGCATCCGCACCGCCGCGGACGCCCTCGCGATGCTGGAGGCCGGCGCCACCAGGCTGGGCCTGTCAGGCACCCGGGGGGTGCTCGACGGGCTCGGCCAGGCCCGCTAGAGCCCCGGTCGTCAGATGTTGGCGAAGCAGGGGTCGTTGTCGTTGCCGGCGGGGATGCTGGCGTTCTGCGTCGAAAAGTGGCTCACCACACCGCTATCGGTGACCTGGACGCTGTCGGCGTGAATGCCCAGCGGGTAGTTCTTGGTGAGGTTGGAGGTGAAGTCGTCCAGCGTCGACTGCACGGACTCCTTGGGCATGGTGAACCCGAGCGCGTTGAAGCTGACGATCTGCAGCTGCAACCCGTTGCCGGACACCACCGGCTTGGCCGTGATGTTGTCCAGCATGCCCTTCAACTCGACGGTGCCGTCGGCCGGATGGGTGGTCACGCTGTTGGTGACGAACGGGCCCAGGACCGGGATGGCGTTTTGCACCGACTGCTTGATGCCGTCGGTCGTCCAGGTGATGGTGGCATCCAGCGAGCCGATGGTGCCCTTGGAGTTGCCCGCCGAGTTGAGCCGGACATCCCTGATGTTCAGGGCGAGCTTCATGCCCTTCGCGTCGCGGATCTGGTTGCCGGCCGTCTGCACCGAGATGTTGGTGTAGTGCTTCGTGATCTGCTGCCACAGCATCAGCGGCGCCACCCCGAACGACGCGGTGGCCTGGTCCTTGACCTCGCACGCCACCGCCTGGGCGACCTTGGTGTCCGCCACGTGACGCGCGTACAGCTCGCCTCCGATCAGGCCCGCGACGACGAGCGCGAAGACGATCACGCCGACCAACAGGATGGATAGCGGGTCGCGGAGGAAGCGTCGTTTACGTTTCACCGGTGCCGGTTCTTCGTTCGGAGCGGCCGGCCGTTCCGGGGGGGCCGTGGGCGGGGTCGGCGGAGGCGGGTAGCCGGGCGGGTGCACGCCCGCGTGGGGCGCGCTCAGCTGCTCGGTCTGCGGCGGCGGCGGCGTCTGGGCTGGGCCGCCGGTGCTGATCCGCTCGGTGGGCCGCTCAGTCGGGGGTTGACCGAAGGGGCCCTGGCCGCCCGGACGGGCCCACGTCGACGGGCCCTCGTTGGGTGGTCCTTGCGGGTTCGTCACCTAACCGATTGTGCCCTATCGATCTGGTGAAGTCGGAGCGGTTGCGCAGCACCGCGATGCTGTCGCGGGCCTGGGCCACCCTGTCGACGTCGATATCGGCCACCACCAGTTGCGGGTCGGCGCCGGCCGATGCGACCACCTCACCCAGCGGCGAGGCCACCAGGCTGCCGCCCACCCCGGTCGGCGCGCCCGAGCCGGGGCGGGAGTCGCCGGGGTCGGCCTGACCGACCGCGGCGACGTAGCTCATCGAGTCCAGCGCCCGGGCCCGGGCCAGCAGCGTCCACTGCTCAAGTTTCCCGGGCCCCGAACCCCAGGACGCGCCGACGACGATCAGCTGGGCGCCGCGCCGGGCCAGCTCGGTGTAGAGCGCCGGGAAGCGGATGTCGTAGCAGATGCTCAACCCCACCCGAACGCCGTCGACCGTGATCACCACCGGCTCGCGCCCGGGCGCCACGGTGTGCGACTCGGTGAAGCCGAACGCGTCGTAGAGGTGGATCTTGTCGTAGTGGGCGTTCGGGGTGCCCGGCCCGGCCGCGATCAGCGTGTTCGTCACCCGCCCGTCGCCGGCGGGGGTGAACATGCCGGCCAGCACGGTGAGGCCCGAGTCGGTGGCGATCCGGCGCACACCGTCCGCCCAGGGCCCGTCGACGGGCTCGGCGATCGGCGCCAGCGGCACGCCGAACCGGCACATCGTCGCCTCCGGGAACGCCACCAGCCGCGCCCCCGCGTCGGCGGCCCGGCCGGCGTACTCGCGCACCAGCTGCAGGTTCGCCGCCGGGTCGGCGCCGCTGAGGATCTGCGCCAGCGCGATTCGCATGGGCCCCAGTTTAGGAGTCGTTATCGGCGATCCAGTCCGCGGTCAAGCGTTGTTCCCTGGTCACCAGCTCGGCCAGGTGGGTGCCGATGAGCCGTTCCACCTTGCCGCCGATGATCGGGACCCGCACCTGCACGCTGATCCGGAACGCGAGCCGGGCGCCCCCGGACCCGGCGATCGGCGACAGTTCGCCGGTGCCCGCCACACTCACCGGGGTGTCCACGATCGAGCCCGCGATGGAGGCCGTCGCCGCGCCATCGGTGAGCGGGCCCCACGTCTCTGTGCGCCTGACGCAGAGGTCGCCGCGGTGCAGCTGCTTGACGAGGGCGGCCAGGTTGTGGCTGCGGACCACCTGCAGGGTGACGACCTCGATGGTGCCGTCGCTTCCGGACTCGCCGCCGACCCGCAGCGACTCCAGCTTCGCCTCGTCGACGGGAATGTCGGCCAGCCTGGCCCGCCAGTACCCCTCCTCGCCGAAAGCGCGATGAACCTCCTCGACGCTTTCCTGGAAGTCGGCCGACAAGTCGAATGAACGCGGCATAGCTGGCCAGGCTACCGTTACGGGCCATGAAACCGAGCGGTGCCGGTTCGGTCTTCGCCGGCGCGCACGTCGCCGAGGCGGTGCCGCTGGCGCCGTTGACCACGCTGCGGGTCGGACCGGTCGCGCGACGCCTGATCACCTGCGCCAGCACCGACCAGGCGATCGCCGTCCTGAGGCGGCTGGACTTGGAAGCCCCACCGGCCGGGGGACCGGTACTGGTGTTTGCCGGCGGCTCCAACCTGGTGATCGCCGACACCCTGGCCGGCCTGACGGCGGTGCGGCTGGCAAACGACCGCATCACCGTCGACGGCAACCTGGTGCGCGCGGAGGCCGGCGCGGTGTGGGACGACGTGGTGGTCGCGGCCATCGAGCATGGCTTGGGGGGGCTGGAATGCCTGTCCGGCATCCCCGGATCCGCCGGCGCCACCCCGGTGCAGAACGTCGGGGCCTACGGGGCGGAAGTGTCCGACACCATCACGCGGGTCCGGGTGCTGGATCGCCGCAGCGGGGCGGTGCGCTGGGTGCCGGGCGGCGAGCTGGGCTTCGGGTACCGCACCAGCGTATTCAAGCAGGCGGGGGAGTCCGCGTGCGAAATCCCTTCCGTGGTGCTCGAAGTCGAGTTTGCGCTGGACGCATCGGGCCGCAGCGCGCCGTTGCGCTACGGGGAGCTGACGGCCGCGTTGAACGCGACCAGCGGCGGGCGCGCCGACCCGAAGGCCGTCCGCGAGGCGGTGCTGGGGCTGCGCGCCCGCAAGGGCATGGTGCTCGACGCGGCCGACCACGACACCTGGAGCGTGGGCTCCTTCTTCACCAACCCGGTGGTCCCGCCGGGGGTCTACGAGCGGCTGGCCGACAGTGTCGAGGGGCCGGTTCCGCACTACCCGGCGCCGGACGGCGTCAAGCTGGCCGCCGGCTGGTTGGTGGAGCGCGCGGGCTTCGCCAAGGGCTATCCGGACCCGGACCCGGGCGGCCGCGAAGCGCCGTGCCGGCTGTCCACCAAGCATGCGCTGGCGTTGACCAACCGCGGCGGCGCCACCGCCGAGGACGTGATTCTACTGGCCCGGACCATCCGTGACGGGGTCCGCGATGTGTTTGGCATCACGTTGAAACCGGAGCCCGTCCTGCTCGGGTGCAGGCTGTAGCGGTGAAATTCCTGCCCCGGCACACGATCCGCGAATTGTCGTGGCGGGTTGGAGGTCTTTCAGCACGGTACTTTATTTATCGTGAGCACGTCCTGTCCCCCGCCGCCGATCAACCGGCGCTTGGCCCTGGCGGCCCTCGGGCTCGGCGTGTTCGCCCCCGGCGTATTGGCCGGCTGCGCGGGCACCGTGGCCAAACACGCCGAGAAAAAGGAACCGCCCGCGCCGCGCCTGACGTTCCAGCCGGCCGATACTACCGGCGACGTGGTTCCGATCGCGCCGATCAGCGTCCAGGTGAGTGACGGCTGGTTCCAGAAGGTGGCGTTGACGAACTCGTCGGGCAAGGTGGTTGCCGGGGCGTTCAACTCCGATCGCACCGTCTACACCACGACCGAGCCGCTGGGCTACGACTCGACCTATACCTGGAGCGGTTCGGCCGTCGGCCACGACGGCAGGGCGACGCCGGTGACCGGCAAGTTCACCACCGTGTCGCCGACCAAGAAGATCGGCGGGAGCTTCCAGTTGGCCGACGGCCAGACCGTCGGGGTCGCCGCGCCGATCATCATCCAGTTCGACGCGCCGATCAGCGACAAGGCGGCCGTCGAGAAGGCGCTCACGGTGACCGCCAACCCGCCCGTCGAGGGCAGCTGGGCGTGGCTGCCCGACGAGGCGCAGGGCGCGCGCGTCCACTACCGGACCCGCGAGTACTACCCGGCGGGCACCACCGTCAACGTCGACGCCAAGCTCTACGGTCGGCCGTTCGGCGACGGCGCGTACGGCGCCGAGGACATCTCCCTGAAGATCCAGATCGGCCGCCGGCAGGTGGTCAAGGCCGAGGTCTCCTCGCACCGCATCCAGGTGGTCACCGACGCCGGCGTCATCATGGACTTCCCGTGCAGCTACGGCGAGGCCGACAAGGCGCGCAACGTCACCCGCAACGGCATCCACGTGGTCACCGAGAAGTACTCCGACTTCTACATGTCCAACCCGGCCGCCGGCTACAGCAACATCCACGAGCGCTGGGCGGTGCGGATCTCCAACAACGGCGAGTTCATTCACGCCAACCCCGCCAGTTCGGGCGCACAGGGCAACACCAACGTCACCAACGGCTGCATCAACCTGTCCACCGGCGACGCCGAGGAGTACTACCACACCGCGATCTACGGCGACCCGGTCGAGGTGACCGGCAGCTCGATCCAGCTGTCCTATTCCGACGGCGACATCTGGGACTGGGCGGTGGACTGGGACACCTGGGTGGCGATGTCGGCGCTGCCGCCGACGACCGCTCGCCCGCCGGGCACGCAGATTCCGGTCACCGCACCGGTGACCCCTCCCAACGCGCCCACCCTCTCGGGCACGCCGACGACCACGACGACCACGACGACCACGACGACCACGACGAGCACGACGCCTTCCGGTTCGGAGCCGTCTAGCCCCGGCGGTTGAACCGCGACGCGCTGGCCTGGTCGCGCGGCTTGATGACGATCAGGTCCAGGTCGACGTGGGACGGCCGCGAGGCCACGAACCCGATCACCTCGGCGACGTCGGCCGCCACCAACGGCGTGATGCCGGTGTAGACGGCATCCGCGCGCCGTTGGTCGCCGCCGAAGCGGACCAGCGAGAACTCCGTTTCGACCGCGCCCGGGGCAATCTCGGTGAGCCGCACCGGCTTTCCCAACAGCTCGCCGCGCAGCGTGCGGTGCAGCGCTCCCTGGGCGTGTTTGGCCGCCGTGTAGCCGGCGCCGCCGTCGTAGACCTCGAGCGCCGCGATCGAGGTGACGGTGACGATCAGGCCGTCGCCGGAGTCGACCAGCTTGGGCAGCAGCGCGCGGGTGACCCGCAGCGTGCCCATCACGTTGGTCTCCCACATCCATCGCCAGTGCTCGACGTCGGCCTCGGCGACGGGCTCCAGCCCGCGGGCGCCGCCGGCGTTGTTGACCAACACGTCGACCCGGCCCACTTCGTCGGCCAGCGCCTCCACCGCGCCGGCGTCTGTGACGTCGGCCACAATGGCGGTCCCGCCGATCTCGTCGGCCAGCGCGTTGATCCGGTCCGCCCGCCGCGCCACCGCGACCACGTGAAAGCCTTGTGCCGCAAGTATTTTGGCGGTAGCCTCGCCGATACCGGAGCTGGCGCCGGTGACGACCGCGACCCGTTGGCGCCCCCCTGCTGCATTCACGGGAACAACTCTAATAAACGTGCTAAATTCTCGGAGTGCACCTCAGCGCCCCGTTCAACAACACCGCCGCGTGTCTTTGCGCGGCAAGTGCGTGTTGTTGCCGCGCACTTTGCCGCTCCTGACCTTCAGGTGTGGCCATGACCGGCCACCAGGAACTCGGACAAAGGACGCTCGTGCGCTCGACTACCCTCACCCATAGCCATCATTCGCTCACCCGCAAAAACCACCTGCGGTTGCACCGCCAGATCCTGCCGCCGGCGTTGTACATCTCCGACTCGGCGGCGGCCTCCGTCTTCCGGGCCGTCCGATTGCGCGGCCCGGTCGGCCGTGACGTCATCGCCGGCGTCACCTCGCTGAGCATCGCCACGGTCAACCGCCAGGTCATCGCGCTGCTCGACGCCGGACTCCTGCGCGAGCGCGCCGACCTGGCCGTCTCCGGGGCCATCGGCCGCCCGCGGGTGCCGGTGGAGATCAACCACGAACCGTTCGTGACGCTGGGCATCCACGTCGGCGCGCGAACCACCAGCATCGTGGCCACCGACCTGTTCGGCCGCACGCTGGACACGGTCGAGACCCCGACACCGCTCAGTCCCGCCGGGCCCGCGCTCGCGTCGCTGGCCGAGAGCGCCAGCCGGTACCTGAGGCGCTGGCACCGGCGCCGCCCGCTGTGGGTCGGGGTGGCGATCGGCGGCACCGTCGACAGCGCCACCGGCCACGTCGACCACCCGAGGCTGGGCTGGCGGCAGGCGCCGGTCGGGCCCGTGCTGGCCGACGCGCTGGGCCTGCCGGTGTCGGTGGCCTCGCACGTCGACGCCATGGCCGGCGCCGAGCTGCTGCTGGGGCTGCGGCGGTTCGCGCCGAGCTCGCCGACCAGCCTGTACGTCTACGCCCGCGAGACCGTGGGCTACGCCCTGGTGATCGGCGGACGGGTGCACTGCCCGGCCAGCGGGCCGGGCACCATCGCGTCCCTGCCCGCATACTCCGAGCCGCTCGGCGGCACCGGGCAGCTGGAGTCCGCCGTCAGCGACGAAGCGGTCCTGGCCGCGGCGCGCCGGCTCAAGATCCTTCCCGGCGTCGCGCCCGTCGCCCCGGCGACTCGCGCCGGCGGGTCGGCAACCGCCATGACCGACCTGCTGCGGGTGGCGCGGGCCGGCAACCAGCAGGCCAAGGACCTGCTGGCCGAGCGGGCCCGGGTGCTCGGGGAGGCGGTCGCGCTGCTGCGCGACATGCTCAACCCCGACGAGCTGGTGGTCGGCGGCCAGGCCTTCACCGAATACCCCGAGGCGATGGAACGGGTGGAGGCGGCCTTCGCCGCACGCTCGGTCCTGGCGCCGCGCGACATCCGCGTCACCGCCTTCGGCAACCGGGTGCAGGAGGCGGGCGCGGGGACCGTGTCGCTGGGCGGGTTGTATTCCGACCCGCTGGGCGCGATGCGCCGCGCCGGCGCGCTGGACTCCCGGCTGCGCGACGTCGCTGATGCCGACGAGTCGTCCGCTTAACACCCTGCGCGTCCAGCGCGCTTGGGCCTGGTGGCGGCCCGTCCTGTAAAGATGAGGGTGTGCGGCACGACGAGCTTGTCCGGGACGTCATCCGGCTGAGTGGCCCCCGCCGGGTAGCGGTGTTGGCGGTGCACACCTCACCGCTGGCGCAGCCGGGGACCGGCGACGCCGGCGGCATGAACGTCTACGTGCTGCAGACCGCGTTGCATCTGGCCCGGCGGGGCATCGAGGTGGAGATCTTCACCCGGGCCACCGCGTCGGCCGATCCGCCGGTCGTCCGGGTCGCGCCGGGCGTGCTGGTGCGCAACGTGGTGGCGGGGCCGTTCGAGGGCCTGGACAAATACGATCTGCCCACCCAGCTGTGCGCCTTCGCGGCCGGGGTGCTGCGCGCCGAGGCGTCCCACGAGCCGGGGTACTACGACATCGTGCACTCCCACTACTGGCTGTCCGGGCAGGTCGGCTGGCTGGCCCGCGACCGGTG
This sequence comes from Mycobacterium heidelbergense, assembly GCF_010730745.1. Classification (NCBI taxonomy): domain Bacteria; kingdom Bacillati; phylum Actinomycetota; class Actinomycetes; order Mycobacteriales; family Mycobacteriaceae; genus Mycobacterium; species Mycobacterium heidelbergense. The sequence goes on along the minus strand of NZ_AP022615.1, from coordinate 1,393,838 downwards.
GGCGGTGCCGCTGGTGCATACCGCGCACACGCTCGCGGCGGTCAAGAACGCGGCCCTGGCCGCCGGGGACGCGCCCGAGCCGCCGCTGCGCACGGTCGGGGAGCAGCAGGTCGTCGACGAGGCGGACCGGCTGATCGTCAACACCGACGACGAAGCCAGACAATTGATCTCGATCCACCACGCCGATCCGGCGCGGATCGACGTGGTCCATCCCGGCGTGGACCTGGACGTGTTCCGCCCGGGCGACCGCCGGGCGGCCCGGGCCGCGCTGGGGCTCCCGCTCGAGGAAGACCTGGTGGCGTTCGTCGGACGGATCCAGCCGCTGAAGGCCCCCGACATCGTGCTGCGCGCCGCGGCGAAATTGCCCGGGGTGCGCATCGTGGTGGCCGGCGGCCCGTCGGGCAGCGGTCTGGCTTCCCCGGACGGACTGGTCGGGCTCGCGGACGAACTCGGCATCGCCGACCGGGTGACGTTCCTGCCGCCGCAGTCCCGCGACGACCTGGCCACCCTGTTCCGGGCCGTTGATCTCGTTGCCGTGCCGAGCTATTCGGAGTCGTTCGGCCTGGTCGCCGTCGAGGCGCAGGCGTGCGGCACGCCCGTGGTGGCGGCCGCGGTGGGCGGCCTGCCGGTGGCGGTGCGCGACGGGATCTCCGGCGCCCTGGTGTCCGGGCACGACGTCGGCGACTGGGCGGACGCCCTCGATCGGCTGCTGCGGCTGGGCCCGCCGCACGCGGAGGCGATGGGCCGCGCCGCCGCCGCGCACGCGGCCGGCTTCTCCTGGGAGAACACCACCGACGCGCTGCTGGCCAGCTATCGACGGGCGATCGGCGACTTCACCGCCGAGCGTCAGCGCCGGGGCGTCCCGATGCCGGACCGGGCGTCGATGCGCAAGCCCCGTCGCTGGGCGCCGCGTCGCGGGGTGGGCGCATGAATTCGACCGTGCAGGCCGTGATCGAGCGCGCGCTGCGGGCCAGCGAGCTGACCTACTCGGAATTCCCCGGGGCGCACGGCGGCCCGCCGGGGTTGGTGGTGGAACTGCCGGGCGAGCGCAAGCTCAAGACCAACACGATCCTGATCGTCGGCGAGCACTCGGTGCGCGTCGAGGCGTTCGTGTGCCGCAAGCCCGACGAGAACCACGAGGGCGTCTACCGGTTCCTGCTCAAGCGCAATCGCCGGCTCTACGGGGTCGCTTACACGCTGGACAACGTCGGCGACATCTACCTGGTGGGCCACATGTCGCTGGCGTCGGTCGACGCCGACGAGATCGACCGGGTGCTCGGGCAGGTGCTCGAAGCGGTGGACTCGGACTTTAATACGTTGCTGGAGTTGGGCTTTCGCTCATCGATTCAAAAGGAGTGGGACTGGCGGGTATCCCGCGGGGAGTCGCTGAAGAACCTGCAGGCGTTCGCCCACCTGATCGACGGCGACGAAGGCGACGACGCGGAGGGCGTGAGAGACTAACCGGCATGGGAGACACTGCCACGCTGGTGCTGCTCCGCCACGGCGAGAGCGACTGGAACGCAAGCAACCAGTTCACCGGCTGGGTGGACGTCGGGCTGACCGAGAGGGGCCGGACCGAAGCCGTTCGAAGCGGCGAGCTGATGGCCGAACACGGCCTGTTGCCCGACGTGCTCTACACCTCGCTGCTGCGACGCGCGATCACCACCGCACACCTGGCGCTGGACACCGCGGACCGGCTGTGGATTCCGGTGCGGCGCAGCTGGCGGCTCAACGAACGCCACTACGGCGCGCTGCAGGGTCTGAACAAGGCCGAGACGCAGGAGCGCTACGGCGAGGAGCAGTTCATGGCCTGGCGGCGCAGCTACGACACGCCGCCGCCGCCGATCGAGAAGGGCAGCGAGTTCAGCCAGGACACCGACCCCCGCTACGCCAACATCGGCGGTGGCCCGCTGACCGAATGCCTGGCCGATGTGGTGGTCCGATTCCTGCCGTACTTCACCGACGTCATCGTCCCCGATTTGCGGGCCGGCAAGACGGTGCTGATCGTCGCGCACGGCAACTCGCTGCGCGCCCTGGTCAAGCACCTGGACCGGATGTCCGACGAAGAGATCGTCGGGTTGAACATCCCGACCGGCATTCCGTTGCGCTACGACCTGGACGCCGACCTGCGGCCGGCGCTGCCGGGCGGCACCTATCTCGACCCGGAGGCCGCCGCGGCCGGTGCCGCCGCGGTTGCCAGCCAAGGACGCGCGTAGTTCGGCCGCACGCCCGGAAGGCCCCTTCAAAGGCCTGTTTGCCAAACATCGCGTGAACGCGAGCGGAACACCTGTAGGGCAAGATGTGACTTGTCCGATTTTGGCCTCGCTCCGCTAGGGCGGCGTTCACCAGATTTGTAGGATTTTGTATGTGACTGTGTTCTCGGCGCTGTTGCTGGCCGGGGTCTTGTCCGTGCTGGCATTGGCCGTAGGCGTGGTGGTCGGTGTTCGGCTGGCGCCGCGGGCGGTTCAACGCCGCCAGCAATCGTCCACCGAGTGGACGGGGATAACCGTCGCGCAGATGCTGCAACGCATCGTCGCGCTGATGCCGCTGGGTGTCGCGGTGGTGGATTCGCATCGCGACGTCGTGTACCTCAACGACCGGGCCAGGGAGTTGGGCCTGGTGCGCGATCGTCAGCTCGACAACCAGGCGTGGCAGGCCGCGCAGCAGGCGCTCAGCGGCGTCGACGTCGAGTTCGACCTGCGGCCGGCCAAACGCGCGGCGGGCCGGTCCGGGCTGTCGGTGCACGGGCAGGCGCGGCTGCTGAGCGAAGAAGACCGCCGGTTCGCCGTGGTGTTCGTCCACGACCAGTCCGACTACGCGCGGATGGAGGCGACCAGGCGCGATTTCGTGGCCAACGTCAGCCACGAGCTCAAGACCCCGGTCGGCGCCATGGCCCTGCTCGCCGAGGCCCTGCTGGCGTCCGCGGATGACTCCGAGACGGTTCGCCGGTTCGCCGAGAAGGTGCTTGTCGAGGCCAACCGGCTGGGCGACATGGTCGCCGAGCTGATCGAGCTGTCCCGGCTGCAGGGCGCGGAGCGGTTGCCCAACGTGACCGACGTTGACGTCGACATCGTTGTGTCCGAGGCGATTTCACGCCACAAGGTGGCCGCCGACAACGCCGATATCGAGGTTCGCACCGACGCGCCAAGCGGCCTGCGGGTGCTGGGCGATGAAACGCTGCTGGTGACCGCCCTGGCCAACCTGGTCTCGAATGCGATCGCCTATTCGCCCCCGGGTTCGCCGGTGTCGATCAGCCGCCGCCGCCGGGGCGACAACATCGAGATCGCGGTGACCGACCGCGGCATCGGGATCGCCCTGGAAGACCAGGAGCGGGTCTTCGAGCGGTTCTTCCGCGGGGACAAGGCGCGTTCGCGCGCCACCGGCGGCAGCGGCTTAGGGCTTGCCATCGTCAAACACGTTGCGGCCAACCACAATGGCAGCATCGGCGTGTGGAGCAAGCCGGGAACCGGGTCGACGTTCACCCTGTCCATTCCGGCCTACACAAACAGTGACGAGCAACCCGAGCAACCGCGGGGTCGTGAGGTGCGGCCCAACAGGTCACAACGAGAGGAAGAACTAAGTCGATGACCAGTGTGCTGATCGTGGAGGACGAGGAGTCGCTGGCCGATCCGCTGGCGTTCCTGTTGCGCAAGGAGGGCTTTGAGGCCACGGTGGTGACCGACGGCCCGGCGGCGCTCGCCGAGTTCGATCGCGCCGGCGCCGACATCGTGCTGCTCGACCTGATGCTGCCGGGCATGTCGGGCACCGACGTGTGCAAGCAGCTGCGTTCCCGGTCCGGCGTGCCGGTGATCATGGTGACCGCCCGCGACAGCGAGATCGACAAGGTGGTCGGCCTCGAGCTCGGCGCGGATGACTATGTCACCAAACCCTATTCGGCGCGTGAGCTGATCGCCCGGATCAGGGCGGTGCTGCGCCGGGGCGGCGACGACGACTCCGAAATCAGCGACGGCGTGCTCGAGTCGGGCCCGGTCCGGATGGATGTCGAGCGGCACGTCGTCTCGGTCAACGGTGACACGATCACGTTGCCGCTCAAGGAATTCGACCTGCTGGAATACCTGATGCGCAACAGCGGGCGGGTGCTGACCCGCGGGCAGCTGATCGATCGGGTGTGGGGCGCCGACTACGTCGGTGACACCAAGACGCTCGACGTCCACGTCAAGCGCCTGCGGTCGAAGATCGAAGCCGACCCGGCCAACCCGGTGCACCTGGTGACGGTGCGGGGGCTGGGCTACAAGCTCGAAGGCTAGGGGCTGTCGAGCCGGCGAGGCCGTCGACGGGTGTGCGTCGACGGGGTAGCCGTCGTCAAGTGGCCGTCGTCAACGAGTGTGTATGCAGGGCGGAAATCGGGCCGGATTTCCGCCCAGGGCGCACACTCGAAGCCCAGGATTCACGCTCGATCAGCGGGCGCCGACCACCTGGCGCTACTCGGCGACCCGAGTCGCCGGGTGCACCGCGATGAGACCTAACTTGCTGCGGCGCTTGCACATTGCGGCCAATTCCGCGTAGGCCTTCGCGCCGAGCAGCTCGGCCAATTCGTCGGCCAGGGTCTCCCACACCTGCTTGGCGCCGACGTGGGCGGCCGGGTCGCCGGTGCAATACCAATGCAGGTCGGCACCGCCGGAGCCCCAGCCGCGGCGATCGTATTCGGTGACGGTGGTCTTGAGGATTTCCGTGCCGTCGGGCCGGGTCACCCATTCCTGGCTGCGCCGGATCGGCAACTGCCAGCAGACATCGGGCTTCATGGTCAGCGGCGCCACCCCCAGCTTGAGGGCTTTGGTATGCAGGGCGCAGCCGGCACCGGCGGCAAAGCCGGGCCGGTTCAAGAAGATGCACGCGTCCTTGTGTTTGCGGGTGCGGTACTGGGGCTGGCCGTCATGCTCGTCAAGTTCCAGATAGCCCTTGCGGCCCAAGCCCTTTTCGCGGAATTGCCAATCGTCGTCGGTCAGCTTCTTCACCGCGTCGTCCAACCGGGCGCGGTCGTCGTCGTCGGACAGGAACGCGCCGTGCGAGCAACACCCGTCGTGCGGGCGCCCGGCCACGGTGCCGCGGCAGGCCGGTGTGCCGAAGACACACGTCCAGCGCGACAGCAGCCAGGTGAGGTCGGCCGCGATCAGGTGCTCGGGATTGTCCGGGTCGTAGAACTCCACCCACTCACGGGCGAAGTCCAATTCGACCTCTTGACCCGGCTGCGGGTGCGAATTCCCCATTCCGTCAACGTTAGACCACAATTCCCGCGATTCGCGCTACCCGGCCCTGCGACGCGAGCGGCGCGCCCAAGCAGGGCGGGACGCGCCCCGCATCGTTGCCCGCGGGGTTGGATCGCCGGGCGTCTCAGCAGGGCGGGACGCGCCCTGCATCGTTGCCCGCGGGGTTGGATCGCCGGGCGTCTCAGCAGGGCGGGACGCGCCCTGCATCGTTGCCCGGCTAGGTTGTTGCTGTGCGATTGGGCGTGCTCGACGTGGGTAGCAACACGGTCCATCTGCTGGTGGTCGATGCCCACCGCGGTGGGCATCCGACACCCATGAGTTCGACGAAGGCCACGCTGCGGCTGGCCGAATCCATCGACAGCTCGGGCAAGATCACCAAGCGCGGCGCCGACAAGTTGATTTCCACGATCGACGAGTTCGCCAAGATCGCCGACAGCTCGGGCTGTTCGGAGTTGATGGCCTTCGCCACGTCCGCGGTCCGGGACGCCGAGAATTCCGACGACGTGCTGTCCCGGGTGCGCAAAGAGACCGGTGTCGAGTTGGAGGTGCTGCGCGGCGTCGACGAGTCCCGTCTGACGTTCCTGGCGGTGCGCCGCTGGTATGGATGGAGCGCCGGGCGGATCATCAACCTGGACATCGGCGGCGGCTCGCTGGAGTTGTCCAGCGGTGTCGACGAGGAGCCCGAGATCGCGCTGTCGTTGCCGCTGGGCGCCGGGCGATTGACCCGCGAATGGCTGCCCGACGATCCACCCGGCCGGCGCCGGGTGGCGATGCTGCGCGATTGGCTGGACGCCGAGCTGGCCGAAGCCGGCGTGCAGGTGCTCGAAGCGGGCAGCCCCGACCTGGCGGTCGCGACGTCGAAGACGTTCCGCTCGCTGGCCCGGCTGACCGGCGCGGCGCCCTCGGCGGCCGGACCGCGGGTGAAGAGGGCTCTCACGGCAAACGGCCTCAGACAACTCATAGCTTTCATCTCTAGGATGACGACCGCTGACCGGGCGGAACTGGAAGGGGTAAGCGCCGAGCGGGCGCCGCAGATCGTGGCGGGCGCCCTGGTGGCGGAGGCAAGCATGCGAGCGCTGTCGATCGAAGAGCTGGACATCTGCCCGTGGGCGTTACGGGAAGGTCTCATCTTGCGCAAACTCGACAGCGAAGCCGACGGAACCGCGCTCGTCGAGAGCTCGGTGCGCGATGCTAAAGGCCAGGCACATGATCGGAACGCGAACCGATCGAGAGGCAACAAGCGATGACCGGACCACACCCCGAGACCGAGAGCCCCGAGACCCGGCCGATCTCGGTCGCCGAATTGCTGGCCAGGAACGGAACCATCGGCGCCCCGGCGGTCACCCGGCGCCGGCGCCGCCGGCGCGGCGACAGCGACGCGGTCACGGTGGCCGAGCTCACCGGCGAGATCCCGGTCATCCGTGACGACGAGCACGACCAGCACGAGGAGACCGAGCACGGCGCCAACGGAGCGGTTCAGGACGCCGAACCGGCCACCCGGGCGGCGCCGGAACCCCGTTCCGACGACGTGATGTCCGGGCACGGCACCGAGGCCGGGCCCAAAACCGCGTACTGGTCCGAACGCGCGCCGCGCTGGCCCAAGTCGCCACCGCAGCCCGAACGCGTGTCGGGGCCCGAGCGCAGCGCCTACCCGCGGCCCCTGCGCCACACCGAGCCGCGCGATGCCGAGCACTCCGGCGCCGAGGACATGAGCCCGGATCCGGTGGACCACTACGCCGACATCCCGGTGGACGTCATGGACTCCGAGGTGCGCGAGGCCGAAACCGCGACCGAGGACTCCGCCTACGTGCGCTCCTACCTGCAGTCGGACACCACGCTGTTCGGCGGGCAGACCCTCGCCGACGAGGTCGCCCGGCGCCGCGGCGGGGAACCCCCCGCGGACCTGCTGACAGCCGGGCCGCACGACGAGGAAGCACTCGACCGTGTGGACGAGGCCGAGAGGCCCCGCAAGGCGCGCGCCAGGCTCGAGGCGCTGTGGCGCGGCAGCCTGATCGTGTTGCAGTCGATCCTGGCCGTCGTGTTCGGGGCCGGGCTGTTCGTCGCGTTCGACCAGCTGTGGCGCTGGAACAGCATCGTGGCACTGGTGCTGTCGGTGCTCGTCATCCTCGGCCTGGTGGCGGGGGTCCGGGTGGTTCGCAAGACCGAGGACATCGCCAGCACGTTGATCGCGGTCGCGGTGGGGGCGCTGATCACGCTCGGGCCGTTGGCGCTGTCGTTGCAGTCCGGCTAGGCGCCCACCCGGAACCACACAGATCATTGCGCCCAGCAATCAAAGTCGGCCTCTCGACGGCCTCGGTGTACCCACTGCGGGCCGAGGCCGCGTTCGAGTATGCGGCCAGGCTCGGCTACGACGGGGTCGAGCTGATGGTGTGGAGCGAGTCGGTCAGCCAGGACGTCGACGCCGTCAAGAAGCTGTCGCGGCACTACCGCGTGCCGGTGCTCTCGGTGCACGCGCCCTGCCTGCTGATCTCGCAGCGGGTGTGGGGCGCCAACCCGATCCCCAAGCTGGAGCGCAGCGTGAAGGCCGCCGAACGGCTGGGCGCGCAGACCGTCGTCGTGCATCCGCCGTTCCGCTGGCAACGGCGCTATGCCGAGGGATTCAGCGAGCAGGTTTCGGCACTGGAAGCCTCCGGCGACGTGATGATCGCCGTGGAAAACATGTTCCCGTTCCGGGCGGACCGGTTCTTCGGGGCCGGCCAGTCGCGGGAACGGATGCGCAGGCGCGGCGGCGGCCCGGGCCCGGCGATCTCGGCGTTCGCGCCGTCCTACGACCCCCTGGACGGCAACCACGCGCACTACACGCTGGACCTGTCCCACACCGCGACCGCGGGCACCGATTCGCTGGACATGGCCCGGCGCATGGGCGCGGGCCTGGTTCATCTGCACTTGTGTGACGGCAGCGGTCTGCCCGTCGACGAGCACCTGGTGCCCGGCCGCGGCACCCAACCCACCGCCGAGGTGTGCCAGATGCTGGCCGGCGGCCGTTTCGCCGGCCACGTGATTCTGGAGGTGTCCACCTCGAGCGCGCGTTCGGCACACGAGCGCGAAGCCATGCTCGCCGAGTCGTTGCAGTTCGCCCGCACCCACCTGATGCGGTGACCTTCCAGCGACACCAGGAGACCATGAACGCGCTATTCACCACCGCGATGACGCTGCGGCAGGTCGATCCCGGCGTGTATGCGGGCGAGCTCAACGAGCACTGGACCATCGGGCCCAAGGTGCACGGGGGCGCGATGCTGGCGCTGTGCGCCAACGCCGCCCGCACCGCACACGGCGGGCAGGACTTGCAGCCCGTTGCCGTGTCGGCGAGCTTCCTGTGGGCGCCCGATCCCGGGGCGGTGCGCCTGGTGACGTCGATCCGCAAGCGCGGCCGCCGGATCAGCGTCGTCGACGTCGAGCTCACCCAGGGCGACCGCACCGCCGTGCACGCCGTCGTCAACCTGGGCGCGCCGGAACATTTCCCGCCGGGCGGCCGGGCCGCGCCGCTGCTGTCGGCCAACCCCGTCCTGGACCTGATGGCGCCCGAACCGCCCGACGACGTCGCGCCGATCGGGCCCGGCCACCCGCTGGCCGGCCTGGTGCACCTGGGCGAGGGCTGCGACGTGCGGCCGGTGCTGTCGACGATGGGGCTCAGCGCGGGCGGGCGGCCGCCGGTGATCCAGATGTGGGCGCGGCCCCGCGACGTGGCCCCGGACGCGCTGTTCGCGCTCATGTGCGGGGACCTGTCGGCGCCGGTGACCTTCGCCGTCGACCGCACCGGCTGGGCCCCCACCATTCAGCTCACCGCCTTCCTTCGCGCCCTGCCCGCCGACGGCTGGCTGCGAATCATCGCGACGTGCATGGAGATCGGCCACGACTGGTTCGACGAGGACCACGTCGTCGTCGACAGCCTGGGCCGCCTGGTGGTGCAGGCCCGCCAACTGGCGCTGGTCCCTGCCGCTCGCGGGTAGCCGCTGTCTGCGATGCTTTCCGGCATGGCAAGAATCGCGATCATCGGCGGCGGCAGCATCGGCGAGGCATTGCTGTCGGGTCTGCTGCGGGCGGGCCGGCAGGTGAAAGACCTGGTGGTGGTCGAACGGGTGCCCGAGCGCGCCGAATACCTGGCCGACACCTATTCGGTGCTGGTCACCTCGGTGACCGACGCGGTGGAGAACGCGACGTTCGTCGTCGTCGCCGTCAAGCCGGCCGACGTCGAGTCGGTGCTGGGCGAGCTGGCGCGTGCCGCCACCGCGGCCGAGACCGACAGCGCCGAGCAGGTGTTCGTCACCGTCGCGGCCGGGATCACGATCACCTACTTCGAATCCAAGCTACCGGCCGGGACGCCGGTGGTCCGGGCGATGCCCAACGCGGCCGCGTTGGTGGGCGCGGGGGTGACCGCGCTGGCCAAGGGCCGATTCGTCACCCCGCCACAGCTCGAGGAGGTCGCGGCGCTGTTCGACTCCGTCGGCGGCGTGCTCACGGTTCCGGAAGCCCAGATGGACGCCGTGACCGCGCTGTCCGGTTCGGGTCCGGCGTATTTCTTCCTGCTGGTCGAGGCCCTGGTGGATGCCGGTGTCGCGGCGGGCCTGAGCCGCGACGTCGCCACCGACCTGACCACGCAGACGATGGCCGGGTCGGCGGCCATGCTGCTGGAACGGATGGATTCCGACCGGGCGTTCGAGGGGGAGGCGCCGGGCATGCGGGCGGACGCCACCGCGGCGCAGCTGAGAGCCACGATCACCTCGCCCGGCGGCACGACCGCCGCTGCGCTGCGCGAACTGGAACGGGGCGGAGTGCGGGCGGCCGTGGACGCGGCGGTCCAGGCCGCCAAAAGGCGCTCTGAGCAGCTAAGAATTACATCGGAATAATTCAAGAATTTTGGACTGATTGTCCCTCACCAGTACCAGTAACCCCATTAGTCCCGCTATTCTCCTTACTTGTATGCACGTGTGGGTGCCAGCGGAGGGGAAGCCGCTGGCATTGCGCGGGCCTGACACGATTGGGTTGCGATGACGTCTACGAACGGGCCATCGGCGCGAGATTCCGCTGGTAAGGGGCGGGACACCGGTTCCGCCGACGGCCAGCAGGCCAGGACACAATTCCTCACCGTCGCCGAGGTGGCCGCGCTGATGCGCGTCTCCAAGATGACGGTGTACCGGCTGGTGCACAACGGCGAGCTGCCGGCGGTGCGGGTCGGGAGGTCCTTCCGGGTGCATGCCAAGGCCGTCCACGACATGCTGGAGACCTCGTACTTCGACGCGGGCTAGCCGCGCCCATGGCCCGACCGTGAATCCGGCGGCGGCCCAGCGTGTCGCGTCGCGGAGCTTACGGTCGGTGCCCGTTTGGTGTTGGGCGCCGCCCGCCGGGTAAGGTGGCTCGAGGTTTTTAGCAGCGGTCACCGGTCAGATAGCGGAGTTCATGGGTTCAGTAATCAAGAAGCGGCGCAAGCGCATGTCGAAGAAGAAGCACCGCAAGCTGCTGCGCCGCACCCGGGTGCAGCGCAGAAAACTCGGTAAGTAAGCCCCAGTTCACCGTCACGTCGCCGAAACGCCACCGTCTCGCCGGGCCGTTAGGCTGTTTGGGTGGATCAGCCCAGCGGAAGCGGTGCCGGCGCGAGCGACACCATGCACTATCCCAAGGTGGTGCTGGTTACCGGCGCGTGCCGGTTTCTGGGCGGCTACCTGACCGCCCGGCTCGCGCAGAACCCGTTGATCAACGGCGTCATCGCGGTGGATGCGATCGCTCCCAGCAAAGACATGCTGCGCCGCATGGGCCGAGCCGAGTTCGTCCGCGCCGACATTCGTAATCCCTTCATCGCCAAGGTGATTCGCAACGGCGATGTCGACACGGTGGTGCACGCCGCGGCGGCGTCGTACGCGCCGCGATCCGGCGGCAGCGCGGCGCTGAAGGAGCTCAACGTGATGGGCGCGATGCAGCTCTTCGCGGCCTGCCAGAAGGCGCCCTCGGTGCGCCGCGTCGTGCTGAAGTCGACCTCCGAGGTGTACGGCTCGAGCGCGCACGACCCGGTGATGTTCACCGAGGACAGCAGCAGCCGGCGGCCCTTGCGCGGCGGTTTCGCCAAGGACAGCCTCGACATCGAGGGATACGCGCGCGGATTGGGCCGGCGCCGGCCCGATATCGCGGTGACCATTCTGCGGCTGGCCAACATGATCGGCCCGGCGATGGACACCACGCTGTCGCGGTATCTGGCCGGGCCGCTGGTTCCGACGATGTTCGGCCGCGACGCCCGCCTGCAGCTGCTGCACGAGCAGGATGCGCTGGGCGCGCTGGAGCGCGCGGCGATGGCCGGCAAGGCCGGCACGTTCAACATCGGCGCCGACGGCATCATCATGCTGTCGCAGGCGATCCGGCGGGCCGGCCGAATCCCGCTGCCGGTACCCGGTTTTGGCGTGTGGGCGCTGGATTCGCTGAGACGGGCCAATCGCTATACCGAGATCACCCGCGATCAGTTTGATTATTTGAGTTATGGCCGCGTCATGGACACCACCAGGATGCGCACCGAACTCGGCTACCAGCCGAAATGGACGACGGCCGACGCGTTCGACGACTACGTTCGCGGCCGCGGCCTGACTCCCATAATCGACCCTGATCGGGTACGCTCCTGGGAGGGTCGCGCCATAGCGATAGCGCAGCGGTGGGGTAGCCGGAATCCCATTCCATGGGTCGGGGCAGATAGATTTGGATAGTTAACGTGGCGGGTGAGACCAGAGCGAATGTCATTCCACTGCATACCAATAGGGGTCGGGTAGCGGCGCGTCGCAGAGCCGATCAACGGGCGGACTCGTCTCGTCAACATCCCTCGCTGCTGTCCGATCCGCGCGCTCGGGCGTCCGCCGAACAGATCGCCGCCGTGGTCCGCGAAATCGACGAGCACCGGCGCGCGGCGAGCGCGATGTCGACCACCGAGGCGCCGCTCAACGATCTCGCGCAACGCGTCGCCGCGGTCGCCGGATTCCTGCGCCAGCGGCTCACGGGCGACTACACCGTCGACGAGTTCGGGTTCGACCCGCACTTCAACAACGCGATCGTTCGGCCTTTGCTGCGGTTCTTCTTCCGGTCGTGGTTCCGGGTCGAGGTCAGCGGCGTCGAGAACCTGCCGAGCGAGGGCGCCGCGCTGGTGGTGGCCAACCACGCCGGGGTGTTGCCGTTCGACGGGCTGATGCTGTCGGTGGCGGTTCACGACGAGCACCCGGCGCAGCGGGACCTGCGGCTGCTGGCCGCCGACATGGTGTTCGACCTGCCCGTGGTCGGCGAGGCCGCCCGCAAGGCGGGCCACACGATGGCCTGCACCACCGACGCGCACCGGCTGCTCGCCGCCGGGGAGCTCACCGCCGTGTTCCCGGAGGGCTACAAAGGCCTGGGCAAGCGCTTCGAGGACCGCTATCGGCTGCAGCGGTTCGGGCGCGGCGGCTTCGTGACGGCGGCGCTGCGCACCAAAGCCCCGATCATTCCGTGCTCGATCATCGGGTCCGAAGAGATCTACCCGATGCTCACCGACGTCAAGCTGCTGGCGCGGCTGTTCGGCCTGCCCTACTTCCCGATCACCCCGCTGTTCCCGCTGGCCGGCCCGGCGGGCCTGGTGCCGCTGCCGTCGAAATGGCGCATCGCGTTCGGCGAGCCGATCTGCACCGCCGACTACGCCGCGTCCGACGCCGAGGACCCGATGGTCACCTTCGAGCTGACCGACCAGGTGCGCGAGACGATCCAGCAGACGCTGTACCGGCTGCTGGCCGGGCGCCGCAACATCTTCTTCGGCTGAGTTCGGCCGCGGCTACTTGACCAGGGTGAACTGGCAGACGTCCGTGTAGTGGTCGCGGAACAGGTCCGAGCAGCCCCTCAGGTAATGCATGTAGGTGTCGAAGGTCTTCTCGCCCTGCAGCTCGATGGCCTTCTCCTTGTTGGCCTCGAGCGCGTCGGCCCAGGCGTTCAGCGTCGGCACGTAGTTCGAGCCGATCCGGTGGTAGCGCTCGACCTTGAAGCCGGCGTTGGACGAGTAGTGGTCGACCTGGGAGATCCGGGGCAGCCGGCCGCCGGGGAAGATCTCGGTCAAGATGAACTTGATGAAGCGCAGCAGGCTCATCGGCGACGTCAGGCCGAGCTCCTCGGCTTCCTTTTTGTCGGGAATGATGATGCTGTGCAGCAGCATCCGGCCGTCGTCGGGCAGCAGGCTGTAGAACTTCTTGAAGAACGTGTCGTAGCGCTCGAACCCGGCGTCGCCGGCGCCGTCGGCGAAGTGCTCGAACGCGCCCAGTGACACGATGCGGTCGATCGGCTCGTCGAATTGCTCCCAGCCCTGGATCCGCACCTCTTTGTGGCGCGGGTCCCCCGCAAGCGGGCGGTGCCCCCAGTCCATCTCGTCGAACTTCTGCTTGTCGTGGGCGTACTGGTTCTCGCTCAACGTCAACCCGATCACGTTGACGTCATACTCGGCCACCGCGTGCCGCATGGTCGAGCCCCAGCCACAGCCGATGTCGAGCAGGGTCATGCCGGGCTCGAGGTGCAGCTTGTCCAGCGCGAGTTTGCGCTTGGCGTACTGGGCTTCTTCCAGCGTCATGTCGGGACGTTCGAAATAGGCACAGCTGTAGGTCATCGACGGATCGAGCCAGAGCTTGAAGAATTCGTTGGATCGGTCGTAGTGGGATCGGACCGCTTCAACCGGTGGCTTGAGCTGGGTGCCACCCGGTTCCCCCTGTGGCGTCATACAAATCGACCCTACTTTCCGGCTGAAATGGATGCAATCGCGGCAACGGTTTCTTCAGTGCCGGCGTCTTGGTGCGCCGCCTCGCCCAGCATCGTGACGACGCTGGTGACGATCGGCTTCCCTTCGGCGTCCGTGACTTCGCTGCGGATTTCGGCGATCACGGTGCCGTGGGACTCGATCACCGAGTCCAGGTAGGTGTCGAAGTGCAACTTGTCCTGGACCAGGATCGGCCGGTGGAACAGGAATTTTTGGTCACGATGGAAGACCCTGGCGAGGTTGATCGGGATGCTGAACTTGGTGAAAATCTCCAGCTGCACGCGCCGGCCCGCGATCGCCAGGAACGTCAGTGGGGCCACCAGCGTGGGGTACCCCGCGTCGGCGGCGTCAACCTCGCTGTAGTGCGTCGGATGGTCGTCCTTGACCGCGGCCGCGAACTCCCGGATCTTCTCGCGTCCGACCACGAAGTAATCCGGCGCCCGGTAGTGGCTGCCGATGAGACCCTGGGCTTCCTCGGGAGTTGTCATGCCTTGCTGCTCTCCACTCGAATCGTTTGCTCAGCGGCGCAGCTTATCAGCGTGATTGGCGTCGCGACGCCAACGCCGCCAGCGCACCGCCCGCCGCGCCCAGCGCCAGCGCCGACGGCACCCCGATCCGGGCCGCCTTGCGGGCGGTCCGGAAGTCGCGGATCTCCCAGCCCCGTTCGCGGGCCAGGCTGCGCAGGCGGGCATCGGGGTTGATCGCGACGGCCGTGCCCACCAGGGACAGCATGGGCACGTCGTTGAAACTGTCGGAATAGGCCGTACAGCGTTTGAGGTTGAGGCCCTCGCGGATCGCCAGCGACCGCACGGCGTGGGCCTTGCCGGGGCCGTGCAGGATCTCGCCGACCAGCCGGCCGGTGAATATTCCGTCGACCGACTCGGCGACCGTCCCCAGCGCGCCGGTCAGGCCGAGGCGCCGCGCGATCGTCGCCGCGAGCTCGTACGGGGTGGCGGTGATCAGCCACACCTGCTGGCCGGCATCGAGGTGCATCTGGGTGAGTTCGCGGGTGCCGGGCCAGATCTTGTCGGCGATGATCTCGTCGTAGACCTCCTCGCCCAAAGCGACCAGCTGCTCGACCGATCGCCCCTCGATGAACGTGAGCGCCTTGCGCCGGCCGGCGGCGACGTCGTCGCTGTTCTCCTTGCCCAGCAGCTGAAACTTGGCCTGGGCGTAGACAAATCCGAGCACATCGCGGTAGGTGAAGTAGTTGCGGGCGGCCAGCCCGCGGCCGAAATGCACCGCCGAGGAGCCCTGCACCAGGGTGTTGTCCACGTCGAAGAACGCGGCCGCGGTCAGATCAATGGGGGGCTGCGGGCGCCCCTCCTCGGGAATGCCCGCGGCCCGCAGGTCGTCGAGCGCACGCTTGGCGCTCGCGTTGTCGGCCAGCGACTCCAGGTCAACGCGGCCGGTGGGCTCCGCGCTGCCCGACTCAGGGGAAGCCATCGCCACACCTCCTGGATCGCCGTGCCGCCCGCCGCCCGTGGGCGGCCGGTATCAACACTATCCGGCGGAGGCTTTGACCGGATTTACGCGCCCGGCCGGGCGCGGGCCCGCGAGGTCGACCCGCGACCCTCAGGTCACGGCCACATGGCCAAATTCGTTGACATTGCGCCGGTGTAGTTGCGGTGGGCCGTCGCGCCCGCGGCCCGCAACCGGGCCAGCGCCTCGCGCATCATCGCCTCGCCACGGGCCCAGTGCCGGTGCGCCTCGGCGTGGGCCGCCGCGCCTCGCCCCGTCCACCCCCCGTGCAAATCCGTTACCAGGGAGTCGATTTGGTCGAGCATGTCTTCGGCGTACCTCTGAAACTCCGTCATTCGTCGCACCGCGTCGGCCAGCGCGTGCGGATCCACCCGAAACCCCTCAGCCACCGACCACCCCGCGCATCGCCCGCTCGGACACCGCCTCGTTGTCGTGATAAAGCCCACCGGCCTCGGCCACCAACCGCGCCAACAGCGACAAGCCGACCTCCACCTCCCCGGCCCCG
The DNA here is from genome assembly GCF_010730745.1 of Mycobacterium heidelbergense. NCBI lineage: Bacteria > Bacillati > Actinomycetota > Actinomycetes > Mycobacteriales > Mycobacteriaceae > Mycobacterium > Mycobacterium heidelbergense. The sequence goes on along the minus strand of NZ_AP022615.1, from coordinate 1,377,865 downwards.
CGATGCCACAGCTCCCACGCGGACGCGTACGCGCTTCCCGACGCGCCGCGCCAGCCGCCCAGCATCGCGCCGACCTGATTGTCGAGGGCGGCCAGCTGGTTTCGCAGGTCCTCGGCGCGACCGCCCAGCCCTTCGGCGAACCCCCGCATCGCCGCCGGGTCGACGCGCAACGTGTCCTGAGCAGCCACAGCGGCAACCTAACCGCTACCGCGCGGCCCCACAATTCACCCAATGCCACACTGGGGCCATGACGCAGCCCAACGGCCGGCCGCGGGTGGCGCTGCTGACCCGCCGGGACTGCGCCCTGTGCGCGCGGGCGCACGCCCGGCTGGTCGAACTGGCCGGTGAGCTGGGCTTCGAGCTCTCCACGGTCGACGTCGACGCCGCGGCGTCGACGGGCGACCCGGGGTTGCGGGCCGAGTTCGGCGACCGCCTGCCCGTGATCCTGCTGGATGGCCGCGAGCACAGCTACTGGGACGTCGACGAGCCGCGGTTGCGCGCCGATCTCGCGCGCTGAAGGCTCACGGAAAAGGCGGGCCGCGGCGGCCCCCGATCGGACCAGTGACGTCGGTCAATTATTTGGTAGCCCACCTGATGAACGTTTACCGTGGACACCAGTTCGGTAGTGGAGCAAGCAAGGGAGCTGGCCAGGTGATGCTGCCGTGAGCGTCCTGCTCTTCGGGGTTTCGCACCGTAGTGCGCCGGTCTCCGTCCTGGAACAGCTCAGCATCGACGAAGCCGATCAGGTCAAGATCGTCGATCGGGTGTTGCAGTCGCCACTGGTGACCGAGGCGATGGTGCTGTCGACATGCAACCGGGTCGAGGTCTACGCCATCGTCGACGCGTTCCACGGCGGGTTGGCGGTGGTCGGACAGGTGCTGTCGGAACACTCCGGGATGTCGATGGGTGAGCTGACCAAGCACGCCTACGTCCGCTACAGCGAGGCCGCCGTCGAGCACCTGTTCGCGGTGGCCAGCGGCCTGGACTCGGCGGTGATCGGCGAGCAGCAGGTGCTCGGTCAGGTGCGCCGCGCGTACGCCGCGGCCGAGGCCAATCGCACCGTCGGCCGGGTGCTGCACGAGCTGGCCCAGCGGGCGCTGTCGGTGGGTAAGCGGGTGCATTCCGAAACCGCCATCGACGCCGCCGGCGCCTCGGTGGTGTCGGTCGCCCTGGGCATGGCCGGACGCAGGCTCGGTGGGCTGGGGGGCAAGACCGCCGTCGTCATCGGCGCCGGGGCGATGGGCGCGCTGTCGGCGGCACACCTGACCCGCGCCGGCATAGGGCGCATTCAGGTGCTCAACCGGTCCCTGTCCCGTGCGCAGCGGCTGGCCCGCAAGGTCCGCGAATCCGGCGTGCCGGCCGACGCGCTGACCCTCGACCGCCTCGCCGACGCGGTGGCGGGCGCCGACATACTCGTCAGCTGTACCGGCGCGGTGAGTCCGGTGGTTTCGTTGGCCGATGTACACCATGCGCTGGCGGCCGGACACCGCGATGAATCGCTTCAGCCGCTGGTGATCTGCGACCTGGGCATGCCGCGCGACGTCGATCCGGCGGTGGCCGGACTGCCCGGCGTCTGGGTCGTCGACGTGGACCGCGTGCAACGCGAGCCGTCGGCGCATGCCGCGGCCGCCGACGTCGAGGCCGCACGCCACATCGTGGCGGCCGAGGTCGCCACCTACCTGGCGGGGCAGCGGATGGCCGAGGTCACCCCGACGGTGACCGCGTTGCGTCAGCGAGCCGCCGACGTCGTCGAAGCGGAGTTGCTGCGCCTGGACAACCGGCTGCCCGGCCTTCAGAGCGCCCAGCGCGAGGAGGTGGCCCGCACCGTCCGGCGGGTCGTCGACAAGCTGCTGCACGCGCCCACCGTGCGGATCAAACAGCTCGCCAGCGCCCCCGGCGGGGACAGCTACGCCGAGGCCCTGCGCGAGCTCTTCGAACTCGACCAGACCGCCATAGACTCCGTAGCCGCCGTCGCTGCGGGCGAATTGCCAGTGATATCAAACGGATTAGACTCCGGAACCCCAACGCAGTCCGGCGAGTAGCCGATTGGCGAACGTGATCCGGATAGGCACCCGGGGCAGCCTGTTGGCCACCACGCAGGCCGGTGTCGTCAGAGACGCTCTCATCGCCAACGGCCATCCCGCGGAGTTGGTGATCATCTCCACGGTCGGCGATCGGTCGTCGGCGCCCATCCAAAGCCTGGGTGTGGGCGCCTTCACCACCGCGCTGCGGGAGGCCATCGAGGACGGCTGCGTCGACGCCGCCGTGCACTCGCACAAGGACCTGCCGACCGCCGAGGATCCGCGGTTCGCGGTCGCGGCGATACCGCCGCGGAACGACCCCCGGGACGCCGTGGTGGCGCGGGACGGGCTGGTCCTTGGGGAGTTGCCGGTCGGTTCGCTGGTGGGCACGTCGTCCCCGCGACGGGCCGCACAGCTTAGAGCATTGGGTCTCGGTTTGGAAATCCGCCCCCTACGAGGCAACCTAGATACCAGGTTGAACAGGGTAAGCAGTGGTGATCTTGACGCCATCGTGGTGGCCCGGGCCGGTCTCGCCCGGCTGGGCCGCCTCGACGATGTCACCGAGACGCTAGAGCCGGTGCAGATGTTGCCAGCACCGGCTCAGGGCGCGCTCGCCGTCGAATGCCGCGCCGGCGATGACCGGTTGGCGGCGGTGCTGGCGGAGTTGGACGACGCCGACACGCGCGCGGCGGTCACCGCGGAGCGAGCCCTGCTGGCCGAACTGGAGGCCGGTTGCTCCGCACCGGTGGGCGCGATCGCGGAAGTGGTCGAGTCCATCGATGAGGAAGGCCGCGTCTTCGAGGAGCTGTCGCTGCGCGGCTGCGTGGCGGCGCTGGACGGGTCCGACGTGATCCGCGCATCGGGAATCGGCACTCCCGGTCGGGCACGAGAGCTGGGGCTTTCGGTCGCCGCCGAGCTGTTCGAACTGGGCGCGCGGGAGCTGATGTCGGGGGCGCGGCAGGACCCGTCGCAAGGGAACTGAATGAGAATGACGTGGGAGCGACAATGACACGAGGGCGCAAGCCGAGACCGGGCCACATCACGTTCGTGGGCTCCGGCCCCGGCGACCCGGGACTGTTGACGGCGCGGGCGGCCGCGGTGCTGGCCAACGCCGCCCTGGTGGTCACCGACCCCGACGTCCCCGGGCCGGTGCTCGCGCTGATCGGCAGGGACCTGCCACCGGTCTCCGGCCCCGCGCCGGCCGGTTCGGCCTCCGGGAACGGCGACGCGGGCGGCGGCGACGGGGATCGGCACGCGGTGATCCCCGGCGGACCCGACATCCGGCCCGCGCTGGGCGAGCCCGCCGACGTCGCCAAGGCCCTTACCGCCGAGGCCCGTTCGGGCGCCGACGTGGTGCGGCTGGTGACCGGCGACCCGCTGACCGCCGACGCGGTCATCACCGAGGTGAACACCGTCGCGCGCAGCCACCTGCACTTCGAGATCGTGCCCGGCCTGGCCGCGAGCAGCGCCGTCCCCACCTATGCGGGGCTGCCGCTGGGCTCGTCGCACACGGTTGCCGACGTGCGCGTCGACCCCAAAGGGACCGACTGGGAGGCGCTGGCGGCGGCACCCGGCCCGCTGATCCTGCAGGCCACCGCGTCCCACCTGCCCGACGCGGCCCGCGCCCTGATCGACCACGAGCTGGCCGAGGCGACCCCCTGCGTGGTCACGGCGCAGGGCACCACCTGCCAGCAGCGTTCGGTCGAAACCACGCTGCGGGGGCTGACCGATCCGGCCGTCCTGGGCGGCGCCGACCCGGCGAGCCCGATGACCGGGCCGCTGGTGGTGACCATCGGCAAGACGGTGGCCAGCCGGGCGAAGCTGAACTGGTGGGAAAGCCGCGCGCTCTACGGCTGGACCGTTTTGGTGCCCCGCACCAAGGACCAGGCCGGCGAGATGAGCGAGCGGCTGACCTCCTACGGCGCGCTGCCGATCGAGGTGCCGACCATCGCCGTCGAGCCGCCGCGCAGCCCCGCCCAGATGGAGCGGGCCGTCAAGGGCCTGGTCGACGGCCGCTTCCAGTGGGTGGTGTTCACCTCCACCAACGCGGTGCGCGCGGTGTGGGAGAAGTTCGGCGAGTTCGGGCTGGACGCCCGCGCGTTCTCCGGGGTGAAGATCGCCTGCGTCGGCGAGTCGACGGCCGACCGGGTCCGCGCCTTCGGGATCAGCCCCGAGCTGGTGCCGGCCGGCGAGCAGTCCTCGCTCGGCCTGCTCGACGACTTCCCGCCCTACGACAGCGTTTTCGACCCGGTGAACCGGGTCCTGCTGCCGCGCGCCGACATCGCCACCGAGACGCTGGCCGAGGGTCTGCGCGAGCGTGGCTGGGAGATCGAGGACGTCACCGCCTACCGGACCGTGCGCGCCGCGCCCCCGCCGGCGGCCACCCGCGAGATGATCAAGACGGGCGGCTTCGACGCGGTGTGCTTCACGTCCAGCTCCACCGTGCGCAACCTGGTCGGCATCGCCGGCAAGCCGCACGCGCGGACCATCATCGCCTGCATCGGGCCCAAAACCGCCGAGACCGCAGCCGAATTCGGGTTGCGGGTGGACGTCCAGCCCGACACCGCCGCCGTCGGCCCGCTGGTCGACGCCCTGGCCGAGCACGCCGCGCGGCTGCGCGCCGAGGGCGCGCTGCCGCCGCCGCGCAAGAAGAGCCGCAGGCGCTAGTGGCGAGCCCCCACCCCCTCGCGAGCGTGCGTGTCTGTGCAGCGACACGCCGTCCGCGCTGGCATTCTGCGCACGCTCGCGGTCGATGAGAGTGGGCGGCTACCCGCGGCAGCGTCCGCGCCGGCTCCGCTCCACCCCGGCGTTGCGTCGCCTGGTGGCGCAGACGTCGCTGGAGCCAAGGCATTTGGTGTTGCCGATGTTCGTCGCCGACGGCATCGACGACCCGCGACCCATCCCGTCCATGCCGAACGTGGTTCAGCACACCCGGGACTCGCTGCGCGCCGCCGCCGCCGACGCCGTCGCGGCGGGAGTCGGCGGGCTGATGCTGTTCGGGGTGCCGCGCGACGAGGACAAGGACCCGACCGGCTCGGCCGGCACCGACCCCGACGGCATCCTCAACGTCGCGCTGCGCGACCTCGCCAAGGACCTCGGCGACGCCACGGTGTTGATGGCCGACACCTGCCTGGACGAGTTCACCGACCACGGGCACTGCGGGGTCCTGGACGCCAGGGGCCGCGTGGACAACGACGCCACGCTGAGCCGGTACGTGAAACTTGCTGTGGCGCAAGCGGAATCCGGCGCACACGTGGTCGGGCCGAGCGGGATGATGGATGGCCAGGTGGCCGCGATCCGCGACGGCCTGGACGCCGCCGGCCACACCGATGTGGTGATCCTGGCCTATGCCGCGAAGTTCGCCTCGGCGTTCTACGGCCCCTTCCGCGACGCGGTGAGCTCCAGCCTGTCCGGGGACCGGCGCGCCTACCAGCAGGAGCCGGGCAACTTCCGGGAGGCGCTGCGCGAGATCGAGCTGGATCTCGACGAGGGCGCCGACATCGTGATGGTCAAGCCCGCGATGGGTTATCTCGACGTGGTGGCGGCCGCCGCGGACGTCTCGCCGGTGCCCGTGGCCGCCTATCAGGTCTCGGGGGAGTACGCGATGATTTGCGCTGCGGCCGCGAACAATTGGATCGACGGGCGCGCGGCGGCGCTGGAGTCCCTGACGAGCATCCGGCGCGCCGGCGCGGACATCGTGCTCACCTACTGGGCCGTCGATGCGGCGGGCTGGCTTTCGTGACGGACCAGTGGCTAACGATCACCAAACGAGGTTTCGGATGACGACAGCGAGGGACACCGGCTCGAAGCGGTTGTTCTACGAACCCGGCGCCAGCTGGTGGTGGGTGGCGCTGGGCCCGCTGTCGGGGGCGGCCATGATCCTGATCGAAGTCTGGAGCGGTGCCCGGGTGTCATTCGTGGTCCCGGCGATCTTCCTGGTGCTGGTGTCGGCGTTCGTCGCGCTGCAGGTGAAGGCGGCACGCATCCACGTCTCGGTCGAGCTCACCGAGGACGCCCTGCGTCAGGGCACCGAAACCATCCTGGTCCGCGAGATCGTCAGGGTTTACCCGGAGCCGGAGAATCACGAGGCTTCCGGCAAGGAGCTGGAGGGGTGGCAGTCGGCGCGGGCGCTGGGCGAATTGGTCGGGGTGCCGCGCGGCCGGATAGGCATCGGCCTCAAGCTCACGGAACATCGCACCGCCCAGGCCTGGGCGCGTCGGCATCGTCACCTTCGGGCGGCGCTGGCCCCACTGGTCCAGGAGCGCGTGGAGCCCGCCGGATCCGATCTCGGCGACGACGAACGGTACGACGACGGGTCGGCGCGGTGACCGCCCGGCACCGGGCCTGGGTCGAACTCGGCCTGGCCTGCGCCGCGCTGGTTGGCGGGGCCGTGAGCTGGGCGCACGCGCGCCGCACCGTGCGTGTCGCGCCCATCGCCGACGGGCAGCCGTTCACGACGTCGCTGGTCTATGACCCCCAGCTGCTGTTGCTGTCCCTGGTGCTGGTGACGGCCGCCGGGGTGCTGGCCGTGGTGGGGATCGCCAGGTGGCGGCGCGAGCGGCGCAGCGCCGACCGGGGCGCTACGCCGTCTTCTTGACGAGCGGCAGCACGAGCTGACGGCGGCTGACGATGGCGTCGGCCAGGCTGCGGAGCGCCTCGCGCACCGAGCGCGCGACCGGAAACAGGGTCTCGGCGCGGTCAAAGCCAACGCCCATCAGCTCGGCGACGGCCGGGCTCGCGACCAATATCCATTCCACCCCGGCGTCGCGGCAGTCGTCGTCGACCATGTGCAAAAGCGAGATACCAGCCGCGGCAAAGTGACTCACGTCGGTGAAGTCGAGCACCACCGAATTGCTCCCGATGATGAAGCGCCGAATGTATTCGCTGACGCGGCCGACGTTGACCGCGTCTATGTCCCCCCGGACGGTCACGACCGTCGCCAGGTGGCGACAGTGGGCCCGGATCTGGGCGCCGCCGCAGTCGGACGTGCCGTACCCCCGTCGAGTCGCGACGTTAGCGATTGTCATGAGCGCCCCATTCCACGAAACCTGCTTTCTAAGGTGCCCGCAAAATCTAAGGGGACCGAAAGCCGCGTCTAACTCTTTGCTAAGAAGCGATTTTCGGGGGCTTGCGGAGGCCGGCTGTTAGGCTGCGATGGCTGCCGGTCGCCCAGTCGGGGGTCTGTGTCATGGCGGGATCGCCCGGGCAGCCGGACCGATCGGATACGAAGCGGCAAGCCAGACGGAAAGAGCATCGTGCGCACCGGAGAGATCAGGGGCGAGATCAAGGCCCTGACGGGACTCCGCATCGTCGCCGCGGTGTGGGTGGTGCTGTTTCACTTCCGGCCGATGCTGGGCGATGTGTCGCCGGGCTTGCGCGACGCGCTGGCGCCGGTGCTCAACTGCGGGGCCCAGGGCGTCGACCTCTTCTTCATCCTCAGCGGGTTCGTCCTGACCTGGAACTACCTCGACCGCATGGGTCGGTCCTGGTCGACGCGCACCACCCTGCGCTTCCTGTGGCTGCGGCTGGCCAGGGTGTGGCCGGTGTACCTGGTCACGTTGCACCTCGCCGCCCTGTGGGTGGTCTTCACGCTGCACGTCGGTCACGTGCCGTCGCCCGACGCCGATCAGCTCACCGCGATCAGCTATGTGCGCCAGATCCTGCTGGTGCAGTTGTGGTTCCAGCCGTTCTTCGACGGGTCCAGCTGGGACGGGCCGGCCTGGTCGATCAGCGCGGAATGGCTGGCCTACCTGCTGTTCGGCCTGCTCGTCCTGGTGATCTTGCGGATGACGCAGGCGACGAGGGCGCGGAGCCTCATGGCGCTGGCGTTCGCGGCGTCGCTGCCGCCGGTGCTGATGTTGCTGGCCAGCGGCCACTTCTACACACCGTGGAGCTGGCTGCCGCGAATCGTGACGCAGTTCGCCGCCGGCGCCCTGGCCTGTGCCGCCGTGCGCAGGCTGCGGCTGACCGACCGCGCCCGCCGCGTCGCGGGGTACGTCTCCCTGCTCCTGCTGGGTGCGATGGTGGGCGTCCTCTACTGGTTTGACGCGCACCCGATAACCGGGGTCGTGGAAAACGACAGCGGCGGGGTGGTCGACGCGCTGTTCGTCCCGCTGGTGATAACGCTGGCGATCGGGCTGGGCAGCCTGCCGAGGCTGCTGTCGACCCGGGTGATGGTCTACGGCGGCCAGATTTCCTTTTGCCTGTACATGGTGCATGAGCTGGTGCACACCGGCTGGGGATGGGCCGTCGAACAATTCGAGCTCACGCCGCAGGACGATCCGTGGAAATGGAACGTCGTCGGCCTGTTGGCGATCGCCGTGGTCACCTCGATCGTCATGTATCACTTCGTCGAAGAGCCCGCCCGTCGTTGGATGCGCAGGATGGTCGACGTCAGGCCCGCCGACGAGAAAGCCGAGCCCACCGAGCCGGTAGGCACCAAGCTGCATCCGATCGACGGTGGGCTGGAAGCGGTTTCGGCCCGCGCGGTGTGACGGGTGCCTCGGTACGCGAATCGCGTCGTTTCCCCGTACGATTCCGTTGATTTGGATGCGGCACAGGGCGATGCGGTTTCCGTGGAGGTAGTAGTGAGTCGTCTGGCCACGATCGTCATCGGCCTCGCCCTTGCGGTGGGCGTTGTCTTCGGAGACCCGGCGCACCCGGCGCGGGTGCGGGCCTACGACACGCTGACCGTGGATTCCCGGCTGAACCACGTCGCGGTGATCGGCGACTCCTATACCACCGGCACCGACGAGGGCGGCCTGGGCCCGAAATCGTGGACCGCCCTGGCCTGGCACACGCTCGCCCAGCGAGGCGTGCGGATCGTCGCCGACGTGGCGGCCGAGGGCAGGGCCGGCTACATCGTGCCCGGCGACCACGGCAGCGTCTTCGAGGACCTGACGGGGCGGGCGGTCAAGCCCGACGACGCGCTGGTGGTGTTCTTCGGCTCACGCAACGACCAGGGCGTCGATCCCGAACAGCTGGCCGAAAGGGCCGGCGACGCTTTCGATCTGGCGCGCATCCGTGCGCCGTCCGCGAGGCTCCTGGTGATCGGACCGCCGTGGCCGACCGCCGACGTACCCGGGTGGATCCTGCAGGTTCGCGACGTGCTCAACGCCGCCTCCCGGGCCGCGGGGGCGGCGTTCGTCGACCCGATCGGCGACCGTTGGTTCGTCGACAGGCCGGACCTGATCGGCCCGGACGGCGTGCATCCCAACGACGCGGGGCACGAATATCTGGCCGGCAAGATCGCACCGCTCATTGGCCTGCAGTTGTCTCGGTGAGCGGCATTACGGCGAAAAGGCCGGCCGCACAAGGTGTTAGCGGAAGACGCCGAACGGCTTCAGTCGTCCGCGTGCCGCTCGTAGTCCCACTGCTCCAGGCGCGCCTGCACGTGCATCAGGCCGACGCCGACGACCGGCGCGGCGGCCACGATGCAGACCAGCAGCAGCGGGCTCATCTCAAAACCTCCCAACACCTTTCGTTAATAAGACGTTCGTTCGCGGCGAGAAGTTCATTACGGCCCGACCCGCCGGTGACGCGGCCATGCGTCCGCCTCATGCGCCGCTCCGCTTTGCGGGGCGAGCTGGCGGTGTCTTCCGGCCGGAGTGTCATCCCTTGTGGGTGCCTCGGCTAGGACGCCATCCAGGCCAACTCGCCGGGCAACTGCTCACGCCAGTAGTCCACGTCGTGCCCGCCCTGGGAGAAGTTGCCGGCCGGCGGCTTTTTCAGCTGGCTGACGAACTGGCGCGTGGCGAAATAGAAGCGGTCGCCGGTGCCGCAGTCCACGCGCAGCGGGATCTGGGAGAGTGCGGGCACGCCGATCACGCTGTTTTGCACCCAGTCGTCATAGCTGTCGAACGCCCCGAGGGTGCTGCCGGTGAACGACGTGAACAACGCCGGGCTGATCGCGCAGATCCCGGCGGTGCGCGCCGGGCCCAGCTTGGCCCCCAGGTGCAGCGCGCCGTAGCCGCCCATCGACCACCCCATGAAGCCCACCCGCGAGGTGTCCATGCCCATCGAGGACAGCATCGGCAACAGCTCCTCGAGCACCATCGCGCCCGAGTCCACGCCCGAAGCCCTTCGGTGCCAATAGGTATTGCCGCCGTCGACGCCCACCACCGCGAACGGCGTCTTGCCGGCTTTGACCAGTTGGGCCAGCCCGTCTTCGACGCCGATCTCGATCATCTGGTCGGCATTGCCGTCCTTGCTGTGCAAAGCGATCACCGGGCGCAGCGCGCCGGCGCCGGCCTTCTGGCCCGGCGGCAGGGCGATCACCCAATTGGTCTTGACCCCGCCGCGGGCCGCCGAGATGAACGAACCGGTGAGCTTGGTCGGCGGGCTGCTGCCCGCGGCCGGGGGCTCAAACGGCGCGGGGGCTTGCGGCGGCGCGGCTTGCGGCTCGAGCGGATCCAGCAGCGCGCTCAACGCCCACACGCCGGCGGCCGCCGCGCTGGCAGCGGCGCCCATCCGCAGCACCGCACGCCGGTTCAGGTCAGGCACAGTCGCCATAATGCCGCGCCCACAGGGATTTACCGCCCCAGCCACGCCGTAGAGCAGGCATTGTGATGTAGCGGTCACAAAGAGTTGACATCGCGCTCACCGGGCCGCGGCGCCGGGTTCGCCCGCCGGACACCCGTGCGGCGACGACTCCGACGGCCGGTACGAGATCCAATCTCGAAGGTTTCAACCGTCGCGCCTCCGGCCGATGTTTCGCACGCTGGAGCTTTCGTGCACAGTGGAGAAGCGGAAAAGGACTGTGAATGGGCCTGGCGTTTCATTGGTTTTTGCCGACCTACGGGGATTCGCGCAACCTGGTCGCGGGCGGTCACGGCACCGCGATGCATGGCGACCGGCCCGCGACTTTGCGGTACCTGCACCAGATCTGCGCGGCCGCCGAAGACAACGGCTTCGAGGCGGTGCTCACACCGACCGGATTGTGGTGTGAGGACGCCTGGTTGACGACGGCGATGCTGATCGAGGGCACCGAGGCGCTGAAATTCCTGGTCGCGTTCCGGCCCGGGCTGCTCAGCCCCACTCTGGCCGCGCAGATGGCCGGGACCTTCCAGCGGCACTCGGGCGGTCGGCTGCTGCTCAATGTCGTCACCGGCGGCGAACCGCACGAGCAACGGGCCTACGGGGACTTCCTGGACAAGGAGTCGCGCTACGCCCGCACCGCCGAGTTTCTGCATGTGGTGCGGCAACTGTGGACCTCGCGCACGCCGGTGACCTTCGCCGGGGACCACATTCGCATCGAGGGTGCGCAGCTGAACAACCCGCCCGACCCGACACCCGCGGTCTTCTTCGGCGGCTCGTCGGCGGCCGCCGGGCCCGTCGCGGCCAAGCACTCCGACGTCTACCTCACGTGGGGTGAACCGCCGAAAGCGGTCGCGCAGAAGCTCGACTGGATTCGTGGGCTGGCCGTCGACGCGGGCCGGATCTTGCAGTACGGCTTGCGGATTCACGTGATCAGTCGCGATACGGCCGCCGAGGCATGGGCCGAGGCCGACCGGCTGCTGGCGGCCGTCGATCCGGCAGACATCGAGCGGGTGCAGTCCAGCCTGGCGCGCAGCGAATCGGAGGGGCAGCGCCGCATGCTGGATTTGCACGGCGGAAGCAGCAGCCGATTGTTGGTCGGCCCCAACCTGTGGGCCGGAGTGGGCCTGGTCCGCGGGGGAGCGGGGACGGCCCTGGTCGGGTCGCACGCCGAGGTGGCCGAACGGCTGGCCGAATACGCCACGCTGGGCATCACCCACTTCATCTTGTCGGGATATCCGCACCTGGAAGAGGCCTACTGGTTCGGCGAGGGTGTCCTGCCGTTGCTCGAGCGGATGGGTTTGTGGCAACACCCCACCCGTCGGTCACAGCCGGCACCGGCGACACCCTTCGCGGTCGCCTCGGCGCAGTAGCCACGGCGGCGGCACCCGGTTGGTGTCCCGCGCGCCGATGTGCTGTGGTTAGTCACCAGCACTAGGTGGCGGGCACGCCGGGAGGGCCCAGGACATGGCCAGCGCTTCGCAACTGCGCCAAGGACTGTCGCAGCGCCAGCTCGCCATGATCGCCCTCGGGGGTGTGATCGGCGCCGGACTGTTCGTGGGGTCCGGTGTGGTGATCAAAGACGCCGGGCCCGCCGCGTTCTTGGCGTACGCGCTGTGCGGCCTGCTGATCGTGCTGGTGATGCGGATGCTGGGCGAGATGGCGGCCGCGAACCCGTCGACCGGGTCGTTCGCCGAGTACGCGGCGACGGCCCTGGGCGGCTGGGCGGGGTTTTCGGTTGCCTGGCTGTATTGGTACTTCTGGGTGATCGTGGTCGGGTTCGAGGCCGTCGCCGGCGGGAAAGTCCTCGACTATTGGTTCCACGCGCCGCTGTGGCTGCTCTCGCTGTGCCTGATGCTGCTGATGACCGCGACGAACCTGTTCTCGGTGTCGTCCTTCGGCGAATTCGAATTCTGGTTCGCCGGAATCAAAGTCGCGACGATCGTGATCTTCCTCGTCGTCGGCACCGTCTTCGCGCTCGGCCTGCTGCCCGGCCGTCACCCCGACTTTTCCAACCTCACGTCGCACGGCGGGTTCTTCCCGAAGGGTGCGGGGGCGGTTTTCGCCGCCATCGTGGTGGTGATCTTCTCCATGGTCGGCGCCGAGATCGTCACCGTCGCCGCCGCGGAAAGTCGGGACCCCCAGCTCGCGGTCCAGCGGGCGACGAGGTCGGTGGTCGCGCGCATCGGGATCTTCTTCGTCGGTTCGGTCTTTCTGCTTGTCGTGATCCTGCCGTGGAATTCGGTGGAGCCGGGTGCCTCGCCGTACGTCGCCGCCCTCAAGCACCTGGGCCTTCCCGGCGCGGATCAGGTCATGAACGCCGTCGTGCTCACCGCGGTGCTGTCCTGCCTGAATTCGGGGCTGTACACGGCGTCGCGCATGCTGTTCGTGCTCGCCGACCGCCGCGAGGCCCCGGCCGCGCTGATCAAGCTCAGTCGGCGCGGGGTCCCCTACCTCGCCATCCTGTGCTCGTCGGCGATCGGGTTCCTGTGCGTCATCATGGCGTGGGTCGCGCCGGGCACGGTGTTTCTCTTCCTGCTCAACTCGTCGGGCGCCATCATCCTGTTCGTCTACTGGTTGATCGCGCTGTCGCAGATCATCCTGCGCCGCAGGACACCCGAAGAAAAGCTGCGGGTCAAGATGTGGTTCTTCCCGGTGCTGTCGATCCTCACCCTGGCCGGAATCACCGCCGTGCTGGTACAGATGGCGTTCGACCGCTCGGCGCGCAGTCAGCTCTGGCTCAGCCTGCTGTCCTGGGCGGTGGTGGTTGGGCTGTACTTCGTGGCCCGCGCCCGGGTCGGCGCTACCCGGTCTTGGTGAACAGCACCGCCTGCTCGAACGGCAGCCTGGCGAAGAATCGCCGCCCGCGCGTCACGTGCGCGGCCGCGGCCTCCCGGCTGACCACCTGCGGGTCGGCGATGCCGATCGTCTTGCCGTTGCGGCGCATCTTGCCGCTACCGGCCGCTTTGAGGTTCTTCAGCCAGTCGCGGTCGGGGCCGTAGCTCAGCGCCACCGCCACGCCAGGCTTGCCGTCGACGCTGGTGGTGAAGGCGTTCACCGGGGTGCGGTAGACCTTTCCGGAACGGCGGCCGACGTGCTCGATGATGGCGAACGACGGGGCCCAGCCGGCCCACAGCCGCTGAATGGGGTTGGTGACGTGCCGGTTGAACCGGGCCAGCCCTTGCGGTAGTTGCATGCCACCCATCCAACCCGCGGCCCGGACCGACATCAACCCCGGAGCCCGCCTGCACGCCGCAGCGTGGGGCCGCCTCCTGCTACACCCTGTAGTTGAACGATCCGCGGAGGCTGGGACACTAGTCGACATGGATAGCACCGACCAAGCGACCGCGAGCGTGCGGGCGTCGGCCCGGCTGTTCGAGGACGCCTGCCGGCTCATCCCCGGCGGGGTGAACTCCCCGGTGCGGGCCTTCACCGCGGTGGGCGGCACCCCCCGGTTCATCACCGAGGCGCGCGGCTGCTGGCTCACCGACGCCGACGGCAACCGCTACGTCGACCTGGTCTGCTCGTGGGGACCGATGATCCTGGGTCACGCGCACCCGGCCGTCGTCGACGCCGTCACCAGGGCCGCCGCCTCGGGCCTGTCGTTCGGGGCGCCGACGCCCGCCGAGAGCCGGCTGGCCGCCGAGATCATCGGGCGGGTGGCGCCGGTGGAGCGGATACGGCTGGTGAACTCCGGCACCGAGGCCACCATGAGCGCGGTCCGGCTGGCCCGCGGGTTCACCGGCCGCGCCAAGATCGTCAAGTTCTCCGGCTGCTACCACGGCCACGTGGACGCGCTGCTCGCCGACGCGGGCTCGGGGGTGGCGACGCTGGGCCTATGTGACGACCCGCCGCGCCCGGCTTCGCCGCGCTTGCGATCGTCACAGGCCCTGCCGTCATCGCCCGGGGTCACCGGCGCTGCCGCGGCCGACACGATCGTGTTGCCCTACAACGACATCGACGCGGTACGGCAGGCGTTCGCCCGGTTCGGCGACCAGATCGCGGCCGTGATCACCGAGGCCAGCCCCGGCAACATGGGCGTCGTCCCGCCGGCACCCGGCTACAACGCGGCGCTGCGCGCGATCACCGCCGAGCACGGCGCGCTGCTGATTATCGACGAGGTGATGACGGGGTTCCGGGTCAGCCGAAGTGGTTGGTACGGAATCGATCCCGTCGACGCCGACCTGTTCACCTTTGGCAAGGTGATGAGCGGTGGGCTGCCGGCGGCCGCGTTCGGCGGGCGGGCCGAGGTGATGGAGCGGCTGGCGCCGCTGGGGCCGGTGTACCAGGCCGGCACGCTGTCGGGCAACCCGGTGGCGATGGCCGCCGGGCTGGCCACGCTGCGCGCCGCCGACGACGCGGTCTACGCCGCGTTGGACGCCAACGCCGACCGCCTGGCCGGGCTGCTGTCCGAGGCACTGACGAAAGCCGGTGTGCCGCACCAGGTTCCGCGTGCCGGCAACATGCTCAGCGTGTTCTTCTCCGAAACGCCGGTGACCGACTTCGCGTCGGCGCGGGCGAGCCAGACGTGGCGCTATCCGCCGTTCTTCCATGCCCTGCTGGACGCCGGCGTCTACCCGCCGTGCAGCGCCTTCGAGGCGTGGTTCGTCTCGACGGCCCTGGACGACGACGCGTTCGGCCGCATCGCCGCCGCGCTGCCCGCGGCCGCCCAAGCCGCCGCCCGAGGGGACAAGCCCTGATGGCCGAGCAGACCAGGGTCCACGTGATACGCCACGGCGAGGTGCACAACCCGAGCGGGGTCCTCTACGGCCGGCTGCCCGGATTCCACCTGTCCGAGAAGGGCAGGGCGCAGGCGGACGCGGTCGCCGCCGCGCTGGCCGGCCGCGACATCGTCGCCGTCATCGCCTCCCCGCTGCAGCGGGCCCAGGAGACCGCCGCGCCCATCGCCGCCAAGCACGACGTGCCCGTCGACACCGACCCCGACCTGATCGAATCGGCCAACTTCTTCGAGGGCCGCCGCGTCGGCCCCGGCGACGGCGCCTGGCGCGACCCGCGATTCTGGTGGCAGTTGCGCAACCCGTTCACCCCGTCGTGGGGCGAGCCCTATAACGAGATCGCGGCCCGGATGGCGACCGCGGTGGACAAGGCCCGTGCCCGCGGCACCGGCCACGAGGTGGTGTGCGTCAGCCACCAGCTGCCGGTCTGGACGCTGCGGCTACACCTGACCGGCAGCCGGCTCTGGCACGACCCGCGACGACGGGAATGCGGGCTGTGCTCGGTCACCACCCTGGTCTACGACGGCGACCGCCTGGTCGACGTCGAGTACCGCCAACCGGCGGCGCCATGACCATGCGGCGGCTGGCGCTGGCGGGGGTCGTGCTGGCGGCCCTCCTCTCCGGCTGCTCCGGCCGCGATGCCGTCGCCCAGGGCGGCACGTTCGAATTCGTCTCGCCCGGCGGGAAGACCGACATCTACTACGACCCGCCAGCAAGCCGCGGCCGGCCCGGCCCGCTGTCCGGGCCGGACCTGGCCAACCCGGCGCACACGCTGTCGCTGGACGACCCCACCGGCTCCTTTGCCGGGCGGGTCGTCGTCATCAACATCTGGGGCCAGTGGTGCGGGCCGTGCCGGGCCGAGGTCAGCCAGCTGCAGCGGGTGCACGACGCCACCCGGGGCTCGGGGGTGTCGTTGCTGGGCATCGACGTCCGCGACGGCAACCGCCAGGCCGCCCTGGACTTCGTCGACGACCACCACGTGACCTACCCGTCCATCTACGATCCGGCGATGCGGACCCTGATCGCGTTCGGCGGCAAGTACCCCGCCACGGTCATCCCGTCGACGCTGGTGCTGGACCGGCGGCACCGGGTCGCGGCGGTGTTCCTGCGCGAATTGCTGGCCGAGGACCTGCAGCCCGTGGTGCAGCGGGTGGCGCAGGAATCCCCGGCGGGCCAGGCCGCACCCGGACGGTCCGGACTGCAGTGACCGGCTTCACCGAGATCGCCGCCGCCGGGCCGCTGCTGCTGGCGCTGGGCGCGTGCCTGCTGGCCGGGCTGGTGTCGTTCGCGTCGCCCTGTGTGGTGCCCCTGGTCCCGGGCTACCTGTCGTACCTGGCCGCGGTGGTCGGCGTCGACGAGGAACCTGGGCCCGGCGCGATCAAGGCCCCGCCGGGCGCCCGGTGGCGGGTCGCGGGCTCGGCCGCGTTGTTCGTCGCCGGATTCACCACGGTGTTCCTGCTGGGCACCGTCGCCGTGCTCGGCATGACCACCACGCTGATCACCAACCAGCTGGCGCTGCAGCGGGTCGGCGGCGTGCTGACCGTCGTGATGGGCCTGGTGTTCGTGGGCCTCATCCCGGCCCTGCAGCGCCAGGCCCGGTTCAGCCCCCGGCGGTTGACGACGGTCGCGGGGGCGCCGGTGCTCGGCGCGGTGTTCGCGCTCGGGTGGACGCCGTGCCTGGGGCCGACGCTGGCGGGCGTCATCGCCGTCGCCTCGGCCACCGACGGCGCGAACGTCGCGCGCGGGGTCGTGCTGGTGATCGCCTACTGCCTCGGACTGGGGATCCCGTTCGTGCTGCTGGCGTTCGGGTCGGCGGGTGCGGTGGCGGGCCTGGCCTGGCTGCGGCGGCACACCCGGGCCATCCAGATCGTCGGCGGCGTCCTGCTGATCGCGGTCGGCGCCCTGCTGGTCACCGGGGTGTGGAACGACTTCGTCTCCTGGCTGCGCGACGCGTTCGTGTCCGACGTGAGGCTGCCGATTTGAGCGCGCGAGCAGACGCAGAATCGCACAAAACGGCGCGTTTTGGTGCGATTCTGCGTCTGCTCGCGGCTCTTGGCGCACGGGCGCGCAACACCTGGCGCGCGCTGACCTCCATGGGCACCGCGCTGGTGCTGCTGTTCCTGCTCGCGCTGGGCGCGATACCCGGCGCGCTGCTGCCGCAGCGCAGCCTCAACGCCGGCAAGGTCGACGACTACCTGGCGACCCATCGGGTGATCGGGCCCTGGCTGAATCGGCTGCAGGCCTTCGATGTGTTCTCCAGCTTCTGGTTCACCGCCGTCTACGTGCTGCTGTTCGTCTCGCTGGTCGGCTGCCTGACCCCGCGGATGATCGAGCACGCCCGCGGCCTGCGCGCCACCCCGGTGGCGGCCCCCCGCAACCTGGCCCGGCTGCCCAAGCACGCCGCCGCGCGCGTCATCGGCGACCCCGAAATCCTGGCCACGACCGTCGTCGGAAGGCTGCGCGGCTGGCGCACCACCACGCGGCGCGATGACGCCACCGTCGAAGTCGCCGCCGAGAAGGGCTACCTCCGCGAATTCGGCAACATCGCCTTTCACTTCTCGCTGCTGGGTCTGCTGGTCGCGGTGGCCGTCGGCAAGCTGTTCGGCTACGAGGGCAACGTCATCGTCATCGCCGACGGCGGCCCCGGCTTCTGCTCGGCATCGCCGGCCGCGTTCGATTCGTTCCGCGCCGGCAACACCGTCGACGGCACGTCGCTGCGTCCACTCTGCCTGCGGGTCAACGACTTTCAGGCGCACTACCTGCCGTCGGGGCAGGCCACCTCGTTCGCCGCCGACATCGACTACCAGGCCGGCCACGACCTGACGGTCAACACCTGGCGGCACTACCTGCTGGAGGTCAACCACCCGCTGCGGGTCGGCGGCGACCGGGTGTACCTGCAGGGCCACGGCTACGCGCCCACCTTCACCGTGACCTTCCCGGACGGGCAGACGCGCACGTCGACCGTGCAGTGGCGCCCCGACAACCCGCGGACCCTGCTGTCGTCGGGGGTGGCGCGCATCGACCCGCCCGCCGGCAGCTATCCCACCGCCGCCGAGCGCCGCGACCACGAGATCGCGATCCAGGGCCTGCTGGCGCCGACCGAGCAGCTCGACGGCGCCCTGCTGTCGTCGCGGTTCCCCGCGCTGAACGCCCCGGCGGTGGCCGTCGACGTCTACCGCGGCGACACCGGTCTGGACACGGGACGGCCGCAGTCGCTGTTCGCGCTGGATCCCCGGCTGATCGAGCAGGGCCGGCTGACGAAGGAGAAGCGGGTCAACCTGCGCGCCGGCGAACAGGTGCGTCTCGATCAGGGGCCGGCAGCGGGTACCGTCGTCCGCTTCGACGGGGCCGTGCCGTTCGTCAACCTGCAGGTCTCCCACGACCCGGGCCAGACCTGGGTGCTCGTCTTCGCCATCACGATGATGGCCGGGCTGGTGGTGTCGCTGCTGGTGCGCCGCCGCCGGGTGTGGGTCAGGCTCACCGCGGCCGGCGGCGAGGCGGCCGGTACGGTAAACGTCGAGCTGGGTGGCCTGGCGCGCACGGACAACTCGGGGTGGGGCGACGAGTTCGAGCGGTTGACCGAGCGGCTGCTGGCCGGGCTCGGCGAGCCCGGCGCCGCCGGCCGGGCCGAAACCCCCACGTCCAGAAGGAGTTCTCAGGTGGACGTCACATGAACACCCTGCACGTCGACATCGGCCTGGCCCGCTACTCCGACTGGGCGTTCACCTCGGCCGTGGTGGCGCTGGTGGTCGCCCTGCTGCTGCTGGCCTTCGAGCTGGCCTACGCCGGGAGCCGCCGGGTGGACCGGCGCGTGCTGGCCGGCTCGGTCGCCGCCGACAGCGCCGTCCCCGGCGTCGTCGAGGACACCGACCAGCGGCCGTTCGACGAGCGCGTCGGGCGGGCCGGGCTGGCGGTGGCCTACCTTGGCACCGGGTTGCTGCTGGCGTGCATCGTGCTGCGCGGCCTGGCCACCCTGCGGGTGCCGTGGGGCAACATGTACGAGTTCATCAACCTGACCTGCCTGTGCGGCCTGGTGGCGGGCGCCATCGTGCTGCGCCGCCCGCAATACCGCCCGCTGTGGGTCTTCCTGCTGGTGCCGGTGCTGATCCTGCTCACGGTGTCCGGGCGCTGGCTCTACACCAACGCGGCCCCGGTGATGCCCGCGCTGCAGTCCTACTGGCTGCCCATCCACGTGTCGGTGGTCAGCCTGGGTTCCGGGGTGTTCGTGGTCGCCGGCATCGCCAGCATCCTGTTCCTGCTGCGCACGTCGCGCTTCGGCGATCCCGGCCACGAAGGGGCGCTGGGACGAATGGTGCAGCGGCTGCCCGACGCGCAGACCCTGGACCGCATCGCGTACCGCACCACGATCTTCGCCTTCCCGGTGTTCGGCTTCGGGGTGATCTTCGGCGCCATCTGGGCCGAGGAAGCGTGGGGCAGGTATTGGGGCTGGGACCCCAAGGAGACGGTGTCGTTCGTCGCGTGGGTGGTCTACGCGGCCTACCTGCACGCCAGGTCGACCGCGGGATGGCGGGACAGGAAGGCCGCCTGGATCAACGTCGTGGGGTTCGTGGCCATGGTCTTCAACCTGTTCTTCGTTAACCTGGTGACTGTGGGCCTGCATTCCTACGCGGGCGTGGGCTGACAGTTAGCAACCGACGCAGGTAGCACAACAAGGGGGAGTGCACGTGTCCGACCATCCAACGACCGGCGTGGGGGCGCCCGATCAGCAGACCACGCAGGTGCCTCGCCAGCCGGCGCCCCAGGAGCGCACCGCCGAACCGCCGGCGGAGCCGGGCGCCGAAGCGCCGACCCGGGCCTTCGCCGGATTCCGCACCGAGCGGCGGGTTCCCGGGCCCGAGCGGCGGCAGACGGCACCCCCGCCCGCGGGGATGCCACCCTGGGATTCGACCCCGGTTACCGGCATCCCGCGCGTCGACCCGACCGCGTACGGGGCCTACTACGACGGCCCGGCCGAGGCTTACAACGGCCCGGCCGAGGCCCCGGCGCCGTACCGCCCCGAGCCGCTGCCGCACACGCCCTATCCGGAGCTGTCCACCGGGGTGCTGCTGCGACCGGTCAAACCGCCGCCATCGGAGGGTTGGCGCCGGACGGTCTACGAGCTGTCCGGTCACCTGATCAACTTGGGGGAGAGCCCCCGGGCCGCCCGCCACAACAACCTGGTGGCCCAGGTCAACCGGCCCTTGCGCGGTTGCTACCGGATCGCGTTGCTGTCGCTGAAGGGGGGCGTCGGCAAGACGACGATCACCGCGACCCTGGGGTCCACCTTCGCCGCCATCCGCGGCGACCGTGTGGTGGCCGTCGACGCCAACCCCGATCGCGGCACCCTGAGCCAAAAGATCCCGCTGGAGACGGCGGCGACGGTGCGTCAGCTGCTGCACGACGCCGGAACCGTCGAGCGCTACAGCGATGTCCGTCGCTACACGTCGAAGGGCCCGAGCGGGCTGGAGGTGCTGGCCTCCGAGACCGATCCGGCCGCCTCGGAGGCGTTCAGCGCCGACGACTACGCCCGCACCCTGGAGATCCTGGAGCGGTTCTACGGCCTGGTGCTCACCGACTGCGGCCCCGGCCTGCTGCACTCGGTGATGTCGTCGGTGCTGGAGAAGGCCGATGTGCTGATCGTGGTCAGCTCGGGATCCATCGACGGCGCGCGCAGCGCCTCGCAAACGCTGGACTGGCTGGACGCCCACGGCCACGGCGAACTCGTCCGCAATTCGATCGCGGTCATCAACGGGGTGCGTCCACGCACCGGCAAGGTCGACATGAACAAGGTGGTCGATCACTTCTCGCGGCGCTGCCGCGCGGTGCGGCTGGTGCCGTTCGACCCGCACCTGGAAGAGGGCGCGGAGATCAGCCTGGACCGGTTGCGGCGGGGCACCCGCGAAGCGCTCGCCGAGCTGGCCGCCGCCGTCGCCGAGGGGTTTCCCGGCGATCAGCGCAACCCGGGTCTGGTCTAGGGGCGTTAACGATCTCCGTGGCCCAACCGCCGCAAGAACTCTGGATCGTCGTCGGGTCCGATCACGCGGGTCTTCGGCCGGTTGGCCTGTGACCGCGCCGCGCGCCAGCCAACGTAGATCAGCGTTCCCAGAATCAGGATGAGCAGCAGGTAGAGCACTCAACACCTCCTTTGAGCGAATATACCCGCGCCGTAGGCTCGGGTTGTGTCAGAAAGACCTAGCGACAACGGCACTGGCGATGGCCCGGCGCAGCGCGCCGGAAATCGTGTGGTGGTCGACGTCTTGCTCTACGCGGCGGCGCGGTTGGCGCTGGTGGCCGTGCTTACCGGCGCCATCTGCGGGGTCGCGCGGCTGCTGGGGGTCACCCAGTTCCCGGTCGTCGTCGCCGCGTTGTTCGCCCTGATCATCGCGATGCCCCTGGGCATCTGGCTGTTCGGCCCGCTGCGTCGGCGCGCCACCGTCGCGCTGGCCGTAGCCGGCGAACGCCGGCGCCGGGAACGCGAGGCGCTGCAAGCCCGGCTGCGCGGCGAGGACCGGGACTGATGGCGCCCGCGCGGGCGCACGGTCAGTGCGCCAGGGCCAGGGCGGCCGCCACCGCGGTCGCCCACACGATCATCGCCAACCCGGTGTCACGCAGCACCGGGATCAGCTCGGGCCCGCCGCGGCCGGATCGCACCGGACCCGCGGCGCGCAGGGCCAGCGGCGTGGCCGCCAACCCCACCGCGCACCATGGCGTCGCCGCCATGAGGACCAGCGTCAGGACTCCGGCGGTCGCCAGCAGCGCCTGGTAGAGGACCCGGGTGCGGGCATCGCCCAGCCGCACCGCCAGGGTGATCTTCTGCGACCGCGCGTCGGTCGGGATGTCCCGCAGGTTGTTGGCCACCAGCACCGACGACGACAGCGCGCCGATCGACACCGCCAGCGCCAGCCCCACCCAGTCCACCCGCAAGGCCTGGGTGTACTCGGTGCCGAGCACGGCGACCAGCCCGAAGAACACGAACACCGCGACCTCGCCAAAACCCGCGTAGCCGTACGGCTTTGACCCGCCCGTGTACAGCCACGCCCCGGCGATGCAGGCCGCGCCGACCAGGATCAGCCACGGCGCGCTGAGCAGCGCCAGCGCCAGCCCGGCCGCCGCGCCGACCGACAGGCTGGTCACGGCCGCCGTCAGCACCGATCGCGGGGTCGCCAGCCGCGAGCCCACCAGCCGCACCGGGCCGGCCCGGTCGTCGTCGGTGCCGCGGATGCCGTCGGAGTAGTCGTTGGCGTAGTTGACGCCGACGATCAGCGCGACCGCGACGGCCAGCGCCAGCAGCGCCTTCCACCACACCGCGGAGTGCAGCCACGCCGCGGCGCCGGTGCCGGCGACCACCGGCGCCACCGCGTTGGGCAGCGTCCGCGGTCGCGCGCCCGAGATCCACTGCGCAAAACTGGCCACCAGGGCATCCTGCCCTATGCGCCACAATGGGCGGATGCTCGGAGTGATCGGCGGCAGCGGCTTCTACACCTTCTTCGAGTCCGACCTGCGAAGCATCGACGTGGACACCCCGTACGGCCGGCCCAGCGCCGCGGTCGCGATCGGCGCCGTCGGCGAGCACGAGGTCGCGTTCCTGCCCCGGCACGGGGCGACGCACCAGTTCTCCGCGCACACCGTGCCGTACCGCGCCAACATGTGGGCGCTCCGCAAGCTCGGCGTGCGGCGCGTCTTTGCCCCGTGCGCCGTCGGCAGCCTGGACCCGGTGAACGGTCCGGGCGCGGTGGTGGTGCCCGACCAGCTGGTCGATCGCACCACCGGCCGCGCCGACACCTACTTCGACTCCGGGGCGGTCCACGTCGACTTCGCCGATCCGTACTGCCCGACCCTGCGGGCCGCGGCCACCGGCCTGCCCGGCGTGGTCGACGGCGGCACCATGGTGGTGATCCAGGGGCCGCGCTTTTCCACCCGCGCGGAAAGCCGGTGGTTCGCCTCCGCCGGGTTCGGCCTGGTCAACATGACCGGGTACCCGGAGGCCGTGCTGGCCCGCGAACTCGAAATATGCTATGCGGCAATCGCTTTGGTGACCGATCTGGACGCCGGTATCCAGGCCGGCGACGGCGTGAAGGCCGCCGACGTGTTCGCCGAATTCGAGAAGAACATGGGCGCGTTCAAAAGGCTGATGCGCGCGGCGATCGGCCGGGTCGCCGCCGAGCGCACGTGCACGCACTGCCAGCCGCACACCGGCGTCACGTTGCCGGTCGAGCTGCCGTGAGGGTGCTGCTGACCGGCGCGGCCGGTTTCATCGGGTCGCGGGTGGACGCGGCGCTGCGCGCGGCGGGTCACGACGTCGTCGCCGTCGACGCGCTGCTGCCCGCCGCGCACGGCCCAAACCCGGTGCCGCCGGCCGGATGTCACCGGGTCGACATCCGCGACGGCGACGCGCTGGCGCCGCTGCTGGACGGGGTGGACCTCGTGTGCCATCAGGCGGCGATGGTGGGCGCCGGCGTCGACGCCGCCGACGCCCCTGCCTACGGCGGCCACAACGATTACGCGACCGCGGTCCTGTTGGCACGGATGTTCGCCGCCGGGGTGCGCCGCCTGGTGCTGGCGTCGTCGATGGTGGTCTACGGGCAGGGCCACTACGCCTGTCCCGAACACGGGTCGGTCGACCCGCCGCCGCGGCGGCGCGCCGACCTCGACGCCGGGATCTTCGAACACCGTTGTCCCGCATGCGGGGTCGACGTGACGTGGCTGTTGGTCGGCGAGGGCGCCGCGCTGCGGCCGCGCAGCCTGTACGCGGCCAGCAAGGCCGCGCAGGAGCATTACGCGCTGGCGTGGTCGGAGGCGACGGGCGGTTCGGTGGTGGCGCTGCGCTACCACAACGTCTACGGGCCCGGGATGCCGCGCGACACCCCGTATTCCGGGGTGGCGGCGATCTTCCGCTCGGCGCTCGAAAGGGGTGAACCGCCAAGGGTTTTCGAGGACGGCGGTCAGATGCGTGACTTCGTCCACGTCGACGACGTGGCCGCCGCCAACCTCGCCGCCATGGGTGATCGAGACGGCTTCACCGCGGTCAACGTCTGCTCGGGACAACCCATCTCGATCCTGGAGGTGGCCACCGCGCTGTGCGACGCGCGAGACGGCTCGGTCACGCCCGTGATCACCGGACAGTACCGCGGCGGCGACGTGCGCCACATCGTCGCCGATCCGAGCCGGGCCGCCGAGGTGCTGGGTTTCCGCGCGGCCGTCGACCCGCACCGGGGCCTGCGCGAATTCGCTTTCGCGCCTTTGCGTTAGCTCCTTCCCGCCGGGTGTTGCGGCGGCCGGAAGATCCTGGGCTGGTGGACGGGGACCTGCCGCGCGGCGGCGCGGCGGCCTCGGCGTCGCGGCCGTCGATCGCCGAGGTGGCCGGCGACGATCGCCGCCGCGAGGATGCACAGGGCGAGCGCGCACAGCGCCACATCGAAGGTGCTGGTGATCTGCTGGGCGAGGTTGTTCCCGTAGACCGGATTCGCCGCCGGCGCACCGGGCGATTCCGCGAAACGCGGCGCCAGCGCGACGCCCACGACGACGCGCGAGATGCTCAGCGTGGCGACGAGCCCGCACAGCGACGAGATCAGTCTCGCGGAGACCGAGTCGTTGCCGAGGTTGATGCGCAGCCAGATCGCAAGGACCGCGGTGGCCAGATCGAACGCGGCCAGCACCAGGCTGTCGTAGCGCGAGAAGGGGTAGCTCAGGGTCACCCCGACGGCGAGGTCGGTGAGCCTCATGGCCACCGACCCCAGGCACCATACGATGATGAGCAGCAAGCCATTTCGGGCCGCCGCCCGCCACGCGTTCTCCTCGGTCGGCGACGTGTCCCGGCGGGCGGACAGCGCGAAGAGTGCCGAGGGCGCGAAGATCGCCCCGGCCGCCGCCCACGCCAGATAGCCCTCGAACCCGACCCCTGCCGTCGACGTGTTCTGCGCTATGCCGTGGAACGCGTCGACGTCACGGCCCACGGGAAGGACCCACACGAGGGCCCCGGCGACCAGGGTCGACACGCCGAGCGCGACCGTCGCCAGCCGAGAAGCCTTGGTGCTGCGCAAAAGCCACCTCGACCCCACCAGAACGGCGATCAACGCCACCGCGCCGTACACCACCGCGGTCGCGATCACCGCGATGTTCTGCTTGCCGAAGTCGGCCGAGCCGCCCGTGCCGTGCAGCGCGTACCGCACCCGCCAATACAGGTTGAAGGCGAAGCTGAGCGCGGCGCCCACCATCGACGCGTAGCCGATGATCCGGACGGGCCCGGACGTGCCGTCCTCGGGCGCCGGGGCGGTGATCGCCGGTCGCGCGCTCAGCAGCAAGCCGGCAATCCCCAGCCAGGCGCCCGGCCCCACGCCGCCCGGCACGTTCACGGTGCCACCGGACCGGACCGTCTCGACCGCGTCGAACACGACGAAGCCAATCACCAGCAGCGCGTAGGGGACGTTGAGCGCCAGCCGAAGCCGGCCCGCCACCGCGCTCGACGACCTCCAGGAACCGGCCGCGGCGACGGAAACCAGGGACAGCAGCGTCACCGCGAACAGCGCGGCCAACAGGGCCTTGTTGCTGCCGGGTATTCCGATCCCGAAATACAGACTCCACGGCAACACCAGCGCGACGACGAGCAGGGCGGCCGCGGTCAGGTCGCCGACGACGTTCCACCGCCGCGTCTGCCCGCGGATGGGACCGGTCGGGGCGTCGTCGCTGCTCTGGCTCACGGTGACCCCCGGGTGTCGAGAAGGGTTATCGGCGAGGTGGCTTCGGTGGCCAGGCGGGGGAACGCCCTGCCGCACCGGTCGCGTTGCTCACTTGGAAACATAATCTCCGTTCGGGCGGCGCGGCAGTGCCGAGAACGTGCGCTTCGCGCATGGGCGAACGTTGTCGCCCGAACGACTGTTACTGCCGACGGTATCGCAGTGTAATGATGCCGGGACATGCTGGTCGTGGGGTAGCCAGCCGAAGGAGAGCCGGGATGGACGTCGTTTTGGGGGTTGCGGTGACAGGCCCCGTTGCCCGCCTGGCGCTGGTCGGGCCGGGCGGGCGAGGCGCTGACGTCGTCGATCAATCCGTCGTCGACCTGGCCGACAATCCGATCTCCACGCTGGCCGAAACCGTGCTGGGCACGAATCGGCTGCTGGCCGACGAAAACCATCGGCTGGTCGCCACCCGGCTGTGTTGGCCGGACGACGCGAAGGCGGACCAGCTCCGCCGGACGCTGGAAGATTCCGGCGTCCACGATGTCGCGGTGCTGTCGGAGTCGCAGGCCGTGACGGCGTTGATGCGCGCGGCGGGCCGGGCCGGCGGTGTGTTGGTGGTCGACGACGAGACGGCGACGCTGTCGGTGGTGGGTCCGGCCGGTGACGGGGACGCGCCGCCGACCCTGCTGGCCAGGGAGCCCCTGGGGGGCGGCCCCGGCGCTGACGCCACCGCCGCGTTGGACACGATCATGGCCCGGCTCAACGACCGGCCCGGCGCCGTGGAGGACGTCTACCTGGTGGGCGCATCCGCCGAACTCACCAGGGTCGCCGACCAGCTTCGCGGCGAGTCGACCATGCGGGTGGAGGTCCCCGACGACCCCACCTTCGCGCTCGCCCGCGGCGCGGCGCTGGCGGCCATGCCCTTGGCGGCGGCAGCGGACGCGACCGCGATGGCGCCGGCCGCCGGGCCGGCTGCCGAGGAACCGCAGCTGGCGTACTCGCAGGCCGACGATGCCGAAGCGTTTCCCGGTGGGCTCGACGAGTACGGCGACGGCGACGTCGACTTCGATGAAGCCGAGACCGGGCCCGCGCGGCTCAGCAGGCGATCGTTGCTGATCGGCAATGCCGTCATCGCCTTTGCGATCATCGGATTCGCGTCGTTGGCCGCCGCGGTCGCCATCGCCATCCGGCCGGCGGCGAGCCAACAGCCGGTGGTGGGACACCAGAACGCCGCGCCGGGCAAGTTCATGCCGCTGTTGCCGACGCAGCAGCAGGCGCCGGTGCCGCCGCCCCCGCCCGAAGCGCCCAACGCCGGATTCCAGGGCGGCACCCTTCCGGCTCCCGCCGGCGGGGGCTCGGTTCCACAGCAGCCGCCCGTCGTGGGCGGCCCACCGCCGGTCGCCCCCGCCCCGGTCGGTCCGGAGACGCCGGGCACCCCCGGTTTCGTGCCGAACCCGAACCCGGGTGTGCCGATTCCGATCCCGATCATCATCCCGTTCCCCGGCTGGCACCCACCGAACCCGCCCCCGTATACGCGCCCGACGGCGCCGCCCACGACCACGTACTCGCCTCCGACGACGACGTACTCCCCGCCGACGACGACGCACGCGCCGCCAACCACGACGTATTCGCCGCCGACGACGACCTACTCACCCCCGACCACCACGTATTCACCCCCGACGACGACGTATTCACCGCCGACCACCACGTACTCTCCGCCGACCACCACGTACTCTCCGCCGACCACCACGTACTCTCCCCCGACCACCACACAGGCGCCGCAGCCCACGCACACGCAAACGCAGCAAACCCTTCCGCCCCAGACGCATTCGCAGCAGCCGGCGACCCCGCAGCAGCCTCACACCCGTCACGGGTTCTGATCGCGGGCTCTGGGGTCATGCCCGACGACACGGTCACGGTGGTGCTGCCCTGCCTCAACGAGGAGGAGTCGTTGCCGGCGGTGCTGGCGGCCATTCCGCCCGGCTATCGGGCGCTGGTCGTCGACAACAACAGCACCGATGACACCGCGGCCGTGGCGAGCCGCCACGGCGCTCGCGTGGTCGCCGAACCACGGCCCGGGTATGGCTCGGCGGTGCACGCGGGCCTGGTCGCCGCGACGACCCCGATCGTCGCGGTCATCGACGCCGACGGCTCGATGGACCCGGGCGACTTGCCACGGCTGGTCGCCGCGCTCGACGAGGGCGCGGACCTGGTGATCGGCCGGCGCCGGCCGGTGCCCGGGCTGCACTGGCCGTGGGTGGCCCGGGTGGGCACCGCGGTGATGAGCTGGCGGCTGCGCACCCGGCACGGCCTGCCGGTGCACGACATCGCGCCGATGCGGGTGGCCCGGCGGGAGGCGCTGCTGAACCTCGGCGTCGGCGACCGACGATCGGGGTATCCGCTGGAGCTGCTCGTGCGCGCGGCGGCCGCCGGCTGGCGCGTGGTCGAGCTCGACGTCAGCTACGGTCCCCGCACGGGCGGCAAGTCGAAGGTCAGCGGTTCGCTGCGGGGCAGCGTCACCGCGATCCTGGACTTCTGGAAGGTGATTTCGTGAGCGTCCTGCCGGTGACGATGCTGGTGGTCGCCAAGGCGCCGGAGCCGGGCCGGGCCAAGACGCGGCTCGCCGCGGCGGTCGGTGACCGGGTCGCCGCGGAGATCGCGGCGGCCGCGCTGCTCGACACGCTGGATGCCGTGGCCGCCGCGCCGGTCGCGGCGCGCGTGGTGGCCCTCACCGGCGACCTGGCCGCGGCGGCGGGCGCCGCCGAGATTCGCCAACGGCTCGAGTCCTTCACCGTGATCCCGCAGCGCGGTGACGGCTTCGCCGATCGCCTCGCCAACGCCCACGCCGATTCGGCTGACGGCTATCCGGTGCTGCAAATCGGAATGGACACACCGCAGGTAACCGCCGAACTGTTGACCGATTGCGCGCGTCGGCTGCTCGGCGCGCAGGCGGTGCTGGGGTTGGCCCACGACGGCGGTTGGTGGGTGCTCGGGGTGGGGGCGCCGACGATGGCCGAATGCCTGCGCGCCGTCCCGATGTCTCAACCCGACACCGGCGAACTCACGCTGAAGGCATTGCGCGACAACGGAATTGACGTCATACGTGTGCAGCGGCTGACCGACATCGACGTCGTCGACGACGTCGCCGCGGTGCG
This sequence comes from Mycobacterium heidelbergense, assembly GCF_010730745.1. NCBI lineage: Bacteria > Bacillati > Actinomycetota > Actinomycetes > Mycobacteriales > Mycobacteriaceae > Mycobacterium > Mycobacterium heidelbergense. The sequence continues at coordinate 1,348,742 of NZ_AP022615.1, read as the reverse complement.
CCTTGCCTGCGGACCCGCCAGCCGCTTCGCGCGGGCCACCCGCGCGGCCGGCCTCTGAGTCATCGCCGAGCCTGTAAATCAGCAGACAAAGTGCGAGTGCGGGCCTGCAGAATTACAGTCTCGACGAGACGAGACGAGACGAGACGAGACGAGACGAGACGAGACGAGACGAGACGAGACGAGACGAGCGCGCAGGCTCGCTCACCAGTTCGTGACGATGACGCTGTTCACCAGCAGGGCCCCGGCGGCGTTGAGCGCCAACCACAAACGGTGCGACCGCACCGGCAGCAGCGCGGGCGCCGCGGTGAGCCAGACGGTGAACGGCAGCCAGATCCGTTCGACCTCGGCCTTGCTCAGCATGCTCAGGTCCGCACAGACGATGGCCGCGAGCATGGCCAGCAAGACCAGGTGGAAGCCGGAGCGACGACGAAGGGCGGCCACGTCGACCGCGCGGCCGATTCCGGCGACGCTGCCCAACCCGATCGCGCACACCACGCACGCCAGGTTGGCCCAGCCCCAATACGCAAATGGCCGATCCCTGGCGATCCCCTGCCAATAGCGTTGCTGCACAAGCGCATAGCCGTCGAACCAGTAAAACCCCACAACGGCGAAGGCCACCGCCACCGCCACCGCCGCCAGCGCCGCCGGGCCGAGCGCCCGCAGCACCGCTCGCCAATCGGACGCGGATATCAGCACGGCCAACGCGGGCAACCCCAGCAGGATCAGGCCGTAGTTGAGGAAGACGCTCCAGCCCAGCAGCAGGCCGGCGGTGGCCGCGACCAGAGCGGCGAACCGAACCGGCCGGCGCACCGCCACGGCCAGCAGCGCGAGGCCCCACGCCGCGACCCCGGCGAAGTATCCGTCCGCCGAGACCGCGACCCAGATCGCCGTCGGCGCCACCGCGACGAACGGCGCGGCACGTCGCGCGGTCTGCTCGTCGGCCAGCGCGCGCACGGCGATCACCACGGCCGCCGCCGCGCTGGATCCGGCCAGCAGGCACAGCAGCCCGGCCCAGGCGCCGCCGTGCAGGCCGGTGCGGTCCAGCCAGACGAACGTCAGCAGGGCTCCCGGCGGATGCCCCGACACGTGGGTGACCCAGGAGTCCGGTTGATAGTCGAGAATCCGGCTGGAGAAGGTGCGCAAAGCGGCCGGGATGTCGGTGACGGTCGGCACCTGCGACAGGTACTCGTCCCGGGTGGTCAATCGCCCGGCGAAGCCGCGCTGCCAGCCGTCGATCATGGCGAGCGCAAACGCCCAAAGACACGCGGTGGCCCAGCTGCCCAGCGTCAGCGTCCGCCACGAAAGGCGTTGCGCGACACGCGGTCCCCACACCACGGCGGCCACGGCGATCAGGATGGCCGGCCCGGTTCCCCAGCTGGCGTGGATCTCCCACGCCCCGAAGATCGGCGCGGCCCCGGCGTGTGTGGCGAACCGCTCCTGGCCGACATCGAGCCGCGGCCTGACGCCCCAGTGCAGTCGCGGCAGCACGAACGCCGCCGCCACCAGGACGACCCCGACCGCGACGGCCAGTGATTCCCGTCGCGCGACCTTCACGGTCGTCCAGCCTATTGACCGCCGCCGAACCGGCGCATCAACGCCGCGCGGTCGACCTTGCCGATGCCGCGGCGCGGCAGCGCGTCGACGACGTGCAGCTCGCGCGGCGCGGCGGTGGCGTCCAGGGTGCGCGCGACGTGGGTCCGCAGCGCCTCCAGCGTCGGAGCGTCACGGCCCTCGCGCACCACGACCGCCGCGACCACCCGCTGCCCCAGCCGGTCGTCGGCGACACCGAAGACCGCGCAGTCGCCGACGGCGGGATGGGTGCGCAGCGCGGCCTCGACCGGTTGCGGCAGCACCGTCAACCCGCCCGTGCTGATCGCGTCGTCGGCGCGGCCCAGCACGGTCAGCACCCCGGAATCGTCGACGGCGCCCAGGTCGTCGGTGCGAAACCAGCCCGGCTCGGCGAACGGGTCGGGATCGACCGGGTTGCGGTAGCCCTTGGCCAGCGTCGCGCCGCCGACCACGACGCGCCCGTCGTCGGACACCCGCAGCCGCACCCCGTCGAGGGGGACGCCGTCGTAAACGCAACCGCCCGCGGTCTCGCTCATCCCGTAGGTGCGGACCACCGCGATGCCCGCCGCCGCGGCGGCGTCGAGGACCGGCCGCGGCGCCGGTCCGCCGCCCAGCAGCACGGCGTCCAGTTCGGCGAGCGCACCCGCGGCCGCCGGGTCGGCGAGCGCCTTGGCCAGCTGGGCGGCGACCAGCGACGTGTAGCGCCGGCCCGAGCCCAATCGCCTTACCGCGCTGGGCAATTCGGTGACGTCGAAGCCTGCGGTGACGTCCAGCTCGACGGGCGTCGAGCCGGCGAGCAGGCTGCGGACCAGCACCTGCAGGCCCGCGATGTGATACGGCGGCAGCGCCAGCAGCCAGCCGCCCGGCCCGCAGAGACGGTCGTGCGTGGCCGACGCGCTGGCGGTCAGGGCGGCGGCGGTCAGCAGGGCGCCCTTGGGTGTACCGGTGGTTCCCGACGTCACCGCCACCAGGGCCACGTCGTCGTCGATGGCCTCTCCCACGCGCAAGCCCACCCGTAAGCCCACGTCATCGGCCGGCACCGCGACCAGCGGGGGATCGCGGCCCTCCAGCACCCGCTCCAGCGCGGGCATCAGCGACGAGACGGCGGAACCCGATGCGACGCCGAGCGCGCGCAGGACGGCTATGCGTGATCCTCGGCGTCGCGCGGCTCATCGAACGGCCACCCCTTGGTGGCCAACCGCGCCCGCACGCGCTCGATATCTTCCGGCGACGGCAGCTCGTCGGTGATCTGGGTGATCGCCACACCGATGTCGATGTTGTCGAAGCAGCCCCGCTCCATGAGTTCCTGGGCCACGGCCTTGACCTCGTCGTTGCCCAGCCGGCGGGTCAGCAGCGCCAGCACGGCGAAGGTGTCGGTCGGCGGCACGCCCTCCGGATAACCCGCGCGCAACCACGAGACGACCGAATTGAGGAATCGGTTCACGGTGCTATCTCTCCGCGCGGGGGATCGGCAGTTCGGTGGACAACGATTCAATGCTACTTGGGTTTGGCTCCTAGGAAAGCCTGGCCGGTCTGATGCGCGATGAAGTCGCGGGAAATGTACAGCAGCGCGAAGACGATCACCGCGACCACCACCGCGTAGATCAACCACGCGACCGCCAACAGCGCCGGATTCTTCTGGGGTGCCCTGCCGTCGGTGGTGCCCTGGCCCGCGCCGACGGCCTGGAACCGGAGCCCGAGGGCGAACAGCCCCGGGAGCGCGGCGCCGGCCAGCAGGGAGAAGACCAGGATCCTCAGGGAGGCCTGGTAGTTGAACCATTCGCTGAAGTGGCTCATGAGATGTTCCCCGCGCTAACCGTGGGGTCGTCGGACCCGGAGCGCGACGGCGTCTTCGCCGCCGGGGTGCCTGCGGTGGGGCCGGTATCGCTCGGCGGCGCATGGCCGTCCGCGTCCTCGAGGCCGGCGGTGAGGCTGCCTTCCCATTCGGCGTTGACGTTCTTGTGGTCCACCTTGACCCTGCGCGACCGGATGTAGATGACGGCGGAGACCGCGACCAGCAAACTGAAGCCGATGATCGCGCCGGGGTATCCCCCGATGAGGTGCACGATCCAATAGGTGATCGCCCCGACCAGCCCGGCCAACGGAAGCGTGACAAGCCACGCGGTCACCATCCGGCCCGCCACGCTCCAGCGGACCTCGCCGCCGGGCTTGCCCAGCCCGCTGCCCAGCACCGAACCGGTGCAGACCTGCGTGGTCGACAGCGCGTAACCGAAGTGGGTGGACAGCAGAATGACTGCGGCCGAAGACGATTCGGCGGCCATGCCCTGCGGCGACTTGATCTCCACCAGCCCCTTGCCCAGGGTGCGGATGATCCGCCAGCCGCCCAGGTAGGTGCCCGCCGCCATGGCCAGGGCGCAACCGACGATGACCCACAGCGGCGGCGCCGCGGTGCTCTTGCTGATCGACCCGTAGGACATCAGCGCCAGGAAGATGATGCCCATCGTCTTCTGCGCGTCGCCGGTGCCGTGCGCCAGCGAGACCAGCGAAGCCGAGCCCCACTGGCCGTACCGGAACCCGGCCTCGGTCCGGTTGGTGTCGAGGCCGCGGGTGACCCGGTAGACCAGCCAGGTCGCGATCGCCCCGACGGCGATGGCCAGGATCGCGGCGACGACGGCCGGGATCAGCACGTGGGACACGAGGCCCTTCCAGAGCACCCCGTGCCCGCCGACGGCGGCGATCGTGGCACCGACGATGCCGCCGATCAGCGCGTGGGAGGAGCTGGACGGGATGCCGAGGAGCCAGGTCAGCAGGTTCCAGACGATGCCGCCGACGAGGCCGGCGAACACCAGTTCCAGCGTCACGATGTGCCCGTCGATCAGGCCCTTGGCGATGGTGGCCGCGACGGCGGTGGACATGAACGCGCCCACCAGGTTGAGCACCGCGGACAGCGCGACGGCGGCCTTGGGCGCCAGCGCGCCACTCGCGATGGAGGTTGCCATCGCGTTGCCGGTGTCGTGGAAGCCGTTGGTGAAATCGAAAGCGAGTGCCGTGATTACGACAATGATCAAGAGGAACAAATCGATGTTCACAGCGCCTGATTCTGGTAGTTGGAGGATTAAATTGTCGAATGGAGAGATAGCTCAAACGCAGGTGTACCGTGACTTGTCGTCAGATGTTAGCTCTTCGTTAACCGGACGTACCCGCTTGGCCGCGAGTGTCGCGGCGAAGCGGGTGATCTCCGGGGACCTCGACGAAAATGAGCGTGATTCCGTCCGGATCCATCACGTGCATCTCGCGCAGGCCCCAGGATTCGCGGCGCGCCTCGCGGGCGATCGACACGCCCCGGCCCTGCAGCTCGGCCTGGGTCGCCGCGATGTCCCGGACCTGGAGCCACAGCGCACCGGGGAAGGGTCCCCGGGAGTGGTCGGGGGAGCCGTAGCCGGCCAGCTCCAGCAACGACTGGCCCGCAAAAAACACTGTGCCCCCGCCGTATTCGCGGGCTATCGCCAGTCCGATCTGGTCGCGGTAAAAGCCCAGCGACCGCTGATAATCCGCCGGCCGAAGCAGCATCCGGCTGGCCAGGATCTCCATAGCCTCGTGTCTATCACGTCTTCAGCGCGCCGGCTGGATGCTTTGCCGCTGCATGAGCGTGTTGACCCAGCGGGGCCCGAAGGTGTCCAGCGCCTTGGCCGCGATCGCCATCCGCGGTGCGATCCGCACCGGCCGGGTGCGCGCCGCGGTCACCATCCACTCGGCGGCCTCCTCCGACGTCAGCGCGGGCATGCCCTCGTAGGCCTTCGTCGGCGCGATCATCGGGGTGGCCACCAGCGGGTAGTACAGCGTGGTCGAGTGCACGCCCTTGCGGCCCCATTCGGTCTCGACCACCCTGCTCACCGTCGACAGCGCCGCCTTCGACGCGTTGTACACCGAGAACAGCGGGGAGGCCTCCGACAGCACGCCCCACGTCGAGACGTTGATGATGTGGCCGTCGCCGCGCTCGAGCATCCCGGGCGCGAACCCGCGGATCAGCCGCAGCGGCGCGTAGTAGTTGAGCACCATGGTCCGCTCGACGTCGTGCCAGCGTTCCAGCGACTCGGCCAGCGGCCGACGGATGGACCGGCCGGCGTTGTTGATCAGGATGTCGACGCCGCCGATGCGCTTCTCGACGTCGGCGACCAGTCCGTCGACGGCGTCCATGTCCGAGACGTCGCAGGGAATCGATATCGCGGTGCCGCCCGCTTTGGTGATCCGGTCCGCCAGGGCGTCGAGCAGGTCGCCGCGGCGGGCGACGACGACCACCGTGGCGCCGCGGCGGGCCAGCTGCTCGGCCCCGGCCTCGCCGATGCCCGACGACGCCCCGGTGAGCAGGATGCGCTTGCCGTCGAGGTCGACGGGTTTGATCGCGGGCCGGTTGACCAGCACTTGCGGCGCAATGGGCGGCCGCATGGTGGCCAGCACGATCTGGTCGGTCAACCGGCGAAGCGGACTCTTGCTCACAGGTGGCGAGTGTAGGCGGCGCCCGCCACCGCCGGCCCCGAGCGTCACGCCAGCGTGGCTCTCGCGCGCGAGAGCCACGCCAGCGTGACGCTCGGCGAGTCGACCTCAGAAATACCGCGGGAACGGGTCCCAGTCCGGGGCCCGCTTCTCCAGGAAGGCGTCGCGGCCCTCGACGGCCTCGTCGGTCATGTACGCCAGCCGGGTGGCCTCGCCGGCGAACAGCTGCTGGCCCACCAGCCCGTCGTCGAGCAGGTTGAACGCGTACTTCAGCATCCGTTGCGCCTGAGGCGATTTCGCGTTGATCTCGGCCGCCCACTGCAGGCCGACGCGTTCCAGCTCGGCGTGCTCGACGACCTCGTTGACCGCGCCCATGCGGTGCATCTGCTCGGCGGTGTAGGCGCGGCCCAGGAAGAAGACCTCGCGGGCGAACTTCTGGCCCACCTGGCGGGCCAGGTACGCGCTGCCGTAGCCGCCGTCGAAGCTACCGACGTCGGCGTCGGTCTGCTTGAAGCGGGCGTGCTCGCGGCTGGCCAGGGTGAGGTCGCAGATCACGTGCAGGCTGTGGCCGCCGCCGGCCGCCCACCCGTTGACCAGGCAGATGACCACCTTCGGCATGAACCGGATCAGCCGCTGCACCTCGAGGATGTGCAGCCGGCCGGCGCGGGCCGCGTCAACGGTGTCCGCGGTGTCCCCGCTCGCGTACTGATAGCCGGACCGGCCGCGGATGCGTTGATCGCCGCCGGAGCAGAACGCCCAGCCGCCGTCCTTCGGCGACGGCCCGTTGCCGGTCAGCAGCACCACGCCCACGTCGGGGGACATCCGGGCGTGATCCAACGCGCGGTACAGCTCGTCGACGGTGTGCGGCCGAAACGCGTTGCGCACCTCGGGCCGGTCGAACGCCACCCGCACCGTGGCGTCCTCGACGTGGCGGTGGTAGGTGATGTCGGTCAGGTCGCCGAACCCGTCGACGGGCCGCCAGGCTCGCGCATCAAAGGGGTTGTCGCTCACAGCGGATCCACGCGGAAGACCGGGCAGACGCCGGCCAACGCCTCGAATTCGTCGGGGCGTCCCTCCTCGACCAACCCGGACCGCTTCATGAAACCGACGCCGGTGGGTACCTCGGTCGGGAAGGCCCGCAGGAACGGCCGCGCGTCGTCGGCGGACAACTCCACCATGCGCACCCGCTCTTGTGTGCGGCCGCGCCTGAGCGTGACTTCGCCTGCGGCGCGGACGTTTCGGATCCAATCCGCCCCCGGGAAACCGCCGACGACGTACCGTTTGCCGTCGACCGTCATCGGGGTCACCGGCGTCGACCGGGGAGTCCCGGACTTGCGGCCCGCCACGGTCAACACCACCGGGCTTTCGCCGCCGAAGCTCAGGCCGAGCCGGGACAGCTGGATGAAGAGCTTGTTCGCCGGTTTCAGCCACCAGGGCGGCTTGAGACCGTCAGCGTTTGCCATGCCTGCCACAGTAGTCAGGCCGTCGGCGCCTCCAGAAAGGGTTCGGTGCCATGCGCCCGGCTGCCCCTAACGCGAGCAGACACAGAATCGCACGCCAGGTGCCCTGGCAGTGCGATTCTGTGTCTGCTCGCGGACCTAGCCGACCGCGCGGGCGGCGCCCTCCCAGAACCGCGCCCGCACCGCCTTCTTGTCGGGCTTGCCCAGCCCGGTCAACGGCAGCGAGTCGACGATCACCACCCGCTTGGGCGATTGCACCGAGCCCTTGCGTTCCTTGACCGCGGCCTGGATCTCGGCGGTCATGGCCTCGATCGCCGCGTCGTCGCGGGCCGCGTCGTCGCGCAGCACGACCACCGCGGTGACGGCCTCGCCCCACTTCTCGTCCGGCGCCCCCACCACGCACACCTGCGCGACGGCCGCGTGCTCGGCGACCACGTCCTCGACCTCGCGGGGGAACACGTTGAAGCCGCCCGTGACGATCATGTCCTTGACCCGGTCGACGATGTAGTAGAAGCCGTCGGAGTCCTCGCGGGCCATGTCGCCGGTGTGCAGCCAGCCGTCTCTAAAGGTGCGCGACGTCTCCTCCGGCAGGTTCCAATAGCCGCCGGCCAACAGCGGCCCGCTGACACAGATCTCGCCCGGCTCGCCCTGCGGCACCGGCTTGCCGTCCTCGCCGAGCAGCGCCACCCGCGCGAACAGCGTCGGGCGCCCGCACGACGTGAGCCGCGTGTCGTCGTGATCGCCCTTGGCCAGGTAGGTGATGGCCATCGGGGCCTCGGACTGCCCGTAGTTCTGGGCGAAGATCTTGCCGAACCGGCGGATCGCCTCGGCCAGCCGCACCGGGTTGATCGCCGACGCGCCGTAATAGACCGTCTCCAGCGACGACAGGTCGCGGGTGTGCGAATCCGGGTGGTCCATCAGCGCGTACAGCATCGACGGCACCACGAACGTGGCCGTAATCCGTTTCTCTTCAATGGTTTTCAGGACCTCGGCGGGGTCGAACTTGGGCAGCACGTACATTTGGCCGCCCTTGACCAGCGTCGGCAGGAAATACGCGGCCCCGGCGTGGGACAGCGGGGTGATCATCAGGAACCGCGGCTCCTCGGGCCACTCCCATTCCGCGAGCTGGATCATCGTCATGGTGGAGATCGACTGCGCGGTGCCCATCACGCCCTTGGGCTTGCCGGTGGTGCCACCGGTGTAGGTCAGGCCGATGATCTGGTCCGGCGGCAGGTCGGCGGCGACCAGCGGCTGCGGCTCGTACTTCGCCGCCTCGGCCGACAGGTCGACGGCGGCACCCCGCAGCGCCTCGGGCACCGGACCGATGGTCAGGATCTGCTTGAGCGACGGCACCCTTTCCAGCAGCCCCAGCGCGCGCTCGACGAACATCGGGTTGGGGTCGATGATCAGCGAGCTGACGCCGGCATCGGACAGCACGTAGGCGTGATCGTCCAGCGACCCGAGCGGGTGCAACGCGGTGCGCCGATAGCCCCGGGTCTGGCCGGCGCCGATGATCATCAGCACCTCGGGGCGGTTGAGCGAGAGCAGGCCGACCGCGACGCCGGTGCCCGCACCCAGCGCCTCGAACGCCTGGGTGTACTGGCTGATCCGGTCGGCCATTTGGCCGCCGGTCAGGGTGGTGTCGCCGAGGAAGAGCACCGGCTTGTTCTTGTGGCGCTTGAGGGCGCCCACCAGCATGTGGCCGTTATGGGTCGGGTTGCGCAGCAGCTCGTCACTCATGGGGCAAGACTAGAACGTGTTGCAATTCACGTCGGCCGCGCCCTCGATCACCCCCGATCGCCGGGACCATATTCTGCTCCGGCCACCGCGGCCAGCTCGGTGGCCGACTCGGCCTCGTTGGCCAGATAGCGGGTATCGGCGTGGGCGACGCCGGCGGCGCGCGCACCCACCCGTGCGGCCAGCCCCGCGGTGAAGGCCGCAACATCACCATGGGCGGCGTGGACCGCGGCCGCGCTGACCTGACACCACAACCCCCGGCCCGCCGGGGCTACCGTGCCGTGAAGCTCGCCCACCAAACCACCCCAGCGAGCGGCCATCGCCTGCACACCCGCGGTATCCACCCGCAACGTCTGCTGCACAGGCCAGAGCTTAAGCACGCTTATCGCCCGCCAGCCAGTCACTGCGACCGATCCAGCGATCTCGTCCGGGAGTTCGTCGGGGCGCTGTTCGCCGGGCGTCGAGACTGCGGTGGTGGCGGCGCCCGAGGCGAAAAGCTAGCCGTGGACGCAGGCTCGATGCCACCAGCGCAGACTCGGCGCCAGCGGCGTCTGGTCACAACGCCCGACGAACGTACGGACCAGACCGCTCGCAACCTCGGCCACTTAATGATCCACCGAATTCGGCGGCCCCCGCGTTGGCCGGAGAATCCCTCACGTCGCGAACCCGGGACGCCAAACCCACCCGCGAGCTTGCCGGATCAGTACGATTCCTACCCATGGCGCAGGCAGATGCCGTCATCACCGGAACCATCCTGACCGTCGACGACGCGCGACCCACCGCCGAGGCGCTCGCCGTGGCCGACGGCCGGATAGTCGCCGTCGGCGCCCTTTCGGACGTCGCCGACCACATCGGCCCGAACACCCACACCATCGACGTCGGCGACGGCTGCGTCATGCCGGGTTTCGTTGAGGCGCACGGGCATCCGTTGATGGAGGCCATCGCGCTGTCGGACCGGATCGTCGACATCCGGCCGGTGACCATAAGCGACGCGGACGACGTGGTCGAGGCCGTCGCCCGCGAGGCCAAAACCCGGGGATCCGCCGGGGCCTACCTGAACGGCTGGGATCCGTTGCTGCAGAACGGGCTTCCGGAACCCACGCTGGCCTGGCTCGACGAGATCGCACCCGACGGGCCGCTGGTGATCATCCACAACTCCGGGCACAAGGCCTACTTCAACTCGCAGGCCGCCCGGCTCAATTGCCTGACCCGCGACACTCCAGATCCCAAGGGCGCCAAGTACGGCCGCGACGGCCAGGGCGAACTCGACGGCACCGCCGTGGAAACCGGCGCGGTCTTCCCGCTGCTGGGCGGCGCCATCACGCCCGGCGATTACCCGGCGATGCTGCGCGCCGAGTGCGCCCGGCTCAACCGCGCGGGCCTGACCACCTGCTCGGAGATGGCCTTCGACCCCGGGTTTCGGCCCTTGGTCGAGCAACTGCGGGGTGAGCTGACGGTCCGGCTGCGCACCTACGAGATCTCCAACCCGCAGATGCACACCGACGCCACCCCCGGCGAGGGCGACGACATGCTGCGCCAGGTCGGCATCAAGATCTGGGTGGACGGCTCGCCGTGGGTCGGCAACATCGCCCTGTCCTTCCCGTACCTGGACACCGCCGCCACCCGCACCATCGGGGTGCCGCCCGGTTCCTGCGGGCACGCCAACTACACCCGCGAGCAGCTGACCGAAATCGTCGGCGCCTACTTTCCGCGGGGCTGGCCGATGGCCTGCCACGTGCACGGCGACGCCGGCGTCGACACCATCCTCGACGTCTACGAACAAGCGCTGCAACGTAATCCGCGCGACGACCACCGGCTCCGGCTCGAACACGTCGGCGCCATCCGCCCCGACCAGCTCCAACGGGCGGCCGACCTCGGCGTCACGTGCAGCATCTTCGTCGACCAGATCCACTACTGGGGCGACGTCCTCGTCGACGGACTGTTCGGCCCGGAGCGCGGATCACGTTGGATGCCAGCGGGATCCGCGGTGGCCACCGGCATGCGCATCTCGCTGCACAACGATCCGCCGGTCACGCCCGAGGAGCCGCTGCGCAACATCAGCGTGGCCGCGACCCGCACCGCGCCCAGCGGGCGGGTGTTGGCGCCCGAGGAGCGGTTGACGGTCGAACAGGCCATCCGCGCGCAGACCATCGACGCCGCCTGGCAGCTGTTCGCCGACGACATCGTCGGGTCGCTTCAGGTCGGCAAGTACGCCGACCTGGTGGTGCTGTCGGCCGATCCCCGCACGGTGCCGCCGGAGCGAATCGCCGACCTCGACGTGCGCGCGACGTATCTGGCGGGCCGCCAGGTCTACCAACAGTGACACCGGCGCTACACGACCTGCTCGACCGCCTGCATGTGGTGGCCCTGCCGATGCGGGTGCGCTTCCGCGGCATCACCACCCGCGAGGTCGCGCTGATCGACGGCCCCGCGGGCTGGGGCGAGTTCGGGGCCTTCGTGGAATACGCGCCCGCCGAGGCCGCGCACTGGCTCGCCTCGGGCATCGAGGCCGCCTACCGCGAGCCGCCGCCGACGCTGCGCGACCGCGTCCCGATCAACGCCACCGTGCCCGCCGTACCGGCCGCCGGGGTCCCCGAAATTTTGGCCCGGTTCCCCGGGGCCCACACGGCCAAGGTGAAGGTCGCCGAGCCCGGGCAGGCGCTGGCCGACGACGTGGATCGGGTCAACGCCGTGCGCGAACTCGTCCCGACCGTGCGGGTGGACGCCAACGGCGGCTGGAGCGTCGAGGAGGCGGCGCGGGCCGCGGCCGCGCTGACCGCCGGCGGCCCGCTGGAATACCTCGAACAGCCCTGCGCCACCGTCGATGAGCTCGCCGAGCTGCGCCGCCGGGTCGACGTGCCGATCGCGGCCGACGAAAGCATCCGCAAGGCCGACGACCCGCTCGCCGTGGTCCGCGCCCACGCCGCCGACATCGCGGTGCTGAAAGTCGCTCCGCTGGGCGGTATTTCGGCGCTGCTCGACATCGCCGCCCAAATCGATGTCCCGATAGTCGTCTCCAGCGCGCTCGACTCGGCGGTGGGGATCGCCGCCGGGTTGACCGCGGCGGCGGCCCTGCCGCGGCTTCGTCATGCCTGCGGGCTGGGCACCGGCGGGCTGTTCCTAGAGGACGTCGCCGACGTTGCCGCGCCCGTCGACGGCAGCCTGGCGGTCGGGCCGGTGACGCCCGACCCGGCGCGGCTGCGGGCGCTGGCCGCGCCCCCGGAGCGGCGGCAGTGGTGGATCGACCGGGTCAAGGCCTGCCATCCGCTGCTTGTACCGTCGTCCGGGTGATTAACCTGGCTTACGACGATCGCGGGTCCGGTGAACCCGTCGTTTTCATCGCCGGCCGCGGCGGCGCCGGACGCACCTGGCACCCCCATCAGGTCCCGGCGTTCCTGGCCGCCGGATACCGGGTCATCACCTTCGACAACCGCGGGATCGGCGCCACCGAGAACGCCGAAGGATTCACGACGCAAACCATGGTCGCCGACACCGCCGCGCTGATCGAGTCGCTGGGCGCCGCCCCGGCCCGGATCGTCGGGGTGTCCATGGGTTCGTTCATCGCGCAGGAACTCATGGTGTCGCGGCCCGAGCTGGTCACCGCGGCGGTGCTGATGGCCACCCGCGGCCGCCTGGACCGCGCCCGCCAGTTCTTTCACGATGCCGAGGCCGACCTCTACGAGTCCGGGACCCGGCTGCCCCCCGCCTACGACGCGAGAGCCCGGTTGCTGGAAAGCTTTTCGCGAAAAACCATCAACGACGACGCGGCCGTCGGCGACTGGATCGCGATGTTTTCCACCTGGCCGATCAAGCAGACCCCGGGGCTGCGATGCCAGCTGGACGTCGCCCCGCGGACCAACCGGTTACCCGCCTACCGCAGCATCGCGGCGCCGGCGCTGGTGATCGGCTTCGCCGACGACGTGGTGACGCCGCCCTACCTGGGTCGGGAGGTCGCCGATGCGATGCCCAACGGCCGTTACCTGCAGATACCCGACACCGGTCATCTCGGGTTCCTGGAGCGCCCGCAGGCCGTCAACGCCGCGGCCCTGCAGTTCTTCGCCGGCGTCCGGGCCTGACCGGCCGGGATCTTCCGGTTATGACACCCTGTAGGAGTGAACCCCTCGACGACACAGGCCCGCGTCGTCGTTGACGAGCTGATCCGCGGCGGCGTCCGCGACGTGGTGCTGTGCCCCGGGTCGCGCAACGCCCCGCTGGCGTTCGCGCTGCAGGACGCCGACCGGTCCGGCCGGATCCGCCTGCACGTGCGCATCGACGAGCGCACCGCCGGCTACCTGGCCATCGGGTTGGCGATCGCGGCCGGCGCGCCGGTGTGCGTCGCGATGACGTCGGGCACCGCCGTCGCCAACCTCGGCCCCGCCGTGGTGGAGGCCAACTACGCGCGAGTGCCGCTGATCGTGCTGTCGGCCAACCGGCCCTACGAACTGCTGGGCACCGGGGCCAACCAGACCATGGAGCAGCTGGGCTACTTCGGCACCCAGGTCCGCGCCACCATCAGCCTGGGCCTGGCCGAGGACGCGCCCGAGCGGCTGGATGCGCTCAACGCCACCTGGCGATCGGCCACCTGCCGAGTGTTGGTGGCCGCCACGGGATCTCGCAGCGCCAACGCCGGACCCGTGCAGTTCGACATCCCGCTGCGGGAACCGCTGGTGCCGGATCCCGAACCCCACGGTCCGGCGACCCCGCCGGGCCGGTCCGACGGAAAGCCGTGGACCTACACCCCGCCGGTCACGTTCGACCAGCCGCTGGACATCGACCTGTCGCCCGACACGGTCGTCATCGCCGGGCACGGCGCGGGCGCACACCCCAACCTGGCGCAGCTGCCGACCGTCGCCGAGCCGACGGCCCCGGCCCCGGCCAACCCGCTGCACCCGCTGGCGCTGCCGCTGCTGCGCCCGAAGCAGGTGATCATGCTGGGCCGACCCACGTTGCACCGCCCGGTGTCGACGCTGCTGGCCGACCCGCAGGTGCCGGTGTACGCGCTGACCACCGGGCCGCGCTGGCCGGACGTCTCGGGCAACTCGCAGGCCACCGGCACGCAGGCGGTCACCACCGGGGCGCCGCACCCGGTGTGGCTGCGCCGCTGCGCGGAGATGAACGGGCACGCGAACGAGGCCGTGCGCGGTCAGCTCAAGGCGCACCCGCTGACGACCGGGCTGCATGTCGCCGCGGCCGTGGCCGACGCGCTGCGGCCGGGGGACCAGCTGGTGCTGGGGGCGTCCAACCCGGTCCGGGACGCCGCGCTGGTCGGACTGGACACCCATGGCATCGAGGTCCGGTCCAACCGCGGGGTCGCCGGCATCGACGGCACCGTGTCCACGGCGATCGGGGCGGCCCTGGCATTTGAGGGGTCACACGACGGGCGCACCGTCGCGCTGATCGGCGACCTGACGTTCGTGCACGACAGCTCCGGCCTGCTGATCGGCCCCACCGAGCCGACGCCGCGGCGGCTGACCATCGTGGTGTCCAACGACAACGGCGGCGGCATCTTCGAACTCCTCGAGCAGGGCGACCCGCGGTTCTCCGACGTGTCCTCGCGGATCTTCGGCACCCCGCACGACGTCGACGTCGGCGCGCTGTGCCGCGCCTACCACGTCGAGAGCCGGCAGATCGAGGTCGACCAGCTGAACGCGGCCCTCGACGAGCCGGGGGCGGGCATGCGGGTGTTGGAGGTCAAGGCGGACCGGTCCTCGCTGCGACAGCTGCACGCCGCCATCAAGGCGGCCCTGTGATATCACCAAAAGCGTTGCTGCGCTTTCTGATTCATGGACGCACCGACGAACGGCCCGCCACCCTCACCAGAATTGTGTTGCGGTGGGCGCGGATTGGGGTGCTCATCGTGACCGGTTTGGTCACGCTGCAGTCGGTGCTGCTGGTGGCCGGTGCCTGGCGCGACGACCTTGCGATTCGACACAATATGGGGGTGGCGCAGGCCGAGGTGCTCAGCGCCGGGCCGCGGCGCTCCACCATCGAATTCGTCACACCCGAGCGCGTCACCTATCGGCCCGAGCTCGGCGTGCTGTATCCGTCCCAATTGTCGACGGGTATGCGGATTTACGTCGAATACAACAAGAACGACCCGAACCTGGTTCGGGTGCAACATCGCAACGCCGGGCTGGCGATCATCCCGGCCGGATCCATCGCGGTGGTGGCCTGGCTCGTCGCGGCGGCGGCCCTGATAGGTCTGGCGCTGCTGGACAGGTGGTTGGACCGCCGCGACCAGCAGATTTCGCACGACGTATGCCCGTAGGCAACCTTTCCGACAGCCGACGCTGACATCGTGGGTGTCGTGCGCGTTGCGATCGTCGCCGAATCCTTCCTCCCCAATGTCAACGGTGTCAGCAACTCGGTGCTGCGCGTCCTGGAGCATCTGCGGCGAACCGGTCACGAGGCCCTCGTCATCGCGCCCGACAACCCGCCGGGCCAACCCCGTGCGGACCGCATTCACGACGGCGTCCGGGTGCACCGGGTGCCGTCGCGCATGTTCCCGAAGGTGACCACGCTGCCGCTCGGTGTGCCGATGCCGCGAATGGTGAGCGTGCTACGCGGATTCGATCCCGACGTCGTGCATCTGGCGTCGCCGGCGCTGCTGGGCTACGGCGGCGTGAAAGCGGCGCGCTGGCTCGGGGTGCCGACGGTTGCGGTGTATCAGACCGACGTCCCCGGTTTTGCGGCGAGCTATGGCATCCCGATGACGACGCGGGCGGCGTGGGCGTGGTTCCGCCACCTGCACGGCCTCGCCGACCGCACCCTGGCTCCGTCCAGCGTGACGATGGAATCGCTTGTTGCCCACCGTTTTCCGCGGGTGCATCGGTGGGCGCGCGGGGTCGACGTGCTGCGGTTCGCGCCCTCGGCGCGCAGCGAGGCGCTGCGGCGGCGGTGGTCACCGACCGGCAAGCCGATCGTCGGGTTCGTCGGACGGCTCGCGCCGGAAAAGCACGTCGAGCGGCTGACCGCGCTGCACGCCACCGGTTCCGTGCAGCTCGTCATCGTCGGCGACGGCGTCGATCAGGTCAAGCTGCAATCCGCAATGCCCACAGCGGTTTTCACCGGCGCGCTGTACGGCGACGAGCTCGCCGCGGCGTATGCCAGCATGGACGTCTTCGTGCATACCGGTGAGCACGAGACGTTCTGCCAGGCCGTGCAGGAGGCGATGGCGTCGGGGCTGCCGGTGATCGCCCCCGACGCCGGCGGACCACGTGACCTGGTCGCCCCGTATCGCACCGGACTGCTGTTGCCCGTCAACGAGTTCGAGGCGCGGCTGCCCGAGGCCGTCGCGCACCTGCTCGCGGAACGACACCGCTACGCGCCCGCGGCGCGGCGCAGTGTGTTGGGCCGCAGCTGGCCGGTCATCTGCGACGAGCTGCTCGGCCACTACGAGGCGGTGCTGTCGCCCCTCGCCCGGCGGCGCATGTTCGCCAAGCGATACGCGCAGGGGGAATGACCCGCACGGCGGGAAGCGCCGAAGAGCACCCGCGCGCTGTACCGTCGAGTCGTGAGCCGCGCGGCCTTGGACAAGGACCCCCGGGACGTCGCGTCGATGTTCGACGGCGTCGCCGGCCGGTACGACCTGACCAACACCGTGCTGTCGGCGGGCCGGGACCGGTATTGGCGGCGAGCCACCCGGTCGGCGCTGGGGGTCGGGCCCGGTCAGAAGGTGCTGGACCTGGCCGCGGGCACCGCGGTGTCGACCGTCGAGCTGAGGAGATCCGGGGCGTGGTGTGTGGCGGCCGATTTTTCGGTCGGGATGCTGGCGGCGGGCGCCGGCCGCAAGGTGCCGAAGGTCGCCGGTGACGCCACCAAGCTTCCGTTCGGCGACGCGGTGTTCGACGCGGTCACCATCAGTTTCGGGTTGCGCAACGTGGCCGACCGGCGGGCGGCGCTGCGCGAGATGTTCCGCGTCACCCGCCCCGGCGGCCGGTTGGTGGTATGCGAATTCTCCACACCCACCAATGCGGTGCTCGCCACCGCCTACAAGGAATACCTGATGCGGGCGCTGCCGCGGGTGGCGCGCGCGGTGTCCAGCAATCCCGAGGCCTACGTGTACCTGGCCGAGTCGATCAGGGCCTGGCCCGACCAGGCCGCGCTGGCGCACGAGATCTCGGCGACCGGGTGGTCGGCGGTGCGCTGGCGCAACCTGACCGGCGGCATCGTGGCCCTACACGCCGCGGACAAGCCGGCGCTGGCGCCGGGCGCCGCGGGTCGGCACCATCAGACCTAGTGCCGATCGCAAGCGCGGCGCTGGCGCCGGGCGCCGCGGGTCGGCACCATAACCTAGTGAGCGCCGGCCTGTTGCAGGAAGCCGACCTGGGCGGGGCAGTAGTGGTCGATCGCGGCGCCCAGGAACTGGAACGCCTGGCCCTGGGTGGTGCCCCTGGGCAGGTTGCGCTGGATGAAATTGGCCGACTTGTACGCGTCGCCGTCCACGCCCCGGCCGATCCGGTCGCAGCTGATCTTGCCCAGCCACGCGAGCTGGTCCTGCGGTCCGTACACGCCGAAGCCATTGACGGTTTGTTTGAACGGGTAGTCATAGTCGTCGGCCTGCGCCGGCGCTGCCAGCGCGATTGCTGCTGCCGCCGCGGCGGCGCCCGCGGCCAGCCCCATACGCTTCATTAGCTGGACTATACACCTGGTCGGTTAGGAACCGAGGCGCGCGGACAGCAGCCAGCCACCGACCGACACCAGCCCGTTCGGCTCCTCGCGGACGTCGACGATGCTGGTCATGCCGAAAAAGTCCTTCGGCGCCTTGGCGTAGAGGCGGGCGGCCCTGATGTCGTCGACGACCCAGTACCTGGACACCACGTCGTGCAGTTCGTCGGCGGTGACGGCGTTGATGGGACCCTCGGGCACCGCGGCCTTGTCGAAGACGAGGGCGTAGTAGGAGGCGCCGGGCGCGGCGGCTTGCGTGATCGACCGCTGGTAGCCGTCGCGTGCCTCCACCGGGATGGAGTGGAACAACGTGCTGTCGACGATGGTGCCGAACCGGCCGTCGGATCCCGGCGGGAAGGTCGTGAAATCGGCGATGTCGGCGACCTCGAAGGTGGCGTTGGTCAGTCCCCGCTTCTGGGCCTCGCGGCGGGCCAGGTCGATCGCGGTGGGAGACAGGTCCAGGCCGACGGTGGCGTGTCCTTGCTCCGCCAGATGCAGCGAGATGGCCGCTTCGCCGCAGCCGACGTCCAAGATGTCGCCGTGGAACCTGCCCTGTTCGATCAGGGCGGCGAGCTCGGGTTGCGGGGCGCCAATGCTCCAGGGCGGCCTTACTCCCTCGCCGAACTGCGCGGACTCACCGCGGTAGGCGGATTCGAATTGGAAATCTGTTTCGGTCATGCTCCAGATATATCAATCTGGTTGATACATGTCAACGGGGTTGATATGGCACCCGGGTGCCATAGTTGGCTCAGCTGAACGGCGTTCGGCGATCGATCAGCCGGGACAACCGCCCGCCGCCCCGCCAGGCCCGCGCCACCCAGTCGGCATCGTCGTCGGTGACAAGGTTGGCCATCACCCGCACGGCGATCGTCATCAGCCCCGTCGAGCGCATCGCGATCGGCCCGGTCGCCGGCAGGAACCGCTGGAACGTCAGCAACAGCGCCAGCCGGCGGGCGACCGAAAATCCGCGGGCGTAGTGATGCTGCAGCACCGACGGCCACACCCGCGTCAGGTCGCGTGAGTCCAGCAGTTCGGCGGCCAGCCGCCCCGTCTCCAGGCCGTAGTCGATGCCCTCGCCGTTGAGCGGGTTGACGCACGCCGCGGCGTCGCCGATCAGCATCCAGTTCGGCCCGGCCACCCCGGACACGGCGCCGCCCATGGGCAGCAGCGCCGACGACACCGCCCGGGGGCCGCCGGTGAAGCCCCACTCGTCGCGGCGCAGGTCGGCGTAGTAGGAGATCAGCGGCCGCAGCGCCAGATCCGCCGGCCGTTTCGACGTCGACAACGCCCCGACGCCGATGTTCACCTCGCCGTTGCCCAGCGGGAAGATCCAGCCGTAGCCGGGCAGCACGGCGCCGTCGGGGGAGCGCAGCTCCAGATGCGAGGTCAGCCAGGGGTCGTCGCTGCGCTCGGTGGCCAGATAGCCGCGGGCGGCGACGCCGTACACGGTCTCCTGGTGCCAGCGCCGGCCCAGCTTGCGGCCCAGCGACGACCGCGCCCCGTCGGCCACGATCAACCGGCGACAGCCCACCTCGGTGCCGTCGGCGAGCGTCAGCGACGCCACCCGCCGCGACGAGTCATAATGCACCGCAACGGCTTTGACGCCGAGCAGCATCCGCGCCCCGGAATCCTCGGCGACTTTGCGGATGCGGTCGTCCAGCTCCAGGCGGGCCACCGCGCTGCCGGTCGACGGGAACGACGGGCCGGGCCAGTCGACTTCCACCTCGCCGCCGAATCCGCTCATCCGCAGGCCCCGGTGCCGGATGCGGGTGTCGAGCCAGTCGCCGAGCCCCAGTCGTTCCAGCTCGGCGACGGCGCGCGGGGTCAGCCCGTCGCCGCAGGGCTTGTCGCGGGGGAAGCTGGCGGAGTCGATGACCAGGACGTCATGGCCCGCGCGGGCGGCCCAGGCCGCCGCCGCCGAACCGGCGGGTCCGGCGCCCACGACCACCACTTGGGCCTTGAGGGCTGCCGTCCGCATGCCCACCAGTATGTTGGTCGGGTGAGGACTCCGGCGACGGTGGTGGCGGGTATTGACTTCGGAGACGCCGCCTTCGCCGCGACCGTGCGCGACGGCGTCGGGCGGATCGAGCGGCTCATGGACACCGAGCTGCACAGCGCCGACGAGGTGATGACCGACTCGCTCACGCACCTGTTCAAGGCCGGCGGCAAGCGGTTCCGGCCGCTGTTCACCGTGCTGTCCGCCCACACCGGACCCAACCCGGATGCCGGGGAGGTGACCATCGCGGGCGCCGTCATCGAACTGGTGCACCTGGCCACGCTCTATCACGACGACGTGATGGACGAGGCGGAGGTCCGCCGCGGCACGCCCACCGCCAACGTCCGCTGGGGCAACAACGTCGCGATCCTGGCCGGCGACTACCTGTTCGCGACGGCGTCGCGCCTGGTGTCGCGGCTCGGGCCGGAGGCGGTGCGGCTGATCGCCGAGACGTTCGCCCAACTGGTGACCGGGCAGATGCGCGAGACCCGGGGCTTGACCGGAGCGGCCGCGGGGGCCGATCCGGTCGACCACTACCTGAAGGTGGTGTACGAGAAGACGGCGTGCCTGATCTCCGCGGCCGGCGAATTCGGCGGGATGTTCGCCGGCGCCGACGGCGACCAGGTGCGGCGGTTGAGCCGCCTCGGCGGCATCGTCGGCACCGCTTTTCAGATCTCCGACGACATCATCGACATCGACAGCGACTCCCACGAGTCCGGGAAGCTGCCGGGCACCGACGTGCGCGAAGGGGTGCACACCCTGCCGATGGTCTACGCGCTGCGCGAACCCGGGCCCGAGG
Source organism: Mycobacterium heidelbergense (assembly GCF_010730745.1). Taxonomy (NCBI): domain Bacteria; kingdom Bacillati; phylum Actinomycetota; class Actinomycetes; order Mycobacteriales; family Mycobacteriaceae; genus Mycobacterium; species Mycobacterium heidelbergense. Next base: position 1,328,059 of record NZ_AP022615.1, on the reverse strand, counting down.
CGGCGCGGCTGCGCGAGCTGCTGGCCGGACCGGTCGACGACGACGGGGCGGTGACCGAGGCCCTGGCGCTGCTGCGGGCGTCGCCGGGCATGGCCAAGGCCAAACACTTCCTGGCGCAGTATGCGGAGCAAGCGCGCCAGGAGCTGGCCTTTTTGCCCGACGTTCCCGGCCGGCACGCGCTGGCGACGCTGGTCGACTACACGGTGAGCCGGCACGGCTAGTGCTGCCCGCCGCGGGTCGCGGAACCAGGAAGGTCATCCGGGGCGTTCAATGAGCAGTAGTCACCAATAATTGAGTTTTCCCGAGTGTTCCGAGGAGGACACCGATGACCTGGCATCCCCATGCCAACAGGCTGAAGACGTTCGCCCTGTTGGTCGGTATGTCCGCGTTGATCGTGTTTGTCGGCTCGCTGTTCGGCCGGACGGCGATGCTGTTCGCGGTGCTGTTCGCCATCGGCATGAACGTCTACACCTACTACAACAGCGACAAGCTGGCGCTGCGGGCCATGCACGCGCAGCCGGTTTCCGAGCTGCAGGCGCCGGCGATGTATCGGATCGTGCGCGAGCTGGCCACCGCCGCGCACCAGCCGATGCCGAGGCTGTACATCAGCGACACCAACGCGCCCAACGCGTTCGCCACCGGCCGCAACCCCCGCAACGCCGCGGTGTGCTGCACCACCGGCATCCTGGACATCCTCAACGAGCGCGAGCTGCGCGCGGTGCTCGGGCACGAGCTTTCGCACGTCTACAACCGCGACATCCTGATCTCCTGCATCGCGGGCGCGATGGCGTCGGTGATCACCGCGCTGGCCAACATGGCCATGTGGGCGGGCATGTTCGGCGGCAACCGGGATGGCGAGAATCCTTTTGCGCTGCTGCTGGTTTCGTTGCTGGGCCCGATCGCCGCGACGGTGGTGCGGCTGGCGGTGTCACGCTCACGCGAATACCAGGCCGACGAGTCGGGTGCCGTGCTGACCGGCGACCCGCTGGCCTTGGCGTCGGCCCTGCGCAAGATCTCCGGCGGCGTACAGGCGGCCCCGCTGCCGCCGGAGCCGCAGCTGGCCAGCCAGGCGCACCTGATGATCGCCAACCCGTTCCGCGCGGGCGAGCGGATCGGGTCGCTGTTCTCGACGCACCCGCCGATCGAGGACCGCATCCGCCGGCTGGAGGAGATGGCCGGGCGATAGTTGGATCCGCCCGAAGAGCCTGCCTTTTCTTGGGGATAAGTGACTTACGAACTCGATAGCGCATGTGCTATCAAATCCGGCGTGGACCGCTACACCTACCGCGCGGAATGGTCGCCCGACTACGGCCAGTACATGGGCGTGTGCGTCGAGTTGCCCTATCTGAGGCGCGAAGCGGCGACCGCGCCGGAGGCCGTCGCCGCCATCGAACAGGCCACGCATGAGCACGTGGATGGGATGCGCGCAACAGGAGAATCGGCCCCCATACCCCTTTCCGACCGAAACTACAGCGGCACCTTCATCGTCAGGACATCACCGCAGTTGCACGCCCGGCTCGCCCTGGAGGCCATCGAGGAGAGGGTTTCGATGAACCAGCGGATAGTTCAGAAGCTCAGCGGGCGAACGCCGAGCGACACCTTTGGGCTTTCGGGGTTCGATTAGGCTGCCGCTTCGGGCCTTTCGGGCTCGACCAGGTCCCGGGGGCGCCGACGGGCGAGGTGGCCGGTCTCGGCCATCCCCCGAATCCGAACCGTGCCGCCGGTGGCCTCATGCTGGCGCTGCCAGTCGTCGATCGCCTGATGCGCGGCGTGGTCGAGGTAGTGGACCGAAATATGAACGGTGACAACCGCTTCGAAGGGGGTCGAACCCAGCACGCGGGTCAGCCGGGGCAGGGCGAGAAAGGTGCATGCGGCCCCCTCGATCGTCACGTGCCACTCGTCGCCGACGGGCCTGCCCTCGATCCTGGCCCGGATCACCCGCCATCCGGTCAGCGCGATGGCCAGCGCGAGTCCGATCAGCACGCCGTGCAGCAGGTTGAGGAAAATGACGCTGACCGCGGTCACGACGTAGACGGCGAGATCGCCGTGCTTCATTGCGGTTTCGATGTGGGCGGGCTTCAGCAGCTGAACCCCGATCACGATCAGCAGGCCGGCGAGCGCCGCGGTCGGGATCTCTTCGACCAACTCCGCGAATGGCACCGTGAACAGCAGGATCCACACACCGTGCATGACCGCGGAGGCGCGGGATCTCGCGCCCGCGTTGACATTGGTTGAGCTGCGGACGATTACACCGGTGATCGGTAGCCCGCCGACGCTCCCGGACACGACGTTGGCGGCGCCCTGTCCGATCAACTCGCGGTTGAAGTCGGTGCGCGGGCCGGTGTGCATCCGGTCGACGGACACGGCTGACAGCAGGCTCTCGACGCTGGCGATGAGCGCAACGGTGATCACGCCGATCGCGACCGCGCCCCAGTTGCCGTGCGGAATGTCGGGCAGCCGCAGCGCATCCAGCGGCGACCCGTCGAGGTCGATCCGGCGCACATGGAACGGGAAGACCACCGAGATGACCGAAACCACCACAATGGCGACGAGCGGCCCCGGAACACGGCGCAATCGAGGCGGAACCCACCGCCAGGCGATCAGGATGGCGATCACCAGCGCGCCCAGGAGGACCCCGGGCCGGTGCGCGCCGACGATTTGGCCCGGCAGGCCAATGAGGTTGTGCCAGGCGGAGCTTTTGGACTTTCCGCCCAGCAGCACGTGCGCTTGTTGCAGCGCGATCGTGATCCCGATGCCGGCCAGCATCGCGTGCACGACGACGGGCGAGATCGCCAGCGCGGCCCGTGCGACGCGGCTGAGCCCCAACAGGACCTGCAGGACCCCCGCGGCCGCGGTGATCAAACACGTTACGCCCCAACCTAAATTGGAGATCAGGTCGGCGATCACCACGGTCAGGCCGGCCGCGGGCCCGCTGACCTGCAGCGGCGATCCGCCGATGGCTCCGGCGATGATTCCCCCGGCGATCGCGGCGATCAGGCCGGCCAGCACCGGCGCGTTGGAGGCGATCGCGATCCCCAGCGACAACGGGAGCGCGACCAGGAAAACCACGAGAGACGCGGGCAAGTCGTGCCGAACAACGGAGCGTATCCGGCCAACACGCTGATCGCCGGGCTGTTCGATGTGTTGCATCGGTCGTTATCCTCGTCAGGTCTTAGCGGGGATGCCGATATCCGCCCCGTCGCGTCGGCGTAGCTTCTTGGCGCACAAACGATTACAAGCGCACCGGCGGCAGGTCAAAGCCTGGCTACCTCGTCTGACGGTATTTTGCGCGCGAAGAGCGGGTCAAGCCGACGGGCCGCGCGCATATCGAATGCAAATCTTTCGTTACGCGCGAATGGGTTGAGAAATCAGAACCCGGAGCCGTACACCTCGTGTCCGGGAACCTCGGCGGCCAGACCGCGATAGGCCTGCTCGACGGTCGAGCCATGGTTGATCACCGCGTCCACTTCGCGGGCGATCGGCATGTTCAGGCCGAACTCGTCGGCGAATTCCATGATCACGCTGGCGGCCTTGACGCCCTCGGCGACCTGGTTCATCGACGCGATGATCTCGTCGATCGGCTTGCCGGCACCGAGTTGTTCGCCGACGTGGCGGTTGCGGCTGCGCTGGCTGGTGCAGGTGACGATGAGGTCGCCCAGACCGGCCAGCCCGGGGAAGGTGTCGGGGTTTCCGCCCATCGCCACGCCCAGCTTCGTCATCTCGCGCAGTGCGCGCGCGATCACCAGTGCGCGGGTGTTTTCGCCGATGCCCAGCGAATAGCCCATCCCCACCGCGATCGCGAAGACGTTCTTCAACGCGCCGGCCATCTCCACCCCGACGACGTCGTCGGTGGTGTACACGCGGAAGCGCCGGGTGCGGAACAATTCCGAGAGCCGGGTCGCCAGGTGCTGATCGGGCATCGCCAGCACCGCGGCGGCGGCGTAGCCCTCGGCCACCTCGCGGGCGATGTTCGGCCCGGCCAGGATGCCGGCGGGGTGGCCGGGCAGCACTTCCTCGATGATCTGCGACATCCGCGTGTTGGTGCCCTGCTCGAGCCCCTTGACCAGTGACACGACCGGCACCCACGGCCTCAGCTCCCTGGCCAGTTCGGTGAGCACGCCCCGGAAGCCGTGCGAGGGCACGGCCATGACGACGACGTCGGCGCAGTTGGCGGCCTCCGTGAAGTCGGTGGTGGCGCGGAGCGTCTCGCTCAGGATGACGTCCTTGCCGAGATAGCGGTGGTTGCGGTGCTCCTCGTTGATGTCCTTGGCGGTCGCCTCGGAGCGCACCCACTGCAACGTCGGACCGCGCCGCGCGCAGATTGACGCCACGGTGGTCCCCCAGGAACCGCCACCGAGGACGACGACTCTGGGTTCACGCTTCTCGGCTGCCATGTCGATCAGCGTATTGCCGACATCGGAGATTTAGAAGGAGTTCACCAACCGCCGGACGGCGGTAGTCGAAACCAACGGCCCCCCGGCATGGGACTTCCGTCCCTACCTCCGCCGCGCGACGTGCCGGATCGTCAACAGGACAGGCTCGACGCGAGGAGGAACCATGCGCAGACGCGCTCGTTGCGGCCGCGTATTCGCGGCGCTGTCGGCGGCCGCACTTGCGGTTCTGGTCGGCTTCCCGGGCGTCGCGTTTGCCGATGACGGCCGTCCACGGGCCAACCCGGAGGAGAGGGCGGCGGCCATGATCCGGCCGGCCGTGATGTACCTCGCCGGTCAAGCCTACGGCCAGGTCCGGCTGCCCGACGGCCAGATCCTCTCGCAGTTCGGCCCGGGCACGAGCATGCCGTTCATCGCGACCTGGGGCTGCACCGGTTTCGTCATCAATCCCGACGGTTGGGTGGCGACGGCAGGTCATTGCGTCGACCCGGAGAGCGCCAAGCTGTTGATCCTCAAACGGGCCGCCACCGAGTACATCACTCAGTTTCCGCATGCGCCCGAATCGCGTGACCGGACCGCGGCGTTGGCGTGGCTTCAGAAGAACGCGACGGTCGAGGGCGACACCCCCGGCCGGGGCCCCGAAATCGGCCTCACGCTGGTGTACGGCAACGGGACGAAGATCGCGGGGAAGATCCCCGCCAACGTCGTCGATTTTCGGCCGATCAGCAAGGGTGACGTCGCTCTTCTGAAGGTGGAAAAGCACAACCTGCCGTCGTCTCAGCTGGGGACCGACGCCGACGTCAGCATCGGGACATCCGTTCTGGCCGTGGGTTTCTCGCAGAGCACCGAAAACATCACCGGCCCATCGCTGGACCCGACGAACAAGAGCGGCAAGGTCAGCAAGAAGTCGACCATGGGTTCGGTTCCCGAGTATGAAATCGATGCCGCGGTCTCGGAGGGCATGAGCGGCGGCCCGACCGTCGACCTCGACGGCAAGGTGATCGGCGTGAACAGCTTCGCCCCCGTCGGCGAACCCCAGGCCTTTAACTTCGTCGCGCCCGCCGACGGCCTGGCCGCGATATTGGCCAGCAAGGGCGTCAAGGCGACGCTCGGACCCGCCGATGTGTACTACCGCAAGGGGCTCAACCATTACTACTCGGGCCGCTACACCGAGGCCATCGATGATTTCGACCAGACGCTGTCGATGTCGCCCGACTATCCAGGCCTGGCCGATCTGCGAACGAGCGCAGCCAATCTGCGCCAGCAGTACGGCGATGACTCGGTGTTGGATGGCGCAAACCTGGTGTGGTACACCGTCGGCGGCGTCGTGCTGGTGCTCGCCGCCGGCGCGGGTGTGACCTTCATGGTGGTCAAGCGCCGCTGGCCGCATCTCTCCGCGGCCAGGGTTTCCGCCTTCCAGCCATTTCGGCGCCGGCCGCCGGCGCCCCCGGCTCCGGCCGCAGCGGAGGAGCCGATCGCGATCGAGCCACACTTCTGTTCGAGTTGCGGGGCGGAACATCATCCCGCCGAAAGGTTCTGCCCCAATTGCGGGAAGCCCATCCACTTCGGGGAATCGGCATTGGGCGCCGACCAAGTCCTTTGACGCCCTAGCGTCGCCCTAGCCCGTCAGCGGCGCGGGGTGGGCCGCCCGGCCGAACACCATCGCCTCCTCGATGCGGTCGAACCGGTAGTCGATGGCGTCGGCGAGGTAGTTCTGCCGCACATTCCATGGCCTCTTGGTGCCCGACTTGGGCAGCGCGTGCCCCGACCGCTTCACGTAGTTGGCCTGAATGTCCCACGACGGCTTGACGTCCATCGGTTCGTTGCCCCGGTGTGGGTAGGCGTGGGTGTAACCGTGGGATGCCATGTGCGCCAGCAATTTTGCCGTCGCCCGCGCTGTGATGTCGGCCCGCAGCGTCCACGACGCGTTCGTGTAGCCCACACACCAGAACAGGTTGGGCACGTCTTCGAGCATGTGCGCCTTGTAGACAAAGCGGTCGCGGTGATCGACCTGTTCGCCGTCGAGGCTGATCGTCGCCCCGCCCAGCGCCTGCAACTGCAGGCCGGTCGCCGTGACGACGATGTCGGCGTCGAGGTGCCCGCCGGATTCGAGCGCGATGCCGGTGGCGTCGAAGCGGTCGATGTGGTCGGTGACCACCTCGGTGCGGCCGTCGGCGATCGCGGTGTACAGGTCGGCGTCCGGGATCAGGCACATCCGCTGGTCCCATGGGTTGTACCGCGGCTTGAAGTGGGTGTCGACGTCGTAGCCGTCGGGCAGGTTCTTGATGGCGACGCGCCGCGACAACCACCTGACGAACCGCGGCGCCTTGCGGGACACGAACCAGAACACCGCTTCGGTCAAGGCGTTGTACATCCGGATGACCAGATGAGAAGCCCTACGGGGCAACGCTTTACGAGCGACCGCGGCGAATCCGCTGTATTTGGACGCCGACATCAAATACGTCGGCGAGCGCTGCAGCATCGCGACTTTCGCGGCTTTTTCCGCCAGCGCCGGGATCAGCGTGACGGCGGTGGCCCCGCTGCCGATCACCACGATCCTCTTGCCGGCGTAGTCCAGGTCTTCCGGCCAGTGCTGCGGATGCACGACCGTGCCGTTGAACCGCTCGATGCCAGGGAAGTCCGGGGTGTAGCCCTCGTCGTAGTTGTAGTAGCCGCTGCCGAAGAACACGAACCTCGCGCGGTAGTCCTTCCGGGCGCCGTCCCGCTCGACGGTGACCGTCCAGGTGTCGGTGGAGGAATCCCAATCCGCCGAGCGGACATGGCTGTTGAACCGGATGTGGCGGTCGATGCCGTACTTGTGCGCGGTGGTAATCAGGTACTCGCGGATGTGGACGCCATCGGCCACACCCTCTTTACGGGTCCACGGCTCGAACGGGAACGACAGCGTGAAGATGCTGCTGTCGGAGCGGACGCCGGGGTAGCGGAACAGGTCCCAGGTGCCGCCGATCTGCGCGCGCCGCTCCAGGATGGTGTAGGTCAGCCCCGGGTTGCGCTCGGTGATCCGGTAGGCCGCGTCGATGCCGGAAATGCCGGCGCCGACGATGATGACGTCGAAGTGGTCGGCGTACATCCCCATCAGGCCCCGTCTACCGATAGTTGACGAACTGCAGCGCCACGTCCAGGTCGGCGTTCCTCAGCAGCGCTTGGACGGCCTGCAGGTCATCGCGCTTCTTACTGGTCACGCGGACCTCGTCGCCCTGGATCTGGGTCTTGACGTTCTTGGGCCCCTCGTCGCGGATGAGCTTGGTGATCTTCTTGGCGTTCTCGCTGCTGATGCCTTCTTTGAGGGCGCCGGCGACCTTGTAGGTCTTGCCGGAGGCCTGCGGCTCGCCGGCGTCGAAGGCCTTCATCGAGATGTCGCGGCGGATCAGCTTCTCCTTGAAGACGTCGACGGCGGCCTTGACGCGCTCCTCGGTGGACGACGTCAGCTCGATGGCCTCATCTCCCTTCCACGCGATCTTGGTGTCGGTGCCGCGGAAGTCGAAGCGCGTGGCCAGCTCCTTGGCGGCCTGGTTGAGCGCGTTGTCGACCTCCTGGCGGTCGACCTTGCTGACGATGTCGAACGATGAATCAGCCATCCGATCTGTCCCTTCATCCGGTTAGCCATTTGTGCCCTGTCTACCCGCTCGTTGTACCCTGCTAGGCGGCAGGTTGCCCGAGCGGCCAATGGGAGCGGACTGTAAATCCGTCGGCTTACGCCTACACAGGTTCGAATCCTGTACCTGCCACCAAGGTCAGGCCCGGGGTTTCGTTTTTGACTCTGCGTCCACCAGGGTCTCTACTCGTACTTTTGCCTGGTGGCCGCAGAGTCAGTCGAAACCCGTCCAGGTTCAGAACCAGGGCCCGGGAAAGTGGCCGTCCTGGTCTTGCACCATCACGATGTCCTTGCAGTCGCCGTTGAAGGCGGCATTCTCGCCGCGGCACACCAGCGTCCAGCCGGATATCCGGGCGAAGGGCCGGACGGACCAGGTCGTCGAGATCGGTTCGGTAGCGGGCAGGGCGAGGATAGCGAACGTGTTGCCCACGTTCGTGACGTAGAGGTGGTCTTCAAAGAACGCCAATTTGGCGATCGACATCTTCTTCGCGTCATCCCGGGTCTTCAGGAAATCCCATTGCTGTGCTCGCAGGTTCCACACCCCGAACCCGAACTGCGAATTGTCCGAGTCGCGAGCGTCGACGAACAACTTCCCGCCCGACAACGTCGCGGCCAATCCGCCGCCGGAAATCCTGTCCGAATCACCGATCTTGATGACGGACTTGGCGTTCAGGTCGTAGAACATCGTCGACATCGCCGGTGGGTCGTGCGAATCCCAGCGCGTGATCTTGACCAGTTTGTCCGGCCCGTCGGACAATTCGGCGTCGACGGTCGAGATGTCGTTATCCTGATAAATCGCTTCCCCGCTCGGGCGGCGCAGCTCCGCTCCCGACGTCTTGCTCGGGTCGGTGTTTCGTGGAAACGAAAGAACGTCCTGCCACACCCGGCCCGGCTGTGGGTCGTTCCACATCATCGAAAGGTCCGAGGGGGAAAGGATTACGGTCCGAGGCGGCGACGCGGCGCCGTGCCCGTCGGTGAAGGCGTTCACCCATGCCACGCCGGACGTGGTGGAGGCGAGCTCCCAGCCGTTCGGCGCGGCCAGTTTCAGGTCGGCGGCCGGCGGGCGCAGCTCCCGTGTCACCAGCGGCTGGCCCGTCCGGAAATCGAAAACAGACGCGGTCGTCGTGCTGGCTTCGGGTTCTGCCGCTCGCGCCGTTTTGATCGTCGTCACCAGATAGACGACTTTCATATCGTCCGCGGCGCCCGTCAGCGCGCACATGCCGCCGGTCAAATCCTCCCCGGGGGCCAGCGCGGGGATTCCCGGCGCCACGTACTGGCCCGTTTTCGTGTCGAAGACTTTGGGGCGGATGTCCTGGAGTGCCGATTTGCCCGGTGAAAATTTGTCCGGACAACCGAAGTACGCCGTCCCGCCGTAGCTTTTCCAGTCTTTCTGCAAAGGGCCCGTCACCGGAGCCGGTGAGGGAGCCCGGCTGGTAGAAGTCGAGGTGGTAGGTGTGGCCGCGGGCGGAGCCACGGTTTCCGAACAGGACCCGATGACGGCACAAAACGCCAGCGCGACGAGGGCAAACCTGTGTCTGGACACAGTTCTCCCCCTAATTCCACGCATCGACAACCCCCCGTTGAGCTCGCGTAACTAACGAGCGTAAGGCCGCCCCGGAGTAACCGCGAGCCCGGCGGCTATCGGTCCGCGTCGAACTCGATGGGCAAACTCTTCGGCCCGCTCAGGCTGACCATCGGCTTCCAGGGCACCGGTCCGGCGATGCGCGGGTTCCGCATCCGGCCCGCGAGGACGCTCAGCGCCTCGGCGATCTCACGCCGGGCCAGGTTGGCGCCGAGGCAGTAGTGCACGCCGCCGCCGAAGGTGAGGATGGGCGGCAACCCCTCGCGGGTGATGTCGACGCGGTCCGGCTCCTCATATACCGCGGGATCGCGGTTGGCCGCAGCGGTATTCACCAGGACCATCGTGCCGGCGGGGAAGAGGTAGCCGTCGAGCTCGGCGTCCTCGACCACCAGGCGAAGGGTTCCGCACGCGATCGGCGAGTGGCGCATCGTTTCCTCGACCGCGCGCATCGCCAGTTCGGGATGCCCGCTCAGCAGCTCCCACTGCTCCGGGTGCTCGCACAGGACGTGCACCGACGCGGCCACCTGGTTGCGGGTGGTGTCCGTCCCCGCCAGCAGCAGGCCGCCCGCGAGCATGCGCAGCTCGGCGGCGTTGAGGCAGTCACCGTCATCCTCCGCGCGGATCAGGTCGGACAGCAGGTCGTCGGTCAGGCTGTGCCGGCGCCGGGCCACCATGTCGTCGACATAGTCGTCGAGCTGCCGCCACGCACCCATAACGACGGGCTCGACCTCGCGGAGATCGCCAATGAAGCTGAAGGCCTTGAAGACGTCGTCGGCCCACAACGAAAACCGTTGCCAATCCTCGCGCGGCGCGCCGAGCAACGCGCAGATGATCGGGACCGGATAGGGGCGCGCGATGTCGGCGACGACGTCACAGCGGCCCGCGTCGGCGACCCGATCGACCAGCTCGTCCATCACGCCGACCATGGTGTCGTGCAGGCGCAGGGTCGCCCGCGGCGCGAACGCCTTGAATGTCAGGCTGCGCAGCCGATGGTGTGCGTCGCCTTCCAGGCACAGCAGGCTGTTGACCACCTTGTCCCACAACGGACCTGACGTGATGCCCTGGGCGAGCAAATTCAACCCGGGCGGGATCTGGAATCGGGTATCCCGAAGGACGGACCGCACAAGACGGTAGGAGAGCACTTCGGGCCCGAACGGCCCCAGGGCGACCGCGGCCTGCCGTTGCGCCGCCTGCAGACGGGGGTAGACCTCCGCGGGCGTTTCCTCGGTGCCATACGTGAACGTCGGCAGATCGGCGTCGAAAACGCTTGCGGGAGCGGTACCGACGGCCATGACGGTCTCCTCGGGGTCGAGGGTCCAGCTCGCGACGACTTTCACACAATGTATGGCCACCCCGGGGGACTGTCAACGACCCCGGTCGCCGAAGACGATCGTCATCAAGACGCAGGGCCGCAAAAGCGTTGGTGCGCTTACGGCTTAGCGCATCCTGGACACCGGTCGTAGGATGATATCGATGGGCAAGGCCACTCCTACCGCGCTTCCGCCCGGACCACGGCTTCCCCGATCGGCCCAGGCGGCATTGAGCGTGCGCCACGGACCGCGCTTCGTCGCCGCCTGTAAACGTCGCTACGGCAGCATTTTCACGCTGCGGATCGCCTCGATCGGCACGCTGGTGTATCTGGCCGATCCCGCCGACATCAGGACGGTGTTCGCCGGCGACCCACGCGTCTTTCATGCCGGCGAAGCGAATTCGCTCTTGAGCGGGTTGCTCGGCAACACTTCGATATTGGTGATCGACGAGGACGCGCATCGGGAGCGGCGTCGTCTGATGTTGCCGCCGTTCCATCGCGACGCCGTCGCGGGCCAAGCCGGGCTGATGGCCGAGATCGCGGCGGCGAACATCGCCGGGTGGCCGGTGGGAAAAAGCTTCGCGGCGGCGCCCAAGATGTCCGAGATCACGCTGGAGGTGATTCTGCGGACGGTCATCGGCGCGACGGACCCGGCCCGGCTCGCCGCGCTGCGCAAGGTCATGCCGCGGCTGCTCAGGGTGGGTCCGTGGTCGACGGTGGCGCTGGTCAACCCGAAGCTGCTTCGTTACTGGCCATGGCGGGGACTGCGCCGTCGAATCGCGGCGGCCGACCGTCTGCTCTACGCGGAGATCGCCGACCGCCGCGCCGACCCCAACCTGGAAGCGAGCACCGCGGTGCTGGCCGTGCTGGTCCGCGCCGGCGGAATGACCGACCGCGAATTGCGTGACCAGCTCATGACGCTGTTGGTGGCCGGGCATGACACCACCGCGACGGGGCTGTCGTGGGCGCTTGAACGCCTGACCCGCCACCCCGCCGTGTTGGCCAAGGCGGTGCGGGCGGCCGAAGCCAGCTCGGCGGGCGACCCGGCCGGCGACGAGTATCTCGACGCGCTGGCGAAGGAGACGCTGCGGGTCCGTCCGCCGGTGTTCGACGTGGGCCGCGTGCTCACCGCCCCGGTCGAGCTGGCCGGGTATCGGCTGCCGGCAGGGGTGCTGGTCGCGCCCGGCATGGGGCTGGTGCACGGCAGCGACGCGATATATCCCGATCCGGACCGATTCGACCCGGACCGGATGCTGGGCGCCACACTGAGCCCGACCACGTGGTTCCCGTTCGGCGGCGGCAACCGGCGCTGCCTGGGCGCCGGATTCGCCATGGTCGAGATGCGCGTGGTGTTGCGCGAGATTTTGCGTCGGGTCGACCTGAGCACCACCACGGCGGCCGGCGAGCGGCAGAAGCTCAAGCACGTCATCCTGGTGCCGCACCGCGGCGCACGCATCAAGGTCCGGGCGATGAGGGACGCGGGGACCGGGCCGGAGACGCTCAGCCTTGTCCCCGCAGCCGCACCATCCGGGTCGTCGAACTCTCGTCCAGCTCGACGACATCGGACCGCGAACGCAGAAAATCGCTGAATGACCGGAATCCCAAAGACTTTTCGCTGAACGACGGGTCCATCCGCTTCATCTGCGCCTTCACCGCCGAATTGTGCAGCCAATCGACGTCGTCTTTCTCCAGGCCGATCTGCAGCGCGCGCGTCAGGAGCGCGGTGGCGGCGGCCTGCGGGTCGGGCGCCTCCTCCGGCTCCTCGCGTTTGGCCGACTCGGTGCGTTCGGTCCGCTTCTTAGGCTTGGCCGCCCCCGCGTCGGCCGGCTCGGCCTCGGGCTCGAGCACCGGAACCCCCGGCAGCGCGTCGTAGATCACGAACTCGTCGCAGGCGGCCGCCAGCGCCCGGCTCGACGAGCCGGCCACCCCGATGCCCACCACATACCGGCCGAGCCTCTTACAACGCTGCGCCAGCGGGATGTAGTCGGAGTCGCCCGCCACGATCACCACGTGGGTCAGATCGGGCAGCCGGAACATGTCCTCGACCGTGTCGACGGCCAGCCGGATGTCGGCGCCGTTCTTGCCGTAGGCCGCCGCCGGGAACAGCTGCACCAGATCGACCGCGCGGGCCACCAGCTGTCCGCGATACCCGGCGTTGACGTCCGCCGACCAGTCCGCGTAGGCGCGGGTGAGCACCAGCGTCCCGAACGACGACGCGAAGTCGATGATCGCGCCGACGTCGACCGTGGCCCGGGCCTGACGTTCGGGATACTGCTCGAGTCCGTTGGCCTTGTCGCGCTGGAACGAGTTGCGCCCATTCACCTGGTCGTACCGCGAGATCACGATGTTGTCGAAGTCGAGGTAGACCGCCACGCGGGCCGCGCCTGGTTCGGTCATGCCCTCAATCTTGTCCGACGCCGGGATCCGAAGAACAGCCCCTCGGCTAAATGCCGGCTATATGCCGTAGTCAGGGAGCTCGAAGTCGTCGAGCACGGTGCCGGCGAAAAGCCTTGCCAGCGGGCCGAAGTTCATGGTGCGCATCGCCACGATGCGGAACCACAGGCCGAAGCGGGTCCTCGTCGCGAAAAACGGAATGTTCTTCGCGGCGCCGGATTGCTTGGCCTTGATGAAGGGACGCAGGCGCGCCTCGTAGGCGTCGAAGGCCCGGCGGTAATCGGCGCCGGCCCGCGCCAGTTCGCCGGCCAGCACGTAGGCCTCGGTCATCGCCAGGCCGGTGCCCTCGCCGCCCAGCAGCGAAATGCACGCGGCCGCATCGCCGATCAGCAGCGCCCGGCCGCGCGACCAGCGGTCCATGCGGATCTGGCTGACGACGTCGAAATAGAGGTCGTCCACGTCGTCCAGCGTCGCCAGGATCTCCCGACTCTCCCAGCCTATGTCACCAAATTCGTTGCGCAGCTGGTCTTTTGGTGAAACTCCGGGATCGTCGTGCTCCGCGCGGAAAATGAACAGAAACATGGTGCGGTCGCCGCGCAGCGCGCAACGTGCCAGTTGGTGGCCGGGAGTGGCATACATGACGTAGACCAACTCGTCGCGGGGCCGGTAGCCGTCGACCACGCAGGCCGCGACCTTGCAGCCCAGGTAGTGCTCGAAGTCCACCTCCGGCCCGAAGGCGAGGCGACGCACGTTGGAGTGCAGCCCGTCGGCGCCGATCACCAGGTCGAAATCGCGCGGCGCGCCCTTCTCGAAGGTGAGCGAGACACCGTCGCCGCGCTCGTCGACGGCGGCGATGCTGTCACCGAAGATCGTTTCGACCCTGTCCTCGATGGTGGTGTAGATGGCGGCGGCCAGGTCGCCGCGGGGCAGGCTGGTGAAGTCGTCGCCGACCATGCGGCGAAAGACCTCGACGTCCACGTCCGCCTTGACCTCGCCGCGGGAGCCGACGGAGTGCAGCCGCTGGATCTCGTATCCGGCTGCGCGGACGGGGTTTTCGATGCCCATGCGTTTGGCCACCTGATAGCCGACACCCCAGAAGTCGATCATGTAGCCGCCGGTACGGAATCTCGGTGCCTGCTCGATCAGCGTCGGGGTGTGGCCCGTGCGATGCAGCCAGTGGGCAAGCGCCGCACCGGCTACGCCGGCGCCGCTGATGGCGATCCGCATGCGCCTATTCTGCCGTTGGGCCGTCGCGCGCGCCGAGGTCACTCGCCGCGGCGACGACAACCCATTCGATCTGACGAAGCGCATGCACCGCGGTGAGGAGTCGGCGGGTATCGGTCCGCAGTTCGCCGTCGCCGTCCTGTTCCCGGGCCAGGGTCTCGGCGGCATCGAGCTCATCGGTCACCGAGACGATGGTCGGGGCGTGGGCGGCGTCGATGGCCGCGGCCAGCGCGTCGATATTGCGTCGGGTCTGTGCCGCGGCCGACGTAAACGCATCGGCCAGTTCTGGTGAGCCGGCGGCATCCCGGTACCGCTCGGCGTTGCGCGCCAGGGATCGTGCGAAATGATCGCACGCGGTGAACAGCCGCAGGCCGCGGCGGATGCTTCGCCGGCTGGCGACGCCGCCGACCCCAGCAAGCAGCGGCTTGGCGGTGACTCGGAACTGCTGCAGGTCCCGATCGAGTTGACGCGCCCGCTCGGTGGGGCTGGCGGCGTCGTCGCCACCGAACATGGCGGCCACGGACGCCTCGATCAGGGCGGACAGGGTCACCAAGAAGGCGCGGGTGTCGCTGAGGATTGCCGGTCTGATGTTGGTGGGCAGCACCAGCAGCGCGACGGTGACACCGATGACCGCGCCGATCGCGGTCTCTTCGATACGCAATAGCAGCAGGTCGAAGGTGAATTCGCCGAGCAGCCCGTACATCAGCGCCAGCATCGTGGTGATCCAGAAGCTCATCAGGCTGTAGGTCACCCGCATGAAATAGAAGGCGCAGAACAGGCACGCGAAGATCGTCACGAGCGATGCGACGGTGTGCCCGGAGAGCAGCGTGGCAACCAGCACGCCGCAGGGCACGCCGAGGACGGTGCCGATCAGCCGCTGCCAGCCCTTGGTCAGGGTTTCGCCCCACGAGTTGGTGCCGGCGAAGATCACAAACGCCGCGATCAACGCCCAGTACCAGTGGGACTGCGACACCACCTCGCCGGCGACGATGGCCAGCGACGCGGCGATCGCCACCTGGATGGCCTGCCGGGTCGTCGGGCGCAGGCCTTGGCCCCGTTGCTCGTCTACGTCGGTGTCGCGCTCCAGCGCGGTCCGTGTGGCGGTGCCCTCGACGAGTGCGCGGACTTCGGTGGTCGCCGTCGCCGCGTTGATGATCGCCCGGGCAAGGCGGTGCACCGCGGGGTCGTCGGCCGCCGTGGATTGCCGGTCAAGAATCCGTTGGGCCTGGCCGGCGGCCCGCTGAAGCCCGCCGGGTTCCGGCAGCCGAATCGCCTGCGCCAGCAGCGTGAGCGCCCCGACCAGTTCGGCGCGGGTGGCGGTGGGGATGTCGGCGGCGGCGGCTTGCCTCCCCGCGGTGGCGACCCATTCGATGGCGAGTTCGGCGTCGAACAGCCAGGGGGCGAGCTGTTCGCTGGTCACTCCGGGCCAGAGAATGGCGGGGTCGGCGTTGTCTTCGATCTGGCTTTGCATCATCAGGGTGGTTTCGTTGAGCCGCACGATGCGCGCCCGCAGCCGACGCAGGCGCCGTTCGTCGAGACGGCCGGTGCGTAGCGCGTCGGCGGTGGTGTCGACCACGATGGCCATCCGCGCTCGCAGCGAACGAATGGTGGCTCGCAGCACGCGTTCTGGCCGATCGGGCAGCACGTAGGTGGTCATCACAAACGTGCACGCCGTTCCCACGGCGACGGCCCCGATCAGCCAGGGCAACTCCGAAATGTGGGCCTGGAGATACAGCGTGAAGAAGTAGGCCATGAACGCGACCATCCCCAGCGCCTGCCCGCGCCCCCCGAAGCGGCGGACATAGACCGCGGCGAACACGACCATCACGAAGACGACGTCGGCGGGCACCTTGTGGGGCGCGAGCAGTGCGGCGGCGGTGATGGCAACCGTGGCCGGCAGCGGCAGCAGCGCCATTGTGATCCGTTGCTGACGTGGGTCGGGCTCGTTGACGGATCGTGCCGCGATCATCGAGATGACGACACCCAGGAGAGCAACGCTCAGGGGCTGCCCCGTGGCCCTGGTCAGAAGGTAGAGGATCAGCAGGGAACAGCCGAGCGCGGCCGTCGTCCGGGTCGCCATCCGCAGCCGCAGCAGGCCGGGGTCGGACCCGATCCACCAGTCTCGGGCTCTTTCATAGAAAACGGTTATCGGGTACCCCTCTCCTATCCGCGGCTTCTATCCGCGAGCAGCTATCTGGGGGGCTGAGGCCCCGCCGTGGGGGATGAAAATTTGGTGGTGTCGTTCGGCGTGGCTAGGTGGTTGCTTGGCGTGCTGGCGGGGTTGACGCTGGAGGGGTGTTTCGGTGGATCCCGTTGCGTCTGTGTTGTCGTGAGCACGCCGAGCAGCTTGGGACGAAGGGTACCCCGTGGTTGTGCGGGGGCCGTGGTTTGTTGCCTGTGAGCACGCGAGTGAGACTCCTGTTTGTTTTCACTCTTCCCGGAACACGCTGATTAACAACAGGTTCTAGATGATGAGGTGATTGATCATGGAGGTGGTCCATCGGCGGTGTGCAGGCCTTGATGTTTCCAAGAAGGACGCCAAGGTCTGTGTCCGGGTTCAGGGTCAGGGTCGGCGCGCCACCACGACGACGGTGAGCACGTGGGGTTCGACCACCAGCCAGATCCTGGCGTTGCGCGAGCATCTGCTGGCTGAGCAGGTCAGCTGTGTGGTGATCGAATCGACGTCGGATTATTGGAAGCCGTTTTACTACCTGCTTGAAGATGCGCTGCCGGTGATCTTGGCCAACGCTAAGGCGGTGCGTAATGTGCCTGGCCGCAAGACCGATGTCTCGGATGCGATGTGGCTGGCTGACCTGGGCGCACACGGGCTGGTACGCGCCTCGTTCGTGCCGCCGCAGCCGATTCGGGAGTTACGCGATCTGACGCGGGCGCGCACCATGATCACCCGGGCGCGTACCAAGGAGATTCAGCGGCTAGAGAAACTGCTCGAAGACGCCGGGATCAAACTGTCGGCGGTGGCCTCTGACATCGTCGGGGTCTCCGGGCGGGCGATGCTCGAGGCGCTGATCGCCGGGCAGCGCGATCCGGCGGTGCTGGCTGATCTGGCCAAACAACGGCTGCGGGAGAAGATCCCCGCGCTCACCGAGGCGCTGCGCGGGCGGTTTAACGACCATCACGCGTTCATGACGCGGTTGTATCTGGATCGCATCGACGCCCACGACGCCGACGTCGCCCGCCTAGATGAACGCATCGAGGAGGCGATCCAACCCTTTCAAGCCATCCGGGAGTTACTCATGAGCATCCCGGGCTTTTCGACGATCGTGGCCGATGTGTTCATCGCCGAGACCGGCGCGGACATGAGCGTGTTTCCACTGCGGCGCACCTGGCGTCGTGGGCTGGGGTGGTGCCCGGTTGCAACGAATCAGCGGGCCGGGTCAAATCAGCGGCCACCCGAGCGGGCAACCGCTACCTCAAAGCCGCCCTCGGGGTCGCGGCCCTCTCGGCGGCCCGCAGCAAAGACACCTACTACAACGCCCGCTACCGACGCATCGCCGGCAGCCGCCCACCCCAGCCAAAACGCAGGAACAGAACCAAAGCCCAGCACAGCTCACCAGCGGGCATGATCGCCCTGGTCGCCCTGGAACACAAGATGCTCACCGACGCCTACAACATGCTGATCAACGGCGCTTTCTACCGCGACCCCGGCCCCGGCTACTACACCCGCCACCACCCCAGCAAGACCAAGGCCAACGCCATCAAGCAGCTCGAAGCCCTGGGATACAACGTCATCCTCGAACCACTCACCGAAGTCGCCTAACACCAGGGGCCAGCGACTCACCCGCTTCGGGTCACCACATTTTCGAGTGAGACGCAGACTCGCACTGTCCGGCCGCCGCGCGTGCGATTCTGTGTCTCCTCGCGGGCGGGCAGCACATCTCCAAGCTAGTCTTCGACATCGTGACAGCGCCGACGCGGGCGAAGCTGGCCGACGGCCGTGACCTGCTGTTCTTCGCGCTGCCCGGCCACCGCCCGGCACCGGTCGAAGACCGCAGACCGCTGCCGGAGCGAGAACCCGGCCAGTCGCAGTTGCGGTTCGACCGGTCGACGGGGCAGTGGGTGATCATCGCGGCGCTGCGCCAGGACCGCACCTACAAGCCGCCCGCTGACCAGTGCCCGCTGTGTCCCGGCCCGACCGGCCTGACCAGCGAGGTGCCCGCCCCCGGCTACGACGTCGTCGTCTTCGAGAACCGGTTCCCGAGCCTGGCCGGCGCCGGTGAGCTGACGTCCGCGGGTGACGGCTTCGTGTCCGCCCCGGGGTATGGCCGCTGCGAGGTGATCTGTTTTTCCAGCGACCACACCGGGTCGTTCGCGGAGCTGGAACCGGCGCACGCCCGGCTGGTCGTCGACGCGTGGCGGCACCGCACCGCCGACCTGATGGCCGCGCCGGGCATCGAGCAGGTGTTCTGCTTCGAAAACCGCGGCGAGGAAATCGGGGTGACGCTCACCCACCCGCACGGTCAGATCTACGGCTACCCCTATCTGACGCCGCGGACCGCCGCCATGCTAGGGCAGGCGCGCGAACATCGAAAGCTGTATGGCCGCAACCTCTTTGCCGACCTGCTGGCGCGCGAGGTCGCCGACGGCGGTCGCGTCGTCGCGCGCACCGACTTGTTCACGGCGTTCGTGCCGTTCGCCGCGCGCTGGCCCGTCGAGGTGCACATCTACCCAAACAGGTTCGTGCACAACCTCCTTGAGCTCGACGAGGACGAGCTCGACGGGTTCGCGCGGGTGTATCTCGACGTGCTGGGCCGGTTCGACCGCATGTATTCGGCTCCGCTTCCCTACATTTCGGCGCTGCACCAGTACGCCGGCACCGAGGCCCAGGCCGACGGCTACTTCCACGTCGAGTTGATGTCGATCCGGCGCAGCGCCACCAAGCTCAAGTACCTGGCGGCCTCCGAGTCTGCGATGGACGCGTTCATCAGCGACGTCACACCCGAAAGCGTGGCCCGGCGGCTGCGAGAACTCGGATGACCGTCCGCTACGCCGCGCCCGGGCGGATCAACCTGATCGGCGAGCACACCGACTACAACCTGGGATTCGCGCTGCCGATCGCGCTCCCGCAGCGCACCGTGGCGACCTTCACCCCCGACGGCGACGACGCCATCACCGTGGGCAGCGATCGCGCGGACGGCCCGGTGCGCATCCCGCTCGACACCGCGCCGGGCGGCGTGACCGGCTGGGCCGGCTACGTGGCCGGGGTGATGTGGGCGCTGCGCCAGGCCGGCCACGCGGTGCCTGGCGGCGCGATGTCGATCACCAGCGACGTGCCGATGGGCTCGGGCCTGTCCTCCTCGGCGGCGCTGGAATGCGCGGTGCTGGGCGCGATCGCGTCGGCCGCCGGCGCGCGCATCGACGCCAAAGAGCGGGCGCGGTTGGCCCAGCGCGCCGAAAACGACTATGTCGGCGCCCCAACGGGTTTGCTCGACCAGCTGGCCTCCCTGTTCGGGGAGCCGTCGACGGCGCTGCTGATCGACTTCCGTGACCTCACCGTCGCGCCGGTGGCCTTCGACCCGGACGCTCAGAACGTTGCGCTGCTGCTGATCGACTCGCGGGCACCGCACCGTCACGCCGGCGGCAACTACGCGGCGCGGCGCGCGTCGTGCGAGCGGGCGGCCGCGGATCTCGGGGCCGCGTCACTGCGTGAGGTGCAGGACCGCGGGCCCTCGGTATTGAGCGCGGTGGCCGACCCGGTCGACGCCCGTCGCGCTCGCCACGTGCTGACCGAGAATCGTCGAGTGCTCGATTTTGTTGCCGCACTGAATGATTCGGACTTCACTGCGGCCGGTGGCCTCCTGACCGCCTCACATGCGTCCATGCGCGACGATTTCGAAATCACCACCGAGCACATCGACCTGATCGCCGATACCGCCGTTCGCGCGGGCGCGCTGGGAGCGCGGATGACCGGCGGCGGCTTCGGTGGCTGTGTGATCGCCCTGGTGCCGGCCGACCGGGCGGAAGCGGTCGGCGAGGCGGTGCGCCGGGCGGTGGGTGACGCCGGGTTCGAGCGGCCGGTGATCAGCCGAACCCGTGCGGCCGCGGGCGCGGGGCCATGTCGGTGAGCGACTTCTTGCCGGCCGAGCGCCGGCGACCGCATCGCCGCCTAGCCGATGTTCGAGGCGCTTGCCGTCGGCCGGTGCCGTTGCGCTATCCGCGGTTCCTTCAGCGCAACCTCGTGGCACCCCATGCCAATGTGTGGCATGGTTGGGCTATGGATGCCACATTGGTGTTGGGTAAGCAAGGTCGGCTGGTGATCCCGGCGGACATCCGGATCGCGTTGGGCCTGGCTCCCGGCGATCGCGTGCACCTGCATGTGAGCGGTCGGCGGTTGGTGCTCGAACGGCCGCAGGACGCCGTGGCTGAGCTCCGTGCCCTGGGAGCCGGACTGGCGAAGGACCGCTCGCTTGTCGAGGAGTTGCTTGCCGAGCGGCGCCTGGCCGCTGAGGCCGAGTGACAGTCCTGGATGCGTCTGCGGTGCTGGCACTCGTTCACGACGAGCCCGGCGCCGACCTGGTCGCAACCGAACTAAATTCTGCGTTGCTGGGCGCAGCGAACCTCGCCGAAGTCATTGGCAAGCTGGTTGATGTCGGCCTCGATGCTCGCCCGGTCCGTGAATTGCTCGTCGCCGCCGGCGTCACGATCGAGCCGTTGACCGAAGGCGATGCCGAACTGGCCGGGGCAATGCGATCCCTGTCCGGCGGACGTGGGTTGTCGTTGGGCGATCGCTGCTGCCTCGCCTTGACAGTGCGCAGCACGCCCGCCGAGGTACTGACCGCCGATCGCGCCTGGTCCCAGCTCGACCTGCCCATCCGGGTCCGCCTGCTGCGGTAAAGCAGCAAGGTGCGTCGCAACGGCCAGCAATCCTGCAACCGTTCGATTGTCAGACGGCAGGACGCCAACGAAAAGCCGCCATCCGTTTCCGGGCGTTCCTGGCTTCCGAATTCAGAAGCCGACGCCCACCCGCGGTCGGTGCTTGGTCGATGAATCCGCGACACGCGATGGCCTCGCTTGGTTTCCGATACGGATCGGCATGGCCAGTGAACGCCGCGCGGGGTGAGGTTGGTGCGTGGGGGCTGGGGTGGGCTTCTTAGGCTTAGGAGCCTCGAGCCGCAGGCAGGGAAGGGTAGAGCAACTGTTGCTCGTCATGAAACACCTTTTCGTGCAATCCAATTCGCTCTACGGCTGGTCCTGGCGCGGTCGGTGATATCGGGTGCTACCCGGCTGGGGTGAACCGGATCGCCACCAGGTGAAGCCGGTCCACCGCTTCGGCGAACTCGTCGAGCGTCGGTATCCGCCGGTCGCGGAATTTCAACCCGATCATCCGCTGGGCGCGTTGCGCGCCATAGGACTGGGCGCAGCGGTGATACAGGTCGGAGACGACGGCGTGGTCGCGGATGAGCTCGCCGTGCATGGCGGTGGTCTTGCCGTCGTAGACCACTTGAGCGGGCGCGCCGTCGCGGAAGTTCTGCTTCCACGGGGCGCCGGTCAGCGCATAGAGATCGTTGTCGATCACGTGGGCGCTCACCGGGATTGAGTACGGCCGCGCCGTCTTTCGTCCCGTGAAGCTCAGCACCATCAACTGCTTGCGCGCCGGGCCGGCGAGCGGAGTGCGCAGGAGGAGGCCCAGCACCGGGTTGACGACACGAAGCAGTGCCGAGGGTGGGTGCCCGACGTCTATCGCATACGACTGATCTGTCATGACACACACCGTAAGACCAAATGGGCGTCGCGGTGTAGCGACTTCACCGGCGCAGCGCTCAGGAGGTGGCGCGATCCGTCCGTGGTCGCGGGTCAGGGGGTGATGGTCGTCTGGTCGTCGATGACGTTGGTGGCGTCCATCAACGGGCCCTGATCGCTCTGCAGCGAGTCGGCGTTGAGCTGGAGCACGAATACCGCGCCCTGGCTGGGGATCACCACCGTCTTCTGCGCTACGGCGCGTGTCTTGCCGTCCCTTTGGTATGTCCCGCTCAACTGCCAGGCCTGAAAGCCTCCGAGCGTCGACGCCTGGCCGCTACCGGAGCCCTGATAGCCGGGGAGATCCAGCAGCTCGCCGGGGGCGTACTGGATGATCTTCGCCGGGTCGACGTCGCCGGTGAGTTTCGAATACAGCGCCGAGATGGTAGGCGGATCGGCGGGATCGGCCGGCTGCGCCAAAACGATTCCGCCATAAGACGTTCCGGAGTTCTGGTTGAGCTGCCAGCCCGCGGGCACCGGCAGATCGACGTTGGGGCCGGGATCGCCGTGATGGACGGGAGTCTCGGTGATGTGGTTCTCGCGGACGTAGTCGGCGATGGTCTTGTTGGCCTGCGCGCCCGGCGCCGCGGTGGTCGCGGAGGTCGCCGAGGCCGAGGCGGACGTCGACGCCGATGTGCTCGTTGATGTCGACGGCGATGTCTTGTTGTTGGAGCCGCAACCCACCACCGCCAGACCCAGCGCCACGGCAATGGTTGCTGCTATCAAGTGTTTCATCGATCAAGTCTCCCGAAAATTGGGCCGGTACCAGCGCCAGCCACGCCGGAATGAGACTAACCGAAGTCACGCAAAACGTTGCTAGTCGAATTCGGAAACTATTGGCTCTGTTCTCGACTGCGGTTTGTCCCCCAAATAACTCGGTTATGCAGTAAGAGACACATATGCGGTCACGGCGGACCCTCATCGCGGTTGGGGCGATCATCGCGATCGTGGCCGTCTTCTTGGCCGTCGTTGCGGCGGCTCCGCCGATCGCTTACGACGGCGAGCCGGAGCTCGTCACCAACCCCGTCGACCACGTCGACACGCTCATCGGCACCGGGACGGGAGGCGAGACGGTGGGGGAGATCAACAACTTCCCCGGCGCCTCCGTGCCGTTCGGAATGGTGCAGTACTCGCCGGACACCGTTGGCAATTACTCGGGCTACAACTACGACAACTCACGCTCCACCGGGTTCAGCATGACCCACGCCTCGGTGGGCTGCGCCGCGTTCGGTGACATCTCGATGCTGCCGACCACCACCGGAATCGGCTCCCAGCCGTGGAACGCATGGGAAGAGATCGCCCACGACGACGCCGAACAGGGCATGCCCGGCTACTACACCGTGCGGTTCCCCGGCACCGGAGTGACCGCCGAACTCACCGCGACCACCCGCACCGGCATCGGCCGGTTCCGCTATCCGCACAACGGGCGGCCCGCCCTGTTCCACGTCCGCTCCGGCGCGTCGCTCGCCGGCAATTCCCGGGCGACCATCCAGATCGGTGAGGACAACACCACGATCACCGGATGGGCGACTAGCGGTGGGTTCTGCAGCAAGACCAACACCTACACCGTGTATTTCGCCATGAAGTTCAGCCGGCCGTTCACCTCCTACGGCGCCTGGGATGGCTACTCGGTCTACGCCGGCGCCCGGAGCGCGGCCTCGCCGTTCGGCGGTGGCTACGTGGAGTTCCCGGCCGGCTCGGTGGTCGAGGTGCGCACCGCGATCTCCTACGTGGGTATCGACGGGGCGCGGGCCAACCTGGCGGCCGAGGGAGGGGCGAGCTTCGATGACGCGCGGACCGCCGCGCTGTCGCAATGGAACGCCACGCTGTCATGTATCGCGGTGGCGGGCAGGAACATTGGCGATCTGGAGACCTTCTACACCTCGCTGTACCGGTCACTGCTGCACCCCAACACCTTCAACGACGCCGACGGGCGCTACATCGGATTCGATGGCGTGATCCACACGGTGGAAAAGGGGCATACCCAATACACCAACTTCTCCGACTGGGACACCTACCGCAGCCTGGCGGCCCTGCAGGGGCTGCTGTTCCCGAAGCAGGCCAGCGACATGGCCCAATCGCTCGTCAACGACGCCGAGCAAAGCGGATCGTTTCCGCGCTGGGCTCTCGCGAATTCGGCGACCGGGGAAATGAGCGGGGACAGCGTGGTGCCGCTCATCGTGAATCTATTCGCCTACGGAGCCAAGGACTTTGACGTCCACACCGCATTGCGCCACATGGTGGACGCGGCGACGAAAGGCGGTGCCGGGCGGGACGGCTACGTGGAGCGGCCCGGGATCGCCACCTACCTGTCGCTGGGCTATGCCCCCCATACATCGGAGTTCGCCACGAACGGCTGGATTCCCGACGCCTCCATCACGCTCGAGTGGTCGGTCGACGACTTCGCCATCTCCCGGTTCGCCGATTCGCTCGGCGACACCGCGACCGCCGCAGCGTTCCAGAACCGGGCGCAGTACTGGCAGAACCTGTTCAATCCCGGCACCCGCTACATCTCGCCCCGCAGCGCGATGGGCTTCTTCCGTGACGGCCCCGGATTCGTCGACAACCCTTCGACTTTCGGCCAGGACGGATACGACGAGGGCAACGCCGAACAGTACGTCTGGTGGGTGCCGCACAACGTCGCGGGCCTGGCGACCGCCCTCGGCGGCCGCACCGCCGTGGCCGACCGGCTCGACCGCTTCACCAAGAACCTCAACGTGGGCCCCAACGAGCCCTACCTCTGGGCCGGTAACGAGCCGGGATTCGGGGTGCCGTGGCTGTACAACTACCTCGGTCAACCGTGGAAGACTCAGCACACGGTCGACCGGGTGCGTGGGCTCTTCGGCCCGACGCCCGACGGCGCGCCGGGCAACGACGATCTCGGGGCGCTGTCCAGCTGGTACGTGTGGGCCGCCCTCGGCCTGTACCCGAGCACCCCGGGAACGCCGATCCTCACCGTGAGCACACCGCTGTTCGATCGCGCCGTAATCACCCTTCCGGACGGCAAATTCATTCGGATCTCCGCCTCGGGCGCATCGGGACCGCACCACCTGAGGTACATCAGCGGCCTGAGCATCGACGGCCTGCCCACCGATCGCACGTGGCTGCCGGAGTCGATCATCCGCACCGGCGGCGAGGTCAGGTTCTCCCTCGCCGCGTACCCCAACAAGGCGTGGGGCACGGCCGAGTCCTCCGCGCCCCCGTCGTTCGGCGCGGGCAGTTCGGCGGTGACCGTTAACGTTTCGCGGCCCGTCGTCACGATCGCGCCGGGACGCTCCGGCACCGTGAGACTCGACGCGCAACGGATGATCGACGGCGTCGGCGACTACACCATCACCGGCATGTCCTACGACGCGGGGATCACGGTGACACCGGTGACCGGGCAGTTCGGCTCCGACGGATCGGCCGCGGTGGACGTCACGATCAAGGTGGCGCAGTCGGTGTCCGAGGAGTATTACCCGGTCTTTCTCGCCACCACGGTGGGCGAGAGTGTCAGGACGTCGGTCGTCCTCGTCGTCGCCGAGGCCGAGCCCGCCGAACCCTAACCGGCTCAGATCATGTCGTTGTTCGTCAGCCACCGCATCACCGGCCAGCCGATGAACACGGGCAGCCAGCAGGTGAGCACCCGATACAGCAGAACCGCTGGCACCCCGACGGCCGCGGGTATGCCGAAGGCGGCCAGGCCACCGATCAGCGCCGCCTCGACGGCGCCGACGCCGCCGGGTGTGGGCGCGGCCGAGGCCAGCGTGCCGCCGACCATCGTCACGACCGTGCACGTGACAAACGTGGCGCCGCCGCCGAAGGCCTGGACGCTGGCCCACAGCGCCAACGCGGCGCCCAAAGTCGTTCCGGCAGCGCCCAATAGGATCAGGCCCAGACGTCGGGGCTCGCGGGCAAGCTCGATGAGGTCGCCGGACACCTCCTTCAGCCTCGGACGCACGTCCGTCGCCAGCCAGCGCCGCAGCCTGGGCACCAGCAGGAAGGTGCCGACGATGCCCAGCGCCACACCGCCGATCAGGTACAGCACGGTGGCATTGGGGACGAAGTGCGAGAGGTCCATCGACGCGCCCGCGACGGTGCTGAACAGGATCAGCAGCACGATGTGCACGATCACCTGAACCGATTGCTGTATCGCCACCGCCGCGGTGGCGCGCAGCGCGGACAGGCCGCTCTTCTGCAGGAAACGGGTGCTGAGCGCGAGCCCGCCGACGCCGGCCGGGGTGGTGGTCGCCGCAAAAGTGTTGGCCACCTGGGCCACTGACAGCTTCCAGAAGGCCACCGACCCGTCGGCGCAGGCCCACAACGCCGCCGCGGCGCCGACATAGGTCAGCGCCGATACCGCCAGGCCCAGCAGCGCCCACCACCAGTGCGCGGTCCTCAACTCGGAGAAGAACGTCGGCGCGGTGCTGATGAACGGATACGCGACATAGACCAGCGCGACGAGCAGCACGAGTTGAATGACCTGCCGGCGGGTGAACCGGGTGATCGTCTCGGTTTGGATTTGGTCCGCGCCGGTTTGACGCTTCACCTCCGCGCGGGCGCCGGAAATGACCGCACCGGCATCGGCTACCGATTGCTGGATTTGTTTCGGCACAGCCGATTTCGTGAGCCGGCGGGAGGCGGTCAGGACGGCGTCTTTGCCGAACGCGTCGATCGCCGCGCCCACCGCGGACTGCGCGCCGTATAGCGCCGACGTCGTCACCAGGAGTTGAGCGATGTCGGATTGGAGTTGAGTGTCGGCGGCGCCGTACTCGGCGTTGCCGAATCCGCCGAACAACACCGTGCCGTCGTCGACCGTGATCTCGGTGCCACGCAGGTCGCCGTGGGAGATCTGGCGGTCGTTGAGGATTCGCAGCGATTCCCACGCCCTGGCGACTGGCGTCGTCGTCGCGCACTCGCCGAGCGCAACTCCCCGAACGGGCCTGTGCGCGTACACCATCCATCCCCGGTCGAGGGGGGCAACGGCGATCGTCGAGGTGTTGGCGAGGCCCGCCTCGCCGAAGGCGATCGCCATCAGTGCGCGATGTTCCACGGCGCGGCGCATCGAGGCCACCAGGGGCGCGGTCTCGCTGCCCCGCAGCCGCAGCTTCCGCCAGAGCTGGAGCAGTGCGCCGCCGCTGCGCTGATGCGGGCCGTACAACTCGATCAGGGCCGATTCGGAGTCCCCGCACACGGCTGAAAGGACCAGCGGTCCAGGGCCGGCGGGCCGGACCACTCGGAGCGCGGAGACGACGCACCCGCGTTTGGCCATCGCGCGCACCGCACCGTCCAGCGGCACCTCGAGGGCGGGGGTGCCGACGACTAGGACGACCAGCGCGCCCACGAGCCACCCGACCCCCAGGCCCAGCAGGGAGCGCGCGGGGACTATCGCGCTGACGAACAGGTGGATCGGCACGAAGGCCAGCAGCAGCGCCCACCACCAATGCCGCCAGCGCGCGGGCAGCCAGGGACCCGACACGGTCAGCACCGCCGCGAGCATCGCGATCCACCGCGGGTCGTCCAGGATCTGGGCCAACACGGTTTGGGGCCGGTCGGTGAGTTCGAAGTGCCAGCGGGGCGCGGAGATGCCGTTGCCGCCGATCGAGAGGGGCAGAACCGCGAGCACGCCCGCGGCCGCGTAGGCGCCGAGCAGTTTCCATTGCCGGCCGGCGATCAGACCGATGAGGATCGCGAAGGGCAGCGCCAGGATCGCGATGCCGTACGCCAAGTACACGAGGTCGGACTGGGTGGGGGGCAGCACCCCTACGATCTCCGATATCGATCGCTCCAGCGCGACCCACTGCGGGCGGGTGATCAACGAACCGGCGATCACGATCGCGAAGAAGGCCACCGTGGCGCCGAGCCGCAGGACATCGTTGGTGCGACGGGTCAGCGGTTGCAACAAGTCGCCCGACACGCTGATTTCGTGCCCGTCAACTCGCATGGCTCAGATCCTTGTCGGCTCGGCACCCTGGCTAATCCTGCTTGCTGGCTCGCCGACAAGTTAACCGGATACCCGATTCCACGACAGCTCCCGCACAGGCGGCGCGCGTAGGGTCGACTAGGTAGTCGTGCTAGCGAAAATTGGAGGACATCAGCGTGGCCCGAACCGACAACGACAGCTGGGAGATCACCGAGAGCGTGGGCGCGACGGCATTGGGCGTCGCGGCGGCCCGCGCCGCGGAAACCGACAGCGAGGACCCGCTGATCAGCGACCCGTTCGCGCGGGTGTTCCTGCACGCCGCCGGGGAGGGCATGTGGAGCTGGTTCGCGGCTCCCAACCTGCCCGCCCAGATCGCCGAGGCCGAGCCCGACCTCAAGCCGCGGATGCAGGGCATGGTCGACTACATGGCCGCGCGGACGGCGTTCTTCGACGCGTTCTTCCTCGATGCGGTTCGCGGGGGCGCGCACCAGGTGGTGATCTTGGCGGCGGGCCTGGACTCGCGTGCGTGGCGGCTGCCCTGGCCGGATGGCACCACGGTCTACGAACTGGACCAGCCCAGGGTGTTGGAATGGAAGTTGTCGACCCTGCGGGAGAACGGGGCGGAGCCGACGTGCAACCTGGTGCACGTCCCGGTGGACCTGCGTCACGACTGGCCTGCGGCGTTGCGGCAGGCCGGGTTTGACGCCTCGGCGCGCAGCGTCTGGTCGGCCGAGGGGCTGTTGCCGTTCCTGCCCGCGGCCGCCCAGGAGCTGCTCTTCGAGCGGGTTCATTCGCTGGGCATTCCCGGCAGTCGGATCGCCGTGGAGGCGCCCGGCGCGGACTTCCTCGACGAGGGCGCCCGCGCGAAGCAGCGCGAGACGATGCAGCGGGTGCGCGACCTGATGGCCAAACTGGAGCCGCAGCGCGACATCCCCGACGTCCAGGACCTGTGGTACTTCGAGGAGCGCGAAGACGTGGGTGACTGGTTTCGTCGCCACGGCTGGGACGTGGCGGTGACCCCGGCGGAGGAGCTGATGGCCGGCTACGACCGCAGGCCTCCGCAGGGCATCGACGACGCCGCCCCGCGGACCTTGTTCGTGGCAGCGGAGAGGAACTGAACGTGGCCAGAACCGACAACGACACCTGGGAGATCACCGAGAGCGTGGGGGCGACGGCGCTGGGGGTGGCGTCGGCCCGGGCGGCGGAGACCCGAAGTGAGAATCCTTTGATCAGTGACCCGTTCGCGCAGGTCTTCCTCGACGCCGCCGGCGACGGGGTGTGGAATTGGTATTCGGCTTCGACGCTGGCTCCCGAGTTACTCGAGGCCGAACCCGAGTTGGCGCTGCAGATGAAGGCGATGGTCGGCTATATGGCTTCGCGGACAGCGTTTTTCGACCGGTTCTTCCTCGACGCGACCGGCGCGGGCATTCGCCAGGCGGTGATCCTGGCGGCGGGCCTGGACTCGCGCGCGTGGCGGCTGGCTTGGCCCGACGGCATAACGGTCTACGAGCTCGACCAGCCCAGGGTGCTGGAGTTCAAATCGTCGACGTTGGCCGAGCACGGGGCGCAGCCCGCCTGCAATCGGGTCGCCGTCCCGGTGGACCTGCGCCAGGACTGGCCAACGGCGTTGCGGCAGGCGGGTTTTGATGCCTCGGCGCCGAGCGTCTGGTCGGCCGAGGGGCTGATGCCGTATCTGCCGGCCGCCGCCCAGGAGTTGCTGTTCGACCGCATTCACGGGCTGACCGCTGCCGGCAGCAGGGTCGCCGTGGAGGCGCTGGGACCAAAGTTTCTCGACCCCGAGTTTCGCGCCAGGCGTCGCGAGCGGATGGAGCGGATTCGCGCGTTGATGGCCGACCTGGACCCGGACCGGGAGGTTCCCAGGACCGACGAGCTGTGGTACTTCGAGGAGCGCGAAGACGTCGGCGACTGGTTCCGCAGGCACGGCTGGGACGTGACGGTGACGCCGTCACTCGAGCTGATGGCCGGCTATGGCCGCGGCGCGGCCAAAGAGGTCGAGGACACCGTGCCGGGGAACTTGTTCGTGGCCGCCCAGCGGGCGTAGCGAGACCGCAAGTTTTCCGAGTCGCTCGGCATGATCCAATCTTGGTGCTGAGCATCGCTGAACAGTGTGCGGGCCGCGAAATAGGCTGGTGTGCCACCTCATTCAGAGGAAGTAAACCGCAGCAACCGTCGCTGCTATATGGTGGCCCGCAAGGCAGGGCGGCCACGTCGGACACCTCGTGGTGATCACATGTGTCACGTGCGTCTCGGCTTCGGAGGCACCTACTTTGTTGCCCGCCTCGTAGCGACACGCGCGATTGGCTGTCGCTGTGAGGCGGGCGCATCGTCGTATGCCGGCCGGCCAGTGACCGATGTGACACATGGGGAGCATTTAAGAGGGTTGGTCGTGCGCTCGACGACGGCCATGCTTTTTCTGCAACACTGCAGCCGATCCGGCGGCGACTGGCTGCCGCCAGCGCCGACTGGCGATGGGCTGCCGTCCTCGCCGAATAACGCCCAGTATCCGCTACGCTCGTAGCATGGCTGCTACGATACCCGCCCGCGATCTCCGTAACCGCACCGCTGAGGTGCTGCGGCGAGTTGCGGCAGGCGAGGAGATCGAGGTGCTCAAGGACAATCGTCCTGTGGCGCGCATAGTCCCACTCACACGGCGCCGCCAATGGCTACCGGCAGCGGAGGTAATCGGCGAACTCATGCGCCTGGGTCCCGATACCACCAACCTCAGCGAGGAACTGCCGGAGACGCTGACACAGACCACGGACGACGTGTCGTGGTGACGGTTCGGCGGGCCCTCGCCGACACGTCCATCTTCATCGGGATCGAGGCGGCACGATTCGACGACGACCGATTTACCGAATACGAATGGGGCGTCTCGGTGATCACACTGGGTGAGCTGCGGCTGGGTGTCCTGCAAGCCAGTGGCCCGGACACCGCCGCACGCCGGCTCTCCACATACCAGCTTGCTCAGCGGTTCGAACCACTGAGCATCGACGAGACGGTCTCCGAAGCGTGGGCATTGCTGGTATCCAAGCTGCGCGCCGCCAACCTGCGAGCACCGATCAACGACAGTTGGATTGCGGCAACTGCCGTGGCGCATGGCATTCCGATCGTGACCCAGGGCAGCGACTACTCTGCGATGCCAGGCGTTGAGGTCATAACAATCTGACGCGACAGGTGAGCCCCAGCCCGGCGCCCACTTCCTTGGTCGGCACGTCGACGTCGGACGAATCAAGGCTGGCACGAACGTCTTTGATACGCCTATAGAGCCGAAGCGGATGCTCGGGAACTCGGACGAAACCGTATCGCTCGTAAAACGCCGCCGCTATTTCGTCGATAGCGTCGGCCACGACAATGCGTGCCGCAGCGACCTCCCCGGCAGCGACTGCCTTCCGCAGTGCCTCGGCGAGAAGCGTTGCGCCAATGCCCTTTCCCTGCTCTGACCGGTCGACTGCCAGCCTGGCCAGCAACACCATGCCGACCGGATACGCCGGCATGCCGCGAACGAGCTTTGCAGGAGCCTCGGCTCGAAGTACTGAGCCCATGGTCAGGCTGAAGTAGCCGACGACGCGTCCACTTCGAGTGACGACGAACGTCCGAGCCGAGTCCATGCGTTGTGCTGCCAGTGCGTGGCGGCGAAGCCACTGGTCGAGCACCTCGCTTCCCGAGTCGAAGGTGCTGACGTCGTGGTGGGCATTGAGCCGTTCGAGCGGGCGTCGCGGGGCGCGGGTCACGCCTCGCGAAGCTTCGGGTTGTTCTTGAACAGGTCGACCAGCTCCGGCACGGGCTGGGCCGGTTTGTCGAGCTCGGCGATGAATCGGTCGAACGCCCGGTTAGATAACACCAAATCGTGGTGTTGCTTCACTACGCGCTTCGCCCGCGAGGTGACGGTATCGAGCACGAATGCCGTGACTGTGGTGTCCTCGAGGTCTGCCGCCTGACGGATGAGCGCGTCCTGCTCTTGGGTAACGCGGACCTCCAGCCGATGACGCCGGGGTTTGATGGCACGATCACTCACCAGTCGAGCATAGCATTTGTCCGGACGCTGTCCGGACGGCAATGCCAATGCCAGCATCCGCTGTTGAACGTCCCTTTGCGTGACGACTGCGGAAGGGCTGCTTGTCATTTGAGTCGCCGACGTGACGGTACAAATCTGAAAGCTGTTGCGGCCAAGGCGAACTCACCACTTCCCGACTCGAGGTATGGTGGGCAACACTGATACCCCTATGAGCGCAGCGCCCGGCGATGAGCGTCGTCGGCCAGCTCATCGACGTCCAGGTCCGGCTCACCAACGCCACCATGTCCGGCCTGCGCTGCGGCGCCGCCCTGTAGCTGGACGTACCCGTGAAGAACTTAAGACCGTGGCGTTTTCGAGCGGCTTTGGGCGATCGCTTCAGGAATGTGTGGCTCCGCAACTATCGCAGGGTTAAGAATCTCTTGGTAGCTGCGTCGTATGTGTCTCATAGCAAACCATGACGGTCGCTGAAATAGTTAAAAATGATATTACCTATCGGTAGTGCACCGCGCCGCATTCGCCGCGTTGCTTTGGATAGCTATTGCCGCGGCAATACGATTGTTCGCCAGGGTGTACAGCACGCAGTCGTATTTGCTGAGAGATAGTGCTTTAGTGCTGACACGGGCGCAGCCAGCCGGTGTTCGTCGCCAAGGCGCTACGGCACACAACCCACGATGACATCGCGAGGCACCTCGATCTTCGACCCAACTGATCTGCGACAGCCAGGTGTCGACTGGCGACGAAAGCCCTCCCGCAACCACGAGGCCCACCGCTGCTCGGAGTTGGCCGACCCATTCGGCGATCACCCCACCCTCATGACCGGGGCCACCTCCGTGTGCACTGCTTTACAGCGCACCCACGAGAGGGTGGTGGGTGTGCTGTGCCGGCCTTATCCCGGATGAGCGCCTTGCGGACCGCCGGGCGTGATCGGATTGGCTTGTGCCACAAGCCCACATCGGCACTGCCCGGTCTGGCGGGCGCTGACCCTTCATGGTTGTCTCTAGACCCACCGACAGTGATCTCCTCATGCTGTCGCGATAACAGGCAAGCCGCACGAGGTTCCCCGTCCGCTCGCATCATTCTGCTGTGGTGCCGCTCGGTGAAATCCACCACCATGTTGAGGGAGTGAACTGGCTGGTTGTGAGCGGATCGACACGCTCCAATCGTGGCCTTGTCGACGCCCGGCAAGGACGCTCCGTCACGCTAGCCCAATACTGCCAATAAATTATTTCCCAAGGCCGTCCATTTGGCCTAAGTCGGGTAATGGTTTCCCGTGTACTGCGGGCCAGGTTTGCTGCTAATTCATATCGCCACAGTTAATTGCCTATTCCATTGTTGCAATTCGTCAAACATATTTCACGGGTACGTTTAACGCGTCGTTATTCAGAATCGTATAAAGGAGATGGTCGTGGACCTCGCAGCCCGCCCCCACATCACCGCTGGAGTCGCCCTGGCCAGCGCCGCTGTCATCGCCGCCGGCCCCATAGCCCAGCACCTACCCGACCTACATTTGGCCCGACACCTGCCCACCGTGAGCGTGTCCGACATCGCGCTCACTGACGCCAGCAGCGCCCTCGACTTGTTCTCCGGGGTCGAGAACGAACTCGCCTCACTGGCCAACGGGGCAAGTGCGGCCGCGGTGCCCGCAGCCACTGTCGGCGCCTTCGTCAACCCGATCACCACCTGGGCCAACGTGCTGCAGACGACGGCCAACAACCTGGGCGTGCTCGGACAGGAATGGCTCGCGGATCCATTTCCGGTGGCGTCGCAGGTTGTGATCAACGAGCTCGGCTTCGGCAACATCTTCGCCACGACGATCAATTCCGCCGGCACCGCGTTTTGGAACGGTTTGGCAAGTGCCGGATCAAGTGGTCTGGCCAAGACAATGTTCACCGCGGGGACCGCCCTCGCCGCGGGGAACCTCTCCGGAGCGATCGCAGCCTGGACCAATCTCGAAATCGGCCTTATAACGAGCGCCGGGTTTGGTTTCCTCCCCGCTTTGGCGATCCCCGGCGACATCGCCACGAACTTTGGCAAGCTGGTCACACAGGCTTTCTCGGCGACCACCTTAGTCCAAGCGGTGTTGCCTTCGATCTTCTACGTCGCCGCGTATGTTCCTACGGCGTTTGGCGATGCTGCTCAGGGGGTGATCAACGCGGTGCGGGCCGGGGACCCGGTGGGTGCGCTGAGCGCGATCGTCAACGCTCCGGCCAACGTCACCGGCGGCCTCCTCAACGGGTTCCAGCCGATCGTAGGCTCTGCAACCTTCGGGCTAATCGGCCCACCCGGGATCGGCAGCAATATTCTTTCGGATCTCGGGATCAATGTTCCCCCATTGCTCTCGCAGTCGATTGGGGCGAAGGCCGGGCAGAACACGTCGAGTCTTCTTCCGGGGGCGTTCACCACCTTTGGTGCCACGGTGCAGACCCAACTCACCAGCTTGTGGAACACCGCGACGGCCGACTTGGGCAAGATATTCAACCAGACATTCCCCAGCCTAGGTGGATTGGCCACAGCACTGCAAGGCGTCCCAGCGGCCCTGTCGCCTCTCGGGGCGATCGTGGGCAACGCCACAGGCCAGATCGGGTCGCTATTGAACAACGTCGGAGGTCAGGTGATGACGCTGCTCCTCAACCTCCTCAAGCTGCTCTGAGTCCGCTGGAGGTCGCCGATGCGAGCCGGTGACCGCCAACGGCGATGGCCCCCTTCCCAAAGAAGGGGGCCATCGTTCATGGGTGTGCTTCTCAGCCGGGTGTGCACAACGACGTGACTAACACCGACGCCGCCCGCGACCTGACCGCGCAGTGCCTGCGAAAGCTACCCGGCCACAACGGCTTTCGCGAGTTCGCGGCCGAGATCGGCGCGACGGCCCCGACGTGAACGTGGCGCTACAGCCCGAGCGCGGCGCGCAGCCGGTCGACGTCCATGCTGCCGCGCGCGGCCCCACCGGCGGGGAAGCTGTCCAGGAGCTTGACCAGGTCGCCGCGGCGGGTAGGGTCGCCGGCGGTCTGGCGTGGGGTGCGGCCGCCGAGCGCGGGGAGGGGTTTGTCGAGCCAGTTGGTTTCGTAGTCGCGGATGAGCTCGTCGAGAAACGCGGCCAGTTCGGGATCGTCGGGGGCGAGCGCGTCCTCGTCGGCGATCGGCAGCTGCTTGGCCAGCTCGGCGGCCTCGCGGGCATCGCGCATCGGTTGGCGGACGTCGTCGAGCACCTCCATCGCGGGGTCGAGGCGCTCCAGCGTGGCCAGCACGCGGTCCATGCGCTCCTCGCTGTTGGCTTCCGCCCGCAGGGTGTCGCCGTCGAGAACCAGGGTGGCGCGAATCCGCCGCATGCCCTGGGTGGTGATGTATTCGAGCCAGCGCGGCGGCTCCTCGCCGTCGACCCGGTCGTAGGTGTCGTCGAGCGCGGCCTCAATCTCGGCCGGGTCGCCGATCTCCACGGTGGCCTCGCAGATGGCCAGCGGGTCGCCCTCGGCGTTGACCAGCGTCGGCGGCGCGAGCCGGCGGCTCAACTGCGCCACCAGCGCCACGGGGTCGGGTTCCGCGTCGAGCAGGTCGATCAGCGGGTCGCGCTCCTGCAGTGCGACCGGTTCCAGTCCGCCGAAAAATTGCGCCGTGTCCCCCGCGGGCACCACGCGTGCGCAGATCAGCTGCCCGGGTTTCAGCTGGCGGCTGGCCGCCCGCTCCCGCACCTCATGGATGTCCCCGGTGCGCACGTCGCGCACGGTGACGCTCTCGCCGGGCTTCACCCGCCCGACCTCGAACACCGACCGCTCCACCAACAGCCATTGCTCGGCCAGCAGCCGTTCGTCGTCGGGCAGCAGCGACCCGCGCATCTGCAGGAACTCCTCGAACGCACCGCCCTCGAACAGCACCGCGTCCAACACCAGCGGATCGTCCAGCGCCGCCGCCAGCGCATCGGGAGTGTCGTCGACGTAGCGGCAGCGTTCGTAGCCCACCTCGAACAGCTGGTCGTTCCATCCGTCCAGCAGCGCGTGCTGGACGGCCTTCGCGTACAGCCAGCTTGCCCGCTCGGCCAGCGGCAGCTGCTCTCGCCCCAGATGACATTTCTTGTACTTCCGGCCAGATCCACACCAGCACAGCTGATTTCGGCCAAGGTCACGGCGCGGCGCGGTCCGATACCGCTCCAGCAGCTCCACCAGCGGGTGGTCCGGCTCGGCGTCGGCGCGGCGCAGCAACGCCAACCCGCGCTCGGCGTCGCCGCGATCGGAGGCGATACGGGCCAGATCCAACAACGGCAACGGCCAATCCGGATCCATCGACTCGGCCGCGAGGAACTCGCGTTCGGCCGCGTCGATGTCGCCGATCCGTTCCAGCGCCACCGCGCGCAGCCAGCGGCACGCCACCTGCGCCGCGCGCGGCACCTTCGGCTCCAGCACCTCGGTGAACAGGCTCAGCGCGGTGGCACCGTCTCGGCCTTCGCCGACCGTCTCGGCCAAGAGCAGCTCAGCCAGTCGCGGGTCGGCGAGCGCGGCCCCGAGCTCACCGAAGAGATCGAGCACGTCCGCGTCCTCGGGCTCCGCGGCCAACACATCCCCGGGCGGCTCGTCCGCGTCGACGGCCTCGACCAGCAGGGACACCTGGTCGTAGAGGTTGATCAGCGTGTTCAGCACGAGCGCGTCGTCGGGATCGAGGTCGTATTGCTCGGCCAGCGCTGCGCACCGGCTCTCGAAATGCCAACGGTCGAAGTCGAATCCGGCGGGTGCGAGCCATTCGCCGCGACGTGCCAGACCGTAGTCGTCGGCGATCTCACCCAGGGGCGGCAGCGGCTCGGTGAACAGCTCCGGCTCCTCGGCGCACGCCGTCCACACGGCTGCGTCGATGTACACGGGATCGTCGTCGTCGAGCGTCGCCGCCAACCGGGCTCCCACCGTGGAATGCGCCAGGGCCGTTACCCGCTCGACGACGAGTCCTTGCTCGGTCAGCCGCACTCCGACCAAGTCCCCCTCGGCCACGCGCAACCCCGCCAGCGTGCCCGGCTCGAGGAGCAGCGCCCCGAGCGAGTCGATCGCCTCGAACGGGATGCCCCGCTGCTCGAGCAGTTCGTCATCGAATCCGGCCAGCACCACCCGTACCGGCGACCCATCGGCCAGCCGTTGGTAGTGCTCGTACTCACAGAGTGCGGTGATCGGGTCCAGATCCGGGGTCACGGTGAGCACATCGTGGGTGGCGTCGTCTGCGCTGAGCCGGTGCGTGAACACCCGCCCCACCAGCACAGCCGGCAGCCACACCCACCGATCGTCAACCAACTGTCTTGCCGGACAAATCATTTCGTCGAGTATCTCGTCCAGCACATCGTCCGGGTCGACCACACCGCTCTCTCGCAGTCGTTGCGCGATGTCGTCTTCGTGCAGTGGGCCGTGTTCGACCAGGACTCTCGCAAGTGTCTCCGTCGCGTCGGATGCTTCAGCCACGGCGACCACCCTATGCCGCGGCGAGCCGCGTCGCGAGGGCCGCTATCAGGCCCGGTGGGAATTCAGCGCGTCCAGAGCGCACTGACCGGTAACGCCGCAAGCTTCGGGCCGAACGGCGTGGCTTCCGGCGCGGCGGTCAGCAGGACGCCGAACTGGAACCGGTCACCGAGCCTGTCGGCGAGATAGCGCAGACCACGCAGGTCCTCGGCGCGCGGTGTGCTGGTGGCCTTGACTTGGATGCCGCAGACGCGACCGTCGGAGTGTTCGAGCACCAGATCGACTTCTGCACCGCTGCGGTCGCGAAAGTGCCACAGACTCGCCGGCTCGGCCGACCAGGTGAGTTGCTTGCGGATCTCGTTGGCCACGAACGTCTCGAGGAGTGGGCCGAGCGGCCCGCCGGGACGATCCAGCGTCGCACCGGTAACGCCGAGCAAGTGACATGCCAGGCCGCTGTCGGAGACGACCAGCTTGGGTCTGCGAATGACCTTGCGGCTCAGGTTGGTCGACCAGGCTGGCACCCGGTGGATGAGGAAGGCCGCTTCCAGCAAGGCCAGATAGCCGTCGGTCGTGCGGGCCGGGATCGACAGCTCGTTGGCGAGCGCGCTCACGTTGAGTTCGGCACCGGTCCGTGCGGCGCACAGCCGGAGCAATCGCGGGATTTCGGCGAGCCGTTCGATCGCTGAAAGCTCACGGATGACCGACTGGGTCGCGGTGGCGAGATAGTTGTCGAACCAGGGGCGGCGCCTCGACGGTGAACGGGCGACGACATCGGGGAAGCCTCCGGTGGCGATCCGTTCGACCAGATCGGCGCGCCGCATATCCGAGCCGTGGACCAGCTCGCGCGGCGCGGTGAACAGCAGATCGACGAAGTGGTCCGCGAATCCGGCGCGCTCGCCTTGCGAGAACGGCCACAGCTCGATGATCTCGACCCGACCGACCAGCGCGTTGGCCATATCAGGGGCGGAGAGCAGCCGCGCCGAACCGGTGAGCAGGAAGCGGCCGGGCCGACGATCCCGGTCAACCTCGGCCTTGATCGCCCGGAACAGGCCGGGTTCGAGCTGTGCCTCGTCGATCACGAGGGTGTCCACTGGCCGGGATACGAATGCGCGGGGATCCTCGCGAGCGGCGTCACGGTTGGCGGCGTCGTCGAGGGAGACGACTTCGCTGGACCCTGGATAGTCAAGTCGCGCAACGAGTGTGGTTTTTCCGACCTGACGAGCGCCGTTGACCACGACAACCGGGGTGTCGGAGAGGGCGGCCAGTACCGACGGGGCGATCGCGCGTTCTACGACGACCATCTAGACAGAATACACTGCCGATTTGTCCGTATCTGTGCTGCCGATTTGTCCAGAGGGTCACTGCGGATTTGTCGGCCTAGTTATCGCGGATCCGTCGGGCTCGACAAGTCGCCGGTAGGCAAATGCCGACGCCGCTGAATCAGCTCGTTCCGTCACGGCCGGCGTGCTCACGCCATTTCCGGTATCCGCGCCGCGCGGCGAACGCACCGACGATGGCGGTCACGCACCACACCGCGATCGCCGCGTATGCCAACAGCGCCGACCGGCTCCCGATCGAGGCGCCCAGCGCGGTGTAGACGAACGCCCGCGGCACCGAACCGATGAACGCACCAATGGCCATCTGCCACAGCGGAACTCCGAAGGCGCCGAACGCGTAGGACGCGAGCGCGTCCGATATGCCCGGGATGAAGCGCTGACCCACGACCGCCCACAGCCCGCGTCGTTCGATCAGCGCGTCGATGCGCTCCGCGCGTGTCGTCCCGAGCAGGGCGCGCGCGCTGTCCCGGCCGGCCCGACGGCCGACGAAGCTCGCGACGAGCGCGGTGCCCACGGTCGCGCCCAGCGTCACGAAGATGCCGAGCAACGGACCGAACAGCAGCCCGCTGCCCGCGGCCAGGATCGGGCCCGGCACGAACAACGCGCCGAGGAC
The DNA here is from genome assembly GCF_010730745.1 of Mycobacterium heidelbergense. Taxonomy (NCBI): domain Bacteria; kingdom Bacillati; phylum Actinomycetota; class Actinomycetes; order Mycobacteriales; family Mycobacteriaceae; genus Mycobacterium; species Mycobacterium heidelbergense. Next base: position 1,288,474 of record NZ_AP022615.1, on the reverse strand, counting down.
GGCCGACACCGCGACGTAGGCCAGTGGCGCCGCCGGTCCCGTCGCCGAGACCGTTCGCCGCACCTCCTCGACATCGATGACTCGCGCGACGGCCACCAGGTAGAACAGCACGAGCAGGAAGCAGGCGAACACGGCGAGCCGCACGACGTGGCGCCGTCGGGATGTCGGTGGGGAACCGTCGCTGTCGACCATGTTGACCGCGATTCTTCCGCACCGTCGCCGGACCGGTGTGTCAGACCCCAAAGGGACGCGCTGTCATTATCTCGGACCGGAAAGTCGTCAAAGGCAGGCATGAACGATATGCCGCCTTCAAGATCCAGAACTAGTAGTCCCCTTTCGCGCCGAACGTGTTCTCAGGGCGAGAAATTCGCCCTTTTCCCGCCCTGACTTCACGCTCGGCGCGGCTGTCGGGCGAATTCGTCAAACACCCTGGCCGAGTGGGCTCGCTTCGTCGACGCGCGCGATCGACGCATCATGGCGCAGCGATGCTAAAATTGGGTGTGCGCACCACCATCAACCTCCCAGCCGACCTGCACAAACAGGCACTCGCAATCGCGCGAGACACCCACCGCACGCTGAGTGAAACCGTCGCCGACCTGATTCGGCGCGGCCTGGGTTCCGGCAGCGCCGTCGCGATCTCTACGGACCCGAGGACGGGGTTGCCTCTGGTGAGCGTCGGGAGGGTCGTGACCTCCGAGGACGTGCGCTCACTGTAGCCGCTGCCGTAACCCCGTCGCGCGCAACGCCCGACGCCCGACCGCGGCCCGTACCGACGCCTCGGAACCAACGACACGCACCTTGGCCTTCGCCCGCGTCACCGCCGTGTAGAACAACTCCCGCGTCAGCAACCGCGAATCCTCCTGCGGCAGCAGCACCGTCACCTCGTCGGCCTGGCTGCCCTGGCTTTTGTGGATCGTCATGGCATGCATCGTCTCGACGTCACCGAGGCGGCTGGTCGCGAAGTCGAGCGGCCCGGTCGCGGTGTCGATGACGGCGCGCAGACCTTCGGCGCCGGCCACGGTTACGCCGGTGTCGCCGTTGTAGACGCGCAGCCCGTAGTCGTTCGCCGTCACCAGTAGCGGGCGTCCCGCGTACCACTGCGACCACGCCGGCTGGCCCGTCTCCTCGGCAATCCACTTCTGCACCAATCCGTTCCAGTGCGCCACACCGAAAGGCCCCCGCCGGTGGGCGCACAGCAACCGGTGCTCGTCCAGCGTCGACAGCGCGACGTCGACGGCGCCCAGCGCGGCGGCTTCGCGCAGCCGCAACGCGTGCGGCAGCACGATCGAGCGCAACCGCGGGGCCGGGTCGTCACTGTCGCCGGACTCGAGATACTCGATGTGTTCGTCACCCGAGCGCAGCAGCGCCAGCGCGCGGTCCGCATCGCCGACGCGGATCGCGTCGGCGAGCGCACCGATCGACTTCCCGAACCGGTGCGAGGTCCGCAGCGTCGCCACCCGCACGTCGTCCCGGGCCGACAGGCCGTCCACGAGGTCGGCCAGCACCGCACCTGCCTCCACCGACGCCAGCTGGTCGGCATCACCGACCAGCACCAGCCGGGCGTCCGGGCGGACCGCCTCCAGCAGCCGCGCCATCAGCGTCAGCGACACCATGGATGTCTCGTCGACCACGATCACGTTATGCGGCAACCGATTTCCGCGATCATGCCGAAACCGCGCCGAGGTACCTGGCTTGGGGCCGAGCAACCGATGCAGCGTCACGGCACGCAGTTCGCCCAGTCGCTCCCGGTCGGCGGCGGAAAGCTTGGCCACTTCGTGCGTCACCGCCTCCTGCAGCCGCGCGGCCGCCTTGCCGGTCGGGGCCGCCAGCGCGACGCGGGGCCGCGGCCCACCGGCCGACTCCGCCTGCTCGGCCGCCAGCGCCAGCAGCCGCGCGACCGTGGTCGTCTTGCCGGTGCCGGGCCCGCCCGTGAGCACCGTGACCGCCTGCGACAGCGCGATTTCGGCGGCCTGGCGCTGCTCCCCATACTCGGCGGGAAAAAGTCGCTCTGAGGCGGGCAACTCTCCTGCCGGCCCGGACGCCAGCAGCGCCAGCACGTCGTCGCGCACCTGCGTCTCCTCGAGCCAATACCGGTCGAGGTAGAGCAGCCGATCGTCATATAGGTGCAGCACCGCCGGCCCACCGAGCAATGGGCTCGCCCGCACCGCCGCCAGCCACGCCGCAAGCTCCGGCCACGGCAGGTCGCCGGCGCTCGCAACCTCCGAGACCGCAGCCAGGTCCACGCACACCGACCCCCCGCGCAGCCCGCGCACCGCCAGGGCCACGGCCAGCGCCACCCGCTCGTCGGGCTCCTCACCCAGTACGCAAACACGTTCCGCCACATGCACATCGGAGACGTCCAGCACACCGGCCTCGTTGAAGGCGCGCAGCAGGCCGACACCGGTGAGGGCGACCTTGACATCCGCCGCCGTCATGCCGCCCGCCTCCCCGCGTCGAGCAGATCCGACAGCGCCACCACCAGCTCGGGCGGCGGGTTCCAGCCGAACACGCCGGCCGGGTGTCCGTCGTGGACCGGGGTGTCGGCACCGCACATGCCCCGCACGAACAGGTACAGAACCCCGCCCACATGCCGCGCCGGATCGTAGTCCGACACCCGCCAGCGCAGGAACCGATGCAGCACAACGGTATACAACAGCGCCTGCAGCGGGTAGTCGGAGTGCAGCATGGCCTCGGTCAGGCGCGCGAAGCCGTAATCGGCGGCGGTGTCACCGAGGTGGTTGGTCTTGTAATCGACGACCAGGTAACGCTGACCGGGCAGCCGCAGCACGACGTCGATCGACCCGGCCAAATACCCGCGCAGCGACTGGTCGCCCAACCCGGCGGACATCAGCCGGTCGGCGTACGGCGCCAGCGGGTCGGCGGCGGGCAGGTGCAACCGCAGCAGTTCGCCGACGTCGGACACCGTCACATGCGGAGCGGGGCCGCGCCGATCACCCCCGGCCAACGGGATCTCGAATCCCAGCTCGCGCAGCCGATCCCGCACGCCGATCCGCCGTAGCGTCACGCCTTCCGCCAGCGGGCCCAGCGGTGTGTCATGCATCGGCACCAACGCGGCGGCCAGCTCGGCGGCGTCGACGTCGACCGGCCACCATGCGCGGTGCCGTCGCACCTGCCGCTCGAGCTCGGCGGGCAGGTCGGGGACACCGGGATCGGCGGTCTCCATCACCGCGTGCACCAGGGAACCGAACGCCGCGCCGGCGGGCATGGCCGCCAGCGGTGACGCGACCGAATGTTCGGGCGCCGGCGCCGCGACGACGACCGCTTCCACCTCGTCGTCGCGCACGCCCACCTCGGGTTCGCTGATCACCCGGACCGCCACCTCTTCGGCGCCACGCACCAGCGCGGAATACGAGGTCCGCCGCCAGGAGGTGTCGATGGTGCGGTGGAAATGCCGCACCGCGAAGTCGGGCGGCGGTTCGGGCGCGTGGCCGGCCGGTGGTGTGGCGATCACCGATTCCTCCACCGACGGACCGCCGACCGCCTCCCACCGTTTGAACACCGCCCAGGCGTCCTCGTCGGTGATATCCGGCCCGCACCGATCCGGCACCCCCGACTCGCCGACGCCGCGGCCGCGCAGCAGGCGTGAAAGTCCGCCGCTTACTTCGTATTTGGTGGGCGCCCACCACGCGACCACCTGGGATTGCGCCCGGGTGAGCGCGACGTAGGTGGTGCGGAGGTTGTCTTGGGCGTCCTCGAGCAGATTCAGCCGTTTGGCCGTCTCGCGTTCGGGGCTGTCGTTTTTGCCGCCGATGTAGAGGCAACGGGTGTCGTCCTCGTGGTAGAGCAGGATGTCGTCGCTGCGGACATAGCGATTGAATGCGAACGGCAGGTACACGATCGGAAACTGCAGTCCCTTGGCCACAAACACGGTCATGATCTGCACCGCGGCGGCGTCGCTGTCCAGGCGCCGATTGTGCTCGCGCGCACGGGTGCGATTGTCACACTGGCGGCGCAGCCAATCCCGCAGCGCGGGCGGGCTGTAGCGCTCGCGATGCGCGGTCTCGTACATCAGCTCGGCGATGTGCGCCAGGTCGGTCATGTGCCGCTCGCCGCCGTGCTGGGCGAGCACGCGTCGCCCCATGCCGTTTCGCTGCGCGGCCTCGAAAACCGCCGCTATCCCGCGCTCGCGCGCGTAGTCGAGCCACTGCCGCAGCGTGCCGGCCACGCGGTCGGTGAGCGCGTCGCCCTCGGCGGCAAGGGTTTCCGCGGTTTCCCCGAAGAACATCGTGCACGCGGCGGCGCGGACCAGACCGCTGCGCTGTGGGGCGTCGAAGGCCTCCAGCAGGCACAGCCAGTCCTTGGCGGCCTGAGACTGGAACACGTCGGTGTCGCCGGTGTAGACGGCCGCAATCCCGGCCGCCGCCAACGCATCCCGGCACGCCCGGGCGTCGACGTGCTGCTCGACGATCACCGCGATGTCCCCGGCCCGCACCGGACGGCCGTCGTAGGTCGCGTCGCCGGCCAGCAGCGCGGCGACGTCCGCCGCCAGATCGGACGGAATGTACCGGCGCAACTTGTCTATCGGGATGGTGTCGGTGCCCGAGACGGCGCCATGGCCCAGGGTGGGGCGTTTGACGACGCGCAGCCGAAACGGCGCGTTGTGCGGCGCCCCGGCCAGCCGCTGCCCGTCGTGGTGGGCGTCGATGTCGTGCACGACGATCTCGGGGTGGCCCAGCGCCGCGCCCTTCAGCACCGTTTGCAGGGCGTCGACGAGCGGCCGGTCGCTGCGCCAGTTGATGCCCAGCGTGTAGCGACCGGCGGCGGAGCGAGCGGCCATTAGGTAGGTGTGGATGTCGCCGCCGCGGAACCCGTAGATGGCCTGCTTGGGGTCGCCGATCAGGATCAGCGTCGCGTGCCCGCCGAACGCGCGTTCCAGGACGCGCCACTGGATGGGGTCGGTGTCCTGGAACTCGTCGACCAGCACGATTCGCCAGCGCCGCCGCATCCGGTCGCGGGCCGGGGAGTCTTCTGCTTCAAGGGCTTTCGCGAGCCGGGTGAGCAGGTCGTCGTAGCCGAGTATGCGTAGCCGCCGCTTGCGCCGATCGAGCTCGGCGCACACGTCGCCGGCGAACCGGAGCCGGGCGCCGGCTTCGCCGTCCGGGTCGGGATTGACCGGGCGCAGCTGCGCGCAGGGGTCGTTCACGACCGCCCGGGCGAGGTCGAGCGCCTGCCGGTAGCTCAGCACCGGGTCGTCTTCGTGGCGCCCGAAGCGGGCGAGGTACAGGTCGTCGACGATCTCGGTGACCAGGTCGTCGAGGCTTTCCTGCAGCCTCACGTCGGCGGCGGTATCACCGGCCACGCCAAGCGATTTCAGGACCCGTCCGCAGAACTCGTGGGTGGTGGCGATGGTGGCCGCGTCGAAGTTGGCCAGCGCGTCGCGCAGCCGCGCCCGCATGGCCACGTCGCCGCCGCGCACCAGATGCTCGACCAGGTCGCTGCGGGCCGGCGCGTGGCCCTCCAACGCGGACAGCGCCTCGACGATCTGGCCGCGGACGCGTTCCCGAAGCTCGCGGCTGGCGTTGCGGTTGAACGTGATCAGCAGCATGTCGTCGAGGGTGACGTCGGTCTCGGCGAGATAGCGGGTGACCAGTCCGGCCAGCGCGAATGTCTTTCCGGTGCCGGCGCTGGCCTCCAGCACGGTGGTGGAGCGCTCCCGGGGCAGCGGCCCCAACAGGTCGAAGCGATCCATCAGCCGGGCCTTCCCTCGGCGGCCAGCACCGGCGGCCACAGCCGGGCCGCCAGCGCGCCCAGCCGAGTATCTTCGCCGGGCATTTCTTCACCGGGGCGGGGCGCGGCCAGCAGCACGTCGAATGGCGCCTTGAATCCCCACACCCTGGCGTGCGCGGGCTCGCGGTCTTCGCCGTCGTGAAAGTTGTTGCTCTCCCACTTGCTGCGCGCGTATCCCACCGGGTCCTTGCCCTTGTGGCGCCTTTCGGCCCACGCGTAGGACGTCTTCAGCGGCAACGGCAACGGCTCCCGTCGGCCGGCGTCGAACAGCGTCACCAGGCCGGCGAGGACGGCCAGCGCATCGGGCGGCGCGCGCAGGCAGCACTCCTCGATGGTGTCCTTGGCGCCGCGCCCCACGTAGACGGCCGTCCAGTCGGGGCCCGGGCTGGCGGCGCCGAGCGTGACCAGCGAAATCCAGGTCAGCAGTTTGTGTTTGGGCGTAAGCCTCGAGTAGGTGACCTCAACGATGCGGTTGTCGAACACCCGATTGACCGTGCCGGTGACGCGGCGGCCGTCACCCAGGGTGACAGCGACATCGTGAGCCGTGGAGTCCCCTCGTTGGTGGCGTCCGGCGGCGACCGCCAATCGCCCCGCCCTGTCGCGGATCTCCTTTGCCTTGCGCCAGCCCAGCCGGTCCGGCGGCAGTGTGCCGCGCCGCCACTCGAACCGGGCCGCCGCGTCATCGCCCATGCCGCGCAGCATGTCGTGCAGCATGCGGTCGCCGACGGTCCACTCCTGCAGGGGGTCGATGTCGACGGGCATCGCGTCGCAGACCGTGTCGACGTCCCACGGCAGGGTGTAGTCCAGCGCCCGGAAGAAGCCCCTGACCGGGTCCTTGAAGAAGTCGAGCAGGTCGGCCAGGGTGATGTCATCGGGAGGCGGCGCGGGCAGCCGGTCGGTGATCAAGGGCCGAGGCGCGCGGCGTGTGCCGGCGGCGGCCCGGGCCGCGGTCAGCGCGGTGGGGTCGAACGTGAACGGCTTGTCGGGCACCAGCGCGCCGGGCACGACGTTGCGGCGGTCGAACGGCTGCAGCGGGTGCTGGATCAGGATCCGTTCGCGCACCGGCGATTCCGTGGTCTGATCCAGCGCGTCGAGCAGCTCCGCGAGCGGCACCGCGGGCGGACGCTCGTGACCGGTGTGCTCGTCCGCGCCGGTATAGGTGATCACCAGCGTCTCGGTGGCCGCGCAGACGGCGTCGAGCAGCAATTGCCGGTCCTCGGAACGGATGTCGCGCTCACCGGTCATCGGCTCTCGGGCCAGCGCGTCGTCGCCGTCGGGGGCGCTGAGGCGCGGGAACACCCCGTCGTCCAGACCGACCAGGCACACCACCCGGTGCGGCACCGAACGCATCGGCACCATCGTGCACACGGTCAGCGTGCCGGTGCGGAAATTGGCCCGGCTCGGGCGGCCCGCCAGGCGGGCGGACAGCAACGTGCGTATGTCGGGGAGCCGCAGCGGCGTCGAGGTGCGGCCTCCGGCCTGCTCGACGACGTCGGCGAATTCGGAGTGCAGCTGCGCCTCGTGCCAGGCGTCCGCCGATTCGGTGAGCAGGCCGACTCCCTCGGTCAGGGTGTCGAGCCACTCGGTCAACGGCCTTGTGCCGCTGAGCCTTTCGGCGATATGGCGCAGCCGGTCGACGTATTCGGCCAGGCGGCCGGCCAGCTCCACCCGGTCGCTGCCGACGTCGTCGAGCGGCAGCGCGGTGCCCAGCCAGGCCCGCGAGTCGTCGGACATCGCGACGCCGGTGAGGATGCGGTCCAGCCCGAAGCGCCAGGTGTTGTGGACGATGTGGTCCAGCCCGTACGGCGCGCGATGTTCTTTGTCGAATCCCCACCGGATGTTGGCTTCCCGGACCCAGTCGGTGATCTCGTCGAGGTCGTCGTCGGTGAACCCGAAGCGCGCCCGCACCGGCGCCGCCTGCGCGAGGTTGAGCAGCTGGGTGGCGGTGGCGCGGCCGTCCGCGATGTCCAGCAGCTCGGCCGCCACACCGAGCAGCGGGTTGGTGTGCGTCAGGGAGCGGTCGGCGAGCCTGACCCGCAGCCGGTGCGCCGGGTGGCCGTCGCCGGCGGTCTCCCCGAGCCCGAAGCCGGCGACGATCAGCGGCGCGTAGGTTTCGATGTCGGGGCACATCACCACGATGTCGCGGGGTTCCAGCGTCGGGTCGTCCTCCAGCAGGCCCAGCAGGACCTCGCGCAGCACGTCGACCTGCCGCGCCGGCCCGTGACAGCTGTGCACCTGCACCGACCGGTCGCCGTCGGCGAGCCCGCGGCCGTTGGGCCCGACCGCGTTGGCGGCGATATCGGATTGCAGCCAGCCCAGCAGCGTGTCGGGTTTGGTTGCGCCGCCGATGAATTCGTCGGTCGCGCGGGTGGCCGGCAGCGCGCGCTGCAGCTCGCGCAGGTCGCGGCCCAGGGTCTCCAGCAGCGGATGTTTGGCCGCGTGCCGGCTGGTGTCGTCGCGTCGCGCCACCGCGCCATGCGGGCCGGCGAGCGCCCGCCACAGCTCGTCGCTGGGGTGCGGCAGCCACAGGTGCAGATCGTGGTGGGCGGCCAGCGCGTCGAGCAGCTCCACGTCGGTGCGCGCCAACCGGGTGTGCCCGAACAGCGACAGCCGCGCCGGCAGGTCGGACGGGCCCTCACGCAGCCGGGCAACCGTGTTGTGGTGGCGGACGTGCGGGGGATCGGCGGGGACGGCGGACGCCAGCGCGCGCCAGAGCGGCGGCTGCCAGGCCAGGTCGGCGTCGAGGTCGCCCGGGTCGCCGTCCAGCCAGTCGGCCAGCAGCCGCGGCCGCTGCCTGGCATACGAGGCGAACAGCCCGGCCAGCCGGCGCGCCACCGAATAGCGCCGGCCGCGCCGCAATTCGGCCTCGGGACCCGTGTCGAAGTGGCCCACATGCGTTGCCAGCGTGCGGCACCAGGGTTCGTCCAACGAGCGGTCGATGACGTCCAGCAGCGGCCACACGAGGGCGTCCGGCGACCACGGATCGTCGTCGGCCGCCCCGGAAATCTCGGCGATCAGCGAGCCGGGGGTGCGGAAGGCCACCGCCGCACAGACCCCGTCGCCGTCGCCCGGCTTGCTGCCCAGCACGTGCGAGAGCCGCTGGCTCAGCCAGCGCTCCACCCCCCGCGCGGGCACCAGCACCAGCTCCTCGGCGAACGGGTCGGCCGGCGGGCTGGCCAGCAGGGCGCCGAGCCCGTCGGCAAGCAGGTCGGTGCGCTCGGCGCGGTGGAGGTGGAGGGCCATTGCGGTGTCACCATAGAACGCCCCACCGACAGGCGGGGACGACGCCGTGTCGAGTCGTAAGCTCGTGATCGTGCACGATCATCGGGGCGACTACGGAATCGACGGGTCATTCCACACCATCTCGGCGCGCGGCCAGGCGATCGGCATCGGCGCCCAGGCCGCCGCCCTGGCGGTGTGGGCGGGCATCAGCTGGGCACGCGGCAAGCGGGTGACGGCGGCGCTCGCGGGCACGTCGGCCGGGATGATGATCGCGACGACCGTCTGGTACGCCTACGCAACGCGCTCCGGCAAGTTCGTGGTGTGGGACCGCATCCTCGACGACCTTCGGCTGCAGGGCGACGAGACCGTGCTCGACCTCGGATGCGGGCGCGGCGCGGTGCTGCTCGCCGCGGCCAAGCGGTTGCCGCGGGGCCGGGCGATAGGCGTCGATCTGTGGCACGCCGACCAGACCGACAACTCGGAGCAGGCGACGTTGGCCAACGCGGCGTTGGAGAACGTCGCCGACCGCGTCGAGGTGCACACCGCCGACATGACCGCTCTGCCGTTGCCCGACGCGAGCGTCGACGTCATCGTCAGCAGCCTGGCCATCCACAACATCCCGACCAGCGAGGGCCGGCGACAGGCGCTGGACGAGGCCGTCCGCGTGCTGCGGCCGGGTGGTCGCCTCGCCATCGCGGACCTGTGGGAGACCCGTCAGCACGCCGAACATCTGCGCGACCTGGGCTGGCGAAACGTGAAGCGCCGCAACCTCGGATGGCGCATGTGGTACGGCGGCCCCTGGTTCTCCACGCGCCTGGTCACCGCGACGAAGCCGGCGTGACCGGGCGGGCATGCTGGGACGATGAACAGAAACGAACTCACCGAGCGGATCGTCGTCGCGCGGCTGGCGAAGGGACTGAGCTGGCAGGAGCTGGCCGACGCCATCGACAGGCCGGTGGTGTGGACCACGTCGGCGCTGCTCGGCCAGCAGCCGATTCCCGCCGAGCTCGGCAAGGTGCTCGCCGCGATGCTCGGCCTCGACGAGTCGGCGGTGCCCGTGCTGGCGGCGCCGCCCATGCGCGGCGGCCTGCCCACCGCCGTGCCGACCGACCCGACCGTCTACCGTTTTTACGAGGCCCTTCAGGTGTACGGCGGCGCCATCAAGGAGCTGATCCACGAGCAGTTCGGCGACGGCATCATGAGCGCCATCAACTTCAGCGTCGACCTGCAGAAAAAGCCGCACCCCTCCGGCGACCGGGTCGTGGTGACCTTCGACGGGAAATTCCTTCCCTACCAATGGGTTTCGGCGGAGAACTAGATGGCGGTCAAGGCGGAACAGCCGAAATCCGTGGATCTCGTGCTCTCCGGCGGTGGCGTCAAGTTCATCGGCCTGGTGGGCGCCATCGTCGCGCTGATGGATGCCGGATATTCGATCAAGAGAGTGTCGGGCGTGTCGGCCGGCTCGGTGGTCGCGGCGATCTTGGCGGCCGGGTCCAAAGAGGGCCAGCTGACCGGCGCGGAGGTCAAGGAACTCGCCTTCTCGGTGCCGCTGCGCAAGTGGCGCGACGCGGGACCCGTCCCCTACCTCGGTGCCGCGTGGGGACTGGTGCGGGAAACGAGCATGTATCGGGGTGACGTCGCCCACGACTGGATTCGGGGCGAGCTGAAGAACCTGGGCGTCACCACCTTCGGTGACCTGCTTCTCGACGACGCCTACCTGATCGGGGGACGGCACTACAAGCTGGTGACCACCGTCGCCGACTTGACCGCGGCCCAGCTGGTGAGACTGCCGTGGGACTACCGGCGGCTCTACGGGCTGGACCCCGATGAGCAGCCGGTCGCCGAGGCGGTCCGCGCTTCGATGGCGATCCCGTTCTTCTACCGCCCGGTCAAGCTGACCGGCGTCAGCGGGGCGACATCCACCCTCGTCGACGGCGGCGTGCTGTCGAATTTTCCGATCGACACCTTCGACCGGCCCGACGGCAAATCACCACGCTGGCCGACGTTCGGGATCACGGTCCTACCGAGGCCGACCGAGGGCATCGGTGCGGTGATGCCCGCGCTGAAACCCCTGCGCTTCTTTGAACAGACGGCATTGTTGGAAAGCCTGCTCACCACCATGCTGGCGGGGCACGACCAGACCCACCTCAACCACCCATGGGTCTCAACCCGTGCGATCGTCGTCGAATCGACCAACGTGGGCGTGCTCGACTTCGATGCCCCGGCGGCGCGCCTGGAGGAGCTCTACGACAAGGGGTATGAGGCGACGCAGGAGTTCCTGTCGACGTGGGACTGGCCGGCCTATCTCAAGCGCTTCCGCTGGGCCGGTTGACGGCGATCGGGTCGCCCACCAGGGTGAAGTGACGGCCCGGCGTTGGCGTGCCACACTTCGAAATTGGAGGAGGCGACACGAGGGTGAGGCGGTTGCCCGGGCAACCGCATCGCCTTCTCCCTACAGCCCGAACTCGGCTTCCATCCCGTCGATGCCGGCGCGGATGGCCTTCAGCGCGTCGGCGCGGGCGCGCAGCTTGGTCGCGGCGTGGGCGTGCTGGTGCAGGCCGGCGAATTCGCGCGCGGCCTCCTCGGCGCGGTTCACCACCATCTCGGGCAACACGATCTCGTCGACGAAGCCCGCGGCGAGGGCGGTTTCACCGAAGAACGTCTTGGCCAGCCCGACGGCCTGCTGGTAGGCCGACCGCGTCAGCCGCAGCTTCATGATCTCCAGGGCCGCGTACGGGATGGTCATCCCGATCGCAACCTCGTTGGCCTGGATGTTGTAGGCGTGCGCGGCCACCCGGTGGTCGCCGGACGACAACAGGAAGGCGCCCATCGCGATGGCATGCCCGGTGCACGCCATCACCACCGGCTTGGGATAGGTCAAGAGCCGATACGCCAGCTCGAAGCCGCCCCTGAGCATGTCGATCGCGGGCTGCACCTCGCCGGAGGTCAGGATCTTCAGGTCGAACCCGCCGCTGAACACCCGCTCGTTCCCGGTGATCACCAGCGCGCCGACGTTGTCGCCGTCGGCCCGGTCGATCGCCTCGTTGAGGGTCTGTTGCATCGTCGGGCCCAGCGCATTGACTTTGCCGTCGTCCATCCGGATGACCGCGATGGAATCCTTGTGGCTGTAGAGGACCGGGCCGCTCATAGGTTGCTCCTTGCCCATCAGGCCTGCTGGCCGCGATGTTTGCCCAGATCGGTTTGGGCGTTACCCCACCGCACGCTGACGTCGGTGGGCTGGTCGAGCACCCGGGTGCGCCACCTGTCCTGGGTCTCCTGCACGGCGCCGTTGATGCGTTCGATCTCGCTGCGGAACACGTCGGGACGCGTTTCCTTGCTCGCGTAGTGAAAGTAGGTCAGCACGCCGCGCAGCAGCTCCAGCTTTTGCTTTTCCCGCTTCGCCAGGTCGTGGGTCGTCATCAACTCGATGCGCTGAACCGGCGGCAGGGCATCCCAGTCCAGCACCACATCGGTCCGCAGCGCCGGGCGATCGCGCCGCCAGAACCGCCAACCGCGCGGCTTGTCGGGGCGGTCGTGGTAGACCACGGTCCCGGTGAAGCGGGACTCGATGCCGCCTCCGATTTCGGCGCGGTCGAGCGCCGAATCCCACACCATGCGCCATTCCTGGCCCGGCGCCAGCACCGGCAACTCGCGGGGCAGCCGCAGTTCGACGACGTCGGCGTAGCCGTCGGCGGCGCTTTCGTATTCGGCGACCGTCGGCGGGTTCGGAAAGGAGAACCGTATGTCGTAGGCCGCGGTCCGCCCGAAATTCCTGACCACGAGTTCGATCACGTGCCAGTCGGCGGGGTGCGGTTCCATGAACATCGCGACGTGCGGCCTGACCTGCTCGGCGGCCAACCGGCGGTTCAGTTTGACCTGCCGGTTTGCGAAGAGCAGCGCGACGACCCCCAGCAAAATCGCGGCCCACGCCGCCCACGATAACCAGGTGCTGGACCCAACATTGGTGACCCCGTGCCAGCCGCCCTGGATCCACCCCATTGAATCCACCCTTCCGCTTATATCACAGTGGTCTTCGGCCGAGAATTTCGCTGGGCGCACAATCGGTGATCACAAAATGGCGTGGCTCAGCCGCCCATCAACATTCGCCACTGATCAAGATCGGCGGCGCGATACACGTAGTTGGAACGCCTGACCTCCGACAGCGACGCGCTCGGCTCGGCCGAATACCAGTGCCCCGGAAACACTGTCGGGTCACCGGGAAGCGCGGCGAGCCGCCGCAGGCTGCGGTACATCTCGTCGGAGTCGCCGCCCGGGAAGTCGGTGCGCCCGCAGCCGTCCAGGAACAGGGTGTCCCCGGCGACCAGGCGGCCCTCCAGCAGGAAGCACTGGCTGCCGGGCGTGTGACCCGGAGTGTGCAGCAGTTCGATTTCGATGTCCCCGACGCTGACCTTGTCGTGGCCCTCATGGGTGGTCAGGTCGCCGAGGCCGACCCCGGTGACCCGCGAAACCCAAAGGGCCTCATGGGTATTCACGTGCACGGGCACGGGTGCCCGCTCCAGAAGCTCGGCCAGGCCGTTCAGCTCAAACCCCATCATCGAACCGCCCACGTGGTCGGGATGGTGATGGGTCACCAGCACCCCGGACAGGCGCATGTCGTCGGCCTCGAGCGTGTCGAGCAGATCGCCGGCGGCGTACGCCGGGTCGACCACGACGCAGTCGCCGGTCTGACGATCGCCGATCAGGTAGGCAAAGTTGCGCATTTGCGTCGCGAACATGTCGCCGGCGGCAAAATCGCGACCGGAGAGCAGTTGACGGAAGTACAGCCGGTCCTGTGACACCCGACCAGACTATGGCCTGTCGCGGGCCTGTCGCGAAAACTGGCCGCCGCGCATCGGTTCGGCAGTGGGTATTGTTGGCACATGAAGAAGAGGGTCGAGATCGAAATCGACGACGACCTGGTCCAAGAGGCGATACATCGGTTCCATCTGGCCGACACCCGCGAGGCCGTCCATCTCGCGTTGCGGGCCCTGCTCGGCGAGGCCGGCTCCGAGGATCAGACCGACGGCGAGTACGACGAGTTCAGCGACCTCAGCGCGTGGCAACCCCGCGGCAGCGACAGCGGATGAGCGCCCCCGCCCGTCGCAAACTTTTTCACTTGCCGCCCCGGGCCGCGTCGCTGGTTTGGTGACGCTGCGCGCCAGGCTGTACCCTCTTTTAGGCCCCGCGGCGCGACTGTCGCTTGGGTGAACGGCCCCCTTAGCTCAGTCGGTAGAGCGTTTCCATGGTAAGGAAAAGGTCAACGGTTCGATTCCGTTAGGGGGCTCGGCGGACGCCCCCGAACCCAACACGGGGTGGCCCGAGGCGATGTAGCTCAGTCGGTTAGAGCGAACGACTCATAATCGTTAGGTCGCCGGTTCGAGTCCGGCCATCGCTACAACACAACAAGGCACACCCGAGAGATGTGAGAGAGAACCGTCATGGCTTCCAGTACCGACGTGCGGCCGAAGATCACCTTGGCATGCGAGGTGTGCAAGCACCGTAACTACATCACCAAGAAGAACCGCCGCAACGATCCCGACCGGATGGAGCTGAAGAAGTTCTGCCCGAATTGTGGCAAGCACCAGGCGCACCGCGAGACACGCTAGGTCAACCCGCCAAGGCTTATTCAGGTTGACTAGGTAGGTTCTAGACCCGTGCCGCTGACCACAAACCTCGTCGGGATGCATTACCGGTATCCCGACTACTACGAGGTGGAGCGGGAGAAGATCCGCGAGTACGCCGTTGCCGTGCAAAACGACGACACCCCGTTCTTCGAGGAGGACGCGGCCGCCGAACTCGGCTATAAGGGTCTGCTGGCCCCGCTGACGTTCATCTGCGTGTTCGGCTACCAGGCCCAGTCGGCGTTTTTCAAATACGCCAACATCGCGGTTGAGGACGCGCAGATCGTCCAGGTCGACCAGGTGCTGAATTTCTCGAAGCCGATCGTGGCGGGCGACAGGCTCTACTGCGACGTGTACGTGGATTCGGTGCGTCAGGCGCACGGCACCCAGATCATCGTGACCAAGAACATCATCACCGATGAAGCCGGTGACATCGTGCAGGAGACCTACACGACCCTGGCGGGCCGTGTCGGCGAAGATGGAGAAGAGGGATTTTCTGATGCCACTGCGTGAGTTCAGTTCGGTCAAAGTGGGCGACCAGCTTCCCGAGAAGACCTACCCGCTGACCCGCCAGGATCTGGTGAACTACGCGGGGGTCTCCGGTGACTTGAACCCGATCCACTGGGACGACGAGATCGCCAAGGTCGTCGGGCTCGACACCGCGATCGCCCACGGGATGCTGACCATGGGCATCGGCGGCGGCTACGTCACCGCGTGGGTCGGCGATCCCGGTGCGGTCACCGAGTACAACGTGCGGTTCACCGCCGTGGTGCCGGTGCCCAACGACGGGAAGGGCGCCGAGCTCGTCTTCAGCGGCCGGGTGAAGTCGGTCGATCCGGAGAGCAAGTCGGTGACCATCGCGCTGACGGCCACCACCGGGGGCAAGAAGATCTTCGGGCGGGCCATCGCGTCGGCGAAGCTGGCGTAGACGGGCGTAGGTTTATGGCTCTCAAGACCGACATCCGCGGGATGGTCTGGCGGTACCCGGACTACTTCGTCGTGGGCCGCGAACAGCTCCGTCAGTTTGCGCAAGCCATCAAGTACGAGGATCCGGCCTGTTACGACGAGGACGCGGCCGCCGGACTCGGCTATGGCAGCATCGTCGCGCCGATGACGTTCGTGTCGATACTGGCGAAACTTGTCCAGTCCGACTTCTTCCGGAACGTCGACGTCGGCATGGAAACCATGCAAATCGTCCAGGTCGACCAGCGGTTCGTCTTCTACAAGCCGATCTTGGCCGGCGACAAGCTGTGGGCCAGGATGGACATCTACTCGGTGGACGAGCGTTTCGGCGCCGACATCGTCGTCACCAAGAACATCTGCACCAACGACGACGGCGAGGTGGTGATCGAGTCCTACACCACCCTGATGGGCCACCAGGGTGACGAGTCCATCCAGCTCAGATGGGACAAGGAATCCGGACAGGTCGTCAGAACCTCGTAGCGAGCATCTGATTTCCTGCGCTGGAGTGGAATCGAGTACACTCGGACCTCGGGGTTTTCCCAGCATCAGCGCGCTTTCCGGGATTCGAACAATCGGGGGGCGCGCGTGTCATGTAAGCCCCGGCAGGTAAGCGCAGGTTGGCCTGCCAACCGCGAAGGGGCGTAGCTCAACTGGCAGAGCAGCGGTCTCCAAAACCGCAGGTTGCAGGTTCAAGTCCTGTCGCCCCTGCTGAAGACGACCATGGGTATGGTGCCGTGGTGGACACTGGAAGAGTGCCCCCATCGCGGTGGCACGGCCCGTGGGGCACCAGCAAACAAAGGAGCATGCGGTGAGCGACGAGGGCCCCGATATCGGTGCAGCCAACGACGCCGCACGCGACGGCGGCGACACCGAGGAGAGCCGCGGGAGCGGCGGTCGGACGGCCGTGGTGACAGAGCCCGTGCTGCGGCCGCAGCGGCCCACCGGCAAGAGGTCGCGGCAGCGCGTGGCCGACGCCGACGACTCGACCTCGGCTGTCGACGTGGAGTCACCGGACGAGGCCGAGGCCGCCGAGGAGGGCAAGGCCAAGAAGGGCCGGGCGGCCAAGAAGGGGCGCAAGCGGGGTAAGACCGCTAAGGCGGCCAAGAAGCCGAAGAAAGCCGGGGACCGTCCGCCCAATCCGGTCGTGTTCGTCTACAACTACCTCAAGCAGGTCGTTGCGGAGATGCGGAAGGTGATCTGGCCGAACCGCAAGCAGATGCTCACCTACACCTCGGTGGTGCTGGCCTTTCTGGCCTTCATGGTGGCGCTGGTCGGCGGGGCGGATTTCGGCCTGGCCAAGCTGGTGCTGCTGGTGTTCGGCTGAGCTTTGAGAGTGACAGGGAGGACTGATAGCCGTGACTACCTTCGACGGTGACACGTCCGCGGGCGAAGCGGTCGACGTAGCGGAGCCGGCCGAGGAGGTCGACCCGGCCGCGGCGCTGAAGGCGGAGCTGCGCAGCAAGCCCGGCGACTGGTACGTCATCCACTCGTACGCCGGATACGAGAACAAGGTGAAGGCGAACCTGGAAACCCGCGTGCAGAACCTGGACGTGGGCGACTACATCTTCCAGGTGGAGGTGCCCACCGAAGAGGTCACCGAGATCAAGAACGGCCAGCGCAAGCAGGTCAACCGCAAGGTGCTGCCCGGCTACATCCTGGTGCGCATGGACCTGACCGACGACTCGTGGGCCGCGGTGCGCAACACCCCCGGGGTCACCGGGTTCGTCGGCGCGACGTCGCGCCCGTCGGCGCTGGCGCTCGACGACGTGGTGAAGTTCCTGCTGCCGCGCGGGGCGACGAAGAAGGCCGCCAAGGGCGCGGCCAGCGCCGCCACCGCCACCGAGGCGGGCGGGCTGGAACGTCCGACCGTCGAGGTCGACTACGAGGTGGGTGAATCGGTGACGGTGATGGACGGGCCGTTCGCCACGTTGCCGGCCACCATCAGCGAGGTCAACGGCGAGCAGCAGAAGCTCAAGGTGCTGGTGTCGATCTTCGGCCGGGAAACCCCCGTCGAACTCACCTTTAGCCAAGTCTCCAAGATCTAACCCCCTTTAACCCCGAGAGAAGGAACATCAACATCTCATGGCCCCGAAGAAGAAAGTCGTCGGGCTGATCAAGCTGCAGATCGTGGCGGGACAGGCCAACCCTGCTCCGCCGGTCGGACCCGCGCTCGGCCAGCACGGCGTCAACATCATGGAGTTCTGCAAGGCGTACAACGCCGCCACGGAAAACCAGCGCGGCAACGTCATCCCGGTGGAGATCACGGTCTACGAGGACCGCAGCTTCACCTTCGCGCTCAAGACCCCACCCGCCGCCAAGCTGCTGCTCAAGGCCGCCGGCGTGGGCAAGGGCTCCGCGGAGCCGCACAAGACCAAGGTCGCCAAGGTCAGCTGGGACCAGGTGCGCGAGATCGCCGAGACCAAGAAGGCCGACCTCAACGCCAACGACATCGACGCCGCCGCCAAGATCATCGCCGGCACCGCCCGGTCGATGGGCATCACCGTCGAGTAGCAACTCCAACCGTGGGAGGGCCAGCTTCGGCCCGCTAACCACGACCCAACACCGGATTGGATGAATCAATGAGCAAGAACAGCAAGGCATTTCGCGCCGCCGCCGAGAAGGTGGACCGCAACAACCTGTACAGCCCGCTGGAGGCGGCCAAGCTCGCCAAGGAGACGTCGTCGACCAAGCAGGACGCCACCGTCGAGGTGGCGATCCGGCTCGGCGTGGACCCGCGCAAAGCCGACCAGATGGTCCGCGGCACGGTCAACCTGCCGCACGGCACCGGCAAGACCGCCCGGGTCGCGGTGTTCGCCGTGGGCGACAAGGCGGATGCCGCCGTCGCCGCGGGGGCTGATGTTGTCGGCAGCGACGACCTGATCGAGAAGATCCAGGGCGGGTTCTTGGACTTCGACGCGGCGATCGCCACGCCCGACCAGATGGCCAAGGTCGGCCGCATCGCCCGCATCCTGGGCCCGCGCGGCCTGATGCCGAACCCCAAGACCGGCACCGTGACCCCCGACGTCGCCAAGGCCGTGTCGGACATCAAGGGCGGCAAGATCAACTTCCGCGTCGACAAGCAGGCCAACCTGCACTTCGTCATCGGCAAGGCGTCGTTCGACGAGAAGAACCTGGCGGAGAACTATGGCGCCGCCCTCGACGAGGTGCTGCGGCTCAAGCCGTCGTCGTCGAAGGGCCGGTACCTGAAGAAGATCACGGTGTCGACGACGACGGGCCCGGGCATTCCGGTCGACCCGTCGGTCACCCGCAACTTCGCCGAGGCCTGATTTTCCCCCGCGCGAGCAGACACAGACTCGCACCGCCAGGGCACCTGGCGTGCGATTCTGTGTCTGCTCGCGGGCAGGGCGGCTAGCCGCCGCACTCGGCGATGCGCCGCCGCAGAAAGTCGCGGCCCGGCTCGGAACCGTTGGACTCCAACGCCGTTCGATACCACGTGACCGCTTCGGCGGGCCGCCCCGCGCGCCGCAGCAGATCGGCGCGCACCGTCGCGACGAGATTCGAGCGGCCCAGCCGCGGATCGTTCGCCACCGTGTCCAGGGCGGCCAGGCCGGCGTCGGGGCCGTCGCGGAAACCGACCGCCAGCGCGCGGTTGGCGCGCACCACCGGCGAGTCCGTCATCCGCACCAGCAGGTCGTAGGCCGCGCAGATGGTCGGCCAGTCGGTCTGTTCCCAGGACGGCGCGGTCGCGTGCACCGCGGCGATCACCGCCTGCGGCAGGTAGGGGCCCGCCGATCCCCGCGCCCGCCGCAGCCGCTCCAGCCCACGAAAGATGCGGCCGCGGTCCCACCGGCGGCGGTCCTGTTCCTCCAGCGGCACCAGCGCCCCGTCGTCGTCCACCCGGGTCGCTCGCCGCGAATCGTGCAGCAGCACAAGGGCCGCCAGGGCGTGTGCCTCCGGTTCGCCCGGCATCAGCGCGCACAGCTCCCCGGCGAGCCGGACGCCTTCGTCGCACAGTTCGTCGCGAATCGCCGACGGGCCGGCCGTCGACCAATACCCCTCGGTGAACACCGAGTATATGCAGCCGAGCACGTGGGGTGTGCGCTCGGGCAACAGCTCGGCGGGCGGCACCCGCAGCGGGATGTTGGCGTGCCGAATCTTGTTCTTGGCGCGCGTGATCCGCTGGCCGATGGCCGCCTCGGTCTGCAGCAGCGCGCGGGCGATCTCGCCGACCGTCAGCCCGGACACCAGCCGCAGCGTGAGCGCCAGCTGTGACTGCCGGTCGAGCGCCGGGTGCGCGCAGGTGAACATCATCCGCAGCTCGTCGTCGAGGACCGGATGCGGGTCGGTGGCCTCGGTGCGCGCCCGGATGTCGTCCATGACGGCCGCTGATTCCTTTCCGGGACGGACAGATTCGCGGCGCAGCCGATCCCGCGCGCGGTTGCGGGCGACGGTCACCAGCCAGCCGCCGGGATGGTCGGGCACACCGTCGCCGGGCCAGGTGCGAAGCGCCTCGGCGCAGGCTTCCTGGACGGCGTCCTCGGCGACGGTGAGGTCGCCCGACCAGCGCGCCAGCGCGGCCACGGCCGGGCCCCATTCCCGCCGAAAGACGCCGTCCAGGTCGGCCATGCGCTACAGGCCGGAGACCCCCGCCAGCCGGCGCAGCTGCACGGACGAGGCGGGGATCATCGCGGCCAGCTTGACCGCCTCGTCACGATCGGTGGCGTCGAGCAAATAGAAGCCGGTGGCGATCTCGGCTCCCTCCACGTAGGGCCCGTCGGTCAACAGCGCCTGGCCGTCGCGGACGCGCACCGTGGTCGCCGTCGCCGACTCGCGCAACGCGGCGCCGCCGACGATGTGATCGCCTGCGGCCGCGGCGAATTCACCGTGCCGCGCCGCTTCCGCCTCCCACTCCGGCGTGCCGGGGACAAAGGCGGACGCCGGCGGCTCCTGCAGCAGCGCCAGCCAGTGGGCGCCGCGGCCCGACCACTCGGGATCGAACGCGTGGACGATCGGCCAGACCTCGATGCCGCCGTGCTGGGCGGCGGGGATGTCGCGGGCCAGCGCCAGCGCATCATCGAGGTTGTCCGCTTCGAACACGTAGTATCCGCAAGCCACCTCGGCGGCCTCGGCGAACGGGCCGTCGGTCACCACCGGCGCGTCGGGCCCCCCGGCGATGCGCACACCGGCCGCCGTCGGCAACAGCGCATCACCGCCCCGGATCGCTGGGGCCGCCTTGGCGTGGAAGTTCTGATAGGCGGCCATCCCCGCGGACCGCTCGTCGGGAGTGAGCTCCCGCTCTTCGCTGATCAACAGCGCCAAGTACTGCATATTCGTCACCTCCGGACAGGGAGCGAAGCCCTGTGCTCCACTCTCTACCTATCCGACGAACGCCGCAGCCCCAATCCGACACCCGCCACGAAATCAGGCGGCGGCCGGCTTCAGGTAGGTCACCAGGCTGCAGTCGAGCATCTCGTCGGAGAAGTAGTGCTCGCAGCCGCGCAAGTACTTCATGTACCGGTCGTAGACCTCTTCGGAGGTGACCTCGATGGCCTTGTCCCTGTTGGACTCCAGGGTGTCGCCCCAGATGCGCAGCGTCTTGATGTAGTGCGGTCGCAGCGAAAGCGGTTCGGGGACAACGAAACCAGCCTTCCTGCCGTGGTCCACCATCATCTCGGTGGACGGCAGCCGTCCGCCCGGAAATATCTCGGTGACGATGAACTTGATGAAGCGAGCCGTCTCGAAGGTCAGCTTCTTGCCGCGGGCGGCCATGTCGAAGGGGTGATAGCTGACACTGCTCTGGACGGTCATCCGGCCGTCCTCGGGCATGACGTCGAAACATCGCTTGAAGAAGTCGTCGTAGTTCTCGTGCCCGAAGTGCTCGAAGGCCTCGATCGACACGATCCGGTCCACGGGCTCGGTGAAGTCCTCCCAGCCGTGCAGCCGCACGTCGCGCGAGCGGTCGGTGTCGAGTGCCTCCAGCACCTGCTCGCAGCGGGCGTGCTGGTTCTTGGACAGCGTCAGGCCGATGACGTTGACGTCGAACCGCTCGACCGCGCGCTTCATGGTGGTGCCCCAGCCGCAGCCGATGTCCAGCAGCGTCATGCCCGGCTTGAGGTCCAGCTTGTCCAGGTTGAGATCGATCTTGGCGTACTGGGCCCCTTCGAGGGTCAGATCGGGCGGCTCGAAGTACGCGCAGCTGTAGGTCCGGCTCGGGTCCTGGAACAGGGCGAAGAAATCGTCGGAGACGTCGTAGTGCGCCTGGATGTCCTCGAAGCGTGTCCGCGTCTTCGTCGGGCTCGTCGGTTGCTCAGCCATTGTCGTCTTGCTCTCCTGGATCACTGCCTAAAAACGCAGGTACGCGGCGTCGAGTTATCTGACGTGCAACGATACCCAAGCTCACTTCTCCAACGTGAACTGGTTGCAGTCGATATACCCCATCCGGAACGCCTTGGCGCAGCCGATCAGATACCTCATGTACCGCTCGTAGACCTCCTCGGACTGGATGGCGGTGGCCTCGGATTTGTGCGCCTCCAGGGCCTCGGCCCAAAAGTCGAGGGTCCTCGCGAAGTCCGACTGCAGCGACTGGATGCGGGCGATGTTGAACCCCACCTTCGTCGAGTGCTCCTCGACCTTCTCGATCATCGGCAGCCGGCCGCCGGGGAAGATCTCGGTCACGATGAACCTGATGAACTTGGCCATCTCCATGGTCAGCGGGATACCGCGCTCGATGATCTGCTTGACATGCAACCCGGTGATCGCGTGCAACAGCATCACGCCGTCGGTGGGCATGGCCTCGTAGGCGAACTTGAAGAAATCGTCGTAGCGGTGGAAGCCGAAGTGCTCCAACGCTTCGATGATGACGATGCGGTCCACCGGCTCGCTGAACTCCGCCCAGTCGCGCAGCAGCACCTTGCGCGAGCGGTTCGTGTCGATGTCGTCGAGCACCTGCTGGCAGTAGGCGTGCTGGTTCTTCGACAGGGTCAGCCCGACGACGTTGACGTCGTACTTCTCGATGGCCCGCTTCATCACCGAACCCCAGCCGCAGCCGACGTCGAGCAGGGTCATCCCGGGCCCCAGCCCCAGCTTGTCCAGCGTCAGGTCGATCTTGGCGACCTGCGCCTCGTGCAGGGTCATGCCCCGGCGCGGAAAGTAGGCGCAGCTGTAGGTGCGCGTCGGGTCGACGAACAGCGCGAAGAATTCGTTCGACAGGTCGTAGTGTGCCTGGACGTTGTCGGAATTGGACCGCGCACGCATCGCGCCCACTCGATTGTCAAACATATGTCCCTCCCGACTGGACCGGCGCCTTCCCCACGCGGCCGTCCCCGGCACCCTACACGGGGCGGGGTGGATCGCTTGTATTTAAGCTGGCATGCCCCCGGCTTTCTCCAGGGTGAACTGGTTGACGTCGATGTAGCCGGTTCGGAAGGCGTTGGCGCAACCGGTCAGGTACCTCATGTACCGCTCGTAGACCTCCTCGGACTGGATGGCGATGGCCTCGGTTTTGTGCGCTTCCAGGGCCTCGGCCCACAGGTCGAGCGTGCGGGCGTAGTGCGGCTGCAGCGACTGCCGGCGGGTCAGCGTGAAGCCCCCGTCCGCCGAGCGCTCCTCGACCATCTCGATCGACGGCAACCGCCCGCCCGGGAAGATTTCGGTGACGATGAATTTAATGAAGCGGGCCATCTCGAACGTCAGCGGGATGCCCCGCTCGACGCACTGCGGTCCCGTCAGGCCGGTGATCGTGTGCAGCAGCATCACCCCCGCGTCGGGCAGGACGCCATGGGCCATCGCCAAGAAGTCGGCGTAGCGATCGTGGCCGAAGTGCTCGAACGCGCCGATCGACACGATGCGGTCGACGGGCTCGTCGAACTGTTCCCAGCCGGCCAGCAGCACCCGCCTGCCGCAGGGGCTGTCCATGTCGTCGAACGACTTCTGCACGTGGACGGCCTGGTTCTTCGACAGCGTCAGGCCGACGACGTTGACCCGGTACTTGTCGATGGCGCGCCGCATGGTGGCGCCCCAGCCGCAGCCGACGTCGAGCAGCGTCATGCCGGGCCGCAGGCCCAATTTGCCCAGCGACAAGTCGATCTTGGCGAGCTGCGCCTCTTCCAGCGTCATGTCGTCGCGCTCGAAGTACGCGCAGCTGTAGGTCCGGGTGGGGTCCAGGAACAGGCGGAAGAAGTCGTCGGACAAGTCGTAGTGCGCCTGTACGTCGTCGAAGTGCGGCGTCAGATCCTTGGCCATGACGTTATGCGCCTTTCTGGGCCGCGCCGGTCACCTCACTTTGCGAGGGTGAATTGCGCGACGTTGATGAGCCCCCTGCGGAAGCGCTCCGCGCACCCGGTCAGGTAGTGCGCGAAGTTGTCGTAGACCTCTTCGGACTGGATGGCGATGGCGCGATCCCGGTTGGCCGCCAAGTTGGCCGCCCAGGTGTCCAGGGTCTTCGCGTAATGCTGCTGCAGTTCCTGGGTCTGCTCGAGCGAGAACCCCGCGGCCCGCGCGTTATCGACGATGTCGGGCTCGGAAGGGACTTCCCCGCCGGGGAAAATCGATTCGCGCAGGAATTTGAGGAAGCGCAAATCGCTCATCGTCAGCGCGATGCCCTGCTCGTGCAGCCACCGGCGGTCGTAAGTGAACAAGCTGTGCAACAGCATTCGGCCGTCGTCGGGGAGGATGTCGTATGAGCGTTCGAAGAATGCGCCATACCGCTCCTTGTGGAAGGCGTCGAACGCCTCGAAGGACACGATCCGGTCAACCTTCTCGTCGAATTCTTCCCAGCCCTGCAGCCGCGCCTCGGCGCGCCGCGCCGTTCCGGTCGCGGCCAGCCTGGCCTTGCTGCGCTCACAGTGGTTGCGGGACAAGGTAAGTCCGATGACGTTGACGTCGTACTTCTCGACGGCGCGGACCAGAGCCCCGCCCCAGCCGCAGCCGACGTCGAGCAGCGTCATCCCGGGCTCGAGTTTCAGCTTGTCCAGCGCCAGGTCCAATTTGGCGAGTTGCGCCTCTTCCAGCGTCATGTCGTCGCGCTCGAAGTAGGCGCAGGTGTAGACCCAGGTGGGGTCGAGGAACAGCCCGAAAAAGTCGTCCGAAATGTCGTACGCCGCTTGCGAATCTTCGTAATAGGGTCTCAGCTCGGCCATTATTTGGCATCCTCCCAACGCCAACCGTACAACCTGCGGGCCGAGTGTTGTGGGCCGCCCGGCCCTTACTTTCAGCCGGACTCGGCGAAGTTGCTCGTCAGCACGCCAATCACCTGATCCCACAGCTGCTGAGGCAGATCATGTCCCATCCCGTCGAATAACACCAATCGAGCGCCCTTGATCGCGCGCGTGACCGCGCGCCCGCCGGAGGGCGGCATCAGCTTGTCGGCCCGGCCGTGTATCACCACGGTCGGTGCGACCGTCCGCCGGTTGTACGCAAGCAGGCTGCCGCTGGCCATGATCGCGCTGAAGTGGCGGGCCACGCCCCAGGGGTAATAGCTGCGTTCGTAACCCTCGACGGCCTCGGCGCGGACCTGCGCCTCGGGCGCGCGGTAGCGCGGGCTGCCGGTGATCTTGGTGACGCGCACGACGTTGTCGACGATCACGTCGCGGGGCGATCCCGGCGGCGGGCCCTTGAGGATCGCCAGCAGGGCGCGGGGCCGGGGCGGAGGCAGGAACCGTCGGTTGTTGCTGGAGAAGATGACCGCCAGGCTGGCGGTCCGCTCGGCGAACCGCGCCGCGAAGATCTGGGCGACCATGCCGCCCATCGACGCCCCGACGATGTGGGCGCGCGCGATGCCCAGGTGGTCGAGGACGGCGGCGGCGTCGTCGGCCAGGTCTTCCAGCGCGTACGGAGCCTCGTCGCGCAGCCCGAACCAGAACCGCAGCAACCGCGGGACGAGCGGCCGGCCGGACTTGGGCGGCTCCGTCTTGCTGGAGAGGCCGACGTCGCGGTTGTCGTATCGGATCACCCGCAGGCCGCGGCCGACCAGCTCCTCGCAGAACGCGCTGCGCCACAGCAGCATCTGGGCGCCCAGCCCCATGATCAGCAGGACGGGCGGGTCGTCGACGTCGCCCATGTCCTCGTAGTAGAGCTTCAGGTCGCCCGATATGGCGTTACCGGTGCGAATCTCCATCAGACTGCTCTAGACCTCAATGTCGGTCTGATGCTCGCGGCTGACCTCGACCATGAAGTTGGCGAAGTACCCCGTCAGCTGCGGGTCGGACATCATCTGCCACTTCGGCGCCAGCAGCTTCATGTACCGCTCGACGTAGAGGAACTGCTTGCCGATCAGCACCAGCTCGCGGGGCAGCTTGACGTCGTAGGCGTCGGCCAG